>NZ_JCBCUR010000018.1:0-105047 GCF_059862305.1 Pseudomonas sp. MF09156
CGATTACATCGAGATGTTTTACAACCCAAAACGACGCCACAGTTTCAACAATCAGCTGTCACCGGTAGAGTTTGAAAAGCGTTACGCAGCGAGCCTTGAGAGTGTCTAGAAAACCCGGGGCGATTCATCACGAAGCCGGGATATGTGGGGAATAATCCAGTCAAGATCTGCTAGCTTGCAGAAGATGACGCTGTAATCGGCCGTGAGCATGAAGCCTTCACGTGACTGTAGGGTTCGGGTCAGGGCTGGGCCCTCAACAGTGATGTCCTGCCACAGCCAACCCGCATGTACGAGCGGGTGGATGTCCTCAGCAAGGAATGTAGATTTCCCCAGTTGAATGAACACCTTGTTTCTCGCTAATGCCGCTTTCTCGGGATGTTCAGCCGCATTGATGAGTTTTTGAGCAAGATCAGGTTGTTGCTCCAACAGGTAAGATTCGTGCGCTGTGAGCTTCGAGAGGAGATCTTTGGGGAACACGCTTGAAGCAACCTGCAGTGGCTCCAGGGCTGTGCCTACTTCTTCGCTTTTCTGCTGCCGCGCTTCCGCCAGAGGGATGGCTTTGGGTGTGCGCTTCCCTTGTCCCATAATAGAATTTAGAGAGATTTTCTCTTGGCGAGGCAACAGTTCTAGCGTCGCTTGGCATAGCCCAGGTTGCGTACCATCGTTAGATGGCTCGATGAAGCCTAGCTCAACAGGAGGGAGATTTTCTTCCTGTGGAGAGTCTATTGCCGTTGAGTTCGGGCTCAAGAAGAGCAACATTTCCTCGAGGGTGGGAGGGGGGGAAGGAGGTGTTGGATCCTCCTCAGCAACCGCATCCAAGTCTTCACCTGGTTGGGTTGGGGTGGTGCCGGCTGTATCGCCAGTTGCAGCAACTGAACTCTCATCAACCAGTGCATTTTCGGTCGGGGTCTGGCCTTGATTCAGGCTCACTCCAGGCGATGACGTCGCTGGAATCGCAGCTTTTTGAGTCTGTGCTACTTTTTTCTTTCGTGCTGGCTTGGACGATACGGACTCTTTAGGAGATGAGGAGCCCGAGTCAAAGTCAGTATCCTCGCTTGAATCACCAGTTAGATCAGCACCAAATAGGTCGACCTGATGCTCGCTCAACGCATTTGCTGCTGCTCCGGCCGTATCGTTTGGAGCAATAACCTCCTTCTGCTTTCCCTCCCTCCCGATGCTTATAGAAACTGGCGGGGGAATCGGTGTGGTCGGAAACAAGATATCCGGATTCAAAAGCTTCATGCAGCGTAGCGCCGGCCCTTTGCCGTTCTTGCGCAATAGGTGTGGCGTAATCAGCCAGTGCAGGTCGCCACTGGGGGCCCTTTCTGCTATCCCGTGATCTACTAAAGTGCCAATCAGCGTGTCAGGCGATCGAGGAATGGCCACGACCCCATCAGCAACGAGCATGCTAACGATCTCTTCCGCACCTTGGTTCCAAGCGATATAGACACCATCAGTGGCAACCCATACACGGCCACCAGGAGTGTTGATCTTCCAGGTTCCATGACTCAACAACCTTAGCATTGCATCCGACACCAACCGCGGTACCGGGACTCCTGTTGCGTGACCTCCACCATTATTTGATCCTCGATTGAGGTCACGCTTGGTGGATGCTGAGTCGGCCCATTTAACCAACTCGGTCAACGGAGAGTTTCCGGTACCGGAAATTGCGTTCAGGAGAGCTTCATAGATGTCGTGGCCACCTTCAATCAGCCATGCCTGTACAGCCGGGGGAATGATGCGTGTGGCTTGCGCTACAGAGACCTGAACATGGTTGCCATGCCTATTGGAATTCCAGTGAAGGAAATAGCGGGCCAGCTTGTGGCGTGCTGACCAGTCATGGAGTGTCTCTTGCGCATAGATCCACTGGTTGTTGCCCTCAAAATCAGTAGCTCGAATGTCCGTGAGCGGTTTCCCTGCGTCGTGGAGCAACCCCGCCGCAATTCCCGCGACGTACCACCGGCGCAAACGCATACTTCGGCGTGCTGGGGTCTCATTAGTATCGAAGGCGGTCGTGAGGCACCCGTCCAGGGTGAGCGAGGCGACCTCAAGACTATGCCGGAGCAATCCACCTGGGCCGGAATGATGGTGGTTCTCCGACGCCGGCAGCATGTGCGCCAACTCGGCGAAATTTACCAGGATCGGCTCAACGTAGAGTTTGAGCTCGTTATCAGGCATACCGACTGAATGAATAATCCGGTCGTACAACTCGTGCTGATAATTACGCATGAACCACTGGCCGGGAACCCCACCCGGATAGCCCTCTTGGTAAGGTGGGTACCGAAGATTTCGCCAGTTATGGTTTTCAAGATAACGCTTGATTTCAGGAGTAATCATCTGCTCGGCCGGATGCGCGAAGCTGTCCATCAGAGACCGCTCGCTACGTGGCCACAGGCGTTTCAAGAATGAAAAAGGAGGCATACGCTTCTCGGCCATATTGTGTGCTGAGAATGATGCGTGAGGGATACAGGCTTGAGTTTCGATTTCAGGCCGTTTTATGGTCGAAAAAAAGCCCGGCAAGTGCCGGGCTGAGATGTTAGAACCAGAAGGTCCCAAAAAATTGTGACGGTTCTTCGACCGCCTCAGATATGGCTTCCACCTTTTGCCGTATGCGAGGCAACGGCTCAGGTTTAGCCTGACTTTCATCGTATGAGGCATCCACAGAGAACCTCGTGGCCATTGACGAACCGGTCTGGTGTCTAGCAATCACATCAAGTGGAATAACCCCCTTTAGCTCATGCGCCACACCTTTCCAATCCACAGTGCCAGCCACTTCATAACTCGTGACTTTCACACCAAGAGCATCGGCCCTCCGGAACTCTCCAAGCAACGGAAAGATCTCGGCTTCAAGGTCTTTTGCTTCCTTGGTGAGCACTTTCAACTGGGCTTTCAGCTCAGCTATTTTGCTCTCCTTCGCCCTTCTGGCACTTGCTAACGGACGCCAAACAGCCAGGTTCAGCCTATCCAGCGGAATAAGGTCCCGCATTGGATTAGCCTCCGGCGGCACCCCGCGCATCACTAGCCCCCAGAAGAGCTCTTCTGCCTGAATGATTCGTCTCACCAGGAGGTCATCCCAGTCGACGATCAGACAGCAAGGCTCATGCTTCGGCGACCAAAACCACAGGTAACCGCGCCGCGCACCACTGACGATCATCTGATGCAGCACTTGCCAGCGGTAGAGCTTGAATGGCGTGCTGTGCTCCCTAAGCTGCAGTACCTCCAGATGGTTGGTCTCAGAAAGATTTTTGATCTCTACCGGTGACTTATCATCCAGAACCCCATCGAACGACGCCCGAATAAACGGGTATGCGGTCGACTCTGCACAGAACGGCAAAGCAATTTTGCCGTACTTATCCTCAAAGGCTTGTAGTGCCATCGGTTCGAATTTGACTCCCCTCCTAACCTGCGGGATTACCGACAAGTCAGCTGGCTCGACAATTCCGACCAGTTCTTTCCACAACTCCAGGGGCGTTTTATCTGGGTTCTCACCCATGATGACCGCGCAACTGGTTGCACTGATCCCTTCCCTTCGCCATATATGCCACTCAGGCGTCCGCTGTGCGATGTCAACGATGTGCATTGTTGACACCCCCATAGAGCACCGGCATGAAGCTGGATTCAAAGGTCTTCATCTAATTTCTCCTTTTCTCAAGTTCACCACTCTTGTTCGAAAACCAAAGTGGTACCCCCGAAAAGGCGAACCCCCGGAGGGCTTTCGCCCTCAGGGGATGTTTTTTCACTGGTGCTCCCGTGACCCTCACGCCTACGCAGCCTTCGCATAGCGGGAGTAGATTTCTGTTCGCTTTCGCATGGCATCCTCGAAGCTCAACTGACCTGCATTGCAAGCCTGAATCACTGCAACGATCTCCATGCCACGCTTCCATTCAGCGGTGCCAGACACTCGATCAAGCGCCCCCATATCGAGAAGCGCATAACCATCGTCAAGCATGTCGCCTATGCAAAGCTCTGGCGTGTCGTGTGTGCAATGGCCAGTGAAGCCATCACTCTGAAACGCCTGCCACCTGAAGCGCCCTTGCTCTGATGCGTCAGGGACCAGAACACCCCAGGCTTCCCGGCTCCGGTGCTTCAGCGTTAAGCCAATTCCATGTATAAAAAACTGACAGAGCAGGTATTCCAGAAGAATGAGCTTCACCTGAAATTGCTCGATCATTTCATCCGCGTATTCGGCGAACGCACCACCCTCTTCTTTGTTCTCCCCCCAATTAGCAAGGGA
This sequence comes from Pseudomonas sp. MF09156, assembly GCF_059862305.1. NCBI lineage: Bacteria > Pseudomonadati > Pseudomonadota > Gammaproteobacteria > Pseudomonadales > Pseudomonadaceae > Pseudomonas > Pseudomonas sp. MF09156. The sequence continues at coordinate 4,235 of NZ_JCBCUR010000018.1, forward strand.
GTCCTTAAGGCTCTTAACGGTTGACGGTCGCATTGTTCTGCTCTCCTGCAGGGGAGTTGTTCAGAACGGCAAAAAAACCCGGATGAGCTTTCTCTGCTTTGTCGATCGCTTCACCGAAAGTGCTTGCTTCGCAACGGAAGGTCGTCTTCTGCTTTGTGCCCAGAACGACCATCGATAGGATGTAAGTCCGCATGGTGTATCTCCTTCTCAGATTTTTAACCCTGAAAAAGAGGCACCGTCCCTGAGAGGGGATGCCCCCTCAGGGTGAAACGAATACAGATTTCTACTTAGCAATGTGTCTTGGTTTCCCAGAACAACTGCTCTCGTTAGAAGCCGTTAGCTTGTTGGTCGATCCTAGCGCAAAGAGCCCTGGCCTTATCGAGGTCGCGAACTCGAATTATTCGAGCCTCTCGATTTGCCTGAAGTAGCAGTTGTCGAGAGCAATGTGACTCGGCGCTAACAGATTTTATTTCCTCGGCAGATGCATCACTGAATTCATTATTCAGATCCACTCCGACGAGAAACAGAGCCGCTAGTACAGCAGCGGCCCCTACAATTACGATCACTTTTTTCATCACTTAATTTCCTTATAGGGAGCGACGAAGGGCAATCACCTGGCGGGATGTGCCCCGTCAGGGAGTTGTTTTGTCCTACGCTTTACGGCAGCAATAGGGTCAGGATGAAGACGATCAAGTCAGCCATCTTGTTGGTTCCTTTCTGAACACGGAGCCCCTTAACGGGAAAGCCCCGCAGGGTTGTGGTCAGTTCGAGACGCCCTTTGCAACAAGGCCCCTCATAGAGGTTTTAGCGTCAATCACCTTGTGAATGAGCAGCGTACTGCGCAGATTTCAGTTGGGTTACTGCGTAATTCCGAGCTTCTACAGGCCACGTCGAAACGTACTCGAGTGCGGGCTCCCAACTTTTGGCGTCACGAGCTCGCCGAACGACCTCCGCAACCTTCTTGATCACCTTGTCGGATAGATCTGCTGGCGGCGGCACCTGACTTCCGTCACGGACAACTTCACCTTCAATCACATCATCTGCTTGAGCAGGTTCTGCAACCCCAGGTTTAGCGGTCTGTTCCGGCTGCAATGTGGGTTCTAAGTGTTGATCTGCCTGGTTAGAGGTCGGCAACGGCTCAGGTTCCACCACTTCAGCAGAGCCCATAAATCGCTCAACAACTTCGACTGGCACATCGTTGGTAGAAAATCCTTCGCCAGCGTCTGTATTGAGGTACTGAATCACTCCGTCCAGCTTTGAGCCGGTTTGAGGCCAGTATTTTCTTGCGATCTTGATAGCAGACTTCTTGCGCATGGAATCTTCGAAGTCGACCCAGGGGCCTTTCTTCTTCCGTTTCCACAGCTCGGAAGCATCACGTGCGGCACAGATTTCATCAGCGGTAACCGCTTCAACGTGCACTCGCCCATCAGGCAGAGAAGCTTCGACGTAGCAACCTACAAACTCTCCACGATCAGCCTTCTTGTCGAAGGGATTGAACGTATGAATAGGGCTTTGCCGCTTACCTCTGTACTCGAATTTGTCTTTCGAGTAGACCAATTCAACGATGCAATCACGGATTGCAGCGTCGTTCACGGCGACTTTGACCATGCCCCTCCAGGACACATCCAATACCACCTGCCCATCTCGGGGCACCAAGTAAGCAAGCTGTCGAGATTGATTGAGGGTCAGTCCGTATGCCGCAACCTGGCTAAACGCATTTCTAAGGCTTAGTGGGTTAGACGTCGCACATTTGCATAGATAGTCGTTGTTCATCATGGCTTGCGATGCATAAAGCAGCTCATTTTTGAACATAACGTCAGTCTTCGACGACTCCACGAGCTTGATAAACTTTTCTGCTTGCTTCGCAATGATTGCAACTGCGTTTTGGAAGTTATCGCTCATATCATTTTCCTTTCTATAAAGAAAACGCACCCGTAGGTGCGTTAGTTCTTGACTGGCTTTTGCCTAATTAGATGATGTTTAGTAGCAAACGGCTAATAGGGGCAAAAGGGATGTCGTCGTCGAAGCTATCGAACCCTGCACCTTGCTGAGGAGCCGGTTCACGCTGTTGCTGGCTAGGACGTTGTTGAGGGCGACTCTGTTGGGGTTGACCTTGAGAATCGCTCCGATCTGGTTTACCACCCAGGAGCTGCATCTTGCCCTGCATGTCGACGATAATTTCGGTGGTATACCGCTTAATACCGTCTTTTTCCCACTCTCGTGTTTGAAGCTTACCTTCGATGTATACCTGCGCTCCTTTACGCAGATACTCACCAGCGATTTCAGCGACTTTTCCAAACAAAGAAACACGGTGCCATTCGGTCTTTTCGACTTTCTGTCCTGTCTGTTTGTCAGTCCACTGTTCACTTGTTGCAAGGCTGAGATTGGTCACTGCATTACCGTTAGGTAAGTAGCGAGTTTCTGGATCTTGGCCACAGGTACCAACCAAGATCACTTTATTTACGCCGCGAGCCATAGTATTTCTCCATTTAGATAGAACTACGGGGCGGCATTACCCCAGACGGAGGCAATAGCTGCCCCGTTGGGGTTTGTTTTTTCATGGTTTTTTTGGTTGTACTTTTGAGACGGCCAACAAGCCGACCATGCGACGAAGCGCATGACTAAATCAATCCACACATGTGGGCTGACTTAATCTGGGAATTCATGATGGCTGAGATTCAACCATGAGGCGCTGGGCCTGGATGGACTGCAAGGCATGCAGTCGGGATTTATGACGCCGATGTACTCGACGTAATAGAAAGTCTGCAACAAGCAGAATCCAATGGCAAGCGGGATTTGTGTCGACGTTTTTTCAGTCGCTTTTTCGTCCTGAAAACGGGCCATCCCCTTTTCTGTACGGAGGAAAATGGTACTTACCAGCCTCTGAGGATCAACCATGCACCACCTTAAATCTCTCCTGCCGCTAGGCCTGGCCATTGGCTTGGCGATCACAGCGGGTTGTGCCAACAAGCCAGAACCCCCTGCCTTGGGAACAGCGTTCGAAGTATCAAGCTACGAACCTGACATGCGCGAATACCACACTAGCTGGGGGCATACCGGCCGAGGCGGTGCAGCGCTGCGAAAGCCTGCCTATCAACCAGTTCTTGGCAGCCTCGACGTTCTCGAGATCACTGCAGGGAAACTTCACCCAGAACTGCAAGCACGTTTCACAACGAACGATAGCGTTTCTGTCCCCTCCTCCGTGTACCAGGCCAACTGTGCGGACTCTACGAATGTGGCGCAGACCTTCGCTCTGGGCCAACCCGCGGCAAGCGAGCGCATCGTTACCTTGGCTAACGCGGCCGGTTCAGTTGACGAGTACATAACCGTCCGGAACAAGCTCTGCAAAGGTGCGCAACGGTTGAGCTACGAGGAGTGGGTGATTCTCGTTGAGGGCACCCCAAAGGATGTCCCACTTCACCTGAAACAGTCTCTTTCCCCCTCCTACAAGTGATCTTTCATGTCTAAATTCAATCCCACTCTCGCTACCGCCATTGGCGTTTCCCTCGTGACCTCTGCCGTTGCTATCGGAGTGTCTTCCCTCATGAGTCAAAGCTACACCGACATGGCTGTGAAGAATGCCCTTGAGGAGCAGTTACCAGGGGCAGTAGACAAAACCCTCAAGAATCGTGAGATCGAGAAGATCAACGCTGCAAAGGCAAAAATCCTTTCCAAATGGAGCGGCGCATCTGACACGTCTATTGAAGGTCGCCACATCTACGGCAACAAGGACGCCCAGTTCACTCTGGTTGAGTTCAGTGACTTGGAATGCCCTTACTGCAAGCGTTTCCATGACACGCCAAAGCAAATGGCTGACAAGTCCGAAGGGCGTATTAACTGGGAATGGCAGCATTACCCCCTAGCGTTCCACAACCCAGCAGCCGAAGTGGCAGCTCATGCGTCTGAGTGTGTAGCAGAGCTTGCCGGCAATAAAGCGTTCTGGGCCTTCACTGGCGAGTGGTTCGCTCGCACCCAACTGAATGGTCAAGGTGTCGAGGACGTAGAACGTCTTGCGCAGGAAGTTGGTGCTCCCCTGGATGCCTACCGTCAGTGCATGGAAAGCGGCAAGTACCAGGTCTTGATCGACAACCAGGTGAAAAAAGGCACGAATATGGGTGTGACCGGCACGCCAGCCACTGTCGTCGTCGACAACCTGACAGGTAACAAACTGCTAGTGAAAGGTGCTCAAAGCACACAGGTGCTCCTACAAACCATGCAGCAACTGGTAAAAATGCGCGACGAGACTCCCAACCAGGAAAAGTTGGATCCCCCTTCTGCGGCCACGGTTCAGGAGATCGGTGCTCAAAAGTCTGAATAAAAGGGCCTGCCGGCTTGCTGCCGACGGCATTCGTTCGCCTTCGTGCGATTGTTACGCCATGACTCAGCAGCTACACGCTCGAGCCTACCTTTGCCACGTAATACGCAGGGCTAATAGCTGGGAAGAGGTTTTCGATCCCATTTCAGCCAATAGATACACCCTCTTTGCAAATGAAGAGGTCTTTATCGCCGCTGACCTGAGCGCAGGGCTGGTGTTCTCGGTCATAGCCGGCTGGTATTTGAGGAACGGCTTGGCCACTTTCCGGCTTCACCTAGAAGTCGACGACTGCAACCCCGCTCCGGCGGGGTTTTTCTTGTGCTTGGGATATTCGACAGCAGTGATGTACTGAATTGACCTCAACAAACGTATCAGGGAGATACGCCATGACCGATTTACCCCGCATTGCATCGTTTCGCCAACTGGACGAGTACCTGAAGAAAATTGGTGTTCCTCGCGACGAACAGATGATCCGCAACAATATCTATATCGCACCGCTTGACTGGTTTGCTATCGAAGAAGGCTTCAATCTGAGGCCCATAGATCCTAACCATGCCGAAGGCTTCGCAAAGTCTTATGAGCTGGGCCTCTATGTGCCCCCGGTAGTCGCCGAATTGAAGATCATCGACGGCAACCCACGCCTGGTTATTCGCGAAGGTCACCATCGCCTAACTGGCGCTCTCATTGCTGATGGGCGCGGTGCAAACCTTCCTGGCCTGATGGTCAACGAGTTCAAAGGAAATCAGTCCGACGCTGTTGTGATGATGATCAAGACCAGCGAAGGAAAAGAGCTGCTGCCGCTGGAACGAGGAGAAGGCTACAAACGCCTGGCCGGGCAAAACTGGAGCCCAGCACAGATCGCCGATCGCATGAACAGGAGCATCACTCATGTTGAGCGACTGTTGCTGCTCGCCAACGCAGAAGAGAATGTCAAACAACTCGTCCGAGAGGATTTAATTAAAGCATCACCCGTTATCGATGTTCTGGCGGAACTGCGAGGAACTGGGCAGAACGCATATCCCAAGCTGCTGGGGATGATCGAAGGTGCGAAGGCCTCAGGCCGCGCCCGCCCAACGGGCTCAGACGCCAACAAAGCGCTTGGTAAGTTCAAGGTAACGCCTAAGGAGGCAATGAGCGCGTTCAGCGCACTGAGCGGCCTTACAGGAAGCTTGCGACATCAGCTCAAGTACGGAGGCGATGCACAGCATGAGTTGCGGCTTGACTCAAAGGCGGCGGAATCGCTGCTGAAGATCCTGGATAAGTACGAGGCCAGCCAGAATACGGCTGAAGCCGGAGGAGCCAGTGATGCTGCACATTGAGCGAAAGGTTGGGGAGTCTATTCGGCTCAGTGACAACATACAGGTGATCGTCACTAAGGCTGCGAACGGTACAGTCAGGTTGGCGTTTGATGCGCCGAAAGAGGTGAAGATCTACCGCGAAGAGATCTACCAGCGCATCCAGAACGGAAAGATGCCCTGATAGCACATTAAGCCGCTTGACTTCACTTGGGATCACCGCCGAAAACGGTAATCTATGGCTATCGAAAAAGGGAGTTTCACAATGAAGAACAGCAACATATCGATCCGTACTGGGTTCCTAGCTGTGGGTATCGCCCTCTTGGTCGGGTGCTCTTCTCCGCAGAAGGTTAAATCCGTGCAACTGCCCGATCCGCAGACAGTACCTAAGGAAAAATGGTCTGATGCGATGCACGTTTTGACTGCCATGAAGATTTCTGGCCAGCGTGACGTGCCGCGTGAAAAGGCTGAGTCGTTTGCTAGCACTGCACCTGGCAACACTGCGGCAGCAGGTGCTGATGCTGCTGTTGCTGGTGTGAGTCTGGCGGCACCTCCCAGCGGGTTTAGTGGAGGTGCTGCTGCGAGCGCAAGTCTCGGTCTTATGATCCTTGGCGGATCTAGCGACCCTTCGCATGCAACACAGGTTGTCGCCTGGGTTCCTGCTGATCAAGCGTCCAGCCCAGCGGAAGCATCGGCTCTCGCACTGGCGAAAGTAGAGGAAGCTCGTAACAGGGTGTTCGTGAAGGGCATGTCCAAGCTGCCAATGCATGTCGGTAAATATCCCGATGGTCATTCCCGGGCTTATGCCTCTTTGGCTGATAGCTACGCTGAGAGGCCCATCCCATTTACCGACGCACCATCCCCAGCACCCGAGTTTCTGAAGTCGGCCGCAGCATACGGACCCATCTTCATCCGCGACAATCAGTTCGTCCTGGACGCCTCAAAAAATGGGATGACGGTGTCAGATGCCATGCTTCTCGCTTCGCGCAACTTACCCGCTTGGATCTACATCTACCATCCAGGCCAAAAGCTACGGAACAACTCAATTCCAGCTGCTATTTTCAATCAGGGGGAGGCGAAGTACTTCATCGGTAAGTAGCTGACACATGAAAAACAAAGCCCCGCTATGCGGGGCTTTTCTATGCCTTAGAGTTACTTCAGATCTTTTTCATACTGTTTTTTAACTCCGTCTACATCGAACCCATTCAGTCTTTCGAGGTTCCGATCCAGGGTGTTAAGCCGTTTGGTCCCTTCAGATAGACCACCAAGGCCGCTACCGCCGCCAGTTACGTCCTCAAGTGAGACCGTAGAAGCAGTCGGCAGTCTTCCTGCCAAATTTAACATCCCGATCCACTCTGAAAGGTCGACACGAGTCCAATCCATCTTCGCCATCTGAGTTGGCGTAATCCCTTCGCAGGAAGGTGTCTTGGTCTCACCCCAACCGAGCCCCAACTGCTCACGAGCGGACTCCTGGATGATTCTCGCAACCACCGATCCAAAGCAGCAATATGCCTCCCTTTTTTCAACACAAGAGCCCAATACCTTAGAGGCACAGTAGCTTCCGACGAAGTGGCATTGGCGGGTTTCCTTTTTAGCGCCCAGCTCGAACTCCTTCTCTTCGCATTCCCATATGATGTTGATTAACAGATCGACAATCACATAAACCATGTACACCCAGCCGATAATATTCAGCACCATCGCAGCATTAGCCCCAAGGCCGGTAACCGCACCATCAGCACCGGTAGCAAACACAGCGTCAGCCGCGGCTCCTGCGCCCATTTCTACCATTGCATCGTAAGCCTTCTGCATGAGCCAGGTTTGCAACTTACTCAAAGCTGTTTGCTCTAAGGTGCCGCTGAGAGTCTTCTCGAAAGCGCCTGTCGCAGCATCTACGACTGTCCCCCACTGGCCCTTCACTACAGAAGTACCGGCGGCCATTACTGCGTTACTGCCGGCGGCCCAGTAGCCAGGAGAGAACAAACTACCTGTTCTGTTGAGTGCCTCAAGCGAACTAGTCATCTTGAGAGTATTCATCGTCAGGTTTACATAGTCGAAAATGCTAACGCTTTCGGGAGCTTCGCAGCAGTCGACATAACCACCAAGTGCCTTCTTGCACTCCATTGCATCGCCTTTGAAAATCTTGCACTCATTAGCCTCGTTGATGTCGGTACCGTCACCCCCACAATCGAGGTCGTGCTCTGCGAATTGAGCGACCTGAAGCATGGCAACGGCATAGGCGAAGTCACCGCTCTTCGTATTCGAGGTGTCAAAACATTCGCTACCCATACAGCGTGCCCCACCAGGACAGTCAATTTGGGAGCCTGTATTAACAATCGTTTCATAACTCGTGTCATAACCGCAGTCCCAAATCTCCTCAAAGGCATAACAACTACCGCTTTCACCTTTAGTGCCTTCTATACATCCCTGTGAAATAAACCCACAACTCGGATCTTCTTCATACTTGGTACAGGTGTTGGTTCTCGAAGATGTAGTTCCACACCCAGTAACTCTAACTTGCTCGGCTAAGCGTGAGGTACCTAGAGGACTGGCTTTGATCTGATCATAAAGGGGCGAGCCTGGGCAAATATGGACTCCTGCTATGGTTCCGCATTCGCCTTCACTTTCGACCCCCTTAGTCACTTTAATCGAGCCCGATGTACACTCGCCATTTAGAACTGCTTTACCCTGATTAACACAGCTTTGAGGTGTCCAGACATCAGATTCGATTTTAGACATTCTAAAACGAACCTCTCCGGAGAGCACAAACTCCAAATCGCCATCAGATTTGGTGTCCTGTATTTGTATTATTGCTTTTAACCCATTTTCACAGGTTGGTGCCTGTATTATTCTTTGATTGATCGAAGTATCGAGTATGCCTCCGAGCCCATGCTCTGGCCATAGACCTATTCCCATTGAGTCAATCTGACTAACCTTATCTGTGCAATATTCCTTATAATCAGCTTTGGATACACTCCCATTGAAAAGTGTTCCGTCTGAGGGTGAAATCGTTTTCCATGTACCAGCAACAAAATCAAGTTCAGCAGTTGCTATGTCTCTGCCGTTGGCAGCAAAACGCCCTACCAAAGCTTGTGAGGCTATTTTAATATCATGATTCACGCCGCAACTTTCTGCGCCATTCGTAGGGCACTGTTCATTTCCATTAGCATCCCTATAGCACTCCATCGGACCTTTGTAAAATGAGCACTCGGCACTCACTGTGGCCTTTTCACACAGAGGATCAATACTTGAGTGCGGCGAAGAGGTCATATCTGAACCGCAAACGCGAGCACCGTTCTTCTCAATACAGCCATTAGCGTCTACATCTGGCATGGAAGTGCAGGATATTTGAGAGTCTTTACAAAACCCATCATCTATCATGTTGAACATAGGCAGACGTTCTTTCGGCCCCCAACCGTTATCAACGAACGCTTTAGCCGGATCATATATTATTTTGATTCTTGCATACCCTTCACCGCGACCAGTAACGGACGTCCTGGTTTTGAACGTAATCACATCATTACTTTCTGTAAACTTGTCTGTTATGTCTGCGCCAGGAGATACATTCCAGTTAGTGCTACGCTCACAGCCTCCTGCCGTTTCGGGCGGAAACACTCCTGGTGTATGAGACCATAGCACTTTATCGTCAAACACAACTTCAAAGTAGTCGTCGAAAACCGCATTATCTACTGTTGCTGAAATAATTGAATCCTTTGCGAGCACCCTAAACCTGGTGTACTCCTCAAAGATCTTGCATTGCCCACTCCAGTAGTTATCACCTACGGTTCCTACCCAGATATATAAACATCCTACACCACAGGATTGAAAGTTAGGCTGTCCAGATACATATTCGACAACGCCCACTTTATAATCATGTGTGAATTCGACGCTACCGCCTTGATCAACCACGCGCTCGCAGGTTTTGTAATTTGCAACATGGGCGTTTTTGGTTACCGTTTCAAAAACATCTGTTCTTTTACAATCTGAGAAGTTTTGCTTGAAGCCGTCCATAAACTCAGGGGATCTAACTTTATCTGCCTGGTTAAGCATAGGGTCTTTCGAGAGGTCCACAGAAAGTCGGTTACCGCTGTCGATTAACGTTCTATAAGCATCGCCTTCGGCCGAGCTCTCGGATTTAAGACGAGTATTCGCCTGGATCCCCATATCAATGGTCTTTACATCGTCCCCGTAAACCTTTTCCAGTGATGCTGTATCTCCAAGATCAGGGAACAGATCCTGAAGAGTAACGGAGGCGTCGCCACCATCAAAAGCCTGGAGTACTTGTTGGCCTACTGACTGCCCTGCTGAAGACCCAGCCGTCACTGCGTCAGCCCAGGCCGTGAACGTCATACTGTTAAGGTACAACCCTATAACAGTCACGTTGACCATTCGTCTCAGTGTTGTTTTCAATGGTTGTCGCATCGATCGCATGTCCAAAAATGGGGATGCTTCGATGCTATGTGAAGGTCTGAAAGTGATGGGTCGGTTTCAAGCAACAAAATCGCCTGAAAAAGCAAAGCCCCGACTGGTGGGTCACCGGCCGGGGCTCGCTATATTTTTGATCATGCCTCAGGTGCTACTAAGACCTGGCCATCACTCGGAATCAGGTGGTGAATAACCGCCCATGATTTTACGAACCGGGTATCAGGATCGGAGGATGAAACCGTTCTGGCGATCTGCTCGGGGACTTTGAACACCCGTCCAGACTCGACCATCAGTTCTTGAAGTTTTTGGCAAAATAGTGCGTTTGCTGCGGTCATGTTCAACTCTCCAGGTGTGGGTGATCCCCGGAGCCCTTCACACGGAAGGACTCTGGTGGATCACCCACGGAGGGTGACCACGCAGCAGTCTAGCCGAAGCTAGACTTTAATCCGTTCACTGGGTCTACCCATGCGGGAAGACTCAGTGGGCCTTGATGTTCGTGCCGTGTTTCTTGTCGAGACGATCAGCGACCACATAACCAATCACACCGGCTAGAGCCAAAACGCTGACAACCCCTACGATTGCGTAAACAAGCATCTGCATCGAGTCCATTTCATTCTCCTTTCGGATTTCTTAACGCTGTTACCAAGGATACCACCAAATCGGCGATCATCATTACCACACCAAGCACCAGACAGAACGATACGACAAGCGGATGCGTCCCTGGTGTAACGATGGAGACAAAAGCAGCAGCCAGTAAGCTGCAGCCCACGCCCATAAGTGAAGCCTTGATCCAGTCAAAAAGTATTTTCTTGAACATATTTTTTTCTCCTCAAAAAGACGAGGAGCCCCAACGGGATTCCCCGTCAGGGTTTAATTATCTCTAACTCCAAGCCATTCGGTTGAACTAGAGGAACAACAATAAAGCCGTTTTCTTGCGAATAAATCGCATACGTTAATTTCGACTCTTCTGCCAACGATGATGCACTGCGAACAGCGTCAATTGCGTTTACATGAAACATCGCAAAGACCTCCTTCGAGACAAAGACTTAAATAAAACCAGAAGCTCATGAGCTCCGTGTCTTATTGAATCAAAGCACGCGACGTGCCTAGATTATTTCTTCGGCATTAAATTGCTAAGCAATTCCAACGCCGGCATCTATTGCCTTAAAGAAAAGTTGAATTCCACCAACAACAATTGCGAAAAGAACGATGATAGTTTCATAGGCATTTCCGTTAGCAAGATATGCAGACGGAGCACTACCCTGACGGGAAGAAACCTCCCCGCCGCGGATTTTTATTCACAAATAAAACCAAAATCCAGAAAGTTGGATATCGATAAATTAAGTGCTATTTTTTTAGCCGGTTTGAAAGCGTGGCTCTGCTTTTTGTGCCTCACCCTATAAATGATGAGAACACTGCCTGAACGCATACACGACTCAGGCCTTGGCGGACATGCTCATGCATGGCGCTAAGTTCAAAGCACAGAGGGATCTGTACTGAAGGGGTTCTTGAAAGCTCGACCCTAGGCCAGCTTTGTGCCTGCGATGATACCAAACCGATAATCTTTAACAAGACATAGAACAAAAAAAGGGGACCCTAAGGCCCCCCTTTTACACTTAAAGCCCACTCGGTGAGAACACCTTATGACCACGTTTATTACGGAAACGATCAACAACCATCTCCATTGGTTCTTCCAGCTTTATCGGCGGAAAAAAACCATGTCTCCGCGAGTGCTTCAGGTATATGACTCCTCCTGTTGACAGCTCCCACAGGTGAACCTTTGTGTCGCCTTTTGTAACCCAAGCCTTACGGTCTACCGAGGCCTGACCTTGCAAACGAGCAGCTTCAAGGATCGCGTTCATCGACTTCTCCATATATACGACAGGGAGAAGCCCCTTGGGGGATTTCTCCCCCATGGGTGGTTTATTTAGAGCGCCGGATTCGGCTTTCGAGCTTCAGCTTTTCCGGTGCTACTGAAAACCAGTAGCAATCCCAGTCCAGGAATATGATTGCCCCGGGCCGAAACTCATCGATCTCACGAACGAATCCAAGGATTGTCTTCCCCTGGATTTCGAGTCCGTACCCATTTATCACCGTTACGGTATCGCCAAGCATGAAGTCGCATGGAACAGGCGCGACATTTGCCATTTTTTCTTCAACAAACCTTTGCATTCCCGATATCCATTTTCATGGAGAACCCCGCCGGGGTTCCCCGGTAGGGTAATTTGCAGATTGCGTTGGCTAGCTCTTCAGCGTGCACTAAGGCGTACGCGCTTCGCTCCTGAATGTCTTGGCTTCGCCGGCCTGGGCATCCTTATAAGCATCCATCTGATTGTCCTTTTCAACGAAACGCAGAAAGGGAGAAAGCCCGAAAGGGGCTTTCCCCCCATCGGGCTTCTATTTACTTAAACAGTTCTTTGACTGCGATTTTCAATGTTGTAGCGCGCACATCTTCGAAGTCGCACATCATTGCTTCACAACATACTCGGAAGCTGAAGGGATGAACTTCGTCAGAAAGTACCCAGTCCATCGCTTCGCGCCAATTCTGCTCACTGACCTGAGGATGGATGATCTGCCTCAGAGTGATTTTCAGCAGGTACTCCCGCATCCAATCAACGTAATCTTCAGTGATTTCATCTCGTGCCTGCAGGGCTTCCAGCTCAGCGTCAGACATCTCCAAAATGTCGAGAAATCCAAATTGAACGACTCGCGCGAGGCTTGCCTTTCTCCGTGGTTTCCGCTCAAAAGAACGGCGCTGAATAATTACTTGTTCCCCAAACAGATCCAGCAGGGGCAACGCAGTCGCAGTATTTTCCATTTCAGACCTCCTCAAACCGACAGAGGCCTCCCACTAGGGAATGCCCCTAGTGGGTTGAATAGTTATTTGTTAGGCGGCTAATGCTTCGCGGACAAGCTCAAAGAGCGAGTTCTTGAGATTCGCAACCTCCCCAACAGCACGGTATTGGCTGAACAATGCTTTCAGGATGTGCTCCTTGGCATTTCCGAAACCAAGTCCAATGACTTCGATGCCGCTGACCTCACACCGCTGAATAAACTCTTTAGCTGCATGAGTAGTGCCTGCGTTCGGTTCCCCATCCGTTATGACGAAAAGAATCTTCTTCTCGCCCTTCGCACGAAGAACTTCAACAGCAGCCGGCCACAGTGCTTGCGCAAGAGGCGTAAGGCCCTCCGACCTCGCACCAAAGCCACCTTCGCTTACCGCCCTGATCAATCGCTCTTTCGGGCTCTTGATCAATGCGCAGCGCTCAACGCCATCGTTCGTCTTGTTGGGAAATGACATCGCGCCGGTTGTCACCAGCGGAAGCCCTTCCAGCGCGCTTAGGACCGCATAGACTGCGGCTTCGGCCTGATCCATCGCAGATTTCATACTCCCCGACTTGTCGAGAAGAATCTGGATAGATGCAGATTGACGCTCTGCTCGAGACTTGCTTCTAAACACCCGCGTTTCGCCGCCTTTCATCATGGCGATACGGCCAGTGTCGATCCGCTTGCCCTGCCGCTTCAGCCGAACACGGCAATCGACATGCGCCTGTAACAGCCCATTGAGGCACTGTCGCAAACCTGCCGATTGCTCGATGCCCAATTGCACACGGCGGACGCTCGCTTCATCGGATCGGTTCCTCCCCCTCCCATCCAGAGAGAATGGTCGGACCGGATTACCGTCGCGCACTGCATTACGGCCTAGCAACTCGCCCGCCTTGTCGCCTACTTCCGAGATCAACCCTTTCAGGTCGGCTTCAGTTGCATCCTTGGCCTGCTCGCGCAGGTTGCTGGCTTCTGGGGAAGGTTTGCCGCTGCCATTGCTGGAATGCGAGGTTACACCGGCATCGCTGCCGCTACTTGGTTGGGATTGGTCTTGGGGCTTGGAGCCGGACTGGCCTCCATCAGATGTTTCCTGCTTGGATTCGGGTTGCCCCTCCTCTTTGCCTTGATCATCTGAACCCGCACCAGCTTGCTTAGGCTCCTGATGCTGATCGCCTCCACCCGACTGTTGCGAGTCCTGAGGAGCACCCTCAGCACCTTGCTCGGGCTGCAGTTGCTCATCTCCCTGCTCATCCTCTTGCGAAGGCAGCAGGTCGATAATCGCGTCCACCAGACCGAGAACATCTGTTGTGCTCTCGCACGCCAGGGTGTTCTTCACCAGGGTAAGAATCTTATCCGTAAGGTCATTACCAAGAAGGGTCTCCATACGGGCCAGGTAGGCTTTTGCTGGAACCTCAAGCTGCGGTTCCTGGAGTAGCCAGTAACCGCCGTAGAGAATTCCGTTGTGAATCACATGAAGCGCCGGGCATTCATCCACCTGCTCAGGCCGAAACGGCTCAAGCAGAACCTTTCGATTCAGGTAGCGAATATCCGGCTCAGTACCTGGGTACTGATCCATGCTCAATCGTTCAATGCGTATGTCCTCAAGAATGTTCAGCAGATTCTTGCGGAAGGGTGTCGAGCATGAGTCGCGAAAGCAGCCCATGTCAGTGTTGCGGACATGGGAGCATTCGTGTGCGATGTACCCGAAGGACAGCGGCAGATCGTCGTCAGTGAATGGGACGAATACATTTTTTCCATCTGTCTTAGCCTGGACGCCCTCAACATGCACTGTGACCCCAGTTAACTCGGCCAGGTGCTGTGCGTAGATCGGCAGAGTGCCGACCAGGGATTGATTGCTCATCGTTTATCTCCTTTCTCGCCACCGCAAAAAGGAGTAACCCCGCGAGGAGGATTACTCCCACGCAGGGTTTGTTTGTGATGTCAGAACCAGAATGTGCCGAAGGGCATACCAGGTTCGGACGAATTGATTACGAAGAGCGGATCTGTCTGCTCCCCTGGAACGGACTCAGCAGGATCAGCTACCTCGAATGTTGCAGATACTTCGTTGATGCTGTCGTGACGACTCGGACAAGCTTCGCTTACGCCCAGCTCCTCCTCATCCCTCGATACAGCGTCTGCGGGTACCTCTGCAGCTGGTACAGCAACAACAGCAACGATGTCGATCGAGGCTTCGATCTCTACTGCTGCGGGAGCCTCAGTTTCAACACCAGCCGGGACGGCCGACTCAACTGAAGGGAATGCTGGAACGAAGGCCATCGATACATCTTGATGATCGTTGGCAATGTTCAGGTTTTTGATCAGCCGCTTGATAGATTCCTCATCAGAGAGGGCCGACACAAGGGCTACAACGCTGTTGTACTGAGAGCCATTAACCGCACCCGACTTTGGGAGAGCCGCTAGGACTTCCTCAATGTGTCCAGTTAAGGCTTGGACCTCGCTGGACAGAAACATCAGGCCGCGGAGCTTGGCGTTGATCTTCCGTACAGTGTTCAGCGTCGTTTGCGTGACATGGCCACGAGTGGCCAAGCCTGTTTCAAGCAAGCGCTCGGCTGTATCTGCCGTCTCAGCGTACAGCTGATCTGACAAACCACGGACCTGAGTACCCAGCGTGTTTGAGAGATGCTTGTCACCATCTGGGGAAACACGGCATGCCGCGTAACCAAAGTGCATCCCAGCGTCTACCTGCGCCTTCGGTGTTACCGAGGTGCGGATAGCGTCACGCCACTCCTGCTTCTCCCAGCCCTTATTGATCCACTCAGTGATCCAGCGTTCGTAATTGGGAAGAAAGTTATTTTTCAAGTCGTAGAATTGCGTTTTGAGCACTTCCAGTCGGTCTACAACCTCCTGAATTTTGTCCTGAGATACGGCATAGCCACCCAGAAACCTCACGCCACACTCTTCCACTACTTTCGTAGCCTGCCGTTTGATCTTCTCGAACGGTTTTAGCTTATCTGGGTCGATTACACGCATCGATCCCAGAGAAGCCAAAATTGTAGGAGGAATCTTACCCTCCAGCATTTCAGGCTTTAGTTTTTTCCTAGCAGTCCATAGATGGATGCCGGAAAGATCGACCAGCAATAGTTGGTCAAGGACTTTGATCTCACTCTGTTGAATGGACATTTCACGATTCTCCTTTCTCACATGCATGAAAAAGGGGGAATCGCGCCCTTGGGGGGGAGATTCCCCCTTAGGGTTTTTTACACAGCAGCTTTCCAATCGCCACCGAATACACTTTCGGCGATCTTACGAATTGCTGTCTTCTGAACTAGATCGCAGCGGTTGAGCAACGATTCATCCAGTGAAAGTTGAAGGGGATTAGACGCGCGTTGATGAGTGTATCCACAAGAGATACGCCCCCAACGAAGCAATGTCCGTGTGGACATTGTGACGCTCAGGTAATTACCACCTAATCCTTTATGCTGGTTACGAATTGAGTTCGCAACCTTAACCATATTTTTTGCCATATCTACAGGTAGCATTGGCAAAGTAGATATTAAGGTTTGTACTTCATCAGCTTCATCAAGGTACGGAACCTCAAGGACTCTGAATCGATCCAGCGATGCCAAGTTCTGCTGCATGGTGCCAGCATATACTCCTGAAGCATCGCCCTGCCCTGCTGTGTTACCACAAGCAACGAACCGGAAGTTTGGATGCGGCTTAATGACCTCACCGTTATTTTCTGCAATCACCAAGGGCCTCCCCTCAGTAACAGCATGCAAACCCACAGTAACTGCCGGATCAAGGGCGTCATATTCATCGATTACGAATACGAAGCCATGTCGCATTGCTTGGGTAAGCGGCCCATCCACAAACTTCGTGTTTAGGTCACCACTTACCGGATCGGTGACAGGCAGGTTGTAACCAGTAAGCTCTGGCATTTCCATTCGGCTATGAGCCGAAACGGTGATGCAAGGCCAATTGAGGTGGGCAGTGATTTGCTCGACGAGCGATGACTTACCAGTCCCCGTTGCGCCGATGAGCATGAAACTATCCCCAAACGGAGCGTAAAGCCAACCCATGAACGGCTTGACCAACATCTCGCGGAAGAAATACTTTCCGTTCTTCGGAGCGACGTGATGCATCCACTGGTGCCCATCAGCAAAACCAGGCGCTTTCGCGTTGGTATTGAATCCGAACTCACTCATTTCAACATGTGCGTTGAATTGCATTTTTTAATTCTCCATTCTCGAAAGCAGTAGCCCAAGAAAAGGAGAATCCCCATAGGGGAAGACTCCCCCAGTGGGCGTTTTATTTGTGCGGTTTACGCAGCAACTACCAGGTCGATGACAGACAGGCTGTCTTCACTGGTTTTTTTGGTGAAGCTTACGACCGGTGTGAGCCCGTGATAAACCAACTCGGCACACAACGAATGCATCATCCATGGCGGGCAGCTGACCAAAATGGTAGTTGCTCCAATCTTCTTTGCTTCAGCAAGGGCAATTTCAGCAAGGCGCACAACACGCTTTGCGATACCTTCCTTGTTTGGCAGCACCGGGAAGAAAAGGAGATTACGAATCTCCTGGAATTCCTTCCAACTCGTTAGATCACAAACCCCGAAGGACTCGAGTTCACGGGTAGTTTTAAACTTGGTCAGATTAACGACGACGTTGGTATTGCTCATATTCTCAACTCCAGTTTTCAGAGCGGAGAAATCCCATACGGGTTTCCCCGCATGGGTAGGTTTTTAAGCTGATTAGAGTCGCAGCTAACGACCCGTGCCCGGCACGGACAAACATCTACGCTCATGCGTGGATGATTGATTCTGGGGGGTAGCATAGGTCAAATGGACTTACGCTTACTTGAACAGTCCCGATCGGGACTGTGAGGATTCTTGAGCTGCAGTAGCGCGCAGCTTACGCACCTTTCGGCTGACCAATGATGCCTATTTACAGTGTTGCCTGCAAGCTTCTAGCATCACGCAAATTTGCGGCCTATATACCCACGTTCCTGGCTTTTGGTTGCCCTGCAATATTGAGCCTCCACAGCTAAAAAAACCCCGCTTACGCGGGGTCAGTTCTGGTTAAAGGTCGTCGTAGTGATCGCGCAGCCAGGAAAATACCCGGTAGCCCTGGCCGAGCTTCACGAGCGCGCAGAAGCCTTCCCACGCAGCCCGGCAGCTCAATTTGATGAAACGCATAAGCGGCTTCCTCAAAGAAGCCTGGCCCCGCCGCCCTTACCGGGCAAGGCAGCGGTTCTACTGAAAGGGGTCAGCGCTTTCAGCGAGCCAGGTGTATTTCGGCCCTTCCTTCCCGGCGCGTTTTCCAGACGCGGTGAAGGGGCCAGGGCATAACCTCTGCCCACGACTTACCTAATACCGCAAAACCCACGACAGAAAAAAGCACTTCGGTGTTTTTTTGAAATAAATATGCAATTTCGCGCCAACCCCTTGACTGCGCGAACTCATGACGATCTAGAAAGTTGTAAAATGACGACTCAATTTAGCGGAGTACGGCTAGATCCTGCCTATTTCAGTGGAGTTCGACGCATTTCGCAGGTTTCCATTCATGATTCAAGGACCCTTGCTGACCTACGATGAAGCTCCGTTATTATCCATGAACGTATTGCGCAAATGCGTAACCGTAATTTATGCTCAATTCGTCAGCGCTTTCAGCGAACCGCAAACCGAACTCCAATTCGGTAAGCACAAATAAACCGCCCCTCCAACGGCGGTTTTTTTGTGTCTTAAATCCGCCTCGGATTCGACTCACCGCGCCCAGCGCTTTTGCGAGGGCCAAAAAAAACCGTCCTGGCAAAAGCCAGAACGGTCCAACCTATCAGCCTTTACTGGCCATCAAGACAGTCTCGCAGCATTTCGTATACGTGATGAACACGCACACAAACCACCACGAAGTCCCACGCACGTTTCAAAAACTTAAACATGCTGTGGCCCTCCCGTAGTTGGGCCTAACCTCCAGTACGCTTATCGGGATACGCGAACCTTTGGGATAACACGCTAGTGTCCCCTGTGAGGCGGCAGGGCTAAGGGCCTCCTGCATAAAACCCGACACGGATTACTAGCCCGTGGCAGCAGGTCCAAAATTCTCGCGCATGCCCGGCCAACCTCAAAGGCTGACGAACGCGGAACTACTAGCAATATACGAACAAAAAAGGGCTTTGTGTTGCGGCGGATGGCCTCAATGAAGCCCAAAAACGCACACATATAGGCCAAAGCCCCAGCGGCCGGGCGTTTGCCGGGTATGGATTTTTTAGAGAAAATCGCCCGCTGATCATAAATAACGATTATTTATTTACGCTAAACCGTAAACTCGATAGGATCAGCGAACGCTAGTGTTCCCTGTGAGCATGCAAGCCCGGCCACTAACCGGACCTGCAAAGAAAAACCGCCCTACTAAGGCGGTTTTTTTTCGTCTGAACTTTCTCCGTTACGCCTCACACGGAGTCGCTATGGCTATCACCCTGGAGCTGTCCGCCTTTGAGCTCAAAACCCCTGCTGACTTCCGCCGGCTGCAAGCCGAGTTCCAACGCACCACCTCCAGCATGCCCAGCCTGGAACTGGACGAACCCTACAGCGCGCCCAGGGCCTGTAATCACAGCTCGACGGTAAAGCCGCGTCGGCAAACTTCACCACGGCATTCTCGCTTTTCCAGATCCGCAGCGGCTCGCGCCGGGAGCGCACCGGGATCAGCCGCGCCGTTGGGCCGCTCATGCGCATCGATAGGGTCCACTGGCGATCATCGCCGGCAACCCGTCCACCACCACCTCACGGAAAGCGTGATGGCTGATCGAAGCCTAGAGCGTGTCGTCGTGGATCGCCTCGACAATCACTGTTCCAGCTCCAGCAGGAGCCCCCGGGCGTACCAAGAGCTTTAGCGCGTGCTCGCGCACCAGGGGCGTCAGCGGCACCCCGGCCAGTTGATCGGAGGCGCTCATCGTGCCACCCCTGACGGGCCGCCGTGCTTAGCGGCTTCGGCCAGGAACGCGGCGGCCTCGGCGTGCTGCAAAGCTTGGCCCTCCACCAACTGGTAAAACCACACGCTCAGGCGCGTGACGCTGCGCGCCTGCTGCTGGCCGACTGCCTGCAAGTAGTCGAACATCTCGCTTTCCAGGGTACTGACCGCGCGCGCCAGGTTTTCCGGTTTAAGAGCCTGGGCGACGTGCGCGGCCAACTCGGCCACCTCGGGGGCATAGCTGCGCAGGGCGCTCAAGCGCACTTGATAGGTCGACGTGACGGGTAACGGCATGGCGGCGTTTCCTTTTCGAGTGAGGGGGTCAAGCTGCGTGAAACCACTCTAGGGTGTTCTGGTATGCCAGGCCAGGGGAGTTATGGTTTCCGTGGGCAGAAAAAAAGGCCCCCACACCAGGGCTCAGTGTAGGGGCCTTTTTTACAAAATAGGCGTTATTGGTAATCCTGCAGGTCACTCCTTCTCCGCGCGCGCGATCACCAGGTGCGCGGTTTCAGCCAGAGCAATTAACGCCTGTTCGTACCGCTCCCTTGCATGGCCTGTTGCCTTTTCCGCTTGAATCCTGGCGACAACGTCTGAGGGTCTGTTATCCCTTAACCACCCCTCATCCCTGCCCGCACTGATCCAGGCTTTATGAGCGGCCTGCACCGCATCACTGGCGGGCTTGATTTGGTCAATATTGATCGTCTGCACTGCGCGGGTTCCTTTCCGTAACTTGGGAGATAGTCCGGCAGCGCTACAGCACGCCTTCGGCGCGCTCGATGGCCGCTTGCGCCAAGGCAGCCAACCTGACCAACTCTAGGTGGTATGCCTCTTTAGCTTCTACGATGCCGCGCATTCGCTCGGCGTGTTCGTCGTTGCTGTCCGTCACATGGTGCCCCGTGGACGCCTCGACAAGGGAGTCCCAGCGAGCATGGGCGGCATGGATTCGGGCCAGTTGCTCGGCCAGGGGTTGGCTATCAATCATCGACATGGTGGGTTCCTTTCCTGATTTCTTTAATTCGCTGGGGGGACGTATACGGCCGGGGTCTGTCCCTACTCGGGTTCTACAAACCCTTGTTCTGAGGATACCTGCCTGACCACTGGAATACACATCTGGTGCTACAGCACAAATTAGGAAGCCCTAAAGCCCACAGATTTACTGGATTTTTGGGGTGTCACTCAGTGGGTTAAATTCGACCACGTGCTCCGTCCCAAAAAGACTTGAGACGGAAAATAAACACCGGGAATAATATGAATACTGCGCTCGCAAGCACAGATAAGCTCACTACAGTTACCGCACCACTGAGTGCGTGCCACATACCGATCTCGAGATAACGTGCCACAAGATCCGCTGACCTGATGATGTACTTCATTGCAACGCCTTCCCCTTGGAAGGGGATCATCTGGAGCAGGACGACTAGGCCACCGAAACCGATCGTGACGATGGCAAAGCCCTTGAGACCTAGGGCGATATCGGCTGTACTTGGGATCGCGTGCATCGAAATAATCATCACGAGCAATGCAAGAGCGAACCCCTGCAATGAGCTAGTACCCAGGTGGACGACCGATGCAATGGTACCGGTGGCCACAGCGCCTATCCAACCCAGCAATGGGACCAGGCCCTGGTCGGGAATACTTAGCTCGTATGCTTTGCCTAAGGAGACAACGGCTATTGCGCTCCCGGCCAACAATGGGGCTACTCCTTGAACTAGGAGGCCAATCGAGTTGCGCAGAGAAAACGGACTGTAGGAAAACTCAACGTAGCCAAGCTGCCCAGTGATCGCATCTGGCGCAAATAAGGCAAGCTTCCTGATTCGAAGGCCGAAGAGCACGCATGCAATCGCGTGAGACATCTCATGTACCGGCCCACCAATGATTCCAGTGCTCCGATAAACAACCCAGGTCTTTGCAGAAAACCGAGAGACCAATCTACCCCAGAGAAATATCGCACCGGCCGGCACAATCAAAAGTGCGAGGAAGAGGTAAATCATGCGCGCTGCCCCGCTGTTGCTTCCATCTCCCGGCGGGCCTCAGCGTGACTTTTTTGAATCACGACTTGGGTGATTGTGTTGATCACCAGGACCTTCTTCGCCCTCGTGGCTGCGACATAGAGCAAATTCAGCTCATCAATACGCTGATCGGGGGTGATCTTCTCTTTATCAAAAATGTCTGGGAAATCTTCTTCAAGGACCACCACATCCCACTCCAACCCTTTCGAACGATGGCAGGTGCTTACGATCACATCAGCGTCAAGCGGATCATCTGTTGAGTTGCGTCGTAGGGCTGCTATCAACTTCGGTATGTCCTCGTGCTCTTTAAGTATCCTGAGCATCCGGTTCATCTCGGCATCTTTAGACTCCTCAGCCGCTTCCGAAAACCCACCAAAGTCACTGAACTGCCCGAACAATCGCTTGTTGCGAATCTCCTCCTTGCGGCCAACTTTCAGATAGTAAACGTCCTCAAGGTCGGCAATCTGGTATGCCTCAATCCCCCCATTCCAGTAGACAACTTGACCGTCAGATACTGCGTCAATGGCCGTCATGATCACACCAATCACCGTGCGGTTGAGAACGGTGTAGTGGCTACAACCAAAGGGCAGCGATGTCGTCACCTTGTCCCGGGCACCAAACCCAACCAGGGGACGAGTTTCCCCTTGTTGTCTCAGGATCGCATTTGCTACGCCGGCAATCATCGGACCGAACCGGAATGAATTGGTCAAGAACATCGACGCCGCTCCCTGTACGATCTGCGTATCAAGCGCGTTCTCAGCGCCCCGCCAGCGATAGATCTGCTGCCATTTGTCACCAACAAAAATCTTCCTTGCCTTTTGCCCCGACACGATCGAGGCGGTGACAGGGTTGCTGTCCTGAGCCTCATCGAAAAGGATCACGTCATACGGCAATTGCGGGTAGCTCAGTTGGTAGAGTTTTAGGTAAGCATCATGCTGGCAGGGAAATTTGCTCTCGATATCGATCATTTCTTCCCAGAGCAACTGGGCATAGCCTAACGTCCGGTCAAGATGATCAGCTCCGTGCTCCGCCGCATCCTCTTCGCTGATCCCAGCAAAATAATGTGCCTCAGTAATTTCAGCATCTGCACTCGACAGATAGGCGTTAAGCACCGAAATTGAGTCCCTAACATCTCCCCATTTTCGAGTCTTGAGCAGCCCTGCGGCGTCAGTCAGACGTATGTTTCCGAGCTTATGCTGATAGGTCTGGCCAAACTTCGGCCAGGCCAATTGGTGTGACGTCTTACACGTGACGTTCTTTGGAAATTTTTCTGCACCTTCATCCCTAATCGCGCGGTTGTACGCTAGATAGAGCATGCGCAAGTGGCTGTTATGGTTGGCATAGGCAACAAGCGTTGTCGTCTTGCCGCATCCGGCATAGGCCTTCACCACCAGATGGTCACCTTGGTATTCGATGATGGGGAGCTGTTCTGCGGTCGACTTCATTGAGGCGACTCCATTTTGTTTTTTGCACATTTACCGCCGTAGACAGACAGCGCTGCTAAGCACCAAAACGAAAACACGGCATCAATCAGGTCGCCCATTGGGAGATAACGAACAACTAGGGCTACAGGCTCTGTCACCACCAGGAACGTCGCATACCCTGCAACGGCCTGCATTCCGAAGGTGCGTAAGGCCGCTGCGATGAGAAGGGCAAGTAGTGCGCAAGACAGCAAGCTATGAGTGGAGCTGGAGCTTGAGGCGAAGTGGGTACAGGCGACGACCATGCCGACCGCTACTGTAATTAAGCCAGCAGTGTGACGACTGGATATCGAGCGCAGCTCTTCACCGCTGTGCTTGAACGTCAGAATCATGACCGCGTGCGAGCCGATGCCTGCCAGGTAATCAATGAGTGGTGATCGGCATATCGCCGGAGGATATTTTTCGCTAGGCATTTGAGTCTCCTTAGGTGAGGAGATCGTTTCATGCAGGTCGCGGGGAAAGGTCTGGTTTCGGGCGGCTTTTTGGTCTGAATTACGCAGACGCCGCCCCAGATCGGGGCGGCTGGAGGGGGCTTACAGTTTGCTAGTCGGCCCAAGTACCTTGCGTCGATCGTCCAGCCTCACCAGTTTTCCGGTGACCCCGGCCACTCATACTCTTCACTGCTGCACCTCTGACAGCAGAAGAGAACTACTGCCAATTCGTATTGGAAGTATTAGTAAAAAACGAGATCTTTCTTCAGACTTTGGTTGAAATGAATTCGAATGTTTTGCATGTATTTCGGAAGCCTGCAAGGCTCCAATCCTGCGTTAAAATCGAAAGCAAGAGATTAACTCATTTATAATCATTCAAAGCTCATCATGATCATCATGAAAATACACAACATTTTTGTTGAGTTTTTTACACGAATTGATGAATTGTGCTTGATATGCTTTATTCTTGAAGCCATACATACATGCAATGGCTAATTTATCCAGAGGAGATGGAATTTTAGGCGGTTCATAATAAAATTTAGACGTGCTAGGGCGACACCTCTGCCAATGCATAATTGAGTCTTGGTCTTTTTCAGTGACGCGGACTACCGACATATTAGTCTCTTCGCATCCTTTTACTGGTGATTTCATTCCGACGAACTCATGTATCAATCCGAGGGCATGGCCAATCTCGTGACCTAAAACGAAATCAATTATAGTGTTATTCGGATCTATACTTACGACACTAGGTGGACCATTCCAGGGAAATGTAGCGCGCCCAGCGACTTCCCCCCCCGTGTCCTCGTTCGGCTTCACTGTCGCGTATGTGAAGCGAATATCGATGCTGCTATTCTCCTTAATGCATCGCCCGTCCTGATATTGAGAGTGTGTAAAGGTGAGATTGGCATATTCAGTCCATTCGGTCAGCATCTTGTCAATTTTTCTGACAAGTTCGTTGTGATTTTATTTATTCTGCGGAAATGAATTACTGACACAATAAGTCAAGGTGTGACCGAGAAGTTTATTAAACTTTATAGATCTGCCAATTGAATGACTGATGGGGTCAGACTCAGTAAGTCCGGCTCTTACTTCTACTGAATGGGAGCTGATGAGTATAGTTGCGAGTAATATGGCGAAACTGAACTGTGATTTCATTCCGTACCCCCAACCTTTAGTCATTCTTCCAAGCTATATTAGTGATTTTAGCATCTGAAGAATTGTATTTGACCGTGTGAGTTCTCACACTGCTATTAATAATAGAGAGCGTGTAAGTATCTCCGGTGCTATCTGTAAAAGATAAATTGATGGAAGATGTAAAGCCAGAGTTTGGACCTTTTCCGACAACCGTTATCTGATAGTTGTAGATAGTGCCATCAATCCTGACCAGCTTTATAGACTTAACGCTGGCTCCGCTCTTGCCCACAATCACATCCGATATATCACTTGAACCATTTATAGAAACATAATGGCCCAATTGAAGTCCGGTTGGGCATTGGGCGTTTGAATTCTCTCCAGGAGAGTTGCAAATGAAATCATCATACTGCGCTTCGCTCATAATTTAGGTTCCTTCTTTTTCTGAGTCTGCTATAAGGCCCGCTGGCACCCGTTCACGGATCGTGACTCTCAATCCTTGGGCCACAATTATGAAATCATGTGAGGCTTGGCTCTACAGGTCCGGCACAGCGGTGACTTCCATGATTTTCACATCCTTCCCAAAGATAATGCGGCGGCCCTTGGTCAACGATAAACAGCGCACGGCATGTCATGCGAAAGAGATTAGCATCTGATTAAAGGAACGAAAGCCAGATGTACCCACAAGCCCTCTCATGCGGGATTTTTCTGTGTTTGTACACGCTGCTTTTGAAGAATTTCGCATTTTTTTCGGATACCGCCACCTGTCACTTCACTCCATTATCCGTATCGGCGGTTGCTTTTGGCACGACGGACGTTGTAACCCTTTACCCAGCTTTTCAGATCTTCGCTCGGCGGTTTGGGCTGCACGGTGCCGATCCATGCGCGATCTGGTAGCTCCTTCATGAATGCCTGGTATGCGTACTGAGCCCATCCGTCTTTTTTGCCGGTCTCACGGGCATACCCAAGCAACTCGCAGAAAGTGTGTTGTTTGCTAGTCGGCCCGAGTACTTTGCGTCGATCGTCCAGCTTCACCAGTTTGCCGGTGGCCACCGCCACCCCATCCGGTATTACGATTTCATTGCCACACTTCGGACAGAGCAAGCCGCTGAAAACAAAGCTGCACTTTGTGCAAGGCTTGGTTTTTTTCTCCTGATCGCCTTTGTCCTGCGGACGGCGGTCAAGACGCTCCCCTTCGCCGTTGTCCATAGCGTCGGGTACCTCGTCTGTAGGCTTCCCGTTTAGCAAGAGGTTGCCAGAGTGGTCGATAATAATGCAGTCGATCTTTCCTGTTTCAGGCGAAAGCCTCAGACCACGGCCAATCATCTGGTAGTGAAGCATCAGGGATTTGGTCGGTCGCGCAATCACAAGGCAACTGGTCGACGGATCATCAAACCCCTTGATCAGCATAGCCACTGAGACCAGGACCCTTATCCTACCCGCCTTGTACTGGCGCAGGATCTCCTCCGTCTCATGTGGCGGCATGTAGCCGTCAATGTGCGCTGCGGCAACGCCTGCCTTCAAGAACTCTTCAGCAAGCTTCTTGGAGTGCTGGACGTTGCAGGCGAAAACCAATGTTTTGCGGTTTTCACCCAGTTCTTTCCAGTGAGATACCACGTCACCTAGGAGCTTGGCGTCACCCATCACCGTGGCGAGTTCGTCCTCGATCCAGTCGCCGTTTAGCTTGGTGCTAACGCCCTTCAGCGAAGGCACGGATGGGGCATAGCACACTGTCGGGACTAGGAACCCTAGGTCTGTTAGCTCGCCAAGGGAGATGCAGTTGATCAGCCTGTCAAAGATGCGACCCAAGCCGCGTCGCCAGGGCGTAGCACTTAGCCCGATAACTGGAACCTTATTCCTCCGGCACCAGTTGATCAGCTCAATGTGGGCCTCGTGGATGACATGCGCCTCGTCAATGAGAACAAGGTGTGGTTTGTGGTGGTTGAGCATGTAATCCAGGCGAGGACGCAAGCTCTGTATCGTCGCGACCTGGATGGGTTTTCGGTAGTCCGTCCAGGGATGGTCTGACTGAATTGCTCCAGCGATCAATCCATCTTTATGGAATCGCTCAAGTGTCTGATCTAGAAGCTTCAAGCTGTCGACGATGAACCACGCCTTCCGATTTTTCGCCTGCGCGCCGGCAATGATGTGCTTGGCCACCTCTGTCTTACCGGAGCCTGTGGGGCTCATCAGCATCTGAATGGTCGCGCCAAGGCTGATGCCCTTGCGGAGTTCAAAATCCTGCTGCTGTTGGTAGGGTCGGAGTTGCATTGAGGTTTCCCGCTGAAAGAACTACAGGCAGGAAACCATTGCCTCGAAAAAACCCAAGCTAGGTGCTTGATCCACCTGATGGACACAGAGCTCGGGCACAGCCTGATCGAGACAGATGTTTTTTCTGAGAATGCGAGCCGCATATGGACCATCCCTGAAGCCCGTATCTTGATTTGGGTTTTGCGGGTTACGTGCAAACGTAGTTGTCATTGCCTGTGCTTTCGCCCAGGCGTCAATGATGGCCAAGTGAAAGGAGGCCTAGATGGATGACGTAGGAAAGGCGCGCGCTCTTAGGTATGCAGAGTCGCTGCGAAACGCAAGCTGGGTTATCGATAAGGATTCAGCAAACCCACAAAATGCCGTTGGATTCTGGCTTTACTCATACAACCTGGATGCAGGCCCCCGGCTCGTAGGCCAACTGACGTTGGACGGCTATCGAGCCATGCAGTCCGGAGAAGATCTGAAAGAACTTGGCGGGCTCCAGCCAGCCGATGTTCTGGGCGCAACCCTCACCGCATATGACGCACTGCCCGACCAGAACCGCAATGCAGGGGAGTCACAAACCGTCATATCAGCGCTGTCCCTATACGCCAGTTCAACTATGACCTTGCAGGCGCTGGCGCCTCTCAAAACTGGAGCACATCAGCACTTCATGGTGTTCGATTGGCTTACAGCGACCGGCAAAAGGATCTTTCGCCCGGCTGCGGCAGTCACCGGATCCGTTCTTGCTCCTGAAGCTCTTGCCGAATTCGGGAACATAGTGCTCTGCGCGCATGTGTCGAAATACCCCCACGAAACGCCTTTCCAACTCCAGACTACAGGTTCTTAACTCATGCCAATCCGTCACATCATCGTTCATCAGATCCACAAAAAGCCTGATGGAACCCCAGCTGTATTGCATGCCCGCGACACTGAACTTGCAGCGTCGGCAGCCATCGAGAACATGCTCGGCGACCTCAACGAGAGCTACAACGCCAAACAGGGCAAGGCCTGGGGTTTCTTCCATGCCGAGTCCGGCGCGCATCCATTCAGCGGTTGGTTGAAGGCGTATTTCGACGGCAGTCAGGATTTCACCACCTTCAGCCGCATTGCGGTGGAGCACCTGCAGAAGGTGATGGAAGAGTCCAACCTCTCCACCGGCGGCCACGTGCTGTTTGCCCACTATCAACAGGGCATGACCGATTACCTGTCCATCGCCCTGCTCCACCACAGTGAAGGCGTGGCGGTGACTGAAGAACTGGACGTGACCCCCTCACGGCACCTCGACCTGGGCCAGCTGCACCTGGCAGCGCGCATCAACATCAGCGAGTGGCAGAACAATAAGCAGTCTAAGCAGTACATTTCGTTCATCAAGGGCAAGAACGGTCGAAAGGTCTCCGACTACTTCCGTGATTTCATCGGTTGCCAAGAGGGTGTAGACGGCCCGGGCGAGACACGTACCCTGCTCAAAGCCTTCACTGATTTTGTCGAAAGCGAAGACATGCCGGAGGAGTCCGCCCGCGAAAAAACCAAGACCCTGGTGGATTACGCCAGCAGCCAGGCCAAGCTCGGCGAGCCGATGGGCCTGGAAGAGCTGTCAGGGTTGATCGATGAAGATCGACCAAAAGCCTTCTACGATCACATCCGCAACAAGGACTACGGCCTGTCGCCTGAAATCCCGGCGGATAAGCGCACCCTCAACCAGTTCCGCCGCTTCACAGGACGCGCCGAAGGCCTGTCCATCAGCTTCGAAGCTCACCTGCTGGGCGACAAGATTGACTACGACGAGAACGCCGGCACGCTGATGATTCGCAATCTACCCACCCAGTTGCGTGATCAGCTCAAGCGCGGCTAGAAACCTGCCCCGTCCAGTTCTGGACGGGGCAAATCCTGTTCAATTTTTACGCAAGCTCAAGCCGTCGAACCCAAAAAGCAGCACCGACGATCCCGAGGGTCGCGAGACGGAGAAAAGTGTTGCAGCGACGTGCTGCACAGTGCTCTTCGATGCTTACTTGTAGCGTTCGCTCCAAGAATTCAAGGCTTAGATCCATGGGATTTCACTCAGAAAATTCATACACGGCTATCAAACACTAAGGAGAAGCAATCCTGAACTGACGACGGGAACTTGGGATTCTCGGCGATCGTGAGAGAAAGAGGCGGATAACTTATTCGGAGAACCATTTATGCAGGTCGTCACGCCCCAAGCCTGGAGTCAGGCTGGACTTACCCTCAACCTGGTCATTGGAGTTCTCGGCTCACAGCAGGCGCTTTCTCGGTTGAAGGCCAAGCTCGAATTAGCTGTTGAGGACGCTTTGCAAGGGCTCTCCCAAGAGGCCAGCCATGAGCTTGGAATTGAGATTGGTCGCTGGAACATCGAAACGTCCACCTCCCAACCAGAGGTCAACAGGTCGGCGTCGATCGGGCCAGCCCCTGATCATTCGATAGAGGCACCTGCAACCCCCTTGGAGTCGGCATCCGAGGGATCCCTGAAAGCTGGATCATGTCTATGAGCACCATATTCGCCGTGACACAACACCCCGAGCACAAGCGTTTTATAGTGCGGGACATCTCTGACCAGTACGAGACTCCGACCTTTGACATGATTTTCCGAGACCAGGAGCACGGCGTTGAGCGTTGCTCCGACAGCGTGTGGAGTTCGCACGAGCAAGCCTCGGTGGCTGCAGAGGCACTGGAGAAGGCGGATCGTCGTCCAGTTCACTGGGGTGTCTTGCAGAGTCTCTAGCCACCGGCATTCCATCCCGCCTGCTATGCACTTGGGTTGTGCCTGGCAAATAGGATATTCGGAGCCTAGATCGCACTCGACCTCTCTGAAAAGGAACCCTATTCATGCGTACGCTGGTACTGCCGCTCAAAGGCGTGTATTACGATGCTATCGAGGCTGGCCTCAAGCAGGAAAAATTTCGGGCTACCACACCCTATTGGCGGCGGCGTTTGGTGGGACAGAGCTTTGACCAAATTGAGCTGACACGGGGCTATCCCAAGCTCGGAGACGACGCACGAAGACTTGTGTTGCCCTGGAAGGGCTATCGCTTGACGACGATCGTTCATCCACACTTCGGCGCAGATCCAGTCGAGGTTTTCGCCATTGATGTTTCGCGCTAACGATGCGTTTCAGTGAATCCGATCAAGCAGCATTTCCGACTGAAAAAACCATGTGCGAATTGCCCTTTCCTGATGGATGGAGCCATTTCCCTAAGCCCCGGCCGCTTGGAGGGAATTGCTTCTTCCCTGGTGAAGGATGATCACTCGACCTTCCCGTGTCACAAGGCAGTGCATTCAAAACGGGGTGGTGACTGGGACGACGAGGGGAATTATTCGCCCTCGGGGCACGAGTCGATGTGCGCGGGAGCGGCTGCTTATCTCATGAAGAAAGGCAGGCCGACCGTGGGTATGCGGTTTGCCTTTGCCACTGGCGATGCATCCCCAAGCGACTGGGATTCGGTGATAGAACTCGTGATCGACTGACTTCTTGGGTTCTCATCACTACGGGTTAGGTTCGTTGCAACCTTCCCAATACCACCTGATGAGCACCATGGCTAGATCAAGAGTCGCAAACGCAAAAACTGAGGCCTCGAACCCAGCAGAACACCGCAAAAACCTCATTCGCCTGCTCAACGCAAACAGCCACCGCCATCACTTATGGGATGTGTTCGCCGACTTCTGCGAAATGGGCGCGTTAGCGATGAGCAACAGCGTGGACCTGGCGCACCGTAATGAGCGTGAAAACCGGTATCTGAGCCTTATTAAGAAGTATGAACCGAATGAGCTGCATCGATTTCCCCAAATGCTCGCAGAACTAACCATGGCAATGGAATATGGCCCTGATGATGTACTGGGCCGAGTATTCGGTGAGTTGGAACTCGGTAATTGCTCAAGAGGACAGTTCTTTACCCCCTACCCTGTCTGTCAAATAATGGCCACTCAACTTATAGGCGACGGTAAAGATCTACATGAACGACTGCAAGAACGGGGTTTCATAACTGTAGCTGAACCCGCATGTGGCGCGGGAGCCATGCCTATTGCCTTCGCCGACGCACTGACCAACAAGGGAGTAAACTTCCAAAGCGCCCTGCATGTTATTGCACAGGATTTAGATTCACGAGCAGTTCATATGACCTATCTTCAACTCAGTATTCTGCATATTCCTGCAATCATAATCCTCGGCAATACGCTGCTGATGGAACAGCGCGAGTTGTGGTACACACCTGCGCATATTCTAGGAGGTTGGAATTATAAACTTAGGAACACTCAAGAACTAAACAACGAACAAGCAGACTCAGTAAATATATCAGATGAATGTATCAAGCCTTTGCCAACGGCGAAGCAAATTAATGGACATCAATTCGCATTGTTCTAATTCGGTATATCGGAAGCCATACTTAAATTCCGTATTTTTTCTCGACATTTTAAGGCATGTGAGCAGATTTTTAGGGGAACAACTTTTATGTGGCAACTATTTTACGTCGCAGTCGCGTTCTTATTGCTTGGTTGCGATTCACAACTGGATGCGGCGAAAAAGGGAGTCAGTGGCGCCCCCCAAGCGCACGAGCGTACTCTGCAATATACCGTTGTGCTTGATGGATCTCAGACGATCCAGGCGATCCTCATTACCAACGGAAAGGACGAGACTGACGTAGGAGCAGACGCTGATTCCTTGCGTAGCCTTGCGGGTTTCAGGACCCAGATAGCTTTCAAAGACTGTGGCCGCCTCAACTTTGCCCGTACCGGTCCTGGCGCAGATGTCGTGCAATCTTTTCCAACCAGCATAGGTATGACATCGAAATGCCAAATTCAAAATTTGGAGAGCAGTGGAAAATTCGTCAGTCAAAGTAATATACTTGCGGAAACACTAAGGACAGTCCATGAACATTTTGCACATTCACGATCTTACAACCCTAAAACAATCCCAAAAAAACGATATTTTGCGATTAGCACAGCGCAACAGCGCTGAACTGATGAACCGGCCTGTTAAGCCTAACCATCCGATGTTCGGTCTTGCCAGCGCTTGGATGTTAGCTGATCTAGAACAGCAGATAACTGCACACTCTGGCAAACAACTTGACTGCGAACTTATCCTTATTAATGACGTAAATTCAAAGGCAATCGCATTTTTGACCTTCACTCGCGCTAACGACTCATGCACCGCGTGCGGCCTTAATTATGTGTGCGTTGATTCCAAATACAGAAAACAAGGGCTCATGACTTTAATGATTGATTACTTAAAGTCAAATTATACAGATATTGCTCTTTGTTGTTTTCCGAGCCTAGTAGGCATGTATGAAAAACTCGGCTTTTTAATGTGTGAGGCTGCTGAAGCGCAAGTAGATATGCGGATTGGCAAACTACACGAAATGAAAAAATATCCTAAGGCAAAGCTTTTGGATAGCCCAGACGTTAAACACGCCACTGAGCTACTAGCAACTAAGTATGGCAAAAAAAAGGCAATCAAGATCAACGATATATTTGACGCCGAAACAATACAAATCACACTTAAGGTTGAAGCCTTTGTGCGTGATCGTAAACGAACTCTTTGAATACAACACATCAGTATGGCTAAGCAATAGTATTACAGCGATACCCCGGGGCACATACGGTTTCCGGGCCCCCTCCTCCCCCATTGCTAACCCCCCCATTACCCCAAAGCTATCGCCGGCGGGCCAACGCTCACATTCTGCCTCCAAGTGGATATTTTCCATTGGTAAGCAACTGTGGGCCATAGTGTGGGATAATGAATTTGGGTTTTCCCACAGGCCACGTTAAATCAGACCTGTAGCCATTTTGTACGGGGATAACTTATCCTCCTACATTTCGGCGAGATCTTGGGCGCTTACTGCATGTGCGCCTTGTATGTGAATGAGCCGTGAGGAATCCCGTAGTGAAAAACCGTGATGCAAATTTGCACGACGAAGGTGATCAAATTTCTGGTCAGATCTACCACGTCACGCCAACCCGAAATCTCGATTCGATTATCCGAGAGGGTTTACGGCCGATGATTGGACCGCGCTCTGTTTTGATCGGTGAGGTAACAGAGAAGGTCTATTTCTTCGGCACTATGCATGCTGTAGAAGACGCTCTGAGTAACTGGCTTGGGGAGGAGCTTGATAAGGAGCCTGGAGCGATATCTGTTCTCGCTGTGGATCATTCCGGATTACATCTCTCTTCAGGCGCGGGCTATGAGCTTGCTTGCTTACACCTCGTACCTCCGGAGAAAATTTCCCTCGCTTTTGAGGATCAGCCGCCAGCGAGCAAAAAGAATCAGCAAGTGACCAAAGGCACTGCATGAGCAAACTGACTCCTAAGTTCGTCAAGGACGTCGACCAGCCCGGCTCCTACCAGGACGGTCGAGGGTTGATTCTTCGCGTTTCAGCTACCCAGCGAAAAAGTTGGGTCTTTCGCTACATGCTGGCGAAAAAACGTCACGATCTCTCCCTGGGTAAATTCCCTGCATTGAGTCTCAGGGATGCACGATTGGAGGCTGACAAGTACCGACTTGATATCGCACGCGGCACCGACCCAGCAGCTGAGCGAGCGAAGCTCAAAGCCACCAAAGCCTCGCGGACCACTACTAGCCAAACTTTTCGGGCTTCAGCAGAAAGGTACATCCGCACTCATTCGTCGAGCTGGTCTAAGAAGCATCACCAACAATGGCAAAACTCACTCACGAAGCATGTCTACCCTTGCATAGGCGGCTTTCGCATAGCCGAAGTCGACACGGACGATGTACTGGATGTGCTGACGCCTATCTGGAGCAAGGTCCCTGTTACAGCGAACCGCGTCCGGAATCGCATTGAGCTCGTGCTTGATGCGGCGAAAGCACTCAAGCTTCGGCAGGGGGAAAACCCGGCACGGTGGCGCGGTCATCTCGACAAGCTCTTGCCCAAGCAATCACATACGGTAGTCCCCTTCCCGTCTCCAGCACCTTCTCGCACAGCAGAGCTGTTGGCCAAGCTCGACTCCCTGGATGGGTCTGCAGCTCGCGCTGTTGAATTGGCCATATTGAGCGTAACTCGAAATCAGGAGGTCAGCGGAGCCCAGTGGCCTGAAATTGATTGGGAGATGAAAATCTGGCGCATCCCGCCGGAGCGCATGAAAGCGGGTAAGGCTCACCGAATACCCCTTACGGACCAGATGCTGGACGTACTGCGGCAGCAGCTCGGAAAGCATGACAAATGGGTATTTCTAAATTCCTGGCGAACAGGACCTATTCCCGGCAATGCGATGGCCAGAGTGCTTGATCAGCTTCAAGTTGATGGGGTTGTCCCGCATGGGTTCAGATCTACTTTTCGGACGTGGGCAGCTGAAGATACCGATCACCAGCGAGAGGTTTGCGAAATGGCTCTCGCGCACACACTCAACAGTAAAGTTGAAGCAGCATATAACCGCGGGGACTTGCTGGATAAGCGGCGTGTCCTGATGAAGGATTGGGGAGAGTATCTTGCCGTCAATGCTCCCCAGGTACAGGGCGATGTATCAGTTCTATCTCCGGACCCTGATGCGGAATCAGACCAGGCCAATGTGGTACCAGCGGCTTGAAAGATCCGTCAACCGGACTCGAAGGCTTCAGACATGGCTCTTGAGAAGGTTGTAGGTTTTGTTAATTAATGCGATTGAAATGCTTCTCGTTGGAGCCTATAAAACGGCTACCCGTGTCAGCGGATAGCCGGTTATTTCCCCCCCGTCGCACCTTATTCGGAGGCTTGGCCGAAAGTCGTGCCACGAAGATTGTTGGCCTCGTGGCAGATGCGAGCAACCTCCAGCATCGCTTTCAATGCTCGCTCTTCAGTCTCCTTGGTGGCAAATGCGATCATGAACCCGTGCAGCAGGCCAACGAGCATTGCCCCGCTGTCAGCGACGTTACGGTTCCCAGCCACGGCGGAAAATTGTTCCAATAGAGCTGGTGGGGCTTTTTGCAAAAAATCCTGACCTAGCGATTTTCCAATGCTGGCGGCATGGGCGCACTGGTGGGCTAAAACTTCTTCAGGCGACATTGGTGTACCGTCATGATGCTCGAAGGCAGCCGTCACATTGCTACGGCCGTGCATGCCAGCGGCTATACTTTCAGCTCCCTGCCGGATCTTCTCAACTGCAATTCGTGCAATGTCGATATCTGATTGTGTGTCATCCATGACGGCTGCCACCAAGCGCTCATCGACGTTCTCATTCATATTCATTTGATCCTCCGTTGATAGTTATTTACCTCCTTTCCACGTTCTCATTCAACTCACAAAACCCAAGCACCTGGTTAGCAAACCAACAACATAAAAAAAGGCCGGGGTAACCGGCCTTGATCTTGAAGGTCATCGTGAGCTCATGAGTCACTGGGTTCGCCAAGACTCCACTACGTCTTGGCCATATTCCGTTTTCCACTCCTTGAGCACTTTGTGGTTGCCGCCCTTGGTTTCAACATGCTCACCCGTGTTTGGGTTACGGTAAATCTTCACTACTCGTGGCGCGCGAGTCTTTGCCGGCTCGATGCCTCTTTTTTTAAGGTAGTCTGGGTCAAAAATCGCGATTATGTCACCCAGGTGTTTTCCATACTCCGACATTAATACCCGGAGCTTCTTCTCGAACTCCATTTCCTTCACAAGCGCTTCATTGCCGCTCAATTTTTCCAGCCGGACCTGAAGTTCTTTGATGGCTTCCTCAGTTGCGCGGTATTCGATAATGAGGGACATATTGTCTCCTTGGGTTGGGTTTATACCACTGAGCCGTGTTGGGGCTATGGAGAGGCTTTGAGAGCCTGTTCTAGATCATGCCTACCGATGTAAGGAATGCATAGCCAGCTAGGAAGCCAGTGCAAGGCCAGAAAGCATAGAATTGAATGTTGGCGCTCAATTGATTTTTCATTGTGTTCAAGAGGGTTAACCCTCTTCCTCCAAGCGATTAATTTCGGTAATAACGCTCTGCATATTCTCGATCGCGGTTTCGGCGGCTTTTCGCGCCTTACCGAAGAGTATTTCCTTACCTTCAAGCAGGGTGTCCAAGCGATTATTTTCTCGACGCAGTTGCTTTGCTATGGAGTCGAAATCCTCACCCTCCGGTGCTTTTTGTCCCTGAAGTTTAAATTCCATTGCCTGGGTGTGCTTTGACATCAAGTCACGGACAACGCTACGTTGCCTGTCGCTTTGCTCGTCAAAACCGGTGATGCTGCCAAGAAACTTTACGACTGCTTTCGCACTGGCCAAGGCTTTAGGACCTACCTCTAATTTCCCTGGGCTTGTTTGTGCAGCTGCCTGGTCAGCTTTCCCTCCAGGGACATCATGATGTTTGGATGGAACATTGTCAGCATCTGCCTGGTGATCGGGAGTCTGTCCCGGGATATGCTCAAAGCTCTGCTCCTGCTTCTGAAGAGAGCGCACGTCGCTACCTGGCACCTCGTTTGTAGTGTTTGCATCATCGACGACAAATCCTGACGCGGTGTTGCTATCCACCCCAAAGAGGTTAGGGCCAAAATCCATAACGGTATCGTCCTGGGACGTTTGCATCTGGGTATACCTTTCAGTGCGGGCTTTGATCTATCAAAACACCTGGCCAGAAAATCCCAACCTTCATGGTTCCTCAGCGTATTTGGATTGCATTTTGACCTTAACCCGGGGTTCAAGTCTTTTCGCTATATCTACTACAAAGGCCAAGAATTGAAGATCTAGCCCTTCTTCAACCTCATTCATGATGTCGTCAGCAACACCCTCTGCCTCTCGCCCAAAATGCATGCCGGCATCAGCCATTTCGAAAAGCAATTGAGCTGCAGGTTTTCTTTCCAATGTATAAAAAGCCTCCGACTCTTGTTCTCTAGCTGCTACCAGGTTACGAGGAGTGTCAGGAGGCTCTGCATCGTCCTCGACTTCAAGTGGTACTGGAGGAGGCAAGGAACCCGATTTATCTGTTGGCGGGACTACCTTCTTGGGGGAACCAGTTGTTGCCCTGCCCTCTTCCCTCATATCTTTAGCTGCTTTACGAATCGCCCTGGGCCCGCGGCTACATAACTCTTGCTGTGTTTCTTTCTGCAGCTTGGCCACCTGCTCAGCCGCAGAGACGCTGACTTCGCCGGCCTTGACTGCATCCAATAACTCTTGGGTGCCGTTCCGGACAACTTTACAAGCTGAGGATACCGAGCGAGGACTGATACCTAACACTTTAGCTGCCTGCTCAATAGCCATTTTAGCCGCTTCCAACTCTTGCCCCGCAGCTTTCTCAAGATCAACCGTTATGGCACTACTCCCGCGTAGGGAGGAAAGCTCGGCAGCAATCAGTGCACGCTGTGCAATAGTGAGCTGCCGGCGATACAGGTTGAGGGAGAGGACGTAACCCAGGGCATCATCTCCCGTGAACTCCTCTCTCATGGGTTCGATCAGCAGATCCTTGCAAACTCGATAGCGATTACGGCCATCAAGGATCTTCCCTTCGTAAAGAACGATCGGCTCGCGCTGCCCGTTAGCATCGATGTCATCAAGCAAGGCCTGGTACTCATCACCAACAATTAGCGGAAACAGTTGAGCGTAATCGTGAAACTCCAAATCTACGTTTTGCATATGCAGCTTCTCGTTCCATGTTCTATCAAGAAACGATAAACCGGGTAAAAATTGGAATGACGCTTTTTCAAGTCGTTTTCACGTCTGATTTTGAGTGGCGTTGTTATCCGTCAGTATAAAATCTAAGGCAAAAAAAACCCTGCCGTTTTAAGCAGGGATTGTGATTGCCAATATTTCTGGAGAACATTAAATCACTATTAAATCTTCTCTTGCAGTTGGCTTATCAGTTCCTCAAGAGCCTCTTGATCTGGCTGTGTATCAACGAATCTAAGCGTTTTATCTGAAAGGACTTCCATGACACCCCACTTCAGTTCGTGTAAATCCTGGCCCGGCTCCGGTGGAGTCTCCCAATAGGGAAAGCTTCTGACTACATGAGGCGGAATCTTTGTGATCATGGCTGAATCTCAGTATTTTCTGTCAAGGCAAAGGCTGAATGCTAATCGGTGTATAAATATACAGTCCTGATTCACCACTAAAAACAGCGTCAAAAGTACGTCATTTCCAGCTCGTAAATGACTTGCAGAACGGCAACACCTATAAAAGTTGTCTCATAGCACAGCATAAGCTAGGGCCATGCCTACAGCAAACATTAGGACTGCACAGACCGTTTAAGACTTGACAAGTTTCATTAATTTGATGCTTTTTTTCAATTGCTCAGACCACCGGCGCCTTGATCCATCCAATGGTTCCATAGCGGCCTGGCTATCTAAAGCATAGGTGATTACCGGAATCTCTACCCCCGCAGCTAAAGGTTATCCATAAAGCAACTTGGTTAAACCTTAGGCCTATGCGCCAGGCTTCCGGCTAATGCTACACGCGTATTCCATCCAGGGCAGCATATCGACATACAGATCTGGTTACTCAAATCTGATGTCGAGGTCGTTTACTGGCAGGCATTGATAGCCACCTTAGGGCTAAGCCAACCTTGCCTGTATGCCTCTGCCATCGCCACTTTGAGCTCTGGGATAGATGAGATATCACAAGACACCGTGGGTTTCTTGCCCCCATGGTCTGTGGGCAGTTCCAAGATCACCTGGAGGGGGTCGTTCAGCGAGACCTGGAATCTTATGCTCGGAAGACCGGCGAAGGTCACACAAATCTTCGCCTGGTGCAGTTCGGCGTAAGCTTGCCGTGCCTCCCCTTCATGCTCATACGCCAGAGAGACGTGGTGTTTGGTTGAATTGGTCATAAATAATCCCTGGCGTTTGGTCTACGCAAATTTGCGTGACGCTTAGTGCTTTGTTTTGGGCCCTCGCCTCGTTGCGTATGAACCGATCTTCACTGCTCAGCATGTGTATCCGAGCAGGAGCAGAGCAATTCAGCCAGTGTTCTG
This sequence comes from Pseudomonas sp. MF09156, assembly GCF_059862305.1. NCBI lineage: Bacteria > Pseudomonadati > Pseudomonadota > Gammaproteobacteria > Pseudomonadales > Pseudomonadaceae > Pseudomonas > Pseudomonas sp. MF09156. The sequence goes on from NZ_JCBCUR010000018.1 coordinate 43,204, forward strand.
CTATCACTGAAAACAACTCGATACGGCTCAGGCCGAGCAAATGCTCAGGCTCGATCTTGGGTAGCTGTTCGAAGGTGGTGAATCGAGTTTGCGGTTGCACCACTCTGTGTTTTGGTTGCGCGACTGCGGTTGCCATATATCCCTATCTCGAAGTCTAAAAACCATATTCTGTCATGGCACTTTGCCTTCGTGTTCATGTTTTCAGACTGAATTATCGTCTGAAATATGCAGTTACAATGGTTTTGAGAATCATTCACTAGAGATCAGAGAACGGTCAATTCCCTTTAGAAAGGTCTCAAACTGTTCGGCTAAGCGTTTAGCATCAACGGATTTTTCGCAGCGAACCTCCACTTTTTTCCCTTCAACACGAACTCGACCTATCCCGCTGATCTCGGTATCGGTGAACTTGTTAGTCGGATTTTTCTGGTTCAGGGCTGCAATTTCCTTAGCCAGCCACCTCAGTGCGTGCTCCTGACTCCACTTTTGATCTCTCATTGCAGTTACAGCTTTAAGAAGTAATTCTGGAGCTGTACTGCTGAACTGAACAAAATCTTTAGCCCATTTTCCGCCGATCAGCGACGGTATCTCGTCCAGAATCAGACGTACCGCTTTCGGAAGCTCCATAAGCAGCAGGCATCTACTAATCACCGAGTGATTTACCCCTACTCTCCTTCCCAAACTTCGAATCGAACGCTCACCTTTTGATTCCAATATCGAAGAATAAGATTTTCCTCGCTCGTATTCAGTGAGTGTTTCCTGGCCTTCGTTGTCCGTCAGTGCCAGGATTTGTGCCATAGAGTCATCCAACTCGCGCACATGTGAGGTAATAGTATCCCGGCCTAGTAGTTTGTGAGCCCTCCATCTACGCTCACCTCCAATTAGCTCAAAAGATCCATCTCCTAATGGCCTGACAGTAATAGGCTTGACCAAGCCAACTGATGCAATGGAGTTGGCGAGTTCCTCAATTGCAGTTTCACTGAACGTGAGTCGAGGCTGAAATGGAGATACACGTATTAGCTCTGTGCGAATTTCAGCGATCACCCCACTTCCTATAACCAGGTTACTGGTTTCTGTGATTGCCTGAGCATTTGCAGACACTACTGCAGTTTCGTGTCCAACCGGCGGATTGCCTCCGGATTCTGACTGTTTCTGAGCAAGCATTTCTCTTACCGAAACGTTCAAGTTGGGTTCTGGCAATTCTGCTGGCGCTCGTTTTACTCCTGACATCCAGCTTGGAGCTTTTTTTGGATTACCAGGGAAATCCTCTGACTTAGCCATTTCTTCTCCTTCAATCAACCTTGGTCTTGTCCAATTTCCTTTCGGGTGGTGCTCGGAGCACCAGTACCCCAGTTATCTCAAGTGGTGCTCGGAGCACCAGTCTCCTGAAATGTACAGTGGTGCTCGGAGCACCATTTACTGGGATGCAAATTCTCGAACCTTTTGAAGGATCTCGCTGAATACAGATCGCATAGAATCAATGGATTTGTTGGTTGCACCCTTCCAGACAATCAGCGGGACACCTTGATCTAACGCCTTGCCGTAGTCTTCTGAATAGTAGAGCTTTTCCTCAGCAACCCGTCCTGGAAACAGATCGTTCAGAACAACTAGGTTGTTCAGAATACGTTTGCGGTTACGAATGAACATCGTCGGAATCGCCAAAACAACCGGAGAACGGCGGTAAGCCTTCGCGAAACGAACCATCCATTCATTCAATCGCATCAATGCGCGGAAAGAGAACTTATCCATCCGGACAGGGCAAATAACGAAGTCACTTGCGACAATAGAGTTTTTAGTCAGGCGAGAAGCAGTAGGGGCATTGTCAAAAAGGATGACGTCATAGTTCGACGTATCAATGCCCTCGATCTCACCGTTTCGCGCGCGCTCCAACCAATCGGCGTACCAGAAATCCATATTATTCTCGGCGTCCAACGCGACAACTAGATCCTCAAGATATGCATCAGCAGGGATAAGATGAGGACCGTTTTCACCGAATGGTTTCTTCACAACCTGCGCAAAATTCAACGGTTCAAATTGCCTACCTCTGAGTTCGGGGCTCAGCAGGTTACCGAGGTTGCCATCAACATATCGGTCTGGCGGTATACCCATAGTTTCAAGGTCAGTTCTTGACAAATCTGGGTCATATCCCAACTCACTTGAGGAATCGCCCTGGGGATCGTTGTCGATGATTAGAACTCGGAGCCCTTGCATCTGAAGGGAGATGGCCAGGTTAACCGTCACTGTGGTTTTGCCTGTACCACCCTTAGGAACAAAGGTCGAAATCACCACTTGTCGTGATAAACCTTTGGCTTGACCTTTTGCTCTGCGTATCGCTGCAATGTCAAAGATGTCACTCAACGTGTAAGCGCGAGTAGGGACTGTTCCGCGTGGAATCCTACGGATTTCAAGACCGTTTTCATCTTCAATATCTTGCAGGCGACGAGTCGTTAATCCGAAGCAATCGGCCGCGAATTTAGGTGGGTAGAGGAGGGTGGAAAAATCGGTGTAATAGACCGATTCCTCTTCAAACTGCTCGCTTGACTGCTGCATGAAATTCCCTGCATGTGTTGAATACAGGTCAATCATAATCCTTAAAGCTGCTTTTTCAAGGAGAAAACACGGTACAGGGCTTTTTTAGGCTACTGAAACCGAACCTATGCACGTTTTTTTGAGCATCAAGTTCGGCTTTATTTCGGTTTTTGATTGCTTAGCCCGAATTACTGTTCAGGTGAAAAGGGGAGGGGAGACTACTGTTCTGGCTAAGCGTACTGTTGTTGAGCCAGGGTACGGGCGCGTTTGAAGTCTGCGCTGATGTAGTTGACTGTGAACTGAGAATCAAGAGGATGCGATTCAACAATCACCTCAGTCGTCCCGTACCTGAAAAAAATGTCCTCAGATCCTAGGCTCGATTGATCGCCAGTCATCTCAAGCTTGCTTCGCAAGCCTTCCACAACCTCTTCCAGATGTAGCTTGTCTGCTTTTACCGTAGCTACGTCTAGCACTCCCTTTGCGTTAAAGGCTAACTGGATGTCAGTAATACCCTCCATATTGATCTCCCACTCCGAAAGATTGAGTACGGGGCCACCCGTGTATGACGTACCAATCTTGTCAATAATGGTGTAGTGCTGCTGAACGTCGATGATCGTTGTAACGCCTACGGATAGACTTGCCGGCTCCGGTGCAATAGCAGCCATGCTTATCAGATAGGCAGCTACACCAGCGAAAGCAGCAGTATTCATTGGGATCCTCCAGGTCATGTTCGATTGGGACATTTTCGCTTCCCGTACCTGAAGAATGTGCTGCTTTCGAACCGCATTAGCGTCTGAAAAGCGGGAGTCTCGATTTTTTGATTAACGCAGTCTCGAGCGTCATTTCTCACGTTCAGCAAATCAGCTTTTCACTTTTAAAAGCCTTTTAATTGTTTTTATCTTGTTGTTCTCTTGTTTTTAGAACGCTGCAGGCCTTGTATTACGGGGCTTCCAGAGCATCATCGACTACTAATTGCGGTAAAGCGACTACAGATTCAGGCTTTGCGACTAAGGATTACGGCTAATACGACTACAGATTCCGGCTGCAACGACTACGGATTGCGGCCGTTATCCACAGCCCAAAACTCCTAATTCTGTCTTGGTCTATCGACTACAAATTGCGGCTGAATGGGTGGGTCTTACCACGGCACCCAGTTTTTAGGTTTTGATTTCAGGACAATTCTCGCACTGAAATTGAACAGCCAGTCGAGATTTACTCAAAAAACTCGCTAATTCACTGATTTATATAGGATTTATTTATAATAGGACCTGTACTGAATCAGTAGGAGCAAATTTCGCTTTCCACGCATCGGTCGGTCGAAACAAAGCCAATACGACAGCAGTAGGACCCAATCGACTACAAATTACGGCTACGTCTGTGAGCGGCCAGTATGTGTCGACTACAAATTACGGCTGCCCAATGACGGCTTGAAAGCCACCGGGTCGGGCATCTGTATCGGCTATTGACTACAAATTACGGCTATCACAATGGTCAATATTCGATCATCGACTACAAATTGCGGCTAATGTTTGTTCTCTGAATCACTCGATTGACTACAGATTACGGCTACTCTCTATCGACTACGGATTCTACGTATTGTGTAAAAGTCTAGATTCGACATCGCTGAAACGCCCGTATTTGTTAGCTTTGCGTTGGAGATCGCGCCGCGGGTATCGACTACAACGCATTCTCGATGTAGGGTTTGGCAACCTAGCGTAGGGCCAGTCATGTCCAATTTATCCAAGCCGAACAAGTCAGAACCAAAGCAACTCAGGGTTACTAAATCCAACACGTTGATTACGGCCTCGTATCGGCTAACACTCAACGAACAGCGTTTGATCTTGGCGGCCATTAGCAAGCTTGATCCCAGAAGGCCCATGCCTAAAAAGGTGTCGGTGTCTGCTGCAGACTATTCGGATATCTATGGAGTACAGCTCCGACACGCGTACGAGCAGATGAAAGTGGCTGCGGATGAGTTGTACGAGCGAGATATAAAAACCTTCGATGGATCTGGCATGGAGCGGAAGCGATGGGTTGACCGCGCTAAGTACCTGGATGGAGAGGGCAGGGTAGAGCTGTCATTTACGATCCACGTCATGCCATACCTATCGATGCTTTACAGCAAAGTGACCAGTTATGACCTGCGGCGTGTTGCATGCTTAGACTCGATCCACTCATTCCGCCTATTCGAAATGCTCATGCAGTTCCGCAAAACCGGTTGGGCATACATAGAGGTCGAGTCTTTACGGGTTGCGCTCGGTTTATCGGAGGCCTACCAACGATTCAATAACCTTCGCCAACGGGTAATCGACCCGGCCGTTGCTGAGCTCAAGGCGAAAAGTAATCTGGATGTTAGCTATGAGTTGAAAAGAGAAGGCCGAAAAGTAATAGCCATCAAATTCACCTTCTCCGACCTGGCACAGCTTGCGCTTAATCTAGAACTAGAACCTGAAGATCTTCCACCGCTTCCCGATTTTGACCACGAAGAGGAAAGTGAATGGCTGCTCAGTAGGTCGCTCGGAGAAATAGCTGAAGCCCAGGAAGCAGGGCTTCTGTTCGAGGTGTCTCCCGATGGCGCTGAACTGCCTAGCTAACAAGCCGTGGTCATTTGACGACCACTTGCTGCTTGAGCCGGCAGTAAGCGCGTTCTCTACTCAGGTAGCTGGAGGAGGGTAGTGCTCAGTTACAAGGGACAACAGTGAAGAGACTTCGACGCCAATGGCTGACGTCTGCGCTGGACGCTCGTCCAGCTAATTTGAGTTCTTCGAAAATTAGCAGCGCAAACGACATTGCAGCCTCGTCATCTTCGTGAAGGTTGACGATTACGATCGGGAACCGGTCACCATCGTCAGAATCCGGCCGTGCAATTGCGACGGTCTGAATTCCCCAGGAGTTACCGTCGTCGAAGGGCTCCACAATAAATCGGATCAGACGGATGATCCTACCGTTACGAATCAACTGGATTAGGTCGCAACAGAACAAATCTGTTTGGTTCTGCGGACAAAGTCTGCTGGCTGTCATTCTGTAGCTGCTCCCTTGATGTGTCTGAATCCTGTCAGCACTGCATAGAATCCCAAACTTCACCTTTCACATTGGTATGAGCAGTTTTAAAGGAGTGCGGGTGCATTCTGTGCTCCTGGTTGGGAATGGTTGAACGGCTTCGTCATAGATCAACAGCGGGGGTGTGAAAATGTCGAAAGGAAATCGCCTGTTCCGGGGGCCTGAAAGTCATGCTGCGGAAAAACTATCCAGGGATGCACTAGCGCCATTTCTGAAAGATAGAGGCTACGTTGTCATTGACGACAAGCGAATTCAAACGGGCGTAGCCACGCAACAGTTCATCGTCACCCGCACTCCTGATGGCCAGGTACTGAGTATGCGCGTCCGACTGTGCTGGAGGCGCGATGGACGAAATCCCAACGAGAAGAACTACTCAGCGGCTCAACTGGCGGCGCATCTGCGGTCGGGCGGATGGGATGCGACACTGGAGCACATCACCACCCGAGACACAAAGCGTGGGCTCACTCACAATCTGCTTTTACAGCGTGACGGAGGCGCAATTATCTTTGCCGCGCTCATTCCTATCGAAAGTCTCCACGATATCTGGAACCGCCAGCGAGAAGTCAGCGATGACTTACAACGCCGTGGCTTGAAGGGGCGAGCTCGGAAGAATCACGCACAAAATGGCACTAGCCCGACCCTATGGTTGCAGGATGACCGGACACCTGACGGACACGAGGTCGCCGATGCGCTGTGGCAGTGGCCCGGTGTGATCGATTTAGCCCAGCTTACTCCCCATGCAGTGAGGCCGGTACTGGTCGATGACACCTATGATGACTGCCCGACGCCGGACTACTCGACTCTGGGCCGGGATGAAGGCGAGCGTGTGCCCGTGCTTCGTTCGGAGGTTCGTCGCGATCCGCATGTACGTCGAGCTGTACTTGAAAGGGCCGGGTTTGCGTGCGAGCGTGAGAGTTGTGGTAAGAGCCGGGACTTCCCTGGCTTCCTGGATGTTCATCACATCTTAGGGGCCGAGAAGTCAGATCGTGTTTACAACTGTGTGGCCTTGTGCCCGTGCTGTCACCGCGAAGCGCACTATGCACCATATGCGGATGACCTCAACATGCAGCTACTTACATACGCCAAGAGGTTCGGCTGAACCACTCCACAGTGTGAGGGCCTCTACACCTGTGGGGCCAATGGATTAAGCGGCGGGAGGCAGTCCTCAAACTGTGTCTGGATAACTCGCATCGGCTTGATGCAGCAATCATTGCCAGTGAGGATCGCCGCGAGCATCCCCGTCATTGTCATCAATCCGTTGGAGTTCCGCAGAACTTGCAGTACGAGTTGGGTAGGATAGCCCTCCAGGTGCCGACGCAGCGGGTGAATGCCGCTGTGCACATAGGAGTTCATCGCCGACCAGGAAACGTCTTTGAACTGGATCAGCATAGATGAAGCCCCGACCGGAGCCTTCTTCACGATAGCCTCCATCATCTCCCCAATTTGGGGGAGTTTATTGGCTACCCGCGCGCTTTCCTCTGTCAGCGGTGCCATGAGCTTTTGGATGGCCAGGTCACTCGCAGCGTACAACATCCACATTGCCTTGGTGTGAGCTTCAAACTGGAGGCGTAGCGTCGACATAGCGGTGGTTGGACTGCCATGCTCGAACAGGATGCGTAGTGCCTGAGCGTGTTCTAGGGCGATTCCACAGGCAATCATTGCAGCCTCAAACCGCTCGCCGGGGTATGTGGGTTCGTCTTCGAGCAGTCGCAGGATCTCAGCCTGTAGAACAGCCGAGCGGGTGAGCATTTCCTCAAGCGGCATATTGCACTTCACTTATACGGTAGACAAAACCAGTATAGGGGCTGCTGGAACAGCCTCAAGGCGTACTTTTTCCGAACTTTGAAGGTCCCCTCCATGGTGCATGCAATACCACCCCTTCACTTAGTTTCGTGTAAATGGACTCAATCCCCTCGACTCTGGTTAACATGGTTGAGTTAGGTCTTAGGGTTGCCTCGATAAGGCCCTGAGTGAAGGGGTGGTATTATGTGGGGATCGGTATGACTCAATCTATTGTCTTGGCGTTCGAACGTCTCACTGCCGCGGTGACTGCCTTAAACGCAAAGTGGCCATCCCTTGTAGTAGCGGGGAGGGCTTGGCGAATCCCGCTTCTATCAGAGCAAAAAACTCCTTCTAATATCGCAGTTCAAAGCATCACAGGAATGGAAGCCATTACGGCGGCTATAACGGCATTTGGAGAGTTCGAACGTGATCTTGGCCAGGCTCCAGGAACCGTTATGCGCTTACCTGGTTACTTCGTGCTGTCAGGGTCGGTACTGGAGGAGGGAAGGGCAGTGAACCGCTGCAAGACCGCCTTGATGGAAGCGATCGAAGCTGAACGGGAGCTTCGCAACGTTGCTGTCAGCCGCCGCTCTCACATCATGCGCCAAGCCTTGGGTAAAAATTTCTCTCTCAATCAGCTCAAACGGGCAATCCAGGTCTTTGACGCTGCGCCAAGACAGATCACTTTCACCTGGGCCGGCCACACCTCAGGAAAAGAGCGTGTGACTGTCGCGCACGCGCGCGAGCTGCTGCTCGAGGAAGCTCATGAGCGATCTATGGCCACCGGTGAGCCTGTAGAAAGTAGTCCGCAGTGGGTCGATCTGCGCAGCATCGCGAACATGGCTGAAACTGACTTATTGGATGTGCCAAAGCAAATCGCGCCGCATCCGCGGGCAATGCTGTGGTTTTCAGAGAGCAGCCGCTATGACGCAATGCTGCACGCTAACCTTCCGTTTTTCGTTTTGGATGGGCAAAGCGTTGCGAGGGTTGTTTCTCTCAAGAATTTTGACCGAGATCTACGATCGGCAAGACGCTTCGACATGAAACAGCGGACGCCGGCACTCCCAGGAGGTCGATTTTTTGTTGCTGCGCCCGAGGATGAATGTGGAGACCCGAAATCTGATGCAGTAGACGCCGTGACCTCGACTTACCGAGAGTCGATAAGAACGAAACCGGCCGACTGAAAAATCCAGAAATATCAATATGTTACAGTTCGTTGAATGGTTGTTATGTTAAATTCGGTAGCAGCCTAATAATTAGGATGCGTCCTTTAGCCTCGCGCTTTGATGCTCTACCCAAATAGCTGGTGAACCACGTACGCTCTGCTGAGGCCGCTTGCATTCCGCCAGCTGCCTGAAATGGAGATCGAGAAGATGATGATTGATGGCGTTGAGAAACGAATTGAAGCCGGCGTGAATACGGCCCTGGACATGGTTGAGGTACTGGTTGCAGCTGGCCAGCCCCTCAAAGCTGCGATTGCCACCTCGCGAATACTCACGATGGAAGTTGTCCGCGAGTCTCTGGCAAAGAACCTGGCGAACAAAAGCGGCTCGGTGATTACTCACACCTTGGCCACTACGCCAGCCCATTCTGGTCCGGTACCGGCCCAGCACACTGCAAAAACGAAACAGCATCAGACCGTTGATTGATCATCGAGGCCGGCCGGGAGATCTTCACGATACACCCGGCCAGGCACGCAAAACTCGCTCCCTCACCTCACGCTTCCCGTCAGCACGGGCTGTAACGACCGCACAGCGCCCTGGAGGCTCAGGAAGGGTTAACCTGGCCCTGAAGGCTACAAAACCGCATATCCCCTCCGAACGGCCCTTATCGGCAGTTTCCGGCCCGTTTGAAACCCGCAGCTTCGGCGTCCGCAGCGCTCGCAAACTCTACCCGGTTGCGCGTTCCGACTTTTTCATAGCTCGGACAGCCCACTGGCAGGTGGTAAACATTGCTATTGCGGTTGCCAATCACCGGCGAAAGCGAGCTGGAGGCGTATCCACCAGATACCTGGTGCTGAACTGGTTCGCTCCGAATGGCCTGTGCCATTGTGCCCGCTCCCTTCACTCGCATACCGAGATTCCAGGATCTTTCACCTGTTACGAATGGGTTGCTATGCCCCATTACTCTGGCGATCCGCCGGTCACGCTCCTGTTCCCACGCGCTCACCGGGTATTGACGATCCCAGGCCATCAGCAACTGCTGTTGTGCTCTGGACATCGATAGCCCGTAACGGTCGTGCATGTAGAAGTAGATTCGGGCTACCGCGCCCTTCACCTGGTCGCGAGGCTCTGTCACGCGCTGCTGAAAATCTGTTCTGGTCGGGCAAGCGCCGTATTGCATCGGTGTTGAGGGTAAAACGCCATAGCGAAAATTGCTTCGGTCAGCATTGACCTCGCCAACACTCACCGCAAGGTTGTGCATGTTGGCTTCCATTTTGCGAAATACCGGATCGGTATCGATGCAGTTCTTGCGCCCCCCGTTCTGCCAACACTGCCGCTGGCTGCCGAAGGCGTATGCTGGCAAGACGTGCTCCCATTCGATGCGCTGCGCGCGATTCTCCTGAGCGCGGACTTCGTACCCGCACGAGGCGAAGTCCACACGGCCTCCGGATCGCCCTACCCACTTCCAGTCGCACCCACAGTAAAGATCGCCGGCTTCGCTGGTGTTGCGGTCGTAGTAGACCTTCTGGCGTAGCTCAACCTTGGCCTGCTCGAAGGTCGTAGGTGCGGAGGCAAGAGCGAAGTGAGACGTGGCCATCTGCATGGCCAAAAACATCATGAGGATCGATTTCACGGTCTTTTCCTTAAAACAAGGGTGATTCCAGGCTATTCAGGGGAAAAAAAACCCAAGCAAGGCTTGGGTTTGAGCGCTGCTCGCAGTAGCTACCGCAGCGGGGTAAGAAGCTCGCCAATGCGACGAACCCTGCGAAAGATAATTTGCGCGATCGATTCATGGCCCGTGGCAATGACACCAAACAACCCTGCCAGGAGAAGTGCCCAGAAGCTGTTGCGCTTCCAGTCGCTTGCCTCGGCCAAGGCACTCTGGCGATGCTGTTCGGCTCGATCAGAAAGAGACGGGCTTTCTGGGCCAAGCGCAGTTGCCTCGATGGCGTAGAGGTCGTCTCAGAAAACGGAAAATAAAGCACGCTAAGCCGGTTGCAATGGTCGTAGCGGCCTGAACTTGCCCGCGCCGATCTTGGCGCTGTTGCGCCAGAGGTAGTCGCCGGTCAGGTTGATGTATAGCTTAACCGGACACCTCGGCCGCTGTGCCTTTACTGCTTTTCGGTACAACCGTCAAGAACAGGCAGAGCGCTCCGATAGTTATCGCCACATCAGCGAGGTTGAAGGCGGGCCAGTGCACAAGCTGCCAATGGAAGTCGAGGAAATCGACAACCGATCCACGCAGCACACGATCCACGACATTGCCGAGCGCACCACCAAGGATCAGGCTGTAGCCCACCGCTTCGAGGCGTGGCCGCTGCTGGCACAGCATGCGTCCCAGCCAAGCAGAAACGACCAGGCCCAGCGTGATGAAAAAGTAACGTTGCCAGCCGCCAGCGTTCGCCAGAAAGCTGAATGCCGCGCCGGGATTCAGGACATGGACAATGTTGAAGAAGGTGCTGACTTCGACCTGTTCACCGTAGGCAAACGTGCGGGTGATGGCGAACTTTGCGAGCTGATCTGTCATGACAGCACTGGCGGCCACTGCGAACCAGACCCAAGTCGATGTGCGGCGAGCCGATTGCCACACAGGGGCGGCCAGCGGCATCAGCCACCCGGCGAGCGCCGTGCAACTCAATCCAAGTACCCACCCCGCCAGCACATCGGCAGGAAAGTGCATTCCGGCTGCGATGCGTGACCAACCGACCAATGCGGCGTACAACACCAAGCCGATGCGGCCACGACGGCCTATCAAAGGCCAGAGCGCGCCGACCACCAGCGCGGCATAGGTGGCATGCCCGCTGGGCAGGCTGTAGTGTCGTTCGATGCCCCCGATAACGCGCACCATGTCGCCAAAAACGGCAGGCGGGCGTGGAAAGTCGATCCATAGCTTCAAGATGGTGGCGACGAGAAATGCCAACGCAAAGGCCACGCTAAAGACTCTGAGTCTGTACCGGATGGCATCGGCCCGCGTTGGGTCAGGTGCCGACTTTGACCATCCCCACATCGCCAAGAGCATCAGTGGTGCAGTCCAGTAGTTGCCTATCACAAGGTTGAAGAACGATGCCAGCGGTTCCAGCGCTGCAGGTGTGCTCATGTTGATGGCTTGGAACAACGCGATGTTCAGACCACCCCAGTCGTAGAGAAAGAATTTCCAGCTCATTTGCGCAACAGCCTCAAGCCATTGCCAACGACGAGCAAGCTGGCCCCCATATCAGCAAACACCGCCATCCACATGGTCGCTTGACCCGTGAAGGTCAGCACCAGAAATACTGCCTTGATGCCAAGGGCCAGCACAATGTTTTGCATCAGCACCTGCGCCGTCGCACGCGACAGGCGCACGAAGGTCGGAATCTTGCCCAGGTTGTCGTCCATCAGGGCCACGTCAGCGGTCTCGATGGCGGTATCTGTGCCAGCCGCTCCCATGGCAAAGCCGATGTCCGCACGCGCCAAGGCCGGGGCATCGTTGATGCCATCACCGACCATGCCGACCTTGCCCTTTATGGCCAGTAGCTCAACTTCGCGCAGTTTGTCGTCTGGGAGCAGATTGCCTTGCGCACGGTCGATCCCGGCTTGTGCGGCAATGGCCTGTGCCGTGTGGGGGTTGTCGCCGGTCAGCATCATGGTGTTGATGCCCAGTGCATGAAGCTCGGCAATGGCGCTCCTGCTGCTTTCCTTGATGGTGTCCGCTACGGCAAATAAGGCATGAACCCCTTTTGCGCTGACCAACATCACGACAGTTTTACCCATGGTTTCCAGCGCCGCGATGCGCTGTTCCAGCTCGGGAGTACGCTGCCCCAGCTCTTCTAGCATCCGCTGGTTGCCAAGATGGTAGGTTTCACCGTTGATTTGGCCCTGCACACCCCGACCGGGCAGCGCGTTGAATTCGGCCACGTCGAGCAAGGCAACCCCGTCCGTCTGCGCGGCCTGTGCCACCGCTTTGGATACAGGATGGTCGGAGCGGGCTGCCAGACTGGCCGCGATGCTGCGGCTGTCCGAGGCGAGTGCATTGCCCCAGGTGACAAAATCGGTCTGTGCGGGCTTGCCGTGCGTGATCGTGCCGGTCTTGTCCAGAGCCAGCCAACGCAGCTTGCGGCCTTCTTCCAGATAGACGCCGCCCTTGATGAGGATGCCGTGGCGGGCGGCGGCGGCCAAGCCGCTGACGATACTGACCGGCGTAGAGATCACCAGCGCGCAGGGACAGGCGACCACCAGCAGAACCAATGCACGGTAGATCCAGTCGAGCCATGCCGCACCCATGAACAGCGGCGGCAACAACGCGACGGCGATGGCTAGGGCGAACACGATGGGTGTGTACCAGCGGGCGAACTGATCGACAAAACGCTGAGTCGGCGCACGGCTCCCCTGAGCAGCCTCTACGGCGTGAATGATGCGGGCCAGTGTGGAGTTGCTGGCCACGGCGGTGACGCGATACTCGAATGACCCGGATTCGTTGATGGTGCCTGCGAACACCGGGTCACCGGGGGATTTTTCGACCGGGAGGCTTTCGCCCGTGATCGGGGCTTGGTTGACTGTAGAACGGCCTTCAAGCACCTCACCATCAAGGGCGATGCGCTCACCCGGTTTGACCCGGACGCGGCTGCCAATGGCGATTTGCTTTGCGCTCACCTCGCGCCATGTGCCGTCAGCCTGTTGCACTGTGGCCTGTTCCGGGGTCATGTCGAGCAGGCCACGGATTGCGTTGCGAGCGCGATCCAGCGACTTGGCTTCGATCACTTCGGCCAGCGCGAAGAGCACCATCACCATCGCCGCTTCGGGCCAGTGACCGATCAACATGGCACCCGTGACGGCAATCGACATCAGGGCGTTCATGTTGAGATTAAGGTTCTTGAGCGCGATCCAACCCTTTTTGTAGGTGGAGAGGCCACCTGTGAAGACCGAAACGAGCGCCAGAACGACAACCGACCAATGATTGCCGTTGTGGAGCCAGTAGACCGCCTCGGCTGCCAATGCAGTGAGCAAGGAGATGCCTAGCGGCCACCAGTTGGTCGGCGTGATCACGGGGGAAGCGGATGGCGATGCGGACTCTGCGGTGTCCATCACCTGCGCCTCAAATCCAAGCGCTTGCAATGCCGCGAGCACGTTGGGCAGAACCTGATCGGCATGACGCACCGACAGCGTGCGTTGCATCAGGTTGAAATCGAGATCGGCAACCCCGGCGACTGTGCCGAGCTTGTTGCGGATCAACGCCTCTTCGGTCGGGCAATCCATCTTGGCAATGGACAGCTTGGTCGTTTTTTCGGTCGATGCCTGATCCATGCGCACGGCTTGCATGCCGATGGCGGCTAGCGCCTGCTCAACGGGTGACAGCGAAGGCAGTTCGTGCCGAACGGCCAAAGTACGCTGCATCAGGTTGAATTCAAGACCTGCCACACCCGCCAGCCCGGCCAGCTTGCTTCGGATCAGCGCCTCTTCCGTGGGGCAATCCATGTTCTCGATGCGGTACACCGCTTGAGCCGATTCGGTTGTCTGCGGGGCTTGTGTCGGGGGTTGGATGATCGGCCCAGCCGAGCAGCCACACCCTTTTGAAGCGCATTCGCTCATGGATAACTCCTTTAAATCGTCTGTACAGCCTCCATTAAAATCTCTATAGTCGCTATAGAGTCAAGCGATAAATGGAGATTGAGGCATGGAAATCAGAATTGGCGACCTCGCCAAGCGCTCTGGATGCGAGGTCGTGACCATCCGCTACTACGAGAAGGAAGGGCTACTGCCGAAGCCAGCGCGAAGCGGTGGCAACTTCCGGTTGTATGGTGAGGCGCACATTGAGCGCTTGCAATTCATCCGTCATTGCCGTTCGCTCGACATGACGTTGAGCGAGATTCGCGCATTGCTGGGTCTGCGAGACAACCCGATGCAGGACTGTGGGGAGGTCAACACGCTGCTGGAGGCCCATATTCAACAGGTGGAAATGCGTGTGTCCGCGCTGTTGCAGTTAAAGCGGCACTTGGTTGATTTGCGCGAGAAGTGTTCTGGCTCTCGATCTGTAGAGGCGTGCGGCATTTTGCAAGGGTTGGGCAATTGCAATTGCCATGATGAAAGTGCCACGAACAGTCAAACATCTGGGTAAGTAAGGGCTTCGCGTGCTTTATTTTCCGTTTTCTGAGGCGACCCCACGTTAGATCGCCCCCCCTCCCCGCGTTAAATCGCACCCCCCCTAAACCTGTAAGGTTCTGCCTTTAAGTCTTTCCGATAACTTTTGCTGGTAGCAAGAGACCCGCGCGCTGTGGAAAACCTGGTTTGGAGGCCCACGGCCAAGGAAGAAAATTCGAGCGGCCCTAGCGGGCCGTGCAATGGCCGCCTGCGCAGCCCCGCAAGCGGGCCTGACTGGTCGGCATCGAGGGGCGCGCAAGCGCGCTATACGTGACCCCGCCTTGCGGGGTAGACCAGGCCCCCAGGGCTGCGCCCTCGTAGTCGGCTTAGGCCGACTACTCACCCCAACCTTCAACAGCCCTCCAGTGCGACGGCCGGAGCGCGTGGGCATGTGTTCGGCGGGCTACGGAGTTCGGGCCGCTTAGGCGGCCCGAAGCCCTACCGGGCCGGCTCCTACCGCCTCACCCGACAGTCCCCCGGACTGTCGGGCTTCGCACGTTATGCCCCCGAACCACCGTCGGTGGCTCGCCAAGGCTGCGAATACGGCTTACAAGGAAAGGGGTTCCAAGGGTGGTGCGTTTTGCCACCGTGGAGCCACCAGAACGGCCGTAGGCGCGATGAATTGACCCGGCGCATACCAACAGGCCACCGGCACCCGCGAACGGGCCTATGAGCGGAAATCCGTTTCGCTCAATGTCGCCAGGCCCACACCCCCGCGACGGCGACCAGGCCGAGGGCAACAAGCAGCATCGCGCCGAGGGGGTGGCGGTCCATGGTTTCGACCAGGCGCACCAGATCAGAGTAAGTCGGCAGCTTCATCGAGCGTTCTCCACCCGGGGTCTCCTCGTTTTCAGTGCAATAAGTGACGGTACGCAAAGCTAGCACTGGCGCGGGGGTGGTCTGGGTAGACCGTTGATTTCATTGACTTTCCTGTTCGCTTTGTAAACGGGTATGGTGGCCTCCCACTTTTGAGGTTCACGATGCAGGGTTGGCACACAACGTTTTTGGGGATGCGTGGGCTCCCCCGCGATATCAGCGACTTCGAGATGAAGGCATTTTTCACCTTCGATGGTGCCGAGCGCGACGCAATCAATGCACGCCGAGGTGATTCCCACAAGCTTGGTCTGGCGCTCCATATTGGTTTCCTGCGCATGAGTGGGCGTTTGCTCGGTGCCTTTCGGGTAATTCCAGTAGCCTTGTGGCGCCACCTTGGCAACGAGCTTGGCATTGCAGCACCAGAAGTCGCCTCGCTGAGAGCCATGTATGAACGCGGGCGCACGCTATTCGATCACCAACAAGTAGCCTGCACGGTCCTTGGATTCCAGTGGATGAGCGAGCACCAGCGCCGCTCACTGGTACGTGAACTGCGCGACGAAGTGGCGCGCTGCGCCGACCGCGATCAGCTACTCGTGCGGGCGCGTCAATGGCTGTACAAGAACAAGCTGGTGATCGTGCACGAGCGGGCAATTCGGACACTGATTGCGGCGGCACTTGCCCAGCTTGAAGTTGAAACAGGCACCGCCATCGCCGCCAGCGTTGATCCAGCAACACTTGATCGCTGGCGAGCCTCAGTTTCAGAGCTGCGCCCAGATGGACAAACCCAGCAGAGTTGGCTATGGGCTGCACCGGCGAAACACTCAACCCGCCAAATCAGCGAGGTACTGGAGCGCATCGACCTGCTTTACACGCTGGACGTTCATAAGCACCTGGCAGACATCCCCGATCTCATCTTGCGCCGCTACGCGCGCCGACTTGTCTCCAGGCCGCCCTCAGCCGGAGCCAAGATCAAAGAGCCAGCGCGCACCGTGGAGGTCGCATGCTTTCTTCGGTATTGCCTGTTCACCACCACAGACCAGTTGATCCTTATGGTGCAGCGCCGGATCGCCGATCTGTGGCGTCAGGCTGCCGCCGATGTCCCCGCTACCGTCAATTGGGCCGCAATGTACAAAACGCTGCTCGGCGAACTTGTTGCCTTGAGCGCGCAAGGTGCGGTGCCAGATGCTGAGTTGCGTGCCCGTCTTGAAGCCTTGATCACCGAAACCCAGAAACGCAAACCACCGAGCAGGGCCTCCCTGGTCCGCGAGGGATTGATTGATGGAATTCGCCCCGTGCGGTCGTTGCTCGTCGCCATTGCAAAGCTGCCCTGGCAGGCCACCGGCGAGCATCCTGCCATCGAGTACCTTGCCAAGCTGCAAGCTTTATATCTCAAAGGATCCAGAAAGCTGCCAGTTGAAGTGGTGGCACCAAGTCTGGGAATGATCTGGCAGGTTTCGATCTCCAGCCCAGACCGGGAACGGGCGTTTCAGGCGTTGGAGGTGGCCACCCTGTTTGCCCTGCGCCGCGCGGTGCGCAATGGCTCGGTCTGGATTGAGCACAGCCTGAGCTTTCGGGGTCGTGCGCGCTTGTTCTTCACGGACGAGCGTTGGCAGGCAGAGTCCAAGAAACACTATGCCCGTCTATCGTTACCCAGCAAGGCTGCCACTTTCTTGAAGCCTTTGCTGGCCAGAGTAACTGCCGGTGTCGATGCGGTGGCCGCTGCAGCCCGCAGTGGCGTACTGCGCGTGGATGATGAACTCCATTTGTCGCCATTGCCCGCAGAGGACGAAGACCCAGAAGTGACCAAGCTGCGCGCGGCTTTGGATCACCGCATCGGTGAGGTTCAATTGCCGGAAGTGATTCTGGCCGTTGACGCCCAGGTGCGCTTTAGCTGGATCATGCTCGGACGTGAGCCGCGCTCTACCGACGAGCTGCTGATGGTCTATGCCGGCATCATGGCCCACGGCACCAGTCTGACTGCGGTCGAATGCGCGCGCATGATTCCGCAATTGTCTGCCACCAGCATTCGCCAGGCCATGCGCTGGGCGCGGGACGAACGGCGTCTGAGCCAGGCCTGCCAGGCTGTGCTGGAATTCATGCAGCGACACCCGATTGCCGCCACCTGGGGGCGGTCCGATTTGGCATCTTCTGACATGATGAGCATGGAGACCACCAAACGGGTGTGGCAAGCCCGGCTTGATCCTCGGCGCAACACACCTTCCATTGGAATCTACTCCCATGTAAAAGACCGGTGGGGCATCTTCCATGCGCAGCCCTTTGTGCTCAATGAGCGCCAGGCGGGCGTGGCCATTGAAGGTGTCATCCGCCAAGAAAAGCTGGAGACCAGCCAGCTTGCTGTGGATACCCATGGCTACACCGACTTTGCCATGTCACATGCCCGTTTGCTTGGTTTTGATCTTTGCCCGCGGTTGAAGGAACTCAAACAGCGCCACCTCTTTGTGCCACGCGGCACCAAAGTGCCCGCAGAAATCGCTGCGGTGTGCGAAGCCAATGTCGACGTCGCTTTGATCGAAAAGCATTGGGATAGTCTGGTGCACCTGGCAGCCTCGGTCATGAGCGGACATGCCAGTGCGGTGGCAGCTCTTGCGCGGTTCGGTTCTGCCGCCCAGGGCGATCCAATCTATGAGGCTGGCGTGCAATTGGGGCGGTTGCTGCGTACGGCGTTTTTGGCTGACTACTTTGTCAAGGACGCTTTCAGGAACGAGTTGCGCCGGGTGCTCAATCGGGGCGAGGCTGTTAACGCCCTCAAGCGCGCCATTTATACCGGCCGGATCAGCCCGGCGCAGGCCAAACGTGTCGATGAAATGCAGGCTGTGGCCGATGCGTTGAGCCTGATGGCCAACATCGTGATGGCGTGGAATACCTCACAGATGCAGGCGGTCCTGGATCGCTGGTCGAACCGCCGCCAGGTCATTCCACCGGAACTGATCGGGAAGATTGCGCCCACCAGGCTGGAGAGCATCAACTTGCGGGGTGTGTTTCGCTTCCCGGTTGACCGCTATGCTGACCAAATCCTGCCTTCGCGGCCAAATGCATCGATAACTGGCACCAATGGATGAAACCGACCACGGTTTGACGCCACGAATCGCAGATTTGAAAGTGAACAGGAAAGTCAATGAAATCAACGATCTACCAACACCACCTCCGCGCCAGTGCTAGCTTTTCGTACCGTCACTTATTGCACTGAAAACGAGGAGACCCCGTGCTGGGCTGGTAAGCCTGTCGCGCCGGTCTGTCGACTTAGCCATAGGCTTATGCGCTGGCATACAATGCGAAGCATATTTTTTGCCTATAGGTGGTGATGCAATGCTGTTACGGCATCTGCGGTATTTGTTGGCGGTTGCTGATCACGGTGGCTTCACGCGCGCGGCAGAGGCGTTGCACGTTTCCCAGCCGACTTTGTCGCAACAGATTCGCCAACTGGAAGAGACGCTCGGCGTCAGCCTGTTCGACCGAACTTCGCGCACGGTCAAACCCACTGATGCGGGTCTGGCCTATATCGAATCCGCCCGCCGGGTGCTGGTGGAGTTGGCGGCGGGGAAGCGGGCGCTGCATGACGTTAAGGATTTGTCCCGTGGCTCGCTCAGGCTGGCCATGACCCCAACCTTTATGGCCTACCTGGTCGGGCCACTGATCCGCGATTACATCGCGCTGTATCCGAATATCCATTTGCAGATATTCGAGTTGTCGATGGACGACATCGAAACGGGGCTGGCCAATGATTCGCTGGATATCGCGATTGCATTTGATCAAGTCAGAAACGCTGACATCGAGTCGATTCCGGCGTTTATCGAAACCTTGGGGCTGATGGTTGGGCGTGATCACCCGCTCTATGAAGCTCAGACCACGCTGACTACCGATCAGCTGGCGCAGCTGGAGTTTGCCCTGCTGACCCCCGATTTTGTGACCCGCACCTGCATTGATGAGTTCTTCGCGACAGCGCGGATCACGCCCAAGGTGGTGATTGAGGTCAACTCGGTGAATACCCTGCTCGAGGTTATTCGGCACACCGCCGTTGCCACGATTTTGCCGGAAGCCATTGCCACGCAAGACCGCGCGTTGCGCAAGCTTGCATTAGTGGCCGAAGCGCCCCAGCGCGGGGCCGCGCTGCTGCGGCGTAAAAATAACTACCACAGCGCTGCATCAGACGCCTTTACCCGCTTAATGCTGGGGGCGATGAAGGAGGGCACGCCCGGGCGCGAATAGCGCGCCAGCCGTTAGCGAAACAGGTAAGCGGCCTGTGACAGCCGCTGCAGTTGAGCACTGGGGTAAAAATCTTTAACAGGCAACCGGGTTTCAAGCGGCAACGGCTGAGCGAGCATGCACGGCGCAGGTCGCTGGGTAGTCGGCCAATGCCTTGAAGGAGCGGTTATCGTCGTCCAGCGCGTCGATTGAGCCGCTTTCAATGTCGTAGACCCAGCCATGCAGGTTCAACACACCTTTTTCTTGAGCCAGGCGCACGCTCGGGTGGGTTTGGATGTTCGCCAGTTGGGCGATGACATTTTCCCGCACCATTGAGCTGACTTTGGCCGCGTCATTGGCATGCACACGCGACTCGTTGATGACCTTCGCCGACTCGGCATGCTGCAACCAGCCGCTTACAGCGGGCAGGTGGTCCATGCATTTACACGTGGCGACCGCGGTCATGGCGCCGCAATCGGAGTGGCCGCAAATAACGATATCGGTCACCCCCAGTACCGCGACGGCATACTCGACCGTCGCCGACACGCCACCCGGATGCGGGCTGTAGGACGGCACAATATTGCCGGCGTTACGAATCACGAACAGTTCCCCGGGTTCTTGTTGCGTCAGCAGTTCCGGCACCACGCGGCTATCGGAGCAGGTGATAAATAAGGTGCCTGGGTGCTGGGTGGTCGCCAGGTGTTTGAATAGGTCGGAGCGTTGTGGGAACGCTTCGCTCTGAAACTTCAGAAATCCGTCAATAAGCGCTTGCATAGGATGTACCTGTAAAAATCTGCTGGATTGTTGGGCTATGAGTCGCTGCAGCCGGTGCCATACAGGCGGTATTGCAGAACATGGACGTCACCCTGTGAGTCACGGTAGGTCATTTCGGCTGGCGTCGGCCCGCAGGTGTCGGCAGCCGAAGTCATGCGTATCACCTTGGCGATGTCTAAGTGCATGCCGTATGTGTAGGCAACGGCTGGCGCTGGCGTGACTGGTTCTTCGGCGTAAGCCGACAGCGAGGCTGCCAGTGACAGGCCTAAAAGTAGGATTTTGTTCATGAGCCATCCTCCGCATAAATGGGTGGCAGTGGGGATCAGGTCAATTTTGGGATCGGGCCCGCAGGGAGCGGGCCGATTCAGGGACGCGGCGAGGTTAGAACGGGCGCAGGGGCAGGAATTTGCCATCCAGAGTGATCACTGCGCGGGAACCGCCTTCGGGGTCCTCGACCTTCTTCATGTCCAGCTTGAAGTTGATCGCGCTGATGATGCCGTCGCCAAACTGCTCATGCACCAGGGCTTTCAGCGTGGTGCCGTAGATCTGGATCATTTCGTAAAAGCGGTAGATGGTCGGGTCGGTCGGAATGCCCGAGAGGCTGCCGCGCAGTGGGATGATTTGCAGGCGGGCTACCGCATCGGCATCCAGTTCAAGCTTGTCGCCAATCACTTTAGCTGCGCTTTCCGGCAGTGGGTGCTGGCCGAGCAGGGCGGCGGTGACGTAAGCCAAGCCAAGCCCGGTGCCGTCAGCCAGGTCCTGCCAGGACAGGTTTTTGCGCGCCTTGGCATCCAGCACTTCGGTGGTCAGGGCGAGGCTTGGGTCGTTGTAAGCGTGCGACTGTTGCATGGTGTGGCTCCTATCGGGGTTGCTTGGTGTGAAGCAATGATCGGCCGATAGATGCATGGCGTCAAAGACTGATATGCAATGCTTTGTATAAGTACTGCCTATAGATGCAGGCGCAGGCGGGCGGTAGCGCTGAAGCGCAACTCAGGCTGCAGATGCCATGGGACGCAGGGCTAAATTGGCGGGTGGAGGTGAGGTGGTAGCTGCCTTTGCGGGCGTAATAAGGCCGGCGCCTGGCCCTTAGTCGCTGCCAAACTGCGAAAACGACGCCGGTCGGCTGGGCTTGGTTTTTGGCGGTGTAGAAATTCTACCGGCGTAACGCCAATCCCAGGGGGCAACTATGGACTCGGCTGGAAGCCGCCAAAGGCCTTTGCCCATTTTTCTGGCCAGGGTTTCGGCATCTTTCAGTTTGTGGTCCTTCAACTGCGGGGTGTAGGCCCAGGCTGCGCCTTGTTCGACCAAGGTGTAATTCACGTCTACGCCGCCGACGAAAGCGCGCGCCAGCGTTCTGCCGTAGCGATCCACTTCTTGCACATGCAGGAGAACCTGTTTTTCCAACACCAGATCAGACAGCGCCTGCTTGGCTTCAGCGCCATATGGCTGCTTTCTTTCCGGTGCGTCAATTTCCGCAAGGCGCACTCGCAGCCTTTTGTTATCAGTGCTCAGACAGCTAAAGGTGTCGCCTTCGCTAATGGTCATCACCCGGCAGATAAATTGCTCAGCAAGCGTCAGTCCCGGCAGGTAGGCGAGAAGGAGTAGAGCGATACGGATAGTCATCTGGTTGGCGATGCTCACGCGAATGCATAGCCGTTGATAGTAATAAATGCCTGCCGGATTAAGCGGGACGGGTATCGCGAAATAGCGCTGTGGGGTGTGCGAAGTGCTGATCCTGCGTTGGACGCTGGGGGTCTTGTGCTTTCCAGCAAGCCGAGGATGATTGCTCATTATTTGGGCAATTAAGCCGCGGGCGGATGCTCTGTCTGGAGCAATGGTCGGAACCGTAGGCGGGCTGGAGTTGCCAAACCTTCAGGTTCGTTTCGCGCCCATGGCGCAGAGGGAGTAATGACGATGCGCAGATATGTGCTCAGTTTGGTGGCTTTGCTGATGGTGACTTCGCTGTTTGCCGAGCCGCAAGCGCCGCAGACACTGCGGGTCATTCCGAAAACCTATATCAGCCCTGGTGCCAGCGGCAGCATTGGCAGCTCTCAAACCATAGAAAATCACACCCTATATGGGGTCGTCTCAGAAAACGGAAAATAAAGCACGCTAAGCCGGTGGCAGCGGTCGCAATGGCCTGAACTTCCCCGCACCGACCTTGGCACTGCTGCGCCATAGGTAATCGCCGGTCAGGTTGATATGCTCCCACCCCAGCGGGGACAGATATTGCAGCAACGTGTCGTCCAGCGCCATGCCGTGGGCACGCAAAGCACTGGTGGCACGCTCCAGATAGACCGTGTTCCACAACACGATGGCCGCCGTCACCAGATTGAGGCCGCTGGCCCGGTAGCGCTGCTGCTCAAAACTGCGGTCGCGGATTTCACCCAATCGGTAGAAGAAGACCGCCCTGGCCAGCGCGTTGCGCGCCTCGCCCTTATTCAGCCCCGCATGGACGCGGCGGCGCAGCTCCACGCTTTGCAGCCAATCCAGAATGAACAGCGTGCGCTCGATGCGCCCCAGCTCGCGCAGGGCGACGGCCAAGCCGTTTTGGCGCGGATAGCTGCCGAGCTTGCGCAGCATCAGCGAGGCCGTCACCGTGCCCTGCTTGATCGAAGTGGCCAGCCGTAGGATTTCATCCCAATGAGCGCGAATAGCCTTGATGTTCAGCCTGTCGCTGCTAATCATCGGCTTGAGTGCATCGTAGGCAGTATCGCCCTTGGGAATGAACAGCTTGGTGTCGCCCAGGTCGCGGATGCGCGGCGCGAACCGGAATCCCAGAAAGTGCATCAGGCCGAACACATGATCGGTGAAGCCCGCCGTGTCGGTGTAGTGTTCCTCGATACGCAAGTCAGACTCGTGGTACAGCAGGCCATCGAGCACATAAGTCGAGTCGCGCAAGCCGACGTTGACCACCTTGGCGCTGAAGGGCGCGTATTGGTCGGAGATATGGGTATAGAACGTCCGCCCAGGGCTACTTCCATACTTCGGATTGATATGCCCGGTGCTCTCTGCCTTGCTGCCGGTTCGGAAGTTCTGGCCGTCCGACGATGACGTGGTGCCGTCGCCCCAATGCTCGGCGAAGGGATGTCGGAACTGCGCGTTGACCAGCTCGGCCAGTGCCGCCCCGTAGGTTTCGTCGCGGATGTGCCAGGCTTGCAGCCAGGCCAGCTTGGCGTAGGTCGTGCCGGGGCACGATTCCGCCATCTTGGTCAGGCCCAGGTTGATCGCGTCGGCGAGGATCGTGGTCAGCAACAGGTTTTTGTCCTTGGCCAGGTCGCCTGACTTCAGGTGGGCGAAGTGCCGGGTGAAGCCCGTCCATTCGTCTACCTCCAGCAGCAATTCGGTGATCTTGACGTGCGGTAGGATCATCGCCGTCTGGTCGATCAGGGCCTGTGCGGTATCGGGCACCGCCGCATCGAGCGGCGTGATCTTCAGGCCCGACTCCGTGATGATGGCGTCCGGCAGCTCGTTGGCCAGCGCCATGCGGTTGACGGTGGCGAGCTGCGTTTCCAGCAGCGTCAGCCGGTCATGCAGGTACTGGTCGCAATCGGTGGCCACGGCCAGCGGCAATTCGCTGGCCTGCTTGAGGCTGGCGAATTTCGCGGGCGGCACCAGGTAGTCCTCGAAGTCCTTGAACTGGCGCGAGCCTTGCACCCAGATGTCGCCGGAGCGCAGCGCGTTCTTCAGCTCCGACAGCGCGCACAGTTCGTAGTAGCGCCGGTCGATGCCGGTGTCGGTCATCACCAGCTTCTGCCAGCGCGGCTTGATGAACTCGGTCGGCGCGTCGGTGGGCACCTTGCGGGCGTTGTCGCTGTTCATGCTGCGCAGCACCTCGATGGCGTCGAGTACGTCCTTGGCGGCGGGCGCGGCCCGCAACTTGAGCACGTCGAGAAATTCCGGCGCGTAGCGGCGCAGCGTGGCGTAGCTCTCGCCGATGCGGTGCAGGAAATCGAAGTCCTCGGGTTGCGCGAGCCGCTGCGCTTCGGTGACGCTCTCGGCGAAAGCATCCCAGGACATGACGGCCTCGATGGCGGCGAACGGATCGCGGCCCGCTTGCTTGGCCTCGATCAGCGCCTGGCCGATGCGCCCGAACAGCCGCACCTTGGCATTGATCGCCTTGCCGGATGCCTGGAACTGCTGCTGATGCTTGTTCTTGGCGGCATTGAACAGCTTGCCCAGGATGCGGTCATGCAGGTCGATGATTTCGTCGGTGACGGTGGCCATGCCCTCGATGGCGAGCGCCACCAGGGTCGCGTAACGCCGCTGCGGCTCGAACTTCGCCAGGTCGGCGGGCGTCATCTGGCCGCCCTCGCGGGCGATCTTGAGCAGCCGGTTCTGGTGAACCAGCCGCTCGATGCCGGAGGGCAGGTCGAGCGCCTGCCACGCCTTGAGGCGTTCGATGTGTTCCAGCATGTGCCGCGAGTTCGGTTTGACCGGGGATTGCCGCAGCCAGGCCAGCCACGTCGTCTTGCCGTTGTCGCGGCGCTTGAGCAGATCGTCGAGGCGACGGCGATGCACGTCCGTCAGCGGCTCAGCCAAGGCGTCGTAGAGACGCCGGTTGGCGCGGGTAATCGCTTCGGCGCTCGCCCGCTCGACGGCGTTGAGGGCGGGCACAATGACCGACTGCCGCCGCAGGTGCTCGATCAAGGCTCTGGCCAGCACGATGCCCTTGTCGGTTTGCATGGCCAGCTCGGTCAGCAACTGGACAGCCTGCCGGTAGTGGCCAATCGTGAACGGCTGGAAGCCGAACACCGTTTGCAGCTCGACCAGGTGCTCGCGTCGGGTCTGCTCACGCTGCCCGTACTCGTCCCAGCTTTCGATGCCGACCTTGAGCTGGTTGGCGACCAGTCTCAGCAATGGCGGGAACGGTGGCTCATCAGCGCCAAGGATGACGCCGGGAAAGCGCAGGTAGCAGAGCTGCACCGCGAAGCCCAGCCGATTGGCCGGGCCGCGCCGCTGCCGGATGATGGAGAGGTCGCTTTCGCTGAACGTGTAGTGACGGATCAACTCATCCTTGGTGTCCGGCAACGCCAGCAGGCTTTCGCGCTCGGCGGCGGAGAGGATCGAACGGCGGGGCATGCGGTTTCCTTCTTCTTGAAAACGTAGGTTTGTGACAAGCCCGCCAAGGCAACCGGCGCGGCACGGGAATCAAGGCATTGCGATTCTCGAAAATAGTTCTTGAAATTCTATTCTTGATTGCATATCATCTCAACGAGTTTCGATAAGAAAGGATGCCCATGCGACCGTCTGTTGTGCTTGACATGAAGCGAAGCGCAGTGCGTGAAGCGGTAGGCCGCTTTCGCGCCGCGAACCCGCGCGTCTTCGGCTCGGTGCTGCATGGCACCGACCGGGATGGCAGCGACCTCGACCTGTTGGTCGATGCGCTGCCCGGTGCCACGTTGTTGGACTTGGGCGATTTGGAAGAAGAACTGAAATCGCTGCTCGGCGTTGACGTCGATCTGCTGACTCCCGGCGACCTGCCGCCGAAGTTCCGGGCCAAGGTGCTCGCGGAGGCGCAACCGATATGAGCGAGAACCGCCTGCCCGATTACCTCGACCACATTCAGCAGGCCGCAACCGATGCGCGCAGCTTCGTGGAAGGGATGGCCAAGGACGACTTCTTGGCCGACAAGCGCACCCAGCAGGCCGTCATCATGAGCCTGATCGTCATCGGCGAGGCGGCCACAAAGGTGATGGATGGCTACGTCGAGTTCACCCAGGCGCATGCCGACGTGCCGTGGCGCAGCATGCGCAATATGCGTAATCGCATGGCTCACGGCTATTTCGACATCAACCTCGATGTGGTGTGGGAGACGGTACAGGAATGGCTGCCGGCGTTGCTCCAGCAATTGCCCGCCGTGCGTCAGGATGCCGACGATGAAGACCGTAACGACAAAGGCATGGAGCCATGACCAATCAAGCCGCCGATGTTCGGCCCCTCTGGCGTGTTCGATCCCGCGACCTATGAGCCGCGCTCGGGCAAGACCTTCTGGATGGCCGCAACGGACGTGAGTTCGCTGGTGGGCAAGGAGGCAGCAGCCGACACGCTCATCGGCAACTGCACGACCGCACGACCAGCCTCCCGTTCAAATTCGAGTTAGAACTCATATCCAGCCTGTCTGGGGGCACTGTGAAAGAGGGATCTCCGATGACTGTTGAATCGAGAATATTTTCTGTAGCCGAGTATGTTCAGCCGTCCGAAGGCGAGCCTATTCGTTCCGTTGTGCTTGAAACCCGAGACTCAATTATCGTGGTTTGGCATGTCCATCCCGGGCAGGAAATTGCGGCTCACATTCATCCTCACGGCCAAGACACGTGGACTGTTTTGTCGGGAATGGCTGATTACTTTCAGGGCAATGGGATTGTTCGTGCCCTCAGGGAAGGTGAGATAGCCGTGGCAAGACCGGGCCAAGTGCACGGGGCGCGAAATACAGGTACCGAGCCATTTGTGTTCGTCTCGGTTGTGGCATCAGCCAATGCCGGTTTCGTATTGGCTGAGCGATAGAGCCCAATCTCTGGAGTTGGTCCAATGAGCGGTCGGGGAGATAGGTAACAGACATGCAGCGGACACGGCTGCTAAACCAGGTCGCAAACCTCCTTGCGTCGCAGCGTGCCGCAAGCGACGCGATCAATCGAATGGGGTCGGCATGAGACTGAACACCATCCAGTTCCCGACCGCGTAGCCGCCTGTCCTGCCGATCAGGTCTTGACCATCGACGCCTGGGATCAGTCCTGAATGTTCTTGGAGACCACTACGTTATGAGCCGCAGCCGCCGCAAAACACCCATCGTCGGGCACACGACCTGCGGCAGCGAGCGCGAGGACAAGAAGCTCTGGCATCAGCGCTGGCGCACCCGTGAGCGCACGGCGCTGACCAGCGCGTCGCCCGAAGCCCTGAGCGCCCATCTGCCCCTGCTGGAAAACCAGGCCAGCAGCGTCTGGTCGATGGGCAAGGATGGCCGCTCCTACTGGCCCGTCAAGCGCCAGGCCGCCACGGCGGATCGCATCGCCAATCACAAGGGACGCAACCCGCAAGAACGCGCCTCCCTGAAAAAGCGCCTGCTGCGCAAGTGGATGAGCAAATGAAGCTCTCCTTCCATCAGCACATTGCGCTGTTCTGGATGATCGGTGCTCCGGGCGTCTTCGCGCCCGTGATCGAGAACGCCAAGCGGCCCGATGCCGGCGCCGTCATGGCGTGGGGTGTCGCGATCGTGGCGGTGATGATCCTCTTCACCCCTTTGCTGCTGCGCTGTCCACCATTCCGGCGCTGGTATGGCCGGACGGATGCGCTGTCGGAGCGGCAGCGCCAGGCGCTTGCCGAGCGCGGCCTGCGCCGCTACTACCAGACCGCTTTCGATGACGGCTACGTGCCCCGCGTGATGCCCTACGTGTGGCGCATCATCTGGACGGTCGGCGGGTTGATGGCTGTGACCGCCGTACTGCCTACCAACACCGGACGGCCAGCCTTCGATGCCTTGGTGGTCTTCTCGACCTGGTATCCGATAGGCGTGATGCTGCTGGTTTTCGCGTCGAGGCCCCTTGGCCGGTTGATTCGCCAAAGAGCACAGGAGCGGCGGAAATGAGCACGTCAACCATCGAGGCGCTGGCCAGCGCCTGGGCAAGGATTGCCGAGGAAGCGGAATTCCCCGCTGACTACGAGGGGACTGCCACACCACAAGCGCATCGGGCTAGCGAAGCTATTCAGGAGCAGATTCGGGAGCGCATCGTCGCCACCAACGACATGCGGCTGTTCAGCCTGCTGCACCTGCTGGGTCAGGCGTCGCTGCGCATGGAGCAAGCGCTGTGGCCGGAGGATTACGAGCGGATGACGCGCGAGGTTGAGGAAGCCCTGCGGCAAGCCACCGACGCCAACGCCAGATCGTACACCCACGAAGAAGTGATGCAGGCGATGCAGGAACGCATCGACCGGGCGCGAGACAAGCCATGTTGATTGGCTATGCGCGCGTCTCGACGCAGGATCAGAACCTGGAGCTGCAACGCGAAGCCTTGAGCAAGGCCGGATGTAAAAAGGTCTTCGAGGACAAGGTGAGTGGCACGCGGGCAGACCGGCCTGGCTTGGCCAAGACGCTCGAAATGCTGCGCGAAGGCGATACTTTGGTCGTCTGGAAGCTCGACCGGCTGGGCCGGTCGGTCAAGCAACTGGTCGATCTGGTCGGCGATCTGCACAAGCACGGTGTCCAGTTCAGGAGCCTCACCGACTCCATCGACACCGGCACACCATCCGGGCGGTTCTTCTTCCACGTCATGGCGAGCCTTGCCGAAATGGAGCGCGAGCTGACCGTCGAGCGCACCCGCGCCGGGCTGGAAGTCGCCAAGCAGCTCGGCCGCAAAGGCGGCCGCAAGCCGAAGATGACCGACAGCAAGATCGAGTCGGCCAAGAAGCTGCTGGCCAGCGGGGTGCCGCCCAAGGACGTGGCCAAGAACCTCGGCGTGTCCATTCCGACGCTGTACCGCTGGGTGCCAGCCTCCACGCACGCTTAGCGTGCTTTATTTTCCGTTTTCTGAGACGACCCCCTGATCACCCTGCCGATTTTCGCCAGGCGCACCTGGGCGCTCACCGCCCTGCGGCTGGGGGATGACAAGGCGGCCAGCTTCGGTATCAACGTGCGCAGCCTGCGTTTCCAGACGCTGATCATGGTCAGCCTGCTCGCTGCGTTTCCCGTGGCCTTCGTCGGCACCATCGGCTTTATCGGGCTGGTCGGCCCGCACATCGCGCGGATGCTGATTGGCGAAGACCAACGTTTCTTCCTGCCGGCCTCGTTGCTCACCGGCGCACTGATCCTGTCGGCGAGTTCGGTGGTCAGCAAAACCCTGATCCCCGGCGCGATTTTCCCCATCGGCGTGGTCACGTCCCTGATCGGCGTACCGTTCTTTATCTCTCTGATTCTCGGCGCAAAGAAAAACTCATGGTAACGATCCAGCTGCAAGACCTCGGCGCCAGCTATGGCCAGCGCACGATCATCAGCGGTGTGACCACCACCGAGTTTGTCGGCGGCCAGGTGGTCGCCGTGGTCGGGCCCAATGCCGCAGGTAAATCGACCCTGTTCAAACGCATGGCAGGGCTGATCGACGGGCCCGGCGAGGTAAAGCTGCAAGGCGCGGAAAAAGGCATGAAAGGCATCAGCTACATGCCCCAGGGCCTCAACGCCAGCGCCCGTTTGACCGTGTACGAATCGGTGCTGCTGGCGCGCAAGCAACTGACACCGGGTTGGGTGGTCCACGATGACGAACTGAAACTGGTCGATGAGATCCTCGACGCCCTGGGCATTACGCCGCTGTCATTCCGCAACCTGGGTGAACTCAGCGGCGGCCAGCAACAACTGGTCTCAATCGCCCAGACGCTGGTGCGCGAACCGCAGATCCTGCTGATGGACGAGCCCACCAGCGCCCTCGACATGCACCGCCAGGTCCAGGTGCTGAACTTCATGCGCGACCTGGCGCGAAAGCGCGAAGTCATCGTGTTCATCGCCATCCATGACCTGAACCAGGCCTTGCGCTTCGCCGATCAGGTGCTGGTCATCGCCGATGGCACCGCTCAGGGCAGCGGCCCGAGCCATGAAGTGATCAACGAGCAGATGCTGCGCGCGGTGTACAAGGTCGAGGCGCGCATCGAACGCTGCAGCCGTGGGCAGCACCATATCCTGATCGACGATATCGTCTGAACCGCTACGGCTGCAGCCCTTCCAGCGCCGTGCCGACCGCTTCCAGTAGCAAGTGCGCATGCTCCTGTTCGAAGGCCAGCAGCGGGCGAATCTTCAGCACGTTTTCCAGCGGCCCGGCAGCACTGATCAATACGCCCTGCTCGCGCATCGCGTTGACCACCTGACGGGTCTGCGTGGCGGCAGGCGCTTTTGTGGCGCGATCGGTCACCAGCTCGACCCCCAGGAACATCCCGGCACCGCGCACATCGCCGATGATCGGGTAACGCTCGGCCAGCTCCCGCAACCCCGTCAACAGACATTCACCCAGGGTGTGCGAGCGCTGCTGCAACTGTTCGTCACGGATGACGTCCAGCACGGCCTGCCCCGCTGCGCAGGACACCGGGTTGCCGCCAAAGGTGTTGAAGTAGCGCATGTTCTGGCCAAAGTGATCGACCACTTGCGCTCGACCGACCAGGCCGGCGATGGGGTGGCCGTTGCCCATCGGCTTGCCCAGGGTCAGGAGGTCGGGGCGCACGTCGTGCCGCTGGAAACCCCACATGTTCAGGCCAGTGCGGGCGAAGCCGGACTGGACTTCATCGGCGATGTACAACAGGCCTTCGGCCTGGGCCAATGCGATCCCTTCGGCGATGCAGCCGGTTGGGCCCGCAAAGACGCCATCGCTGGCGAAAATGCCGTCGAGCAGGATCGCCGCCGGACGAATGCCGTGTTTGCGCAGGTCATCGATGGCCGCACGGACGTCAGCCACGAAGGTCGAGGCCACTTGATCCGCACCCAGCCGATAAGCATCGGGGGCGCGAACGGTGCGCACGTGGGGTGGCAGAACCATGCTCGGGCCGAGCGACGGAGAAAGCTCGGCGATATCACCCGTGACGCCATGATACGCGAAGCGGGTGATGATCACGCCGGTGCCGCCGGTAAACTGTTTGGCGATGCGCAACGCCAGATCGTTGGCCTCGCTGCCGGTGCACGTAAACATGACCCGCTCGAGGTACTCGGGAAAGGTGCCCAGCAGTTGCTCGGCGTAATCGAGCATGCCCTCCTGCAAGTAGCGAGTGTGGGTGTTGAGTTGCCCGGCCTGCCGGCTGATCGCCTCGACCACCCGGGGATGACAATGCCCCACCGACGCCACGTTATTGTAGGCATCCAGATACCGCCGGCCTTGTTCGTCGTACAGCCACACGCCCTCGCCGCGCACCGTGTGCAAGGGGTGTTCGTAGAACAGTCGATAGGCCGGGCCGAGCAACCGTGCCCGGCGTTCGACAAGGCGTTTTTCCTTGTCTGACAGGCGATCGGCATCTTCAGAAGTGAAACCGTTGATCATGCTCATGCGCCAACCTCCTGGGTGCAAGCGGCAAGGATTCTGTCGTGGATCTCGGCGGGTGCCATTGCGGACAATCCCGCCAGGGCATCCTGGGCGCGGTATGAGTTGCGCAGGATGTACTCGCGATTGTCCGGGTGCAGGTCGGCCCGCCAATAATTGATGCACAACGACAACGCCAGGCGTGTGGAGATCAGCACCGGCAGCAGTTGCAATTCTTCGCCGGTGAGGGGATTGACCTGGTGATAGGCGCGGATCATGTCCAGCGCCGGGGCCAGGACGTCGCCCGCCACCCCCAATTGGTACGATGCCGCGACCGCGACCTCGTTGACCAACGGCGCGTGGACCATGTCGCCAAAATCCAGGATGTTGCGCAACACATCGGGCTGATCCGGATCGACGATGATGTTGTGCGGGTTCATGTCGTTATGGATCACCTGGTGGCGCAGCGTGGCGCACTTGCCCAGTACCTGGGATTCGAAGCGGTCCAGGCTGTGTTCGATCCGGTCGCGACGAACGCCCGGCTCGATGTGTTTCAGCCGGGGCCTGAGGCGCTGGGCGTGTTGCATGTCCCACAGCAGGACGTGCCCGGCAGCGGGATGGCTGAAGCCGTCCAGGGCCAGGTCGAACCGGGCGAGCGCTTGGCCCAGGTTCTGCCTGAAATTCACCGATGTGTGGGCGACGCGGTGCAGCGGCAAGCCGTCAACGAAGGACAGGAGACGGACCAACATGCGCTGGCCTTCGATTTCGACCGGCTCCACGAATCGCCCGCCGAGTGATGCAAAGACACGCTGCACCGGCAACGCCGGATCGTTACGCTCGATCTGGAGCATGGCCTGGTTATGGAAGTCCACGACCTGCGGGTTTTCCAATGGATGCGACAACTTGAACAGACGCGACGTACCGTCCGCGAGCATGACCCGGAAATTGAGGTCGCGCTCGCCGCCCAGTTGCTCGAGTTTTCCGCTGATCGCGTAGTGCTGCGCAAGGACCCCAAGGACCTGCCCGTCACTGACACGGGCAGGGGCCGCCTCCAGCAGACAGGGTTGCGCCGATACTTTCTCAAGCGGCATTGTTCATGACTCCTCGCTTCGGTGATGTGGCCTGCTCGCGCAGGCCCCTTGCATTACTTGTTGGCCCAAGCGATGAAACGCTCTTCCAGGTCTTCGCCGTGGTCGATCCAGAACTCGGCATCCGTGGCCCGGGCGTTCTTCAGGTTATCCGGTGAAGTCGGCAGTTTGCTGCCCACCGCCTCATCGACCAGTGCCACGGTTTTGGTGTTGCTTGG
Source organism: Pseudomonas sp. MF09156 (assembly GCF_059862305.1). Taxonomy (NCBI): domain Bacteria; kingdom Pseudomonadati; phylum Pseudomonadota; class Gammaproteobacteria; order Pseudomonadales; family Pseudomonadaceae; genus Pseudomonas; species Pseudomonas sp. MF09156. The sequence continues at coordinate 75,933 of NZ_JCBCUR010000018.1, forward strand.
CCCATAAGGAATGGCCTCGACAAAGTGCTTCTGCTGAACCGGTGCACTGGCAAACGCGATGAAGTTTTCCGCCAGGGCCTTCTTCGGCGAGCCTTTGACGATGGCCCAGTGATCCAGGTCGTACAGGCTGCCATTCCACTGCATTTCAAACGATTGTCCCTCCGCCTGCGCCGAGGTGACACGCCCGTTATAGGCCGAAGTCATCACCACGTCGCCTGCCGCCAGCCATTGCAACGGCTGCGCGCCGGATTCCCACCACTGGATGTCGGGCTTGATCTGATCCAGTTTGCGGAAGGCCCGCTGCACGCCCTCCTCGGTGCCGAGCAAGGTGTAGACATCTTCCTTGGCCACGCCATCGGCCAACAGGGCGAACTCCAGGGTGAACTTGGCGCCACGGCGCAGGCCGCGCTTGCCGGGGTATTTCTTCACGTCCCAGAAATCCGCCCAGCCCTGTGGCGCGCTGGCGAGTTTTTTCGGGTCGTATGTCAGAACGGTAGACCAGATGAAGATACCCACCCCGCAATCGCTGACGGCGGCCGGGATGAAATCTTCTTTCTTGCCGATGCGCGACCAGTCCAATGGCTCGAACAGGCCTTCGCTACAACCGCGCAACAGCTCGGGGGATTCGACCTCGACCACGTCCCAGCTGGTTTTCCCGGTGTCGGCCATGACCCGGATCTTGGCCATTTCGCCGTTGTAGTCATCGGCCGTGATCGCCACTTTCTTTTCCGAGGTGAAGGGTTTGTAGAAGGCTTTTTCCTGGGCCTGGCGGTTGTTGCCGCCGAAGGACACCACGGTCAGTTTTTCAGCGGCGCTCAAAGGGCCGGCAAGCATTCCAAGCATCAGTACAGTTGCGATTTTGCTGTTCATGCGTCTCTCCGAATTCGCTACGTGCGTGAGCGGCAGCTAAGGGATGGCAGGTGGTTTTTTTGTTTTTGGCAGCAATATTTCGGTCAGCGCCGGGTGTCTTGCACCTGGTGGCCGGCGCACGGCGATGATTCCGAGGCGCAGCTCATTAGTAACATATTTAGAATATGATGCATCATAATTTTTACTGGTATAGTCTCACCACTCCACCCCTTCCTCAGGAGCGCCTGCATGACCGAGCAACGAACCCTCCTCCTCACCGGTGCGAGCCGTGGCATCGGCCATGCCACGGTGAAGCACTTCAACGCTGCGGGCTGGCGCGTGTTTACGGCCTCGCGACAGAACTGGACCGAAGGCTGCCCCTGGGCTGAAGGCGAGTTGAACCACATCCACCTGGACCTGGAAGACATCGACGAAGTGCGCCGCAGCCTGCCATTGATCCGGGAGAAACTCGGCGGACGCCTCGATGCCCTGGTGAACAACGCCGGCATTTCACCCAAAGGCGAAGCCGGCGCACGATTGGGCGTGCTGGAATCCGATTACGCCACCTGGCTCAGCGTGTTCAACGTCAACCTGTTTTCCACGGCGTTACTGGCCCAAGGGCTGTTCGATGAGCTCAAGGCGGCGCAAGGCTCGGTGATCAACGTCACCTCGATTGCAGGTTCCAGGGTGCACCCGTTTGCCGGGGTCGCCTACGCCTGCTCGAAAGCTGCACTGGCCGCACTGACGCGGGAAATGGCCCATGATTTCGGGCCACACGGTGTGCGGGTCAATGCGATTGCACCGGGTGAGATCGAGACGTCGATCCTGTCTGCCGGGACCGAACTGATCGTCGATCAGCAGATCCCCATGCACCGCTTGGGCAAGCCGGAAGAAGTCGCATCCCTGGTGCATTTCCTCTGCACCCGAGGCGCGTCGTACATCAACGGTTCGGAGATTCATGTCAACGGTGGTCAGCACGTCTGAAATAATCTGGAAATCCCGGCCGGAAACTTCCATCATTCGGGCCGGGCATCCGCCGCAGATGAGCGATCAATGAGCAACCCCTACCCTATTCAAACCCTCAATCACTCTTACCTGGGCAGTGGCATCTACGAGTTGCTGCGCGAGGCACTGATCACCGGGCGTTTCCAGCCCGATGACCGCCTGCGCATCCGCGACCTGGCCGAACAACTGGGCACCAGCGTCACACCGGTGCGCGACGCGATCCTGCAACTGGCCAAGGAACAGGCGCTGATCCTCAAGACCCCGCGTGACATCCGCGTACCCATCCTCACCGCCGCGCAATACGGCGAGATCCGCAGCATCCGCCTGGCGCTTGAAGGCCTGGCTGCGGAGACGGCCGCCGCGCTGGTGACCGACAGCGAACTCGCAGACCTGCAAGCCTGCATCGAAAACAACATCGCCGCGATCAACGCCCAGGACTTGCAAGCCGCTCTCAAGTGCAATCAGCAATTTCACTACGCGCTGACCACCATCGCGCGCATGCCGGTGCTGGCGGGTTTGCTCGATAGCCTGTGGATGCGCACCGGCCCACTGATCGCCCGTGCCTATGGCAACTTCAACGAGCGCATGGCCATCGACCATCACTGGGAAGTGCTCGACGCACTCAAGCGCCGCGATGGCGCGGCGGCACGGGCGGCCATCTGCCGTGACATTCTCGATGGCAACGAGAAGATGCTCGAGTACATCGAGATGGCGCAGGCGGACTGATTGGCAGTCAATTCGACTGTTGACGAAACATAGATGACCAGTTAGTTTATTAAAACTTTCTCATCACTGGATGTCTCTGTCATGGCTCGCCCGGTCAACCTCGAAGTCAGATCCCGTTTGCTGTCGATTGGCCGCCAGGTGGTTCACAACCGTGGCTTCAACGGCTGCGGCGTCCAGGACATCACCGCCGCTGCCGAGATTCCCAAGGGCTCTTTCTACAACTACTTCGCCAGCAAGGAAGACTTCGCGGCAGAGATCCTCGAGGAATACTGGACCTCGATCGAAACCCGCCACGGGCCGATCTTCTACGACGCCCGGGTCAAGCCGCTGGAGCGCATCGGCCAGTTCTTCCAGGCCCTGGTGCTCGAGCACGGCGAGCATGAATACAGCCTGGGTTGCCTGATTGGCAACCTGTCCCTGGAAATGTCCAATGGCAGCGAACAAACCCGCAAGCGTCTGGCCGATGTGCTGGCGCGCTGGGAAGGTTTGCTCGCGAGCTGCCTGCGTGAAGCGCAGCAGCGCCGCGAACTCTCTGAAACTCACGACGCCGAAGCGCTGGCCAGTGTCATCGTCGAAGGCTGGGAAGGTGCGGTCATGCGCGGCAAGGTCCTGCGCGACGGTGCACCTCTGCAGCGTTTCGTATCGATGGTCTTGCCTCGGCTATTGGAGTGAGTTTTTTTTCCTCATTAATAAGACGACTGGTCATTTATATAAAGCAACATTCACGTCTCATCCACGCAAGCACCCAAGAGGTAAATCGTCATGAGCCATCTGTACGCCGACCCCGCCGAACCCGCACTGCCTGCCACTGGTTTCAAGCTCGACCTGAGCAAAGCCGCCCTGGTGGTCATCGACCCACAGAACGACTTCCTCAGCCCTGCCGGCGCCAGTTGGGCGGTGTTCGGTGAGAGCATCGTCGAGAACAACACCGTCGAAAACCTGGAAAAACTGTTCAAGGCCTTCAAGGCTCACGACCTGCCCGTGGCCGTGTCGCCACACTATTACTACCCGCACGACCACGACTGGCATTTTGGCGGTCCGCTGGAAAAGGTCATGCACAGCATCTGCATGTTCGATCGCAAGGGACCGAACACCCTGGAAAACTTCGAAGGCTCCGGCGCCGATTTCCTCGAGATCTACAAGCCGTACATTCTCGACGGCGAGACCATCATCGCCTCGCCGCACAAGGTCTACGGCCCGGAAACCAACGACCTGGCGCTGCAATTGCGCAAGAAAGGCGTGTCGCAGATCATCCTCGCCGGCATGGCGGCCAACCTTTGCGTGGAATCACACCTGCGCGAACTGCTCGAACAGGGCTTTGAAATAGTCGTGGTACGCGACGCCACCGCCGGCCCGCGCCTGCCGGATGGCGACGGCTACCTGGCGGCCATCATCAATTACCGCTTCCTCGCCCACGGGCTGTGGACCACCGAAGAGACTATCGCGCAACTGCAACCGGCTTGATCGTGCCCGAGCGGCCGGGCATCGCGCCCCCCCGCTCTTTCTCGAGAACCCCCGATGAAAATCCCCGCCCGTTATGAGCATTTCGTTTTCGGCGTCGTTCAATCCGGCCTGACCTGCGCGGTCGCGGCCGCCATCGCCACCACACCCCATGCGCTCGACCTGGCCTTTGCCGGCCGCTGGTTGAACGCGTGGGCGCTGTCGTGGGTATCGATGTTGCCGGTGGTGGTGCTGGCGGCGCCGATGATACGGCGCGTGGTGAGGCGGATGACGGTGGGCTGAATGACTTGGCTATGACTCACCCAACACACCGCCATCGCGAGCATGCTCGCTCCTACCGGGGGCTTCGGGGCTGCTCGCGACAGGCGCGCAAGCCCGCACCCGACGCACGAAATACTGTGCCCGTTCGCATTTTCGCAATAAACCACTTTTCATCCGCGCATTTGTAGCCGCTTCGTTCACGGACAAGCCGGTACATTAGACCTCCATGGTCCCGCAGAGCGACCGACAACAAAACCTACAGCTCGCCCAAGAAAATCTGCCAACCATTCGGAGTCTTTCCATGAGCACATTGCGCACTACAGCTTTCCAACTCGCGAGTCTGGCCCTGTTCATCGGTAGCGCCACCCAGGCCATGGCCGAGGACATCACGTTCGTATCCCAGGGCGGTGCTTATCAGGAAGCCCAGAGCAAGGCGATCCTGGAGCCTGCGGCGAAAAAGCTCGGTCTGACGCTCAAACAGGACAGCTCGCCCAAGGCCTACCCGATCATCAAGACCCAGGTCGAGAGCGGCAAGGTCACCTGGGACGTGGTGGACCTGCCCACTGGCGACTGCATCCGTGGCGAAGCCGAAGGGCTGTTCGAGAAGCTCGACCTTGCGCTGATTCCCAATGCCGCGCAAATACCCGACAGCCTCAAGGACGAATACAGCGTCGGCTACATCAGCTACTCCACGGTGCTGGCGTATCGCACGGACGCGTTCAAAGGCGCGGACGTACCCAAGACCTGGGCCGACTTCTGGGACACCAAAAAATACCCGGGCCAGCGCTCCCTACGTAACCTGCCACGTCCAACCCTGGAAATCGCGCTGCTGGCCGATGGCGTGCCGATGGACAAGCTCTATCCGCTGGACGTCGATCGCGCCTTCCGCAAGCTTGAGCAGATCAAGCCCGACATCGCCACCTGGTGGACGTCCGGCGGGCAGTCGGCGCAGCTGATCAGCGACGGCGAAGTGGACATGATCCAGGCCTGGAACGGCCGTATCACCGCCGTACAGGCCGCCGGCGCACCCGTGGCATTCGACTACAACCAGGGTGTGCTGGAAACCAACTCGTTGTGCGTCCTCAAAGGCTCGCCGCACAAGGTGGCCGCCATGAAATTCGTCAACGAGGCCATCGATGCCAAACTGCAAGCGGCGTTGCCGATGATCATCGACTACGGCCCGCTCAACCCCGAAGCCTTCAAGACCGGGGTAATCCCGGCCGAGCGCGAGGCCAAGCTGCCTTCCGCACCCGGCAACATCTCGCGCCAGGCCCTGCTCTCGGCGCAATGGTGGGCCTCCGAAGCCGGGGTCAAGGCCGAAGAACGCTGGTTGTCCTTCGTCCAGAAAAAATAGCCATCGGCCGTTGCTGCGCCGCAGGCCAGAGGCCTCGGCGCAGGACATGCCGTCTGCCCCCGCGATTTCGACATAAAGCGCTTGCGCACCGGTCAATTGCGTCCACTTCATTCGTTGGCATCCCGGTACATTAGGCCTGAGGGTCCCGCAGAGTGACCTGTGCAGACAACTCGCGCTCGCCTCAAGTACCTGCCCACCATTGGGAGTTCTTCACATGACATTACCCGAGCACCGCACCCTGCTGTCCGCCAGGACGACTGCCACCGCCAGCGCTACCCGTCAGTGCTGGATACCCTCCAGCACTGCGCAGTGACGAGAGGTCATCATGTCCAACGCCTATCTCGCCAAATCCATGCCCGACTCCAGCGACCAGCAGCACCAGCCGCCCATGACCAGCGAAGACGCCCTGGCCCGTGAAGAACGCAAGGAGCACACCTCCATGCTGTTGCTGCTCACCCCGGCGCTGGTCATGGTCGTGGTGCTGTTGATCATGCCGCTGTGCTGGCTGGCCTTTCAGTCGGTCCAGACCGAGGAAGGGTTTTCCCTGGCCAACTACATCCGGATTTTCCAGGAAAGCATTTACTGGGACACCTTCGCCCTGACCTTCAAGATCAGTTTCCTGGTGACGATCCTGTCGATCGTCATGGGCTTCCCCATTGCCTACGCCGCTTCGCGCCTGCAGGGTTTCTGGGCCAACCTGATTCTGATCTGCGTGATCCTGCCGTTCTGGACCAGCGTGCTGGTGCGGGCCTATGCCTGGCTGGTGCTCCTGCAACGCCGCGGACTGGTCAATCAGACGCTGATGGACCTTGGCATCATCGACCAACCCCTGACGCTGATGCACAACACCACTGGCACGGTAATCGGCACCCTGCACGTCATGCTGCCCTTTATGGTCCTGCCGCTGTATTCGGTGATGAAAAAAATCCCCCAGGACCTCATGCAAGCGTCCGAGAGCCTTGGCGCCAAACCCTTCTACACCTTCCGCCGGGTCTTCCTGCCGATGGCAGCGCCGGGGGTCATGGCCGGTTCCATCCTGGTGTTCGTCATCTGCCTAGGCTTCTTCATCACCCCGGAACTGCTCGGCGGTGGCCGCACGATCCTGGTGTCGATGCTGGTGCAACGCAACGTCGAGCTCTATCACGCCTGGGGCGCAGCCAGCGCAGTCGGCCTGGTGCTGCTGTTTGTGGTGTTCCTGATCTTCTGGGGCATCAATCGCTTCATCCCCATCGAACGCATCCTGGGAGCGCGCTAAATGAACCTGCTTGCCAACCTGCGTCACCTTCGCCTGTCCCACGTGCTGTTCACGGTGCTGGTCGCGGCGATCCTGCTGTACCTGATCATCCCGGTGCTGATCGTGGTACCCATGTCGTTCTCCGAGGCGCGCTTCCTGCAATTCCCTCCCAAGCAATGGTCCTTCCACTGGTACGAGGCGTTCTTCAACAGCGTGGAGTGGATGTCGGCGGCGCGGGTCAGTCTGATCACGGCATTTTTCACCATGGCCATCAGCCTGCCGATTGGTATGGCGGCCGCCTACGCCATCAACAACTCCAGCCTGAAGGTGGTGCGTACGCTGCAGATCATCCTGCTGCTGCCGATGATGGTGCCCATCATCCTGATCGCCGCCGGCGTGTTCTTCGTTTACGCCCGGGTCGGCCTGATCAGCACGCTGACCGGCCTGGTGCTGGCGCACATCATGCTCGCCTTGCCCTACGTGATCATCGCGCTGCTGGCCGGTCTGCGTAACTTCGACATGTCCCAGGAAATGGTGGCGCGCAGCCTGGGCATGAACCGCTTTCGCGCCTTCATGGCCGTGACCCTGCCGCAGATCAAGCCCAGTGTGGTCTCGGCGACACTGTTCGCCTTCATCACCTCGCTGGATGAAACTGTGGTGGCGCTGTTCATCTCCGGCGGCGACAACCAGACTCTGACCAAGCGCATGTTCACGGCGCTGCGCGACGAGATCGATCCGACCATTGCCGCTATCAGTTCGATCCTGATCCTGGCGTCGCTGATCCTGGTGGTGATTGCCGGTCGCAACAAACAATAACCAACAACGCACTCCCCCTCTGCAAACACACTTGCCCGCCATTGCGGGCAAGTGTGTTTTTGCGTCCTGACCACGCACGCCCATGCCGACGTGCAGCCCAGCACAGCCTGCCGTCACACGGCTTAATTCAGCATCTATCACCCGTGTCCAGGCCCATCTCGGGGGAACCGCAGAATTCGGAAAAAATCGTACGCTAAGCTAACGGTGTTCTCGTGACAGCTCTTTGACTAGGCTTTCTAAGGCCATTCTGATAGCCCTGACTTCCTGAAAAGCCATGGCTAAAATTTGTGCGGCTAAAAGGGATAACCGATGGTAAAGTAAGTTATCCCTGTCGAGATACTGAAAAGCGTTATCCTCGTTTTTCCCAAAACTGTTTTGCCAGTTCGCTCAGAGCGCTAGTTAACTGAGCGACAGATTTCGCACTTTGCAAATTATTCTGCCCGGTCTGTACATTGGTATCAGCAGCATCGCGTATATTGATAATACTGCGGTTTATGTCTTCACTTACTGCTCCCTGCTGCTCGACCGCAGTCGCTATTTGCGCGTTCATGTCGGTAATTTCGTTAACGCGTTGGCCAATTCCATCAAGAGCTGTAGCTGCTTCCTCTGCGTGAGCTACACTCGTGTGCGCTTGCCGACTACTTTGCTCCATGACTGTAACAGCGGATTGCGCTCGCTCTTGTAGAGCGCTGATCATGCTTTGAATATCCGTTGTCGATTGCTGTGTGCGAGCAGCAAGACTGCGAACCTCATCGGCGACAACAGCAAAACCACGCCCCTGCTCACCAGCACGCGCGGCCTCAATTGCTGCGTTGAGTGCCAACAAATTCGTTTGCTCGGCGATCCCTCGTATAACGTCAAGAACTTTTGATATCTCGTTACTTTGACCTTCAAGCTCATGAATAACCTGAGCGGCTTGCCTAATTTCACCTTCAAGGGCAGTGATTGACTGGCTTGTGTGGGCTACCAGACGCTGGCCAGATGCCGTCTCAGTGTCTGCTCTTCCGGCCGCATCTGCAGCATGCTGTGCATTGCTCGCAACCTCTTGAATGCTTGCCGCCATTTGGTTTACTGCCGTTGCTATTTGATCTGTCTCTGCCTGCTGCTCAACTGTAAGTACATTGCTTGACTCAATATCCTTTAGTAGGCCTCGGGTGTGTTCGCTAAGCCGATTTGATGCATCACCTATGCGACCTACTATGGCGCCTGTTTCAGCTTGCATCATTCGTAAAGCAAACTCTATTTGGCCAAACTCATCGGTGCGCCCAGTGTAGAGGGATTGACTTAATGGGTTATTGGAAATATTCCTGGCTCTTTCAACCAGTCTTCCAAGAGGAGAGAGAATAGCCAAAACACTAACAGAGCTTAAGCTTCCTGACATTAAAGTGGGCGGTTACAGGAGCTGAGTGCAACACGGTTATTGAATTGAAGCTGGAGCATCATGCCGCATAGCCATAGCTTCCTGCATCACCTCGTCCATAACCTCGATCGGACACTTGAAGTCGAAGCGCTTACGGGGGCGCATGTTCAGTTGCAGTGCGATGGCATCCAGTTCCTCCTGGCTATGCACCGACAAGTCCGTGCCTTTGGGCAGGTACTGGCGGATCAGGCCATTGATGTTTTCGTTACTGCCGCGCTGCCAAGGGCTGTGCGGGTCGCAGAAGTAAATCGCCACCCCGGTCTGCTGGGTGATTTCAGCATGCCGCGCCATTTCTCGGCCCTGGTCGTAGGTCATGCTCTTGCGCATCGCCAGCGGCATGCCATTGAGCGCTGCACTGAAGCCTTCCATCGCCGAGGTCGCCGTCGCGTCGTTCATCTTCACCAGCATCAGGTAGCCACTGGTGCGCTCCACCAGCGTACCTACAGACGAGGCGTTGGCCTTGCCCTTGATCAGGTCGCCTTCCCAATGCCCTGGCATCAGTCGGTCTTCGATCTCCGGCGGACGTACATGAATACTGACCCTCTCAGGGATCTGACCGCGCCGATCCACGCCGCCAGAGCGCGGCCTGCGCATCGTCTTGCTTTGGCGCAGGCAGATGATCAGCTCTTTACGCAGCTCGCCGACTGGCAAGGCATAGATCGCGTTATAGATCGTCTCGCGACAGACGTAGGCATCTCTGAGGCTGGGAATATTCATGCTGCGCAGCTTGCCGGCAATCTGCTCGGGAGACAAACGCTCACGCAGCATATGCGCCACCAATTCGAAGCGCTCGCTACCCGGCAACAGCTTTTGCTTCGGTCGACACACCTGACGGCGGGCCTGCATCTGCTGCTGGGCCACGCGGGCCGAGTAGCCGCCACAGGCATCTCGATTGCGGCGCAGCTCCCGGCTGATGGTCGAAGGGGATCGGTTGATCAAGCAGGCAATCCCGCGCAGGCTGAAACCTTGGGCATGACCGATTTGAATGGTGGCGCGCTCTTCAACGCTGAGTTCGGAATAAGACATAGGGACAGCACCGTACCGGAAAGGTCAGGTGTTGCACTCAGTTTTCGCCGCCGCCCCCTTATTATCACTGCGAGGTGAATAGCTTTTCTGCCAATTGATTATGCCAATGCGATTCTCTTCGCCGAAGATTTCGTCCATGAGCATGCCAAGTCTAAATAGTTCCCTATGATCAATACAGATAGCCATAACCCCGCCTGGGGTTAGCATCTCACGCATCATCCAGATTCTGGGTGTCATGAAGCGCAACCATTTGCTGTGCTTGGACCCATCATCTTTAGGAACTACATCGCCGAGATCTGGATCGTTTGGATCCTTGTCCCACTTGTCGTTATAGCGGAAGTCCTCGCCGGTGTTGTACGGCGGGTCTGTTACTACAAGATCAACTTGACCACGATATTTATAGAGCGTGACCATCGCAGAAAGGTTTTCACCGTCCCAGATCTCATTCTCTGACTGGGCGGTTTCCTCTCCAAAGGATACTTTCTTGATAATACGATGCAGCTTCGGCTTGACCTGGCGGATGATCTGCCAGGGAGCAGCCCGCCCGGTGTAACTCATAACGATGCCATTCTTGCCAGCATCGGCAAGCGCCGCATCATGCTCCTGCAGCATACGGACCAAGGCGGCCCTCGGCAGTTGTTCGTAATCCATGCTTGCCCCTTGAATTCGTGCGGCGGCACCGAAAAGCTGAAAATTCTAGTACCGCTCGTGGATGCTTCACCATCCCTAGGGTGGCGAGTGTACTTGTGAACGTATTGATTTGGCTGTTAAACCGTTGAAAAAGACGGATCAACTGAGTTCCAAACGGGCTGCGTACTGGCTGGCAGATGCGAATCCGGCGCACGCCGCTCCCTTCTGGGCTCAAGCCCGCGAAGCGGGCATAAAGAACCCGGCCGAGGCCGGGATCCTTATGGGCTTATGGGCCGGCGTATTGGTCTGCCCAGTCCAAAGCCGGTGCCACGGGAGCTTGCACCTCCTGAGGCCAGGTTTTGGAGCCCACTGCAAATCGCCCGTAACCCATTAAAAGATAGCTGGGCATCCGACGAAAAGAGCACCAAGGCACCATTACCCTTGAGCTACAGCGCCGCTACGGGGCACCAGTTTGATTTCAACGCGGCGATTTTGGGCGCGACCCTCGGCGGTGTCGTTGGGGGCAATGGGCGAGCTGGAGCCTGCACCAAAGGTTTGCAGGCGCGAAGGATCGACGCCATTGCTGCGCAAAGAGAAAAAGGGGACTGATTTATGTGCGCCAGGCAAAGCTTGGTCGCCTGGGAATGACGGCGCAAGCCGTCACGAAATGGCGTAAGAAACCCAGCGGGTATGACCCCCGCCCGGTAAAGGTTAGCCACCGACCGGAAGCGAGTCTTGCGTGGTGACCGGGTAACCGGCGCTGCGAAGCGTAGACAGCAGAAAAGGGGATTTATTTTCCCTACTCTAAAACGGCCGCTGTTGGCCGATTGCTGCCTGTCGTGGACGACCGTTTAACTTCAAAGCCTGACTGGATTGCAAACTGCTGACACGCGTAGATTCTGTTTTCGACTCGTTTAATGCCGTCGATGCCAGGCCATAAACAGAGAGGAAACAACCGCTCGAAAATTCGAGCCATAGACTCTAGAGCCAGTGGGTAGTCGGAGTCATGTTCCTGCAACCATCAAATCCAGATTCTGCACCGCCGCTCCAGCGGCTCCCTTCCCAAGATTGTCAAACACCGCAGCCAACAAAACCTGCCCCGTCTCATCATTTTCACACACCACCAATCGCAAACTATCAGTCCCGTTAAGCGCCTGAGGATCAAGGCACGTCAACCCTTTGGCCTCCTGCATCGACATCACCTGTACATGGTCCGCATCGACGTAGTGCTGCATAAGACACGCATGCAACCGCACCGCATCCACGCCCGGCGCCAACAAGCGAAGTTGCAACGGTATGGTCAGCACGATCCCCTGCCGAAAAGCCCCATAAGCCGGCACAAACATCGGCCGCTCCATCAGACCGCTTTGCTGCTGAATGGGGATGTAAGCCGGAACCCCAGAAATTTCCGTCACCCTAGTTGGGTGGGCTCAACACTCGTGTCACCAGCTACCTTCTGGAGAATCGAGCTCGGCCATCCCTCCCTGGACGGGCATCGCTCGACGATGTTCAACGGCTCCCTCACGGGGCCGTCGTTTTGTGGGGGCTATTCCATCCACAAGTCGTCGAGGTTCTTGAAGTTCCAGAGCGTCGGGTCTTCGGGGCCAGTGATACTGTCCTTGCAACTCGTGGCCGCCAGGTCGATGGTCTGCATCGGGATCGGCTCTCTCGAGCGTAGCGAGAAGAACACGCGAACCTTGGGAGTCAGCAGTGATTCCATTCCCGGCTCAACGACAACGGCCAGACGCTGAGAGGACAGGCGAACCAAGGAGCCGACGGGGTAGATGCCCACGGCCTTGACGAAGGCGTGGAAGATGCGTTTGTCGAAATGGCCCTCCCACTTGGCCATCTGCCGCATCGCCGCGGACGGGTCCCACGGCTTTTTGTAGGCTCGCTCCGACGTCACGGCATCATAGACGTCGCAGATTGCGCCCATGCGGGCCAGGAGTGAAATGGCGTCACCGGCCAAGCGATCCGGGTAGCCGGTTCCGTCGATCTTCTCGTGATGGTGCAGGGCAATGTCCACCACCCCGGGCTCGGCCCCGCCTGCGCGCAGCATCTTTGCGCCCTCCACAGGGTGGCGCTTCATGATGGCGAACTCGGCATCGGTGAGCTTGCCTGGTTTGTTAAGCACTTCCAGCGGCATCGCGGCCTTGCCTAGGTCGTGCATCAGTCCGCCGATGCCAGCCAGGCGCGTTTGCTCCTCGTCTAGATCGAGATGCCGGGCCAGCGATAGCATCAGGGCGCAGACGGCAACCGAGTGCAGGTAGGTGTAATCGTCGTGCGTTTTGATGCGTGCGACGCTGATGAGGGCATGAGGTTGGCGCAGCACCGAGGCAGCGATTTCTCCGACCAGCGGCAACGTCGTGCTTGGGTCGACGGCCTTGCCAAGCCGGGCTTCCTGGAACATGTCCATGACTTGGGACTTGGCCGCAAGACAGAGTTTCCGTGCATAACACATTTCGCTCTCCATTGAGGTTGCGCCGTCACTTTTCTTGCTTAGTGGACTAGACGGCAGAGATTGCTCCTCCGACAATTCTCTGGGCTCTGGGCTCTGGGCTCTGGGCTCTGGGCTCTGGGCTCTGGGCTCTCTGGGCTCTCTGGGTCGACTTGGCTTTTGGCCAAGTCGACCCAGACCTCCCCGACGCCACATTCTCGAATGGCAGAGAGATCCTGAGGCTCGGTCAGCAGGAAGCTGCCGCGCCAGAATGGGTGTCGAACCCAAGAGCCGGCGAGCTTGTGGATGTACATGCCGAGACGAAGCTCGGATACGGGAATGCGTTTTACCAACTTATTTTCCTTTCTGAGTTGGGTGGTTAGGCGTGCGCCGAGGCTGGCACCCAGCGGTAGAGCGGAGGTAAGGTCACGCCAAGATTCTTGGATCAGCCGGAACCGCCGAAATTTCCGTCAGCCGATCAACATGGCTTTGTCTCGCGCTCGGTCGATGCGTTCCTGCATCGCCTGCATGACTTCTTCGTGGGTGTACGACTTGGCGTTGGGGTCGTCGGCCTCTCGGAGAGCTTCCTCGACCTCGCGGGTCATCCGCGCATATTCTTCCGGCCACAGCGCTTGCTCCATGCGCAGCGACGCCTGCCCAAGCAGGTGCAGCAGGCCGAACAGCCGCATGTCATTGGTGGCGACGACGTGCTCTCGAATCCGCTCCTGGATCACCTCGCAGGCCCGATGCGCCTCTGGCGTCGCCGTGCCCTCGTAGCCGGCTGGGAGTTCTGCTTCTTCAGCGATTCGCGCCCAAGCGATAGCCAGCGCCTCGATGGTGGACAGGTTCATTTGCTCATCCACTTGCGCAGCAGACGCTTTTTCAGGGAGGCGCGCTCTTGCGGATTGCGTCCCTTGTGGTTGGCAATGCGATCCGCCGTGGCGGCCTGGCGCTTGATGGGCCAGTAGGAGCGGCCATCCTTACCCATCGACCAGACGTTGCTGACCTGGTTTTCCAGTAGAGGCAGATGGGCGCATAGAGCTTCCGGCGACGCGCTGGCCAGCGCGGTGCGCTCGTGGGTTCGCCAGCGCTGATGCCAGAGTTTCTTGTCCTCGCGCTCGCTACGGCAGGTCGTGTGCCCAACGATGGGCGTTTTGCGGCGGCTGCGGCTCATGATGTGGTTGTCTCCAAGAACATTCAGGACAGGCTTTCTGGGTAGAGCGCCGTCAACCGGGACAGGGTTTCTTGCACTTGTTCCAGCGAGGTCATCAGATGATCAACCTGATCCTGAAGATCCACGGCGAGATCAAATAGCTCAGCCACTCGGCTGCGTGATCCCTCGTTGAACGCGGCCATTGCCAGTTGATGCAGCTTCAACAGGTCGGTGCGCAGTTGCGGAGGTGCGCCGTCTGCGCTGTCATTCAAATCGCCGCGCAGCACGTCCACGGCATCGACTGCACGCAGCAGTGCCGTGGTATCGAAATTCTCGGGAGTCAGTTCGTCCCATTCGTCGTCGGTGATGCGGGCTGCCATCAGGAGAGCTCCGATTAAGCGGTTGCGAGCGTTAGATGCCCGATCGGCTCGGCTGCTGGCCGTACCTTGATTTCGATGTCGTAGCCGAGGCGATTCAGACAATCCATCAGCTTGCGTTCGGATAGATTGGTGAAGTCGCCGCGCATCATGCCCGACACCTTCGGTTGCGGGATGCCCATGCGTTTGGCCGCCGCTTGTTGAGTCAGCCCAAGGGCGCGCATGGCCCTCCTGATCTCGACCACCAGGCCGGTCTTGATCTTGAGCTTTTCAGCGTCAGGCAGTCCAAGGTCGGCAAAGACGTTGCCCGAGCTGCGCTGAACCTCGACGCCTTCAATGATTCGTTTTTGCATTTCGTAGCTCCTGTGCCAATACCTCGGCCACCTTCAGCCGAGCGCGGATGATGTCCATGTCGGCCTTTGGCGTGGCGATTCCGCTCTTGCTCTTCTTCTGGAAGCAGTGCAGGACGAACACCGCTTCCGCAAACTTGACCGTGTATACCGCTCGATAGGTGCCGCCGGCATCGTCTTCGACGACCTCCAGCACGCCGGCACCACCGAACCCCTTGAGCACCTTTGCTGCGTCATCCTGATCGCCTATCTGCGCCAACGAGAGCGCGTAACCGAAACGGCGACGCACGTCGGACGGCAACGCCATCAAATCCTTGTGGCTGCTCGCGATCCATTCGAGCGGTTTTTCTTTGTTTGTCATGACGGAATTTTATACCTGTTCAGGTAATGATGTAAACGCGGCAACCTCAAGGAGGTGTCGTAAAACATTTGTTTTGCGACAGGCTGTCAGCCGCCGCTGTGCTACCTGTGCAACACCCCCTCAAAAATGTACGGAAAACTCTATCGCTATTCACTATTATGCGGAAACCTGTTTTTGATGGTTATCCGCCTATGTTGGTTGGCTACATGCGCGTGTCGTCGGACTCCGACCGCCAGAGCACGGACTTGCAGCGCGACGCGCTGCTCGCCGCCGGCGTCGATCCGCGTCACCTGTTTGAGGATCGTGCCTCTGGCGCGAAGGATGACCGTGCCGGCTTGGCGCGGGCGCTTGAGTTCGTTCGAGCCGGCGATGTGCTGGTGGTGTGGAAACTCGACCGGCTCGGTCGCTCGCTGTCGCACCTGCTCGCCATTGTGACTTCGCTCAAGGACAAGCGGGTGGCGTTCCGCTCGCTGACAGAGAACCTGGACACTACGACGCCCTCGGGCGAATTCCTGTTCCAGGTGTTCGGTGCGCTCGCGCAGTACGAGCGCGCCTTGATTCAGGAGCGCGTCGTCGCGGGCTTGGCCGCCGCACGCAAACGCGGCCGGATCGGCGGCCGGCCGCAGGCGATCACTGGTGAGAAGCTGGACGCCATCGTCGCCGCGCTCGATGGCGGCATGTCTAAGGCGGCGGTGTGCCGCAACTTCAATGTCAAGCGCACTACGTTGATCGAAACATTGACGCGAGCAGGTTGGCGTGGTGCGGGAAGGACGGTCGATGAGCAACAAGAATAAGCTACTCACCGTCTTTTCTGACGCAGAGCAGGAAGCCTTGTACCGCCTACCGGACTTCGACGATGCTCAGCGGCTGGAATACCTGGCGTTGGCCGAATCTGAACTGGCGTTCGCCAGCAGCCGGCCTAGCCTGCAGGCCCAAGTCTATTGCGTCTTGCAGATCGGCTACTTCAAGGCCAAGCATGCTTTCTTCCGCTTCGATTGGCATGAGGTCGAGGACGATTGCGCCTTCGTGCTGAGTCGCTATTTCCACGGCGAAGCGTTCGAACGCAAGGCGATCACCAAGCATGAGCACTACAGCCAGAGGGGTCAGATCGCCGAACTGTTCGGCTACCGGTCGTGGGCGGCTAGCTTCCTGCCGCAACTGGCACAGCAGGCTGAACAGATCGTGCGGCGCGACGTAATGCCAGGATTCGTGGCCGCCGAACTGATCGTTTGGCTCAGCGAGCACAAAATCATCCGGCCCGGCCACACCACCTTACAAGAGCTGGTCAGTGAAGCCCTGTCCACCGAACGCAGGCGCTTGGGCGGCTTGCTGGCAGAAGTGTTGGACGAATCGGCCAAAGCTGCGCTGGGCCAGCTCCTGGTGCGTGACGACACCCTGTCTCAACTGGCAGCGCTCAAGCAGGACGCTAAAGATTTCGGCTGGCGTCAGATGGCAGGGGAGCGCGAGAAGCGCGCCACGCTGAAGTCCTTGCACGGGATCGCCAAGGCGCTGCTGCCCAAGCTCGGCATCTCGCAGCAGAACCTGCTGTACTACGCGAGCCTGGCGAACTTCTATACCGTCCATGACCTGCGCCACCTGAAGGCGGAGCAGACCCGGCTCTACCTGCTGTGCTATGCCTGGGTACGTTACCGGCAGCTCACCGACAACCTGGTCGACGCGATGGCCTTCCACATGAAAAAACTTGAGGACGAGAGCCGCACGGGTGCGAAACAGTCCTTTGTCGCCGAACAGCTGCGACGCCATCAGGAAACGCCGCAGGTTGGCCGCCTGCTGTCGCTGTACGTGGACGACAGCGTGGCCGATCCGACGCCGTTCGGCGAGGTGCGCCAACGCGCCTACAAAATCATGTCCAGGGAATTGCTGCAAAACACGGCGCAGCGCATGAGCGTCAAGCCACTGAACAAACTGGCGCTGCACTGGCAGGCGGTGGACGGCCTGGCCGAACGCATTCGACGCCATCTACGGCCGCTGTACGTCGCGCTCGACTTCGCCGGCACGGCCCCCGATAACCCATGGCTCGCGGCGCTGACTTGGGCCAAGAGCGTGTTCGCCAAGCAGCAGCGCCTATCACAACGGCCACTCGACGAATGTCCGGCGGCAACGCTGCCGAAACGCTTGCGTCCGTACCTGCTGATGTTCGATGCCGAAGGCACGCCGACAGGCCTGCATGCCGATCGTTACGAATTCTGGCTTTACCGTCAGGTCAGGAAACGCTTCCAGGCGGGCGAGCTCTACATTGACGATAGCTTGCAGCACCGGCATTTGTCCGACGAGTTGGTTTCGATGGACGAGAAAGCCGCCGTGCTCGCGCAGATGGACATCCCCTTCCTGCGGCAGCCGGTCAGTGCCCAGCTCGATGCACTGGCGGCCGAGTTGCGTGCGCAATGGGTGGCGTTCAATCGCGAGCTGAAACAGGGCAAGCTGACGCACCTGGAATACGACAAGGACACGCAGAGACTGACCTGGCGCAAGCCCAAGGGGGAGAACCAGAAGGCGCGCGAGCAAGCTCTCTACGAGCAACTGCCATACTGCGATGTCGCCGACGTGTTTCGCTTCGTCAACGGCCAGTGCCAGTTCCTGTCGGCGCTGACACCATTGCAGCCACGCTATGCGAAGAAGGTAGCCGACGCCGACAGTCTGATGGCGGTGATCATTGCCCAAGCCATGAACCACGGCAACCAGGTTATGGCACGTACCAGCGACATCCCGTACCACGTCCTGGAGAGTACCTACCAGCAGTACCTGCGCCAGGCGACGCTACATGTGGCCAACGATTGCATCAGCAACGCCATCGCCGCACTGCCGATCTTCCCGCATTACTCGTTCGACCTCGATTCGTTGTACGGTGCCGTTGATGGGCAGAAATTCGGCGTCGAGCGACCAACTGTGAAGGCGCGCTACTCGCGCAAATATTTCGGCCGCGGCAAGGGCGTCGTCGCCTACACGCTGCTGTGCAATCACGTGCCGTTGAACGGCTACCTGATAGGCGCACACGAGTACGAGGCTCACCACGTGTTCGACATCTGGTACCGCAACACGTCGGACATCGTGCCGAGCGCGATCACCGGCGACATGCACAGCATCAACAAGGCCAACTTCGCCATCCTGCACTGGTTCGGACTTCGTTTCGAGCCGCGCTTCACCGACCTCGACGACCAGTTGCAGGAGCTGTATTGCGCCGATGATCTGGCATTGTACGAGAAATGCCTGATCCGGCCGGCTGGCCAGATCGACCGGCAACTCATCGTCGGTGAGAAGGCGAACATCGACCGAATCGTCGCCACACTGGGCCTGAAGGAAATGACGCAGGGCACGCTGATCCGCAAGCTGTGCACCTATACGGCGCCGAACCCGACGCGGCGCGCAATCTTCGAGTTCGACAAGCTCATCCGCAGTATCTACACACTGCGCTACCTGCGCGACCCGCAACTGGAGCGTAATGTTCACCGCTCGCAGAACCGCATTGAGTCCTATCACCAGCTACGCTCGACCATCGCCCAAGTCGGTGGGAAGAAGGAATTGACCGGCCGCACCGACATCGAAATCGAGATCAGCAACCAGTGCGCCAGGCTGATCGGCAACGCGATCATCTTCTACAACTCGGCGATCCTGTCCCTGCTGCTGACGAAGTACGAGGCAGCTGGCAATGCCAAGGCGCTGGCGTTGATCACGCAGATGTCGCCAGCGGCCTGGCGGCACATCCTGCTGAACGGGCATTACACCTTCCAGACTGACGGCAAGTTCATCGACCTGGATGCGCTCGTGGCGGGACTGGAGCTGGGCTGACGGAAATTTCTGGGATTCCGGCGTACAACCCCTGAATCTCCGGAATATGTTTGTGTGCCAGCCCCAGACCATAAACCTGAAACGCGGGCGCCTGTGATGCGCCCTCTCCCTCATGCTCTTGCACGCCAACGCGCCCTTTTCCGGAATAGCCCGACACAGCATGAATGTTCGTCGGATAGTCCCTGGGCAGCAACCCGGCCTCCAGCAATGGGCGCAGCAGCCCTATCGCCCCCGTGGGATAGCAACCGGGATTGCTGACCCGCCGTGCCGTGGCGATGCGTTGGGCCTGCTGCGAGTTCATCTCCGCGAAACCATAGGTCCAGTCTGGATGGGTGCGGTGCGCCGAACTCGCATCGATCACCCGAACGGCGGGGTTTTCGATGCTCGCTACAGCGTCGCGTGCGGCTTGGTCGGGCAAGCAGAGAATCGCGATGTCGCAGGCGTTGATGATTTCGGCGCGACGTTGCGGATCCTTGCGATGTTCGGGGCTGAGCGTGATAAGCCGCAGATCGGTCCGGTCGCGTAGACGTTGATGGATTTGCAACCCGGTGGTGCCTTGGTCGCCGTCGATGAATATAAGAGGACTTGCCATGGAATGCTCTCGGACATAGGAAATCAGGAGTTCCAATCTTCAGTGAGGGGCTAAGATAGGAAAAGTTGAATTTCTAAACGATGAAATTCAGCTTTTCTGAACAAGGAGTGACTCATGCGCGAAATCAGCCTGGACCGTCTGCGCACGTTGGTGGCCATTGCCGACCTGGGTTCGTTTGCCGAGGCGGCCCGTGTGCTGCACCTCGCGCCACCCACGGTCAGTTTGCATATTGCCGACCTGGAGTCGCGGGTTGGCGGAAAGCTGTTGTCGCGCACACGTGGGCGCATTCAGCCTTCGGCGATTGGAGAAACGCTGGTGGAGCGCGCGCGGCGCCTGTTGGCGGATGCGGAGCAGGCGCTTGAGGACGTGGAGCGTCAGGTGCAGGGCTTGGCCGGGCGTGTGCGGCTGGGTGCCTCCACAGGGGCCATCGCACAGTTGATGCCGCAAGCTTTGG
This sequence comes from Pseudomonas sp. MF09156, assembly GCF_059862305.1. Lineage (NCBI taxonomy): Bacteria > Pseudomonadati > Pseudomonadota > Gammaproteobacteria > Pseudomonadales > Pseudomonadaceae > Pseudomonas > Pseudomonas sp. MF09156. The sequence continues at coordinate 96,246 of NZ_JCBCUR010000018.1, forward strand.
AGACGTTGGGCCAACGCCATCCCGCTATCGATGTGCAGGTCGCGGTGCTCACGTCGCAGGAAACTTTGAAGAAGCTTGCCGAGGGCTCTTTGGAGATCGGTCTGGTCGCGCTGCCACAGACCCCGGTGAAGGAATTGCGGATCGAGCCATGGCGGCGGGACCCGGTCATGGCCTTCTTGCCGGCTCGCTGGGAATGCCCGGATGTTGTGACCCCCGGTTGGCTGGCCGCCCAGCCATTAATTCTGAATGACAAAACTACTCGGCTTTCGCGCTTGACCTCGGAGTGGTTCGCCAGTGATGGACGGCAGCCCACGCCGCGTATTCAACTGAACTACAACGATGCGATCAAAAGCCTAGTGGCGGCCGGTTATGGTGCGACGTTGTTGCCGCATGAAGCCTCCACGCCATTGTCCGATACCAGGATCGTCATGCGGCCATTACAGCCCTTATTGTGGCGTCAACTTGGTATTGCCCACCGTGGTGGGGACGTCGAGCGGCCTACGCAACATGTGCTGGATGTGTTGTGGGGGTTGAGTGCGGGCTAGGGCGATGTTGTCAGAGAAAGGACCGCTTTCGACCCGGTCATACGGTGATTGAGGTCCCAGGCGTCAGCTACCGCACCTGAAGCCGTCGTTCATCGCTCCAAAGCCGGTGCCTGTCTCCGTTCGCCCAGGCCAGGGTGTCGTAGTACTTGTGCAGCAGCTCGGTAATGGCGGCGGTGTCGTCGGTCATGGGGTTTCCTTGGGGTTGGCGGTGAGGACTGCCTGGACGCGTGCTTGCAGCGCGGGCAGCACGTCTTGTTGGAACCAGGGGTTGCGCACCAGCCAGCGATTGTTGCGCGGGCTAGGGTGAGGCAGGGGGAACGCTTGCGGCCAGTGCTCGCGCCAGGCTTCGACCACCCGGGTGAGCGGCGTCTTGCCAGTACCGAGGTGGTAGTCCATGGCGTAGCTGCCCAGCACGATGACCAGCGACAGGCGCTCGAAACGCTGCATGAAGGCTTCGCGCCAGGCGGGGGGCGCACTCCGGGCGTAGCGGCAGGTCACCGCTTTTGCCGGTGCCCGGATAACAGAAGCCCATGGGCAGAATGGCGATGCGGGTAGGGTCGTAGAAGGTGTCGCGGTCCACGCCCAGCCAGGCGCGCAGACGCGCGCCGCTGGCGTCGTCGAAGGGCACGCCTGAGGCATGGACCCGGGCCCCCGGTGCTTGGCCGGCGATGAGGATGGGCGCACTCGGGTGAAACTGGAAGACCGGCTGCACGCCGTGTGGCAGATGCGGTGCGCAGCGCGTGCAGGCGCGGACGTCGGTCAGAAAGGCGTCGAGTGTCGGCATGGCGCGCTTCCGGAAAGGGTGGCTCGCGCAGGACGGAGGTGCCATCCTGCGCGAAGCGTAACCCGGCAGCAAGTCAGTGCTGGGTCAGTGTCGGATAGCCCTGGATGAATACGCGGTCGGTCTTGGCCGCCGGCACATGGCAGCCCATGCAGTCGGCTTCGTAGCTGACGGCGACATTCTTGGCGGGGGCGTCGGCCTTGAACAGCGCCCAGCCCCAGCCGTCGCCCCACAAGGGGTTGCTGGCGAAACGGCCTTTGGCGTCCTTGACCATCACGAACCACACGGCCGCATCGGAACCCCAGACCACAGGGTTGCCAGTGGTCATGGCGCTGGTTTCGAGCTTGCGGATCTCTTTCACCAGCGTGGCGCCGTCCAAGAACTTGCCGGTCTTGCGGTAGTGCTCGGCCGAGGCCTTTTCGGTGTACACATCGTGCAAGCCGCGAGAGGCGGATTTTTCGTCCAACACCGCATATGAGCCCAGGTGGACGAAGTTTGTGCGGAAGTCTGTGGGGCGGCTGATGCCGCCCTGGCTGTCCACATAGGGCGAAAAGTCGCCGGCCGTGACGGCCAGTGGCAGGACGAGGGCGCTGGCGAGCAGAGCGCCGGTGAGTGCGATTTTCATCGTGTTCTCCTTATATGCCTATGGAGATCAGACGGCGACCACGGGGAAATCCACCGTGGTGTCGGCGATGTGGTTGGTGTAGTTGGTGAGCGTGTTCAGCGCGACGTTGGCGATCACTTCCAGTATCAGGCCGTCGTCGAGCCCCGCGCGGCGGTAGTTGGCCATGGCGTCGGCCGACACCACGCCGCGTTGCTCGACCAGCGCGCGGGCAAAGCCGGCGATTGCATCGTCAAGTGCGTTGGCCGCCTGGCCGGTGCGGGCCGCGGCGATGGCCTCTGCCGACAGTCCGGCACCTTTGCCGATCAGGGTGTGTGCGCTCAGGCAATACTGGCAGCGATTGGCTTGACCGGCAGCGAGCGCAACGATCTCGCGCTGGGAGGCATTCAGGCGGCCGGTGCCCAGCGTTTCGGACAAGCCGAGGTAGCCATTGAGCGCCGCCGGCGCGTGGGCCAGCGTGGCGAACAGGTTCGGCACCATGCCAAGCTTGGCTTTGACGGCCTTGAGTGTGGCAGCGGTAGCGGCGTCAGCGGTGTCGATGGTCAGGGGGGCGATTTGGGTCATGTCTATCTCCGTAGTGGGTGAGGTGCAAGAGCACGTGGGCATGATCGCCCTTTGTTTGGTACGATATGGCACGTAAAGTATCAAATACGTAACCTATCGTCTTATATGGAGAGTGGAATGGCGGATCGACTGGCCGGCTTGCTCCGGCACTACTCGCTTTCGGCGCGCGTTTTTCACAGCGGCGCCTTCTGTGGGCAGCATCATTACGCGGCGCCGCATGGCTATATCCATCTGGTGCGGCGCGGCCCGATTACGGCGCGTTCGCCCGTGCATGAAGATCTGCTGGTTACCGAGCCGAGCCTGCTGTTTTATCCGCGCGTGGCGTCGCATCGTTTTGTCGCCGCCCCCGGCGATACCGCTGAGCGGTTGTGTGCGGAGGTCGACCTGGGCGCTTCGACGGGCAATCCGTTGGCCATGGCCTTGCCGTCGATGCTGCTGATTCCGTTGGCGGACTTGCCCGGCCTCGGGCCGACGCTAGAGTTGCTGTTTGCCGAAGCCGAGCGCGACCAGTGCGGTCGGCAGGCCGCCATCGACCGCTTGTGCGAGTTGCTACTGATCCAGTTGCTGCGTTATCTGATGGATGGGCGGCTTGGCGCCACCGGACTGCTGGCGGGCCTGGCCGACCCGAAACTCGCGCGCGCCATAACCGCCATGCACGATGCGCCGCAGACCGCGTGGTCGCTCGAGGCGCTGGCGGCGAAGGCGGGCATGTCACGCGCGCGCTTCGCCGCCGCGTTCAAGGACGCGGTGGGCGTCACGCCGGGCGACTATCTGGCCGACTGGCGGATGAACGTCAGTTGCACCCTGCTCAAGCAGGGGCGGCCGGTGGCGGTGGTGGCCGACCGCGTCGGCTACGGCAGCCCGAACGCTCTGGCGCGCGCCTTCCGCGTGCGCATGGGCTGCGCCCCGCGCGACTGGCTGGCGCAGCAGCGCGGTGACGCGGCGCTCAGCGGTTCGTGAGTTTGAGTTCGATTCGCCGGTTCTTGGCGTAGGCGGCGCCGGTGTTGCGCTCGTCGAGCGGGTGAAATTCGCATCACGCCGGAACAACTGGCGGAACTCCAGGTGGCGATCCGTCAACGGCTGGTCAGTCTGTTCGTGCGGCGCGGCCGGCTGGACAAGGCTGAGTCAGTGGCGCAGGTAGCTGGATGACGCTGTCCCGCCCTGAGCCGACGCTCACAGGCGGGGATTTCCAGTGTCGTCATTGTCGGCTATTGGCCGGCAGCAGCCCGTCGTTGCCTGATGGATCCAACCCCTCCGCTGCTATAGTGCAGTCGGCTTCTGACGTTCAGTGCAGCCGTCTTCTGAAAACGACAGGTTGAACGCCAAAGAGGGGGCGGGAGCGCTGCAACCGGAGCAGCGTCAGAGCCTCCAGAATCGCCCACACAACGCGGAAGCTGTCAGTCAGGGGGCAAGCCTACCTTGGCACCAGAAACGCGCCCAGGAGGCCGCAGGGGGCGATTTTGGCCGCTGCAACTGTCCAACCTTGGCCGGGCCTCGCCGGGCCGAGTGGGGCGGCCTTCGACCAGGGCGGGCCGGCGACCGTCCGTCGGGCATGGAGGGGACGATAGAGAAAACGGACAAAATCGTACGCTAAGCGTGCGGCCTGTCAGGTTGAGGCCCTAGAGGTTGCAGGCGAGTCGTCAGAAAATGCTGGAATCGGCCCTATTCTGACACTGCCCAAGGTTCCGGCCTGACGCCCAGTTAGGGCATAGCTCAATATGACACATGGCTGCAAATCGCTAATTTACCAACTATAAAGAGCTATGCTCTCAAGAAGCGGTTGCGCTAGCCGATACAGGGCTAACAATAAGCTGCTTATTGATGTATCAGTAAGCATGCCGGCAGCCATTGCGCTTGATATAATACTACCCCATATGAGCAAGAGTATTTTCACGGAAAAGCTAGCAGCCCATTTCGGCCTCGCGGCCTTCCCGCTTCTCAATTGAGCATATAATTTTTCCGCAGCCAAAACCTGCTCAGGTTCAGGCTTGGTCCTTACAGACTGGTATTCAACAATCGAACCATTCTTAGCTATTGGCGTTACATAAGCACTTACCCAATAGTGGTCGCCATTTTTACAGCGATTTTTTATTAGCCCCATCCATGAGCGGCCAGATTTTAATGTACTCCACATATGCTCAAATGCAGCAGGCGGCATATCTGGGTGTCTTACGATGTTGTGAGGCTGGCCTAATAGTTCTTCCTCAGTGAAACCACTGATTTTAATGAAGTCAGGATTAATGTGCGTGATATGGCTTTGAGGGGAGGTAGTCGAAAGAATATTGGTATCTTTTGGGAGTTCTAAGTTTCGACCCGTCACTGGTAAATTCTGGCGCATAAGAGCCTCAAGGGTTGGCTGTTTTATTTTATTGTATTCGGCATTAAGCCCAATTTCTTTAGCGTTACGATAAAGCTAGCATGGAAACGATAGGTGCAAGCAAGTTAAGGGTTGCATCGCGCATGTCAATCTAGGCTATACCCTAACTTGGCGTCAGACCATCCGGCGCTAAATCGTCAGAATAGAGTTGCCTTCCGAATTGATTGACATACGCCGTCAAGGGTCATAGATTTCTTCCTGACACATTTCCCTCAGGAGGATACCTTGCACGGTCAGCGCATCGGTTACGTCCGCGTCAGCAGCTTCGACCAGAACCCAGAACGGCAGCTCGAACAGATCCAGGTGGATAAAGTGTTCACCGACAAGGCGTCGGGCAAGGACACACGGCGGCCCGAACTGGAACGGCTGCTCGCCTTCGTGCGCGAAGGCGACACGGTCGTGGTGCACAGCATGGATCGTCTGGCGCGCAACCTCGACGACCTGCGCCGCCTGGTGCAGGGCCTCACCCAGCGCGGCGTACGCATCGAGTTCCTTAAGGAGCATTTGACCTTCACCGGCGAGGACTCGCCGATGGCGAACCTGATGCTGTCGGTAATGGGCGCGTTCGCCGAGTTCGAACGCGCCTTGATCCGCGAGCGGCAGCGCGAGGGCATCGCGCTCGCCAAGCAGCGCGGGGCCTACCGTGGCAGGAAGAAATCCCTGTCGTCTGAGCGTATTGCCGAACTGCGCCAACGTGTCGAGGCTGGCGAGCAAAAGACCAAGCTGGCTCGTGAATTCGGAATCAGTCGCGAAACCCTGTATCAATACTTGAGAACGGATCAGTAAATATGCCACGTCGTTCAATCCTGTCCGCCGCCGAGCGCGAAAGCCTGCTGGCGTTGCCGGACACCAAGGATGAGTTGATCCGTCACTACACGTTCAGCGAAACCGACCTCTCCATCATCCGGCAGCGGCGCGGCCCGGCCAACCGGCTGGGCTTCGCCGTGCAGCTCTGTTACCTGCGCTTTCCTGGTGTCATCCTGGGCGTCGATGAGCCGCCGTTTCCGCCCTTGTTGAAACTGGTCGCCGACCAGCTCAAGGTCAGCGTCGAAAGCTGGGACGAATACGGGCAGCGGGAGCAGACCCGGCGCGAGCACCTGGTCGAACTGCAAACGGTGTTCGGCTTCCAGCCCTTTACCATGGGCCACTACCGGCAGGCCGTCCAGTTGCTGACCGAGATGGCCTTGCAGACCGACAAGGGCATCGTGCTGGCCAGCACCTTGATCGAGCACCTGCGGCAGCAGTCGGTCATTCTGCCTGCCCTCAACGCCGTCGAGCGGGCGAGCGCCGAAGCAATCACCCGCGCCAACCGGCGCATCTACGATGCCTTGGCCGAACCGCTGTCGGACGCGCATCGCCGCCGCCTCGACGATCTGCTCAAGCGTCGGGACAACGGCAAAACGACCTGGCTGGCCTGGCTGCGCCAATCGCCCGTCAAACCGAATTCGCGGCACATGCTGGAACACATCGAACGCCTCAAAGCGTGGCAGGCGCTCGACCTGCCTTCTGGCATCGAGCGGTCGGTGCACCAGAACCGCCTGCTCAAGATCGCCCGTGAGGGTGGCCAGATGACGCCCGCCGACCTGGCCAAGTTCGAGGCGCAGCGACGCTATGCCACCCTGGTGGCGCTTGCCATCGAGGGCATGGCCACCGTCACCGACGAAATCATCGACCTGCACGACCGCATCCTGGGCAAGCTGTTCAACGCCGCCAAGAACAAGCATCAGCAGCAATTCCAGGCGTCCGGCAAGGCGATCAACGCCAAGGTGCGGTTGTTCGGCCGCATCGGCCAGGCGCTGATCGAGGCCAAGCAGGCGGGCCGCGATCCGTTCGCCGCCATCGAGGCCGTCATGTCCTGGGATGCCTTCGCCGAGAGCGTCACCGAAGCGCAGAAGCTTGCGCAGCCCGAGGACTTCGATTTCCTGCACCGCATCGGCGAAAGCTACGCCACGCTGCGCCGCTACGCGCCGGAATTCCTTGCCGTGCTCAAGCTGCGGGCCGCTCCCGCCGCGAAGGACGTGCTCGACGCCATCGAGGTGCTGCGCGGCATGAACAGCGACAACGCCCGCAAGGTGCCCGCCGACGCGCCGACCGAGTTCATCAAGCCGCGCTGGCAGAAGCTGGTCATGACCGACACCGGCATCGACCGGCGCTACTACGAACTATGCGCGCTGTCGGAGATGAAGAACGCGTTGCGTTCCGGCGACATCTGGGTGCAGGGGTCGCGCCAGTTCAAGGACTTCGAGGACTACCTGGTGCCGCCCGCGAAATTCGCCAGCCTCAAGCAGGCCAGCGAATTGCCGCTGGCCGTGGCCACCGACTGCAACCGGTACCTGAACGACCGGCTGACGCTGCTGGAAACACAGCTTGCCACCGTCAACCGTATGGCGACGGCCAACGAGCTGCCGGACGCCATCATCACCGAGTCAGGCTTGAAGATCACGCCGCTCGACGCGGCGGTACCCGACACCGCCCAAGCGCTGATCGACCAGACGGCAATGATCCTGCCGCACGTCAAGATCACCGAACTGCTGCTGGAGGTGGACGAATGGACGGGCTTCACTCGGCATTTCGCGCATCTGAAATCGGGCGACCCGGCCAAAGACAAGAACCTGTTGCTGACCACGATCCTCGCCGACGCGATCAACCTGGGCCTGACCAAGATGGCGGAGTCTTGCCCCGGCACGACCTACGCCAAGCTGGCTTGGCTGCAAGCCTGGCACATCCGCGACGAAACCTACGGGGCGGCGCTGGCCGATCTGGTCAACGCACAGTTCCGCCATCCCTTCGCCGAGCACTGGGGCGACGGCACCACCTCATCGTCGGACGGCCAGAACTTCCGCACCGGCAGCAAGGCCGAGAGCACCGGCCACATCAACCCGAAATACGGGAGCAGCCCAGGGCGGACGTTCTACACCCACATTTCTGACCAGTACGCGCCATTTCACACCAAGGTCGTGAACGTCGGCGTGCGCGATTCGACCTACGTGCTCGACGGCCTGCTGTACCACGAGTCCGACTTGCGGATCGAGGAGCATTACACCGACACGGCGGGCTTCACCGATCACGTCTTCGCCCTGATGCACCTCCTGGGCTTCCGCTTCGCGCCGCGCATCCGCGACCTGGGCGACACCAAGCTCTACATCCCGAAGGGCGACGCCGCCTATGACGCGCTGAAACCCATGATCGGCGGCACGCTCAACATCAAGCACGTCCGCGCCCATTGGGACGAAATCCTGCGGCTGGCCACCTCGATCAAGCAGGGCACGGTGACGGCCTCCCTGATGCTCCGAAAGCTCGGCAGCTACCCACGCCAGAACGGCCTGGCCGTGGCGCTCCGCGAGCTGGGCCGCATCGAGCGCACGCTGTTCATCCTGGACTGGCTGCAAAGCGTGGAACTGCGCCGCCGCGTGCATGCCGGCCTGAACAAGGGCGAGGCGCGCAATGCGCTGGCCAGGGCAGTGTTTTTCAACCGCCTGGGTGAAATCCGCGACCGCAGTTTCGAGCAGCAGCGCTACCGGGCTAGCGGCCTCAATCTGGTAACGGCTGCCGTCGTGTTGTGGAACACGGTCTATCTGGAACGGGCTGCGCACGCGCTGCGTGGCAACGGCCATGCCGTTGATGACGCGCTGTTGCAGTACCTGTCGCCGCTCGGTTGGGAGCACATCAACCTCACCGGCGATTACCTCTGGCGCAGCAGCGCCAAGATCGGCGCGGGCAAGTTCAGGCCGCTACGACCGCTGCAACCGGCTTAGCGTGCTTTATTTTCCGTTTTCTGAGGCGACCCCCTTCATCGCGAATTGCACCGCCCAAGACGATCTGCACTGAAATCAATACTTTCTGATGCCTCTTGATTAGAGATGCCAGCCATAATCATCTCATCGCCAACGCATACGGCGTTCGGCAGCCAACA
>NZ_JCBCUR010000019.1:0-97944 GCF_059862305.1 Pseudomonas sp. MF09156
CAGAGCGCGAAGCTACATTCCCCTGTAGGAGCTGGCTTGCCTGCGATGGCGGTGTATCAGCCAATACATTTATCGACTGATACACCGCCATCGCAGGCAAGCCAGCTCCCACAGGAGTCCGCGCACGCCTCGATGATCAGGTCGGCTGTCAGGCCGCCTCGCTTTGCTTGTGATTTTGATCTTAGGCACACCGAGCCTAGGCGAGGTGCCGAGTGGTGGGGCAAGAGCCCTTTGGTTACTTTGGGCTGGGCCGGCACTCCGGCTCTTTTCCAAAGTGACCCGCCGTAAGGGCGGAACCCTAAGTGGCCGTAACCGCAGCAATGGATATGTACACAGACCGAGAAGAGAGTTGTGTAGATACCTATGGCCATCGCAAGCAAGCCAGCCCCCACAGGGATTTACTTGGCCGTCAGGCCGCCGGGCATTCCCGGTGCAACGCTACCTCGACTAACAACTGCGCCATCTCGATCAATTGCACCACCGCCATCACCTGCTTACGGCTCGAGCCTTCAAGATGCTCGGTGCAGTCGTACGCACTGACCGCCGCCGACTCGAGCATTTCACAGGCGTTGCTCAACGCCTCTTCGGTGCTGAGACCGGCTGCGAATGCAGTGCGTATTGCTTGAACGCACGTTGTGCCGCTTCGTGGAGTTTGCTGTCGTTCAGGGAGTAGGCCGGGCTAGGCGTGACTTTTTTCATACGGTTGCTCCTGGAGTTAAAGGAGCCGCCACAATCACTTCCACATGGATGGGTGGCGACTGTACGCCGGTGTGGAAGACCGGACTCCAGGACCCCGGCGCACCCGAAGGTGCCCCGCGCACAGCCGCCATATAGCTGCGTGAAAAAGGGCGACGCCCGAGGAATGGAGACCCGGCAGGGCTGGGCCCTCCTGCGTACAGCTCGCCCAGCATGATGTGTGCCTGTTAAATGATGAACCGTAGGGAATGATCCTCATATGCATGGGAATTGTCCTTCGGCTGTTCCAACCTTTCATAAAACCTTCATCAAACCGCCCCCCTGCCGTCATGTGCAAGTCATAGCCCTGACACCTCCCGCGCCTACTGTCGTTTGAACTCAAACACAGCCCCGCAAGGCTGTTCAAACCAGACAGAGAAGCCCATGAATCCCGCTATCCATGTCGATCGCCTGAACAAGACCTTTGCGAAGAAAACCGCGTTGGTCGACCTCGAACTCACCATCGCCAGCGGCGAGATGGTCGCCCTGATCGGTGCGTCCGGCTCCGGCAAGTCCACGTTATTGCGCCACCTCGCGGGGCTGGCCTGTTGCGACAAGGGCAACGGCGGCAGCGTCAAGGTGCTGGGCCGGGAGGTGCAGGCCAGTGGGCGGTTGAATGGCAAGGTGCGGCGGTTGCGCGCGGATATTGGCTACATCTTCCAGCAGTTCAACCTGGTCAATCGCCTGAGTGTGATCGACAACGTGCTGCTCGGTTGCCTGGGCCGGGTCCCGCGCTGGCGCGGCAACCTCGGGTTGTTCAATACCGAGGAAAAGCAGTTTGCCATGGAATCCCTGGCACGCGTCGGCCTGGCGGACCTGGCCCAGCAGCGCGCCTCGACCCTGTCCGGTGGCCAGCAACAACGGGTGGCGATTGCCCGGGCGTTGACCCAGCGTGCCGAAGTGATCCTCGCCGACGAACCCATCGCCTCCCTGGATCCGGAGTCGGCACGCAAGGTCATGGAGATCCTCGCCGATATCAACCGCCGCGACGGCAAGACCGTGGTGGTGACCCTGCATCAAGTCGATTACGCCATGCGTTATTGCCCGCGCGCCGTGGCGCTCAAGGGCGGGCGCATTCATTTCGATGGGCAGGGCCGCGAGATGAGCAGCCAGTTTCTCAACGACCTGTACGGTGCCGACGTCGACACCAGCCTGATGTTTTGCGAACCGCCGCGCCGTTCCGAACTGCCCCAGCGCCTGGCCCTGGCCCGCGCTTGAACCCCCACTCACGATCCCTAGGAGTCGCCTGCATGTTGAACCGTATCGGTCATGTTTTCCTGTCTGCCGTGTTGTTGGCCAGCGTCGCCATGGGCAATGCCCAGGCCGCCGACAAGGCTATCAACTTCGGCATCATGTCCACCGAGTCTTCGCAGAACCTCAAGAGCATCTGGCAGCCGTTCCTCGATGACATGCACAAGAAGACCGGCCTGACCATCAACGCCACCTTCGCCTCCGATTACGCCGGCCTGATCCAGGGCATGCGCTTTAACAAGGTCGATGTGGCCTGGCTCGGCAACAAGGCAGCGATGGAGGCGGTGGACCGCTCCAACGGCGAGATCTTCGCCCAGACCGCCGCTGCCAACGGCGCCGCCGGCTACTGGAGCCTGCTGATCGTACGCAAGGACAGCCCGCTCAACTCCGTCGAAGACATGCTCAAGAACGCCAAGAACCTGACCTTCGGCAATGGCGACCCGAACTCCACCTCGGGCTACCTGGTGCCGGGCTACTACGTGTTCGCCAAGAACAATGTGGATGCCGCCACCGCCTTCAAGCGCACGCTCAATTCCAGCCATGAAGTCAACGCACTGAGCGTGGCCAAGGGGCAGTTGGACGTGGCCACCTTCAACACCGAAAGCTGGGACCGCCTGGAAGTGACCCAGCCGGACAAGGCCGCCCAACTCAAGGTGATCTGGAAGTCGCCGCTGATCCCCGCCGACCCGCTGGTGTGGAGCAAGGCCCTGACTGACAGCGAGAAGAGCAAGATCCGCGATTTCATCTTCAGCTACGGCGACACCGATGAAGAGAAGGCGGTGCTCAAGAACATGCAGTTGGGCAAGTTCCTCGCGTCCACTGACGACCAGTTGCTGCCGATCCGCCAGCTGGAACTGTTCAAGCAACGCACCACCATCAGTGCCGACAGCAAGCTGGCCGAGGCAGATAAAGCCAAGAAGCTGGCGCAGATCGACGCCGACCTGGCCACGCTGCAACAGCGCCTGAGCGAGCTGGACAAGAAACCCGCCGCCAACGGCTAACCCCCCTGTGGGACCGGAGCCTATGTGTGAACTGAGCCTATGTGTGAACGGGCTTGTGTGGGAGCGGGCTTGCTCGCGAAAGCGGTGAGTCAGTCGCTGGATGTGTTGAATGACACACCGCTTTCGCGAGCAAGCCCGCTCCCACACACACACACATAGGCCCAGCTCCAACCATTATCGAGAGTGATCCATGACGACCTTGCACGCTGAAGCCGTGGGTAAAAGAACCTGGCCGCAATACCTCGGCTGGGGCCTGTTCCTGGTGCTGCTGGCCTGGGCCTGGAAAGGCGCAGAAATGAACCCGCTGGCGCTGTACCGCGACTCGGGAAACATGGCGACCTTCGCCGCCGACTTCTTCCCGCCGGACTTCCACGAATGGCGCTCCTACCTCAAGGAAATGATCGTCACCGTGCAAATCGCCCTCTGGGGCACGGTGCTGGCGATTGTCTGCTCGGTGCCCCTGGGCATCCTCTGCGCCGACAACATCACCCCCTGGTGGATTCACCAACCCCTGCGCCGGGTGATGGATGCCTTCCGTTCGATCAACGAAATGGTGTTTGCCATGTTGTTCGTGGTGGCGGTCGGGCTTGGTCCGTTTGCCGGTGTGTTGGCCCTGTGGATCAGCACCACCGGGGTACTTGCCAAGCTGTTTGCCGAAGCCGTCGAGGCCATCGACCCAGGCCCGGTGGAAGGGGTGCGCGCCACCGGTGCCAGCGCCTTGCAAGAGGTGATCTACGGCGTGATCCCGCAAGTCATGCCGCTGTGGGTGAGCTACGCGCTGTACCGCTTCGAGGCCAATGTGCGCTCGGCGACGGTGGTGGGCATGGTCGGCGCGGGCGGCATCGGCGTGATCTTGTGGGAGAACATCCGCGCCTTCCAGTTCGTGCAGACCTGCGCGGTGCTGCTGGTGATCATCGTGGTGGTAAGCCTGATCGACGTGCTGTCCCAGCGCCTGCGCAAGCGGTTTATCTGACCTTGGAGGGGTGCCTGCGGGCGCTTTTTTTTAAGCATGCAGTTGTCTAGACAAGATGAGCCGGTGTACCGCGAACTCGCCGATATCCTGCGCCGCGAACTCAGCGGCTACCAGGCCGGGGAGTTCCTGCCGGGCGAGCTGCAGTTGGCCGAACGCTTTGGCGTCAACCGGCACACCCTGCGCCGCGCCATTGATGAACTGGTGTTCGAAGGCAGCCTGCTGCGCCAGCAGGGCAAAGGCACCCAGGTGCTGGACCGGCCGCTGATCTACCCGATGGGCGCCGACACCGCCTACAGCCAATCGCTGTCGGCCCTGGGGCATGGCGTGCAGGCGCTGCTGCTCAAGCGCCGCTACTGCTACGCCAGCCGCGAAGAAGCGCAGCACCTGGGCATCGCCGAAATGGCACCGATGATCGAGCTGCAAACCCTGCGCAAGCTCGACCAGCACCCCGTCAGCCTGATCCGCCATCGCTACTGCGCCAGCCACGCGCCGTTGCTGGCGCACTACAACGGCGGCTCCCTGCGCCAGTACCTGCGCGAGCGCGACCTGCCGCTGACCCGCACCCTGAGCCTGATCGGTGCGCGCCTGCCCAACCGTGATGAAGCCGCGCTGCTGATGATGCCCCGGCACTTGCCGGCCTTGACCGTATTCACCCTTTCCCGCGATCGCGATGGCCGCCCGGTGGAGCTGGCGCAGTCCACCAGCCGTTCGGATCGCTTCCAGTACCAGGTGGTGACTTGATGGAGACCCCGATGAATCTGTCCCCGCGTCAGCATTGGATTGGCGTACTTGCCCGCGCCCAGCTCAATGAACTGCAACCCCACGAAGCGGCATTGAAGGACGCCGAGTACCAACTGATCCGCGCCCCGGAAATCGGCATGACCCTGGTGCGCGGGCGCATGGGCGGCAATGGCGCGCCGTTCAACGTCGGCGAAATGACGGTGACCCGCTGTGTGGTGCGCCTGGCCGATGGCCGCACCGGCTACAGCTACCTGGCGGGGCGCGACAAGGTCCACGCCGAACTGGCGGCCCTGGCCGATGCCCATCTGCAAAACGCGCAGCCGAGCCCTTGGCTCACGGATTTGATTAGCGCCCTGGCCCAGGCCCAGGCCCGGCGTCGCGCGCAAAAAGAAGCCGACACCGCGGCCACCAAGGTCGAGTTCTTCACCCTGGTGCGAGGAGAAAACTGATGCACGCTCAATTATTGCAACCGGCGTTTGTCGACCCGGTACTGGATGCCCAGCGCAGTTTTCGCGCGGCGCTCAAGGCCTTGGCCGAGCCGGGTTTGCTCCAGCACTTGCCGGCAGCCCCGCACCTCGATGGCCTGGCGCCCGCCACCTATGCCTTGTGCCTGGCGCTGCTGGATGTCGACACGCCGCTGTGGCTGGCACCTGGCTTCGACACGCCGCTGATCCGCGCCAACCTGGCCTTCCACTGCGGCTGCCCGTTGGTCGCGCGTCGGGAGGAGGCTGCGTTTGCCTTGCTCGGCGAGCCGGACCTGCTCGACCTGAGCGGCTTCGACCACGGCAATGATCGCTACCCGGACCAGTCCTGCACCTTGCTGGTCCAGCTTACCGCCCTGGACGCCGGGCGCGCCTTGCTCTGGCGCGGCCCGGGCATCCAGGCCCAGCGCCGGGTGCAGGTGCCTGTGCCGCCGGTGTTCTGGCTGGAGCGCCAGCGCCGTGAAGCCTTCCCCCGTGGCCTGGACGTGTTGTTCAGCGCCGGCCATCACCTGCTCGGCCTACCGCGCAGCAGCCGCATCACACAGGAGCACGCCTGATGTACGTAGCCGTCAAGGGTGGCGAACAGGCCATCGACAATGCCCACCGCCTGCTGGCGAAAAAACGCCGGGGCGACCCGGCCGTGCCGGAGCTGCGCGTCGAGCAGATCCGCCAGCAACTGCCCCTGGCCGTGGCGCGGGTGATGAGTGAAGGCTCGCTGTACGACGAAGAGCTGGCCGCGCTGGCAATCAAGCAGGCGGCGGGGGACCTGGTAGAAGCGATCTTCCTGCTGCGCGCCTACCGCACCACGTTGCCGCGTTTCAGCCCGAGCCTGCCGATCGACACCGCGCAGATGTCGTTGAGCCGGCGGTTGTCGGCCACCTTCAAGGACGTGCCCGGCGGCCAGTTGCTCGGCCCGACCTTCGACTACACCCATCGCCTGCTGGATTTCGCACTGCTGGCCGAGGGTGAGTATCCAGGCCCGCAGACCACGGCGGATGCGCAACTCGAACCGTGTCCACGGGTGCTGGGGTTGCTGGCCAAGGAAGGCCTGATCAAGCACGAAGCCGACGACCACGCCCGTGTCGCTGACATCACCCGCGACCCGCTGGAGTTCCCCGCCAGCCGTGCCGAACGCCTGCAAGCCCTGGCCCGTGGCGATGAAGGGTTTTTGTTGGCGCTGGGCTATTCGACCCAGCGTGGCTATGGGCGCAATCACCCGTTTGCCGGGGAGATTCGTATCGGTGACGTAGAGGTCTGGATCGATCCCGAGGAGCTGGGCTTTGCCATTTGCCTGGGCAGCATCGAAGTCACCGAGTGCGAGATGGTCAACCAGTTTGTCGGCTCGGCCACCGAGTTGGCGCAGTTCACCCGGGGCTATGGCCTGGCGTTCGGGCATGCCGAGCGCAAGGCCATGGGCATGGCCCTGGTGGATCGCTCGCTGCGTGCCGAGGAGTACAGCGAAGAGATCGTCTCGCCGGCCCAGCGCGAAGAATTCGTGCTGGCCCACTGCGACAACGTCGAGGCCGCCGGTTTTGTCTCGCACCTAAAACTGCCGCACTACGTGGACTTCCAGGCCGAACTGGAACTGATCCGCAAACTGCGCCAACCGGCCGAGGGCACTCGCCATGAATGACGCCGCCTACAACTTCGCCTACCTCGACGAACAGACCAAACGCATGATCCGTCGCGCCTTGCTCAAGGCCGTGGCGATTCCCGGTTACCAAGTGCCGTTCGGTGGCCGCGAGATGCCGCTGCCCTATGGCTGGGGCACCGGCGGCATGCAATTGACGGCGGCGATCCTCGGCGCCGACGACGTGCTCAAGGTCATCGATCAGGGCGCCGACGACACCACCAACGCCGTGTCCATCCGGCGCTTTTTTGCGCGCACTGCCGGCATCGCCACCACCGAAGCCACCCCCGACGCCACGGTGATCCAGACCCGCCACCGCATCCCGGAAACCCCGCTGCAGGCCGGGCAGATCATGGTCTACCAGGTGCCGATCCCCGAGCCGCTGCGCTTTATCGAGCCTTCGGAAACCGAGACCCGCACCATGCACGCCCTCAACGATTACGGGGTGATGCACGTAAAACTCTACGAAGACATCGCCACCTTCGGCCACATCGCCACCGCCTATGCCTACCCGGTGATGGTCGACGAGCGCTATGTGATGGACCCCTCGCCGATCCCCAAATTCGACAACCCGAAACTCGACATGAGCCCGGCGCTGATGCTGTTCGGTGCCGGCCGCGAAAAGCGTCTGTATGCGGTGCCGCCGTACACCCAGGTCAGCAGCCTGGACTTCGAGGACCACCCCTTTGAGGTGCAGAAATGGGAACACCACTGCGCCATCTGTGGCAGCCATGAATCGTTCCTCGACGAGCTGATTCTCGATGACGCCGGGACCCAGAGTTTTGTGTGTTCCGACACCTGGTACTGCGCCCAACGGGTCAAGGAGAACAACCAGTGAGCCAGCCGTTATTGCAAGTGCGCGACCTGTCCCTGCTGTATGGCCCGCAGAAGGGCTGCCAGGAGGTGAGTTTTGATCTGTACCCCGGCGAAGTGCTGGGGATTGTCGGCGAGTCCGGTTCGGGTAAATCCACCTTGCTCTCGCTGTTGAGCGGGCGCTTGCCGCCCCAGGCCGGCAGCGTCGGCTATCGCAGCAAGGACGGCGAATGGCTGGACCTCTATAGCGCCAGCGAAGCCGAACGCCGCACCTTGTTGCGCACCGAATGGGGTTTCGTTGAACAGAACCCCCGCGACGGCCTGCGCATGGGCGTGTCGGCCGGCGCCAACATTGGCGAGCGCCTGATGGCCCAGGGCGTGCGCAACTACCAGCAACTGCGCGGCGCCGGCCTGGATTGGCTGGGCCAGGTGGAGATCGACCCGCAGCGCATCGACGACCTGCCGCGCACTTTCTCTGGCGGCATGCAGCAGCGCCTGCAAATCGCGCGCAACCTCGTTTCCAGCCCGCGCCTGGTGTTTATGGACGAGCCCACCGGTGGGCTCGATGTGTCGGTGCAGGCGCGCCTGCTCGACCTGCTGCGCGGCCTGGTGCGCGAGCTGGACCTGGCGGTGGTGATCGTCACCCACGACCTGGCGGTGGCGCGCCTGCTGGCCGATCGCCTGATCGTGATGCGTCGCTCGCGGGTGGTAGAAACCGGGCTTACGGACCAGATCCTCGACGATCCACAGCACCCTTACTCTCAACTGCTGGTGTCCTCGGTATTGCAGCCATGACAAGTGCCTTGATCGAGGTCCGCGACCTCTCGAAAACCTTCACCTTGCACCAGCAGAACGGCGTGGTGCTCAACGTACTGCGCGGGGTGGCGTTCAGTGTGCAGGGCGGTGAATGCCTGGTGCTGCACGGCCAGTCGGGTGCCGGTAAAAGCACCTTGCTGCGCACCTTGTATGGCAACTACCTGCCGGCCGGAGGCAGCATCCGCGTGTGGCATGCCGGGCAATGGCTGGAACTGGTGGGCGCTGCACCCCGGGACATTCTCCAGGTACGCCAGCAGACCCTGGGCTATGTCAGCCAGTTTTTGCGGGTGATCCCCCGGGTTGCCTGCCTGGATGTGGTGATGGAGCCCGCGCTGGCCCGTGGCTGGACGAAGGCTGACGCCCAGGCCCGTGCCGAGCATTTGCTGGCGCGCCTGAATATCCCCCGGCGCCTGTGGCAACTGGCGCCGGGCACGTTCTCCGGGGGCGAGCAGCAGCGGGTCAATATCGCGCGCGGCTTCATGGTGGCTTGGCCGGTGATGTTGCTGGACGAACCGACAGCCTCCCTGGATGACCGCAACCGCCAGGTTGTCCTGGAACTGATCAACGAAGCCAAGGCCGACGGTGCCGCACTGATCGGCATCTTCCATGACCGTGCCGCCCGTGAGGCGGTGGCTGACCGCCATTTAGACATGACTCCCGCTGTGATCACCGATGAGGACTACGCCGATGCCCGCTGAACAGATCCTCAGTAATGCCCAGCTGGTTACCGCTGATCGTGTATTTTTCGGCAGCCTGGTGCTGCGTGATGGGGTGATCGTCGACCTCGCCGAAGGCCGCAGCCAGCTGCCCCAGGCCCAGGACCTGGGCGGTGATTTCCTGCTGCCGGGGCTGGTGGAGTTGCACACCGACAACCTGGAAAAACACATGACCCCGCGCCCCGGCGTGGACTGGCCGTCGACCTCGGCGGTGCTCAGCCATGACGCGCAGATCATCGCGGCCGGTATCACCACGGTGTTTGATGCGGTGTCCATCGGCGACGTGAACCCCAAGGGCAATCGCATGCAGAAACTGCCGGCGATGCTCAATGCCATTGCCTCGGCGCAAGAGGCCGGCCTGACCCGCGCCGAACACCGCCTGCACCTGCGTTGCGAGCTGTGCCACCCGGACACCTTGAGCGTGTTCCGCGATCTGGTGGAAAACCCGCTGGTGCAACTGGTGTCGGTGATGGACCACTCGCCGGGCCAGCGCCAGTTTGTGCTGCAGTCCAAGTACCGCGAGTACTACATGGGCAAGTACCACCTGGACGAGGCAACCATGGATGCGTTCGTGGTGCTGCAAATGGCCAACTCCAAGACCTACAGCGACCGCTACCGCGCCGCCATCGTCGAGCATTGCCTGGCGCGTGGCTTGTCGGTGGCCAGCCATGACGACGCGACCCTGGCCCATGTCGAGGAGTCGGCGCGCTACGGCATGAACATCGCCGAGTTCCCCACCACCCTGGAAGCGGCGCGCGGATGCCGGCAATTGGGCATGAAAGTGCTGATGGGCGCGCCGAACGTGGTGCGTGGCGGGTCCCACTCGGGTAATGTGGCCGCCGCCGGCCTGGCCGCGGAAGGATTGCTGGATATACTTTCCAGTGACTACTACCCGGCTAGCCTGTTGCCAGCGGCCTTTGCCCTGGCGGCCCAGGACAATGACTGCGATCTGCCCCAGGCGATCCAAATGATCAGCCAGGCCCCTGCGCACGCGGCGGGCCTCAGGGATCGCGGGGAAATTGCCCTGGACCTGCGCGCGGACCTGGTGCAAGCCAGGGCCCAGGGCGGGCTGCCGGTAGTCCAACAAGTCTGGCGACAAGCCAAGAGGGTGTTTTGATGGCGGGCAGGTTGATCTATCTCATCGGGCCATCGGGTTCGGGCAAGGACAGCCTGTTGGATGCCGCGCGCGGGCCATTGGCCGAGCGCGGTTGCCGCATTGTGCGACGGGTCATCACCCGTTCGGCCGAAGCGGTGGGCGAGGCCGCCCAGGGTGTGAGCCCCGAGCAATTCGCCGCGCTGCAGACCGAGGGCGGCTTTGCCCTCAGTTGGCATGCCAATGGCTTGTCTTATGGCATTCCACGGCAGATCGACGACTGGCTGGCGGCTGGCGACGATGTGCTGGTCAATGGCTCCCGTGGCCATCTGGCGCAAACCCGCGCGCGTTATCCGACGTTGTTGGTGGTCTTGCTGACCGTGGACCAGGCGGTATTGCGCCAACGCTTGCTGGCGCGGGGGCGTGAGTCGGTGGCAGAAATCGACGCGCGCCTGGCACGCAATGCGCAGTTTCGCGACAGCCTGCAGGCCGCGCCCGGGGTATTGCTGCTGGATAACTCCGGGCCGTTGGCGCACACCGTCGCCCGGTTGCTCGAGTGTCTGGACGAGGGGCACTCGGCATGCGCCTGACCCTGCTGGGCACCGGCGACGCCCGCCAAGTCCCGGTGTATGGCTGCGAATGCGCGGCCTGCGTCCTGGCGCGCAGCGATGAGCGTTTGCGCCGCCGCGAGTGCAGCGCGCTGATCGAATGCGGCGACCAGCGTTGGTTGATCGACAGCGGCCTGACGGACCTGACCGAGCGTTTCCCGCCCCGCAGTTTCAACGGCATTTTGCAGACCCACTACCACGCCGATCATGCCCAGGGCCTGCTGCATCTGCGCTGGGGCCAGGGCCTGATCATCCCGGTGCATGGCCCGGCAGACCCCGAGGGCCTGTCGGACCTCTACAAACACCCCGGCATCCTCGATTTCAGCCAGCCCTTTGCCGAGTTCGAGACCCGGCAATTTGGCGAACTGGCGGTCACCGCGATGCCCCTGCAACATTCCAAGCCGACCTTCGGCTACCTGCTGCAAGGGCAGGGGCGGCGCCTGGCCTACCTGACCGACACCACGGGGCTGCCCCCGGCGACCGTCGACTGGCTGCGGCGCGAGCCCCTGGACGTGCTGGTCATCGACTGCTCGATGCCACCGCAACCCCAGGCGCCGCGCAATCACAATGACCTGACATTGGCCCTGCAATGCATCGACGCGTGCGGCGCCGAGCTTGGCGTACTGACCCACGTCGGGCACACCCTGGATGCCTGGCTGTTGCAGCATCGCAGTGAACTGCCGCCGCATGTGACGGTGGGTTGGGATGGGCGGGTGCTCTAGCTCAAGGGGGAACATTGCGGTTACGCTGAAAATGGCGAGCGGATATTTCTCGGGATGGAAAACATGCTCCATAGGGCATTCGGCTTTTGCTGGCATTTTTTTATCGCCGTCAGCCACTTGAACGGGTTTTTTCGAGGTCGATTCACGGGGCCGGAGTGTAAGAGTCCATGTGTTTTGTGAGCAAATCCCACAGCAGGCCAAAACGTTTCAATCAGACTTAAAACCCAGGTGGCAAGGCAGGTTTCCTGCATGAAAGATTAGCCGCAGATGACGGTGGTCCAGGCAGTTTTCACTGATGTTGGGCGCTGTTACTCCAGCCACTAATCGTTTCGGAGATCGCCATGTGTCAGATAGGCCACGCAGGTACTCACCCAGCTCACCATCCAGCAGAAACGGACCCGCCGTCCAAGGCGCAGTTTTACGTCCGTGGAAAACGCTCCTTGAATACCGATCAGGTCGCAAGGCACCTGACGCGCAGTGGTATGCGCTTTTACGATCGAGACCGGGACGGCAAGACCCAGGTTTCTTTCAATCTTCGCGGGTTCACCGAACCACAGAAAGGCTGTGCCCGCCGGGCCATGGAGGCTTGGCAGGACGTAGCCGATATCAGCTTTCATGAAAATGCGCGCAAGGCAGATGGATCGATTCAAGTCACTGGTTCCAATCGCATGGAAAGTGGCGTGGCATGGGGTCCTGATCGGCATAACTCCGGCGCGCGCGCCATGATCGGGACACGCCGGGCGGCACATGCACCTCAGGAAGGGAGTTATTTCAACACCACCATGGTGCATGAGATCGGCCATTGCCTGGGGCTGGCCCACCCCGGGGAGTACAACGGCGGGGGGACGTACGAAAGGGATGCGACGTTCGCGCAGGACACCCGGGCCGGCACGGTCATGAGTTACTGGGCCGAGACCAAGCACGCCGGTCATGATTTCCGGGGGCTGATGCCCTCGGCACCGATGATGCATGACATCGCGGCGATTCAGAAAATGTATGGGGCCAACCACAAAACCCGTAGCACAGACACAACCTACGGCTTCAACTCCAATACCGGGCGTGACGTCCTGAGCCTCAAGAATGCACGCGAGGCGGCGCTGTTTTGTGTGTGGGACGGGGGCGGTAATGACACCCTGGATTTTTCCGGGTATGGGCAGAACCAGAAGATCGACCTCAATGCAGAATCATTCTCGGACGTCGGCGGCCTGCACGGTAACGTCTCCATCGCCAAGGGTGTGACCCTGGAAAATGCCGTCGGCGGTTCTGGCAATGATGTGCTGACGGGCAATGATGCGGACAATCGCCTCAAGGGCGGCGCCGGGGCAGACAGGCTGCGCGGGGGGGAGGGCGCTGACACTTTCGTTTACGACAAGGCCAGTGACTCCACGCCGCGCAACCCTGATCGGATCGCGGATTTTACCAGTGGTACCGACAAGATCGATGTGTCCGGGGCCCTGAGAGAAGCCGGTATCAAGAGCCTCACGTTCTCCAGTCAATTCACCGGGCAGCCCGGCAATGCGGTGCTCAGCTACCAGGAGAGTACCGGGCGTGGCAGTCTGGCGATTGATATGAACGGCAATGGCAAACCTGATCTGCTGGTGATCACCACCGGCAAAATCGCACAGGCCGATATCGTGACGGGAGGGCAGGCGCCCACTCCGTCGCCGCGACCTACGCCTACGCCGGCCCCCGTACCGGAGCCAGGAACCAGCGCTTCGCTCCTTGCGACGGTAGCGAGTTTTCTCCAGCAAACCCTCACCATGTTCCAGTCGCTCTTGCGCATGTTGGAGAAGATCCACCGGTGAACCCCAGGCCGGGGCCCGAGCGTACTGGCGTCGTGTCGAACGTCAGGCGCTCACCGCCGATGCCGCCCGAGACACACTCAAGAACCGCAACAGCGCCACCAGCGGGAACAGGCTGCCCACCACGATCACCCCAAGCCAGCCGCCGTGCTCATACACGCTGCTGGCAATCGCTGAGCCGAAGGCGCCGCCGATGAAAATGCTGGTCATGTACAGCGCGTTCAGGCGGCTGCGGCTATGGGCGTCGAGGGCGTAGATGCTGCGCTGGCCAAGGACCATGTTCATCTGCACGCAGAAGTCCAGGACCACGCCGGTCACCGCCAGGCCAATCACGCTGTAGATCGGGTGGATAAACGCCGGCAGAAAACTCAGTGCGGCAAACAGCATCGCCAGCAGCGAGGCGCGGTGGGTATGGCCAGCATCGGCCAGGCGCCCGCTGATAGGGGCGGCAATGGCGCCGAGGGCACCGACCAGGGCAAACAGGGCAATTTCGCTTTGGCTCAGCCCATGGTTACGCGACAGCTCCAGGGGCACGGCGGTCCAGAACAGGCTGAAGGCCGCAAACAGGCAACCCTGGTAGAACGCCCGTTGACGAAGCAACGGTTGTTCGCGCAGCAAGGTGCCCAACGAACGCAGCAACTGGGCATAGCTGGCGCTGTGATCCGGCTGGCGCTTGGGCACGGTCAACAGCAGTACCACGCTGATCAGGACCATCATTGCCGCCGCCGCCATGAACATCGCGCGCCAGCCGAAGTGGTCAGCCACCAGGCTGGACACCGGCCGTGCCAGCAGGATGCCCAGCAACAGGCCGCCCATGATGCTGCCCACCACCCGGCCACGGGATTCGGCGGGCGCCAGGTGCGCGGCCAGGGGAATCAGAATCTGCACCGACACGGAGCTGAAGCCGATCAGCAACGACACCAGCAGGAACAGGTTCGGCTGCTCGGCAAAGGCCGCGCCCAGCAGGCTGGCAATGGCGACCACGGTGGTGATGATCATCAGCCGGCGGTTTTCCAACAGGTCGCCCAGCGGCACCAGGAAAAAAAGGCCCAGGGCGTAGCCGATCTGGGTCAGGGACACGATCAGGCTGGCCATGGCCGGCGTCAGGCCGATGTCCGGGGCAATCAGTTCAATGATCGGTTGGGCGTAGTAGATATTGGCGACGATAGCGCCGCAGCAGAACGCGAACAGCAGCACCATGCCACGGGTCATGGTGGCGGTCGCGGGCGGAGTAGCGGTCATGGTGTTCTCGTTAAAACGGGGAAGGAGGATGCGAAGGGTAAAGGGTAGGCGAGGGACGAGGTAAGTGTTACTGATGATTTCAGACATGCCTGGCATTAATGTCTTGCGCACAACCCAAAGTGGGAGCGGGCTTGCGCGCGATGGCAGCGTATCAGGTTAGAAATACCTGGCTGATACACCGCTGTCGCGAGCAAGCCCGCTCCCACATTGTTGAGCGTGTCCGGTCAGTTACTGGCCGTTGTAGATCTGGTCGAAGACTCCACCATCATTGAAGTGGGTCTTCTGCACGGTGCGCCAGTCGCCAAAGGTCTTCTCCACCGACAGGAAGTCGACTTTCGGGAAGCGATCGGTGTACTTGGCCAGTACCTTCGGGTCCCGTGGACGCAGGTAGTTGTTGGCTGCAATTTCCTGGCCTTCGGCCGACCACAGGTATTTCAGGTAGTCATCGGCCACTGCACGGGTGCCCTTTTTATCGACCACTTTGTCGACCACCGACACCGGCGGCTCGGCTTCGGCAGAGACGCTTGGGTAGATCACTTCGAACTGGTCGCGGCCGAATTCACGGGCAATCATTTCCGCTTCGTTTTCAAAGGTCACCAGCACGTCGCCGATCTGGTTGGTCATGAAGGTAGTGGTCGCGGCACGGCCACCGGTATCGAGCACCGGAGCTTGCTTGAACAGCTTGCCGACAAAGTCCTTGGCCTTGTTTTCATCGCCGCCGTTCTTGAGCACGTAGCCCCAGGCCGACAGGTAGGTGTAGCGCCCGTTGCCGGAGGTCTTGGGGTTGGGCACGATCACTTGCACGCCATCTTTGAGCAAGTCTGGCCAGTCTTTGAGGGCCTTGGGGTTGCCCTTGCGCACGATAAACACGGTGGCGGACGTGAACGGTGCGCTGTTGTTCGGCAGGCGGGTGACCCAGTTGTCGGGCACCAGTTTGCCGTTGTCCGCCAGGGCGTTGATGTCGGTGGCCATGTTCATGGTGATCACGTCAGCCGGCAGGCCGTCGATGACCGAGCGCGCCTGTTTGCTGGAACCGCCGAAGGACATCTGCAAGGTCAGCTTGTCGTTCGGGTGTTCGGCTTGCCAGTGCTTCTGGAACGCCGCGTTGTAGTCCTTGTAGAAGTCACGCATCACGTCATAGGAGACGTTGAGCAGGGTGGTCGAGGCGGCCTGGGCGCCGACAGACAGTGCGAGGCCTGCGGCCAGGAGCGAAGCGCTAACAAGTTTTTTCACTGCTCATTCCTTGTTGTTCGAGAAGGTAGTGGCTTATAGCCCACGACTATAGCCGGGGCGGCATAGACGCTTAAAGATTAAAAAGAACTTTGCTTATTCCACTTTTTTATAGAGCCCGTTGCCACAGCGTGAACAGAAGGCCGCATTGGGTTCGTGGCTGCTTTTCTGGCACACCGGGCAGTCGTGTTGCAGTTGCTCGCCGCGCATGGCGTTGGCCAGTTCGGCGGTAAAGATCCCGGTGGGCACGGCGATGATCGAGTAGCCGGTGATCATCACCAGCGAGGAGATCACCTGGCCCAGCGGGGTCTTGGGCACGATGTCGCCAAACCCCACGGTGGTCAGGGTCACGATAGCCCAGTAGATGCCCTTGGGGATGCTGGTAAAGCCGTGCTCCGGGCCTTCGATCACGTACATCAGGGTGCCGAACACCGTTACCAGGGTGCAGACGCTGACCAGGAACACCACGATCTTCTGCTTGCTGCCGCGCAGCGCCGACATCAGGTAGTTGGCCTGCTTGAGGTAGGGGCCGAGCTTGAGCACCCGAAAGATCCGCAACATGCGGATGATGCGGATAATCAGCAGGTACTGGGCGTCGCTGTAGTACAGGGCCAGGATGCCGGGGACGATGGCCAGCAAGTCCACCAGCCCGTAGAAACTAAAGGCATACCGCAACGGTTTGGGCGAGCAATACAGGCGCAGGCCGTACTCGATGAGGAAAATCAGCGTGAAGCCCCACTCGATATAGGCCAGCACATCGGCGTAGTTCTGGTGGATCTGGTCGATGCTGTCGAGCATCACGATCACCAGGCTGGCGAGGATGATCAGCAGCAAGATGCCGTCAAAACGCCGCCCGGCCACCGTGTCGCTCTGAAATACCATGACGTAGAGCCGCTGGCGCCAGTCGTTGTTGCTGTCCATGAAGTCCGCCTGAATCGTAGGTGTGCGAAGCCTAGGGGGATTCGAACGGGCTGTCCACGTTGACCCTGTGCCGCAGGCGCAACGTCGCGCGCACCAACCAGCAGGCGAGGATAAACGGTGCAGTCAGCGGCGCCAGGTGCAGGCCGGCAAAACCCGGGGCAAGCAGGCTGGCCAGGAGGATGCCGAGCAACGGCAGCCAGGGTTGGCGCCGGTAGTGGCTGAGGGCCAGGGCGGCAAGTGCCGGGTTATAGCTGTGCAGGCCGAGCAGGGCGCCGGCGGGATCGTCGAGCAGCAGGCCGAGCGCCACGCCGCTGCCGGCCCCGAGCATCGCCCACAGCGCCGCGCGAGGGCTGGCCAACAGCAGGCCAAGGGCGATCAGCAGGCCGGCCAGCGGTCGATCCAGCAGCACGACCTGGCCCAGCCCGACCAGTGGCGCGCTCAGCCAGTCCAGGGGAGTGGCGGCAATGAGGGGCAGGGTGGCCGGTGAGACCGTGCCGAGCAGCAGCCAGCCTAACCCGACGAAGGGCACCGTATAGGCGGGCAGGTCATCGCCATGGGCCATGCGCTTGACCCATTGCCGGGTCAGGATCGCACTCAGGCCGCCGCACGCCAGGATCAGCGGCGGCAGCAATGCTGACCAGGCAAAGTGCTGGCCGATCAGCAGCCCCAGTAACACACCGTTATAGCTATAGAGCCCGGCCTGGCGCTCGGCCTTGGGATAGTCGCGGCGCTGGGCCGTGAGCAGGCCGGCGACCCCGCCCAGCAGCGCACCGCCGAGCAGGGCCGGGGCGCAGGCGAGGATCGCCAGCAGGCAGAGCAGGCCACACAGCGGGTGGCGTTGCAGGAAGATCTGGCTGAAGCCGTTGAGCAGGGCTTCGGCCCAGTCGGGGCAGGTTGGGTTGGGCATGGTGGGTAAGTCAGTAAGACCGAGTTGCCCCCATCGCGAGCAACCCCGCTCCCACATTTTGATCTGCGAACACGGTCAAATGTGGGAGCGGGCTTGCCCGCGATAAGGCCCGAACAGACGCTAGATCAACGTCTCGATACGCAGCGAGTTGGTCGACCCCGGCTGCCCAAACGGCACCCCCGCAGTGATCAACAGCGTATCCCCACGCTGCGCCATGCCTTGGGCCTGGGCGATTTCCAGCGCTGTGGAACACACCTCGTCCACCTGCCGCAAGCGGTCATTGACCACCGAATGCACGCCCCAGGCCACGCTCAAGCGGCGCGCGGTGGACAGGTTCGGCGTGAGGTTGAGGATCGGCACCGCCGGCCGCTCCCGCGCCGCGCGCAGGCTGGAGCTGCCCGACTCGCTGTAGTTCACCAGCACCGCCACCGGCAGGATGCTGCTGATCCGGCGGATCGCGCAGCTGATGGCATCGGACACGGTGGCGTCGGCCTTGGGCCGGCTTACATCCAGTTGGGTCTGGTAGTCCGGGCCGTTCTCCACCTGGCGGATGATCTTGCTCATCATCTGCACGGCTTCCAGCGGGTATTCGCCGGACGCGGTTTCGGCCGAGAGCATCACCGCATCGGTGCCCTCGGCCACGGCATTGGCCACGTCCGTGACTTCGGCGCGGGTCGGGGCCGGCGAGAAACGCATGGATTCGAGCATCTGCGTGGCCACCACCACCGGTTTGCCCAGTTGGCGGCAGGTGCTGATGATGTCTTTCTGGATTTGCGGCACGCTTTCGGCCGGCACTTCCACACCCAGATCGCCTCTGGCGACCATGATCGCATCGCTCAGCTCGGCGATTTCCTGCAGGTGGCGCACCGCCGAGGGCTTCTCGATCTTCGCCATCAAGAACGCCTTGTCGCCGATCAGTTCGCGCGCTTCACGGATGTCTTCGGGGCGTTGCACAAACGACAGCGCCACCCAGTCCACACCCAGTTCCAGGCCGAAGCTCAGGTCGCGGCGGTCCTTGGCGGTCAGTGGGCTGAGCTCCAACAAGGCTTGTGGGACGTTCACCCCTTTACGGTCGGACAGTTCGCCGCCATTCAACACCGTGGTGTCGATCGCATCGGCATGCTTGGTAATCACCCGCAGGCGCAGCTTGCCGTCATCGAGCAACAGGTCCATGCCCGGTTCTAGGGCCTTGATGATTTCCGGGTGGGGCAGGTTGACCCGTCGCTGGTCGCCCGGCGTGGGGTCGAGGTCCAGGCGCAACGCCTGGCCACGCACCAGTTGCACCTTGCCCTCGGCGAAACGCCCGACCCGCAGCTTCGGCCCTTGCAGGTCCATCAGGATCCCCAGCGGGTAATTGAGCTGGCGCTCGACCTGGCGGATCCACTGGTAGCGCTGGGCATGGTCGGCGTGATCGCCATGGCTGAAGTTCAGGCGGAAGATATTCACCCCGGCTTCCACCAGCTCGCGGATGTCATCGATACCGTCGGTGGCTGGCCCCAGGGTGGCGAGGATTTTGACTTTCTTGTCAGGCGTCATGGGCAGCAGTCTCAAGTATCAAAATGGCGCGGAAGTCGTTGACGTTGGTACGGGTCGGCTCGGTGACGATCAGCGCGTCGAGTGCCGCGAAATAGCCGTAGCCATTGTTATTGTCCAACTCATCGCTGGCCGACAGGCCCAGGGCCTCGGCGCGCGCGTAGCTGGTGGGGGTCATGATTGCCCCGGCGTTGTCTTCGGAACCGTCGATGCCGTCGGTATCACCGGCCAGGGCGTACACGCCTGGCAGGCCCTTGAGGCTGTCGGTCAGGCTCAGCAGGAACTCGGCGTTGCGTCCGCCACGGCCATTGCCGCGCACGGTCACGGTGGTCTCGCCGCCGGAGAGGATCACGCAGGGCGCCGCCAGCGGCTGGCCGTGCTGCACGATCTGCCGGGCGATGCCGGCGTGGACCTTGGCCACATCCCGCGCTTCGCCTTCCAGGTCGCCGAGGATCAGCGGGCTGAAGCCGGCCTGGCGCACTTTGACCGCCACCGCTTCCAAGGACTGTTGCGGTCGCGCGATCAATTGGAAATGGCTGCGCGCCAGGCACGGGTCACCGGGTTTGACGGTCTCTGACTCCGGGTTCTGCAACCAACTGCGCACCGAGGCTGGCACTTCGATCTGGTAACGCTTGAGGATCGCCAGGGCCTGTTGCGAGGTGCTCGGGTCGCCTACGGTCGGGCCGGAGGCAATCACCGTGGCCTGGTCGCCCGGCACATCGGAAATCGCGTAGGTGTAGACCGTGGCCGGCCAGGCGGCCTTGGCCAGTCGCCCGCCCTTGATCGCCGAGAGGTGCTTGCGCACGCAATTCATCTCGCCGATGGTCGCGCCGGATTTGAGCAGGGCTTTGTTGATGGCTTGTTTGTCGGCCAGGGTGATACCCGCCGCCGGCAACGCCAGCAGCGCCGAACCGCCGCCGGACAGGAGGAAGATCACACGGTCGTCTTCGCCAAGGTTGCTGATCAGTTCCAGCACGCGCTTGGCCACGGCCTGGCCAGCGGCATCGGGCACGGGGTGCGCGGCTTCGACCACTTCGATTTTCTGGCAGGGCGCGCCGTGGCCGTAGCGTGTGACCACCAGTCCCGAAACCTCGCCCTGCCAGCTGTTTTCCACGACCAGGGCCATGGCGGCTGCAGCTTTGCCCGCGCCGATCACGATCACGCGGCCGCTGCGGTCGGCGGGCAGATAAGGTTCGAGGACTTGCCGGGGGTGGGCAGCGTCGATGGCTGTGGCAAACAGCTCGCGAAGCAGGTGTTGCGGATCGACCGACATAAGCGGGCTCCCGGGTTCTTGTTATTGGGTTTGCAACGTGGAATGAGGGCCAAATGTGGGAGCTGGCTTGCTTGCGATGGCGGTGTGTCAGGCGATTAATCTGTCACTGAACGACCGCTATCGCAGGCAAGCCAGCTCCTACCAGGGATTGCATTCCAAAAGGGGACGTTACTTATCGCGAATCGAGAAATTCGCCATATGTTCCAGGCCCTTGATCAGCGCCGAATGGTCCCAGTTGCCGCCGCCAATCGCGGTGCAGGTGCTGAACACTTGCTGGGTGCCGGCGGTATTGGGCAGGTTGATCCCCAGCTCCTTGGCGCCGGCCAGGGCCAGGTTCAGGTCCTTCTGGTGCAGGTTGATCCGGAAACCCGGGTCGAAGGTGCCCTTGATCATCCGCTCGCCATGCACTTCGAGAATCTTCGAGGAGGCGAAGCCGCCCATCAGCGCTTCGCGGACCTTGGCCGGATCGGCGCCGTTTTTCGCGGCGAACAGCAGCGCTTCGGCCACCGCCTGGATGTTCAGGGCAACGATGATCTGGTTCGCCACCTTGGCGGTCTGGCCATCGCCATTGCCACCCACCAGGGTGATGTTCTTGCCCATGCTCTGGAAAAGGCCCAGGGCGCGTTCGAAGGTCTGCGGCTCGCCACCGACCATGATGCTCAGGGTCGCGGCCTTGGCGCCGACTTCACCGCCGGACACCGGTGCGTCGAGGTACTGCGCGCCAGTGGCGTTGATCTTGGCGGCAAAGGCCTTGGTGGCGGTGGGCGAGATCGAACTCATGTCGATCACCACTTTGTTCGGCGACAGGCCAGCCGCTACGCCGTCGGCGCGGAACAGCACGTCATCGACCTGGGGGGTATCGGGCACCATGACGATGATGAATTCCGCTTCCTGGGCCACTTGCTGCGGGTTGGCCAGGGCCACGGCACCGGCGGCGACCAGCTCGGCGGGCGCCTTGCCGTGGTGCTCGGAGAGGAACAGTTGGTGACCTGCTTTCTGCAGGTTCGCGGCCATGGGTTGGCCCATGATGCCGGTGCCGATAAAGCCGATTTTAGCCATGATGAAGTCCTCTTTTTATTCGTTATGCAGGTTTTGCACTGCCCCCGTGGGAGCTGGCTTGCCTACGATGGCGCCACCTGGGTATGCCTGATACACCGAGGTGTCTGCATCGCAGGCAAGCCAGCTCCTACAGGTTTTTATGGTGTTGGTCAGATCGCGTTATGGCTCTTGAGCCAGCCAAGACCAGCCTCGGTAGTGGTCAACGGCTTGTACTCACAGCCGACCCAACCCTGATAGCCAATGCGCTCCAGATGCTCGAACAGGAACCGGTAGTTGATTTCACCGGTGCCCGGCTCGTTGCGCCCCGGGTTGTCCGCCAGCTGGATATGGTTGATCTGATCCAGGTGCGTGGCCATGGTGCGGGCCAGGTCGCCTTCCATGATTTGCATGTGATAGATGTCGTACTGCAGGAACAGGTTGGCGCTGCCCACCTGTTCGCGAATCGCCAGGGCCTGTGCGGTGTTGTTCAGGTAGAAGCCGGGAATGTCGCGGGTGTTGATCGCTTCCATCACCAGCTTGATGCCCACCGCTTGCAGCTTGTCGGCTGCGTACTTGAGGTTGGCGACGAAGGTTTTTTCCAGGGTGGCGTCGTCCACGCCGGCAGGGCGAATCCCCGCCAGGCAGTTGATCTGGGTATTGCCCAGTACCTGGGCGTAGGCGATGGCCAGGTTGACCCCAGCGCGAAACTCCTCGACCCGGTCCGGGTGGCAGGCCAGGCCGCGCTCGCCGCTGGCCCAGTCACCGGCCGGCAGGTTGAACAGCACTTGGGTCAAGCCGTGGGCGTCGAGCTGCGCCTTGATTTCGGCGGAGCTGAACTCATAGGGGAACAGGTATTCCACCCCGCTGAAACCGGCATCGGCGGCGGCTTTGAAGCGGGCGAGAAAGTCCTGTTCGGTGAACAGCATGGACAGGTTGGCGGCAAAACGCGGCATGGGGTTCTCCTTAATCGAGCAATGAAATGGCAGTGGGTGCGTCGTTGCCCACCAGTGCCAGATCTTCGAATTCATTGACGGCGTTGATCTCGGTGCCCATGGAAATATTGGTCACGCGCTCCAAGATGATCTCGACAATCACCGGCACCTTGAACTCTTCGATCATTTCCTGGGCCTTGCGCAGCGCGGGCTGGATCTGGCCCGGCTCGAACACACGCAGGGCCTTGCAACCCAGGCCTTCGGCGACGGCAACGTGGTCGACGCCATAACCGTTGAGTTCCGGGGCGTTGAGGTTGTCGAAAGACAACTGTACGCAGTAGTCCATTTCAAACCCGCGTTGGGCCTGGCGGATCAGCCCCAGGTAGGAGTTGTTCACCACCACGTGGATGTACGGCAGCTTGAACTGCGCGCCCACGGCCAGCTCTTCGATCATGAACTGGAAGTCATAGTCGCCGGACAGCGCCACTACCTTGCGGCTCGGGTCGGCCTTGACCACGCCCAGCGCAGCGGGGATGGTCCAGCCCAGCGGGCCGGCCTGGCCGCAGTTGATCCAGTGGCGTGGCTTGTAGACGTGCAGGAACTGCGCACCGGCAATCTGCGACAGGCCGATGGTGCTGACGTAGCAGGTGTCTTTGCCGAACACCTGGTTCATCTCTTCGTACACCCGTTGCGGCTTAACCGGAACGTTGTCGAAGTGGGTCTTGCGGTGCAGGGTGGCTTTGCGCTGCTGGCAATCGTGCAGCCAGGCGCTGCGGTCCTTGAGCTTGCCGGCGGCTTTCCACTCGCGGGCCACTTCGATAAACATCGTCAGCGCGGCACCGGCGTCGGACACGATGCCCAGGTCCGGGGTGAACACCCGACCGATTTGCGTCGGTTCGATGTCGACGTGAATGAACTTGCGACCCTCGGTGTACACCTCCACCGAGCCGGTGTGACGGTTGGCCCAACGGTTGCCGACACCCAGGACCACGTCGGACTTGAGCATCGTAGCGTTGCCATAACGGTGCGAGGTTTGCAGGCCGACCATGCCCACCATCAGCGGGTGATCGTCGGGAATGGTGCCCCAGCCCATCAGCGTCGGGATCACCGGGATACCGGTCATCTCGGCGAATTCCACCAACAGTTCGCTGGCGTCGGCATTGATCACGCCGCCACCGCTGACCAGCAGCGGGCGCTCGGCCTGATCGAGCATCGCCAGGGCCTTCTCGATCTGGATCCGCGTGGCCAGTGGCTTGGCCAGGGGCAGTGGCTGGTAGGCGTCGATGTCGAACTCGATCTCGGCCATCTGCACATCGAATGGCAAGTCGATCAGCACCGGGCCGGGGCGGCCGGAGCGCATTTCATAGAAGGCTTTCTGGAACGCATACGGCACCTGGCCAGGTTCCAGCACGGTGGTTGCCCACTTGGTCACTGGCTTGACGATACTGGTGATGTCCACGGCCTGGAAGTCTTCCTTGTGCATGCGGGCACGGGGCGCTTGCCCGGTGATGCACAGGATCGGGATCGAATCGGCCGAGGCGCTGTACAGGCCGGTGACCATGTCGGTGCCCGCCGGGCCCGAAGTGCCGATGCACACGCCGATATTGCCGGCCTTGGTGCGGGTATACCCCTCGGCCATGTGCGAAGCGCCTTCCACGTGGCGAGCGAGGACGTGATCGATGCCGCCGACCTTTTGCAGGGCCGAATACAACGGGTTGATCGCAGCGCCTGGGATGCCGAAGGCGGTATCTACACCCTCACGACGCATCACCAGGACAGCGGCTTCGATTGCTCTCATTTTGCTCATGGTTTTGGTGCCTCTTGCGTTTTGTAATTGTATACAAGTGGTGTTGCTTCAAAGTGTATTCACGGCGAGCTACGCAGGTCAATCCATTTTATTCTCGGGCCTGTGCATTCGTCGGAAGGCTTTTTAGCGGGAGTATTTCGACGTGTGGTGCGTATGTTTCGAAATATTGTATACAAAAAATAAATCTATTGTGTTCTATTTGTTGCATCCGGCTTCTGATCAATCAGAGCCCCAAGGCTTTCTCAATAACAAGATAAGGACGGCACCCATGAGCGCTCTAACCTTGAAAGTCGCAGTCAACCTGGTCAGCCAGGCCATCACCGCAGGCCGCACCATTGCCGCTGCACCGCTGACCATCGCAGTGCTCGACAGCGGCGGGCACCTGATCACCCTGCAACGGGAAGACGGCGCCAGCCTGCTGCGCCCGCAAATTGCTATCGGCAAGGCCTGGGGCGCGATTGCCCTGGGCAAGGGCTCGCGTTTGCTGGCGCTGGATGCCCAGCAACGGCCGGCATTTATCGCTGCACTGAACAGCCTGGGGCAGGGCGGCGTGGTGCCGGCGCCGGGCGGGGTGTTGATTCGGGATCAGGCGGGGGTGGTGCTGGGGGCGATCGGGATCAGTGGGGATACGTCGGATATTGATGAGCAATGCGCGATCAGCGCGATTGAAGGGGTGGGGTTGTTGGCGGATGCGGGGGTGAGTGCTTGATTTCTCCGGGCTTGTAAGAACCTCGTCGCGAGCAAGCCCGCTCCCACATTTTGACCTGTGAACTCGGTAAAAATGTGGGAGCTGGCTTGCCTGCGATGCAGGCGAATAGGTCTCAAGTCAAAGCCAAATGGCATCCCAAAGCGGGTAGTCACCATATTTTTTGACAAGTCCTGCTCTTAGAGGATTTGCGACGATGTATCGAGCGATGCCTTCAAGGCTTTCTTCCCGGCGCACAGCATGATCATAAAAGCCGGGTTGCCACAGGCGTCCCTGTCGACCAGCTACTGCATTGACCACCCGGGTGCTCTTGGATTTCACCTGGCGCATCAAATCGGCCAGAGAGCCCTTATCCAGTGAAATCAGCCAATGGAAGTGATCAGGCATGACTACCCAGGCCAGCGAAGTCGCTAACCCTTGCCTTTGAGCGATTATGAATTGCTGAACCACCAATCGACCTAATCTGAAATCCTCGAATATCGGGGTGCGATCCAGTGTATTGGTGGTGAGGTGATAGATTTGATTAGGTTCGTTGTAGCGCCCGATGCGCAGGCGGTTTGATGCAGGTAGGTCAGGCATTCCATTGCCCCTCTCCAGAAGGTGTTCTGAGAGGCTAGATCTGGGAGGCTGAGTTGGGTGAGCAGGCTTTTGGCAGGATGTGTCTGAGCGATGCTATCGCGGGCAAGCCCGCTCCCACAGTGGACTTTCGGTGTTTGTACATTTTGTGTCTGGCACGGGACCTGTGGGAGCTGGCTTGCCTGCGATAGCCACACCACAGTCCATCAGTCCGGCTCACACCCCTTCAACACCAACCGAATAATCGTCTGCGCCGCCGCTTCATAATCGGCCTCATCCAGCTTGGCCTTGCCGGTCACCGCCGAGATCTGCCAGTCAAAGTCTGCATAGGTCTGGGTCGCTGCCCAGATGCTGAACATCAGGTGATGAGGATCAATGGCGGCGATCAGGCCGCGATCGACCCAGCTCTGGATGCAATCGATATTGTGCTTGGCCTGGGCGTTGAGTTGCTGCACCTGCTCGGGGCTCAGGTGCGGGGCGCCGTGCATGATTTCGCTGGCGAACACTTTCGAGGCAAAGGGCAGGTCGCGGGAGATGCTGATTTTCGAGCGGATATAGCCGCTCAGCACCTGCTTGGGGTCACCGTCCGGGTTGAAGGGAGTGGAGGCGGCCAGGATTGGCTCGATGATGCTTTCGAGCACCTCGCGGTAGAGGTTGTCCTTGGACTTGAAGTAGTAATAAACGTTGGGCTTGGGCAGCCCGGCCTTGGCGGCGATGTCGCTGGTTTTGGTCGCGGCGAAGCCCTTGTCGGCAAACTCCTCGCTGGCAGCCCGCAGGATCAGTTCTTTGTTGCGCTCGCGAATGGTGCTCATAGACCAGATGATTCCTTGCCAGGACAGGCGGTTGCGCATGGTAGCACCGGCGATCCGCGCGCCTCAAGAATCTGCCCGCGACGCTTTGTACCACGCTATGCTGCGAAATATCCCACATTTAGGACGTCCGATTCATGGCAGGAAGCAGCTTGTTGGTATTGATCGATGACATCGCCGCCGTCCTCGATGACGTGGCCTTGATGACCAAAATGGCCGCCAAGAAAACCGCCGGGGTGCTGGGGGATGACTTGGCGCTCAATGCGCAGCAGGTTTCTGGTGTACGCGCCGAGCGGGAAATCCCGGTGGTGTGGGCCGTTGCCAAGGGCTCGTTTATCAACAAGCTGATCCTGGTTCCCGCCGCGCTATTGATCAGCGCCTTCGCGCCATGGGCGGTCACGCCACTGTTGATGCTCGGCGGCGCTTATCTGTGTTTCGAAGGCTTTGAAAAACTCGCCCATAAATTCCTGCACAGCAAGGCCGATGATCAGGCTGCACATGCCCAGTTGGTCGAAGCCGTGGCCGACCCCGCAACCGACCTGGTGGCGTTCGAGAAAGACAAGATCAAGGGCGCGATCCGCACCGACTTTATCCTCTCTGCCGAAATCATCGCCATCACCCTGGGCACCGTGGCTGATGCACCGTTGATGCAGCAAGTTATCGTGCTGTCGGGCATCGCTCTGGTCATGACCATCGGCGTGTACGGCCTGGTCGCCGGTATCGTCAAGCTCGACGACCTGGGCCTGTGGATGGCGCAAAAGCCCGGCCAACTGGTGCGCGATATCGGCAACGGGTTTGTACGAACCACACCGTACATGATGAAAAGCCTGTCGGTGATCGGCACGGCGGCGATGTTCATGGTCGGTGGCGGCATCCTGACCCACGGCGTGCCGGTGGTGCATCACTGGATTGAGAGTGTGAGCCAGAGCATCGGTGGCATCAGCTGGCTGATGCCGACCTTGCTCAATGCCATCGCGGGGATCATCGCCGGGGCGGTGGTGCTGGCGCTGGTGTCGGTGGCGAGCAAGGCGTGGCGTGCCTTGAGGGGTTAGGTGCTATTGCAACGCGCTGTAACCTTTTTCGCTGAATGCCTTGAGCAGTTGCGCTTCCGAGCCTGCTGAAACACTGCCGAACTGGCCGAAACCCTGAACGTGCTGATCGCTTTGCTGGCTCGGGCCCTGACGCTCCAAGCCTTCGCGGCCATCAATGTAGGTTGCCACTTGCGCCAGGTTATAGGCGGCGTTGGCGCGTGAGTCGGGGTTTCGATTGGCTGCGCCCCAATCGCCGGTTTGCTGCTTGAGCTGATTGATGAAGTTGCTCGCGAAAGGACCGTCTTGCTTGAGGATGTCCTTGAGGATCGGCGTGTCCTTGAAGATTTGTCCTGCGCTGCGATCATCGCCGGCCGGTCGACCATAGGCGCCTCTGGGGGCGTCCAGAGAAGGTTTTGTTGAGGCTTGGGACTCTGCGGCGGGAGTAGCGGGGGTGCTGGGTGCCGTGATGGGGGGTTGGGAAACCGATATCGTCATGTTGAAGTTCCACTGGAAAGTTCGAGGTGGGCAGAGTGTGGTCAGCCTGTTTTGTGTCGGGCTTATCTGCATGGGGGCCTGGACTTTAAGTGGCAAGGGTGTACGAACTGGTTCCGAGGGGGGGGCTGCTGACGGTTGAAAAAAAGGCCATCGAACGTTTCGATGGCCTTTTTTGCACGCTTGATAAAGTTACTCGGCAATCTGCAACTTACGCGACTCGGTATACACATACCGCACTTTTTCATACTCGAACGGCGAGTTCATCTGGCCGTAGCGAAAGCTCGTCTGGTAGCGCTTGTCCACCGCACGCAGGGCCCAGATTTCCGGGTGGTTGGAGCTGACTTCGGCGACGTTGAGGTAGTTGATCTGGGTTTCTGCGGTGTAGTCCACCAACAGGCCGCCGGTGTCGCGCAGGTTGGACGGGCCGAGGATCGGCAGGATCAGGTAGGCGCCGCCGGGAACGCCGTAGAAGCCCAGGGTCTGGCCGAAATCTTCGCTCTGGCGCGGCAGGCCCATGGCGGTGGCCGGGTCCCACAGGCCGGCGATGCCGAGGGTGGTGTTGACCAGCAGGCGGCCGGTGGTTTCCAGGGAGCGGTGGCCCTTGAGTTGCAGCAGGCTGTTCATCAGGTTGGGCACATCGCCCAGGTTGTTGAAGAAGTTGCTGACGCCGGTGCGCAGGAAGCTTGGGGTGACGTAGCGATAACCGTCGACCACCGGCAGGAATACCCATTGGTCGAAGCGATAGTTGAAGTGGTACACCCGACGGTTCCACGACTCCAGCGGGTCGTAGACGTTGAGGGCGTTGAGGGTCGAGCGCTCGAACTCGCGCTGGTCCAGGCCAGGGTTGAACTTGAGTTTGCTCAAGGGCTCCTTGAAGCCATCCTGGTCGACCACGGTCGGTGCGTGAGCCTTGCTGTTGTCCGCGTGGGCAACGCCTGCGCAGAGTAAGGCCGCAAGAAGCAGGAGATGTTTAGCCACGGAAGAACTCCAGCATGGCGTCGGCGTTGACGCGGTAATTGAGGTTGCCGCAGTGGCCGCCCAGTGGGTAGACGGTCAAGCGATCGCCGAAGGTCTTGCGCAGGAAGCCCAGGTCGCCGGGGCCGAGGATCACGTCGTCGGCGTTGTGCATCACGGCGATTTTCGGGCTGTCGCGCAGGTAATCCTCAAGGGCGTACAGGCTGACCTGGTCGATCAGTTGCAGCAGGCTGCCGCCGTCGGAGCGGGCGCGCCACATCGGGATCACTTGTTCGGTGAGGTAGCAGTCGAAATCACATTGCAGCGCACGCTTGAGGAACGGCGTGAGGCTGGTGCTTTCGGTAATCGGGTACTTGGGTGGGATGATCAGGCCGCGGCGGTTGATCAGGTCCGAGGTGAAGGCGATATCCGCCGCCGAGAAGCGGAACGAGGTGCCGATCAGCATCGCCATCTGCTCGTTGGTCAGGTGCTCCTTGGAGCTCTGGAAGTCGTAGAGCAGGGCGTCGTTGAGGTCGATGTAGCCTTTTTGCTGGAAGTAGCGGGTCAGTTTGTTCAACACCAGTTCATAGAAGGTGGTGCTGTTGTTGATGCCCTTGACCTCGGTCTGCACCAGTTTGTCGAGGTTGGTGATGGAGGTGTAGAGGTTGACCGGCGGGTTGAGCAGCAACACTTTCTTGAAGTTGAAGCTGCGGCGGGTTTCGTCCAGCTTGCTGACGAACGCTGCGTCCAGCGCGCCCAGGCTGTAGCCGGTGAGGTAGAAGTCGGTGACGGGCAACGAGGCGTTTTGCGCGCGTACGGCCTGCATCACGCGGTACATGTCCTCGGCGTCTTCCTGGGTGATGCCGGGCGTGGCAAAGCGCGAGGCGGCGCTGATGAAGTCGAAGCTGGTGGGCGATGACAATTGGACGACATGGTAGCCGGCCTTGTAGTACAGCTTTTTCAGGTATTCGTTGAGGCTGCTGTCAAAGCGTGCACCGGTGCCGGCGATCAGGAAGATCAGCGGCGCGGCGCGGTCTTGCTTGGCAATGCGGTAGGTGAGCTTCTTCACCGGCCAGAAGTTGTCGGGCAGGCTGAATTCACGCTCCGGGCGCATGGTCAGGGTGTAGTCGGACTGGTTGATGTCATCGATGGATGGCAGATCCGGCCGCAGGTCCGGTGGTGTCGTGGCGATGGTCGCCTCGAACGGGTTGGTCAAAGGGTAGCCATAGCTGGCCGGATCGACATCGACCGCCAGTGCTGACGCACTCAAAAAAAGGCCACCCAACAGGGCAGCGCAGCGCAAGGAACGGAGCATGACTAAATCCCTAAGAGGAAAACGTGCTGAATGAAGTTCGCAGGCTATGACCACCGCGCTATCGCCGAAGTGCCAGCCATCGGCACTAAATATCGGAAATAAGCGTAGGAATCGAGCTAATAGTAGCCAGACGATACACTTTGGCACGCTTTGATGAATAGTTATCTGTGTGCAGCCCTTGCCAATGGCCCCGGGGAGATTAAGCTGGGCGCCGTTTTCGCCTATCGGAGTGCCCTTATGTCCCCTCGTTTGCCGCTGATTCTGCTGCTGTTGGCCTTGCCGTTATGGCTGGCTGCCAGTTATGGCGCCCGTTATGGGTTTATGGAGGATGGGCAGTGGGTGGGCATCTGCGCCGAGGACGCCAGCCGCTGGGAGTGCCAGTTGCGGGCCAACCTGGGGCTGATGATCCACTTCAAGGTCATGGGCTGGGCGGCGCTGGTCACGTCGGTGCTCGCGTTTTTGCTGCCCGGCCGCGCGGGATGGGGCTTGGCGGTGCTGGGGCTGGCGTTCGGGATTCCGGCGCTGGCGTTGTACAACACCAATTTTGCGGTGTTTGCGTTGGTGATTGCCGGGTTGCGGTTGGTCAGGGCGGCTCGGGCTGTCTGATAGGGCCAACCGCAGGCAGCCAGCTCCCACATTTGAATGTATTCACAGATCAAAATGTGGGAGCGGTGCGATAGCGATCTCAGGCGTTGCGCACCCGCAGGCAACGCCACAAGGCTGCAACCATCAACCCACTGACCAGCGCCCAACCCAGGGCCTGCTGGTTCATCAAGCCTTCGCGATACAGCTGCGGGGCAATGCCGGCACCGATGATGAAGGTCAGCAGGGCAATTTCCCGGCGTGGCCCGTTGACCGGGCGCAACAGGTAAACCAGGGCTGGCAGTAGCAGGGCGGCGCTGGGGAAGCTGCGGTAACGCGGGTCGAATACCAGCGCCAGCATCATCACCGCCGTGGCGAACCCGGCAAATGCGATCAGCCAGCCGGCGCGTTGCTCCAGCCAGGCGAAAGCCCGGTCGCGCCAACCCTGGCGAGCGCTCAAGGCCAGGGCCCCATGGGCCAGCACCAACAGGTTAAGGGCCAGCAACAGCCCGGCCCAGATCCATTCATCAGTGAAACGCGCGGTCACCCGGGTCAGTTCGGCCCAACTGCCAATCGAACCCGCCGCGACCGCACCCAACAGCGGCAGCAACAGCGCGGCCCGGGTGCTGCGAACCCGTCCGCCGAGCGCCAGGGTGCCCAGCAGGATCAGCCCGCCAACGCCCAGCCATAGCGGCCAGTACGGCACGTTGGTGACTGGGCCTGCGAGGATGCCCTTGTCCTGGCGATCGGCGTCAAACAGGCCCCAGTAACCGCCAACCGCACCTTCGCTGGCGCGTTTCCACGGTTGGTCAAAGGCCTCGATCAGGTTGTAGTGCCAGCCATTGGCTTCGGCCATGGCGACAAAACCGCGAATGAACTTGGCTTCGTTGACTCTGCTCGGCACGGCGGTTTCCCGCTGGCGGCCTTCGCTGGGCCAGCCGGTTTCGCCAATCATCACGTCCTTGGGGGCGAAGCGGTTGCCGAAGGTCTGACGGATATCACCGACATGGCGCAGGGCCTGGTCGATGCCGGCAGGGTCATCTTCCCAATACGGCAACAGGTGGATGGTCAGGAAATCCACCGCCGGGGCGATTTCCGGGTGTTGCAGCCAGAACTCCCAGACGTCGGCGTAGGTGACCGGCTGCTGGATCTGGCTTTTGACCTTTTCGATCAGCTTCACCAGTTGCGTGGCGGTGATTTCCTTGCGCAGCAGCGCTTCATTGCCGACGATCACCGACGTGACCACGTCAGGGTTGGCGTTGGCCGAGGCGATCAGCAGGTCGACTTCCTTGGCATTGTCCACCGGGTTGCTGTTGATCCAGGCACCGATCATCAACTTCAGGCCGTGTTTGCGCGCCAGGTCCGGCAGGGCTTCGAGGCCGGTCATGGAGTAGGTGCGGATGCACTCAAAGCGCGTGGCCAGCAGTGCCAGGTCGGCGTCCATGCGCTCGGGGCGCAGTTTGAACGGCTGGTCGAACGGCGATTGGTCCTTGTCGAAGGGCGTGTAGGACGCGCATTGCAGCTTGTGGCTGGCGCTGGCCACATCCGGCAGTACCACTGGCTGGCCGAGGCCATACCAGTAGCCACCGAGTGCGAACAGGCCGAGCAGCAAGGCAAATATATAAGGCAGGAAGGGGAAACGGGCAGTCGCGGTCATGGTCAGGCCGTGTAGGAGCAAAGGCGCGCATCTTACCTGCATTTGCCGGTTTTCAGTGGAGCCGCATAATTTTGACATGCAAAGTTCGAGCGGGATTTTGACGCGAGTTCCTACAAATTGTCCTGCTGGCTTTGTGATGTCGTTTCTTGCTCCGCTGAGGTCGTAGTCAGAGCAGGTCCGCAGGGGCGGCAGGTTGATGATCCAAAGGCACCACCTGACAACAGGTTGACGTCGCTCGGCATCCGCCGGGCGCAGCACTTTCGGGGAAGCACTATGAAGATGCGACGACTCTTGGGCGCAGCTGCCACGTTGGTAGTTGCGATGGGTTCCACACTGGCCAGCGCCGACAGCAAGACCCTGAGCATCGGCTATGTGGACGGCTGGTCGGACAGTGTCGCCACCACCCACGTGGCGGCTGAAGTGATCAGGCAAAAGCTCGGCTATGACGTGAAACTGCAGGCGGTTGCCACCGGGATCATGTGGCAGGGCGTGGCCACCGGCAAGCTCGACGCCATGCTTTCGGCCTGGCTGCCGGTGACCCATGGTGAGTACTGGACCAAGAACAAGGACAAGGTGGTCGACTATGGCCCCAACTTCAAGGATGCGAAGATCGGCTTGATCGTGCCGGAGTACGTCAAGGCCAAGTCCATCGAGGACTTGAAGACCGACACCACCTTCAAAAACAAGATCGTGGGCATCGATGCCGGTTCAGGCGTGATGCTCAAGACCGACGAAGCCATCAAGCAATACGGCCTGGACTACAAGCTGCAAGCCAGTTCCGGGGCGGCAATGATCGCCGAATTGACCCGTGCCGAAGACAAGCAAGACTCCATCGCAGTGACCGGCTGGGTGCCGCACTGGATGTTCGCCAAGTGGAAACTGCGCTTTCTTGATGATCCCAAAGGCATCTATGGCGCCGCCGAGACGGTTAATAGCATCGGCAGCAAGGGCCTGGAAAAGAAAGCCCCGGAAGTCGCGGCGTTCCTGAAGAAATTCCAGTGGGCCTCCAAGGATGAAATCGGCGAAGTCATGCTGGCCATCCAGGAAGGTGCCAAGCCTGATGTGGCGGCCAAGGATTGGGTGGCCAAACACCCTGAGCGTGTGGCCGAGTGGACCGCTCCGTAACACCCCCAAAAACGGTGGGAACGCACTTTGTGTAGGAGCGGGCTTGCCCGCGATTACGGTGGGTCAGTTGATGGGTACCTGACTGATTCACCGCCATCGCGGGCAAGCCCGCTGCCACATAAGCTCGCTCGCGCAATTGTTTCTAGCCCCTGCCAAACCCTCGCTACACTGGTTCTAAGACTAAGGTCGTCTGGAACCTGTCCTGCAGCCGCATACAGTGGATACGTTCCAATAATAAAAAAGCTGTGCTGCGAGGATAAAAACAATGAACGACAGCATTTACCTCTCGATTCAAAACAGCCCGCGCTTCAAGGAGCTGGTGAGAAAAAGGGAAAAGTTCGCCTGGATTCTCTCGGCGATCATGCTTGGGCTGTACTCCGGATTTATCCTGTTGATCGCCTATGGACCGCAAGTCCTGGGCGCCAAGATCAGTCCTGAATCGTCCATAACCTGGGGAATCCCTATCGGGGTCGGGCTGATTGTCTCGGCCTTCGTTCTCACAGGCATCTACGTGCGACGCGCCAATGGCGAATTCGACGACCTGAACAATGCGATTCTCAAGGAGGCTGCGCAATGATCCGTCGTCTATTGGCTGTATTCGGCGCTTCGCTTTTTGCTCCTGCCGTTTGGGCGGCGGACGCATTGACCGGTGAAGTGCACAAGCAACCGCTGAACATTGCGGCGATCCTGATGTTTGTCGCCTTTGTCGGCGCAACATTGTGCATTACCTACTGGGCGTCCAAACGTAACAACTCGGCGGCCGACTACTATGCCGCTGGTGGCAAGATCACCGGTTTCCAGAACGGCCTGGCGATTGCTGGCGACTACATGTCGGCGGCGTCCTTCCTGGGGATTTCCGCGCTGGTGTTCACCTCTGGCTACGATGGCCTGATCTACTCGATCGGCTTCCTGGTGGGCTGGCCGATCATTCTGTTCCTGATCGCCGAGCGCCTGCGTAACCTGGGCAAGTACACGTTTGCCGACGTGGCGTCCTACCGCCTCGGGCAAACCCAGATCCGCAGCCTGTCGGCTTGCGGTTCGCTGGTGGTGGTGGCGTTCTACCTGATCGCGCAGATGGTCGGCGCGGGCAAGCTGATCCAACTGCTGTTCGGCCTTGATTACCATGTGGCGGTGATCCTGGTGGGTATCTTGATGTGCCTTTATGTGTTGTTCGGCGGCATGCTGGCCACCACCTGGGTGCAGATCATCAAGGCAGTGCTGCTGCTGTCCGGTGCCTCTTTCATGGCGCTGATGGTGATGAAGCACGTCAACTTCGACTTCAACATGCTGTTCTCCGAGGCGATCAAGGTTCACCCTAAAGGTGAGGCGATCATGAGTCCTGGCGGCCTGGTGAAAGATCCGATCTCGGCGTTCTCCCTGGGCCTGGCCCTGATGTTCGGTACCGCTGGCCTGCCACATATCCTGATGCGCTTCTTCACCGTGAGTGACGCTAAAGAAGCCCGCAAGAGCGTGCTGTATGCCACAGGCTTCATCGGCTACTTCTATATCCTGACCTTTATCATCGGCTTCGGCGCGATTCTGCTGGTCAGCACCAACCCGGCGTTCAAGGATGCAGCAGGCGCTCTGTTGGGCGGTAACAACATGGCGGCGGTGCACCTGGCCAACGCGGTGGGCGGCAGTATCTTCCTGGGCTTCATCTCGGCCGTGGCGTTTGCCACCATCCTCGCGGTGGTTGCCGGCTTGACCCTGGCCGGTGCTTCGGCGGTGTCCCATGACCTGTATGCCAGCGTGATCAAGAAGGGCAAGGCCAACGAGAAGGATGAGATTCGCGTGTCGAAGATCACCACTATCGCCCTGGCAGTCCTGGCGATTGGCTTGGGTATCCTGTTCGAAAGCCAGAACATTGCGTTCATGGTCGGCCTGGCGTTCTCCATTGCTGCCAGCTGTAACTTCCCGGTGTTGCTGCTTTCCATGTACTGGAAGAACCTCACCACCCGTGGCGCGATGATTGGCGGCTGGCTGGGCCTGGTCAGCGCTGTTGGCTTGATGATCCTGGGTCCAACCATCTGGGTCTCGATCCTGCACCATGAAAAAGCGATCTTCCCGTACGAATACCCGGCGCTGTTCTCGATGATCATCGCGTTCGTGGGTATCTGGTTCTTCTCCATCACCGACAAGTCGGCGGCGGCGGTGAAAGAGCGTGCGCTGTACTTCCCGCAGTTTGTGCGTTCGCAGACTGGTCTGGGGGCGAGCGGGGCGGTTAACCACTAAGCTTGTAGCTCAATAAGAAATGCCCCGGTCGAAAGGCCGGGGTATTTTTTTGCCTGGGGTTCTGTGTTGCCTGGGCTATTGCTTTCGCGAGCAAGCCCGCTCCCACAGTTGACCGCGTTCATC
The DNA here is from genome assembly GCF_059862305.1 of Pseudomonas sp. MF09156. Lineage (NCBI taxonomy): Bacteria > Pseudomonadati > Pseudomonadota > Gammaproteobacteria > Pseudomonadales > Pseudomonadaceae > Pseudomonas > Pseudomonas sp. MF09156. Next base: position 35,872 of record NZ_JCBCUR010000019.1, read on the forward strand.
CTTTGAAATGTGGTCAACTGTGGGAGCGGGCTTGCTCGCGAAAGCGGTCTGTAAGGCAGCACAAACAAAAACGGCCTCCACTAAGGGAGGCCGTTCTCAATGCAGCTAAGCAGTTGAATGCTTACTTGCGGTCTTCCAGCTTGGTAATGTCACGCGACTCGTAGCCGGTGTACAGCTGGCGCGGGCGGCCAATCTTGTACGGGCTGGAGAGCATTTCTTTCCAGTGGGAGATCCAGCCCACGGTCCGCGCCAGGGCGAAGATCACGGTGAACATGCTGGTTGGAATGCCGATCGCCTTGAGGATGATCCCCGAGTAGAAGTCGACGTTCGGGTACAGCGAGCGCTCGATGAAGTACGGGTCGGTCAGTGCGATCTCTTCCAGGCGCATGGCCAGTTCGAGTTGCGGATCGTTGTTGATGCCCAGTTCCTTCAGCACTTCGTCGCAGGTCTGCTTCATGACGGTGGCGCGCGGGTCGCGGTTCTTGTAGACCCGGTGGCCGAAGCCCATCAGCTTGAACGGATCGTTCTTGTCCTTGGCCTTGGCGATGAACTTGTCGATGTTGGACACATCGCCGATTTCATCGAGCATGGTCAATACGGCTTCGTTCGCACCGCCGTGGGCAGGGCCCCACAGTGCGGCGATGCCGGCGGCGATACAGGCGAACGGATTGGCACCCGAGGAGCCTGCCAGACGCACGGTGGACGTCGAGGCGTTCTGTTCGTGGTCGGCATGGAGGATGAAGATCCGGTCCATGGCCTTGGCCAGCACCGGGCTGATCGGTTTGATCTCGCACGGGGTGTTGAACATCATGTGCAGGAAGTTTTCCGCATACGTCAGGTCGTTGCGCGGGTACATCATGGGCTGGCCCATGGAGTACTTGTAAACCATTGCGGCCAGGGTGGGCATCTTCGCAACCAGGCGGATCGCGGAGATTTCGCGATGCTGCGGGTTATTGATGTCCAGGGAGTCGTGATAGAAGGCCGACAGGGCGCCGACTACACCGCACATGACGGCCATCGGGTGGGCGTCGCGACGGAAGCCGTTGAAGAAGGTCTTCAACTGCTCGTGAACCATGGTGTGGTTCTTCACGGTGCTGACAAACTGGGCCTTTTGCTCGGCTGTTGGCAATTCGCCATTTAGCAGCAGGTAGCAGGTTTCCAGGTAGTCCGATTTCTCGGCCAGTTGTTCGATCGGGTAGCCGCGATGTAGCAAAATGCCATTATCGCCATCGATATAGGTAATCTTCGACTCGCAAGAAGCGGTCGACATGAAGCCTGGGTCGAAAGTGAAACGGCCCGTGGCCGTCAGGCCCCGTACGTCGATAACATCGGGACCAACGGTGCCGGTTAAAATGGGCAGCTCGACGGGGGCTGCGCCCTCGATGATCAACTGCGCTTTTTTGTCAGCCATGTGGCCTCCTATTTATGCTTCAAATCATCAGACAGACCCCCCACGCAGGGCCCGCACCACTATATTGATATAAATCCAGATGTCAATTTGCCTAAAGTCTTGCCCCAGAAGGCTTTAACCGTACTTTTTCCTCGAAATTGCCTGCCGTTTACGCCTTTTATCCCGTCAGCGCAATCAGCTATTAGGGTGAGGAGCGCGCGTTGTCATTAGTAGCCTAACTGTCTATACTCGGCCACCGACCGCCAAGGGCTTTTGGGCTTGCTTTCATTGGGGGTCGCACTCCCTGGGTGGTGCTTACCTGACCAGTGCACTCCCCAACAACTTTGCCCTGATTGTTAGGGGCTCTTCAGTGTGAAAAAAAGCCGTGAATAGCCAACGACCTGTAAACCTAGACCTAAGGACCATCAAACTCCCCATCACCGGCGTTACGTCGTTCCTGCACCGTGTTTCCGGCATCATCCTGTTCCTGGGCTTGGGCATCATGCTTTATGCATTGAGCAAATCCCTGGGTTCCGAGGAAGGATACGCCGAGGTGAAGGCATGCTTGACCAGCCCGCTGGCCAAGTTCGTAGCATGGGGCCTCCTGTCCGCTCTGCTGTATCACCTGGTAGCCGGTGTGCGCCACTTGATCATGGACATGGGCATCGGTGAGACGCTGGAAGGCGGCCGCCTGGGCTCGAAAATCATCATCGCCATTTCCGTGGTGCTGATCGTTCTGGCAGGAGTTTGGATATGGTAACCAGCGTTACGAACCTTTCGCGTTCGGGCCTCTATGACTGGATGGCACAACGAGTGTCTGCGGTCGTTCTCGCGGCTTATTTCATTTTCCTGATCGGGTACCTCGTTGCAAACCCTGGCATTGGCTACGCCCAATGGCACGGTCTGTTCTCCCACAACGGGATGCGTATCTTCAGTCTGCTCGCCCTTGTGGCCCTGGGCGCTCACGCCTGGGTCGGCATGTGGACCATCGCGACCGACTACCTGACGCCGATGGCGCTGGGCAAGTCCGCGACTGCAGTACGTTTCCTTTTCCAGGCAGTATGCGGCGTCGCGATGTTCGCTTACTTCGTCTGGGGTGTGCAGATTCTCTGGGGTATCTGATTCATGGCTAACATTCCAACGATTTCTTTTGACGCCATCATTATTGGTGGTGGCGGCGCCGGCATGCGCGCTGCACTGCAGCTGGCCCAGGGCGGTCACAAGACAGCCGTGATCACCAAGGTGTTCCCGACCCGTTCCCACACCGTATCGGCCCAGGGTGGCATCACCTGCGCCATCGCTTCTGCGGATCCGAACGATGACTGGCGCTGGCACATGTACGATACCGTCAAGGGTTCCGACTATATCGGTGACCAGGACGCTATCGAGTACATGTGTCAGGAAGGCCCGGCTGCGGTATTCGAGCTGGACCACATGGGTCTGCCGTTCTCCCGCACCGAACAGGGGCGTATCTACCAGCGTCCATTCGGCGGCCAGTCCAAGGATTACGGTAAAGGCGGCCAGGCTGCCCGTACCTGCGCGGCATCCGACCGTACCGGTCACGCACTGCTGCACACCCTTTATCAGGGCAACCTGAAAGCCGGCACCACGTTCCTGAACGAGTACTACGCAGTTGACCTGGTGAAGAACCAGGACGGCGCATTCGTCGGCGTGATCGCTATCTGCATCGAAACCGGTGAAACCACCTACATCCGCGCCAAGGCTACCGTTCTGGCGACTGGCGGTGCAGGTCGTATCTATGCTTCGACCACCAACGCCCTGATCAACACCGGCGACGGCGTTGGCATGGCCCTGCGTGCAGGCGTTCCGGTACAAGACATCGAAATGTGGCAGTTCCACCCAACCGGCATCGCCGGCGCCGGTGTACTGGTTACAGAAGGCTGCCGTGGTGAAGGCGGTTACCTGATCAACAAGCACGGCGAGCGTTTCATGGAGCGTTATGCTCCGAACGCCAAGGACCTTGCCGGTCGTGATGTGGTTGCCCGTTCGATGGTTAAAGAAATCATCGCCGGCAACGGTTGCGGCCCGAACGGCGACCACGTGATGCTCAAGCTCGATCACCTGGGCGAAGAAGTGCTGCACAGCCGCCTGCCAGGTATCTGCGAACTGTCCAAGACTTTCGCACACGTTGACCCGGTAGTTGCTCCAGTACCAGTAGTTCCAACTTGCCACTATATGATGGGCGGCGTGCCGACCAACATTCATGGCCAGGCGATCACCCAGAACGCCGAAGGCGTGGACGAGATCATCCATGGTCTGTTCGCTGTAGGCGAAGTGGCTTGCGTATCGGTTCACGGTGCCAACCGTCTGGGCGGCAACTCGCTGCTCGACCTGGTGGTATTCGGCCGCGCTGCCGGCCTGCACCTGGAAAAAGCCCTGACCGACGGCATCGAATACGATGACGCGACCGACGCCAATATCGAGGCTGCCCTGGCTCGCCTGAACGCGCTGAACGAGCGCACTGATGGCGAAGACGTAGCAACCCTGCGTCGCGAGCTGCAAAGCTGCATGCAGAACTACTTCGGTGTATTCCGTACTGGCGAATACATGCAGAAGGGTATTGCCCAGCTGGCTGACCTGCGCAAGCGGATCGCCAACGTCAAGATCAACGATAAGAGCCAGGCGTTCAACACCGCTCGTATCGAAGCCCTTGAGCTGCAAAACCTGCTGGAAGTGGCTGAAGCGACTGCGATTGCCGCCGAGGTTCGTAAAGAATCCCGTGGTGCCCACGCTCGTGAAGACTTTGAAGATCGCGATGACGAAAACTGGTTGTGCCACACCCTGTACTTCCCGGGTGACAAGCGCGTAACCAAGCGTGCCGTGAACTTCTCGCCGAAGACGGTTCCGACGTTTGAACCGAAGATTCGGACTTACTAAGGGTGGCTGCCATGTTGAAAGTCAGTGTTTATCGCTACAACCCTGATCAGGACGCTGCGCCGTTCATGCAGGAATTTGAGGTCGATACCGGTGGTAAAGACCTGATGGTGCTGGATGTGCTGGCCCTGATCAAAGAGCAGGACGAAGGTTTCTCCTATCGTCGCTCTTGCCGTGAAGGTGTCTGCGGCTCCGACGGCATGAACATCAACGGCAAAAACGGCCTGGCTTGTGTCACGCCGCTGTCGGCCGTGGTCAAGAAGAACAAGCTCGTTGTACGTCCACTGCCAGGTTTGCCGGTTATCCGTGACCTGGTCGTCGATATGAGCATCTTCTACAAGCAATACGAGAAGGTGAAGCCATTCCTGCAGAACGACACGCCGGCTCCGGCCATCGAGCGTCTGCAGTCCCCGGAAGAGCGCGAGAAGCTCGATGGTCTGTACGAGTGCATCCTGTGCGCTTGCTGCTCGACTTCTTGCCCGTCCTTCTGGTGGAACCCGGACAAGTTCCTGGGTCCAGCTGCACTGCTGCAAGCCTATCGCTTCCTGGCAGACAGCCGTGACACCAAGACGTCCGAGCGTCTGGCTTCACTGGATGACCCGTTCAGCGTATTCCGCTGCCGCGGGATCATGAACTGCGTCAACGTATGTCCCAAAGGCCTGAACCCGACTAAGGCCATTGGTCACATCCGGAACATGCTGCTGCAAAGCGGCGTGTAAGACGTTGTAGTAAAAGCAGGACCGTTGTGCCCGTAAATGCTACGGCGCAGGCTTCAACCGGCGCCGTAGTTTTAACTTGAGCAGCGACTTACAAAGCCGCAGCTCTTATTTTGAAGAAATGAGACAAGCAGGGGCATTCGGGTTGGTACCCGAACTATCAGCGTGATCCTAAGTGGCTTGTTTTGGTCGCTGCACTTGGCCTTTTGCAAGCAAACTCGGTGTTTTCGCCGGTGGTGTCCCCAAATCGAGGGTGACCAAGCATGCAAGAAAGCGTGATGCAGCGCATGTGGAACAGCGGCTATCTTTCAGGTGGTAACGCTGCCTATGTGGAAGAGCTTTATGAGCTCTACCTGCACGACCCTAACGCTGTGCCAGAAGAATGGCGCACCAAATTTCAGACGTTGTCTTCAGACGGCAACGCTGCCACCGATGTATCGCATGCAACAATTCGCGATCAATTTGTGCTGCTGGCAAAGAACCAGCGCCGCGCCCAGCCGGTTTCCGCCGGGAGCGTGAGCAGTGAGCACGAGAAGAAGCAAGTTGAAGTATTGCGACTGATCCAGGCCTACCGTATGCGTGGCCACCAGGCAGCCCAGCTTGATCCGCTGGGGCTGTGGCAGCGTCCTGCACCTGCAGACCTGTCGATCAATCACTACGGCTTGACCAATGCCGATCTTGATACGATTTTCCGTGCCGGCGACCTGTTCATCGGCAAAGAGGAAGCGAGCCTACGCGAAATTCACGAAGCGTTGCAGCAGACATATTGCCGCACCATCGGCGCTGAATTTACGCACATCACCGATTCCGAGCAGCGCCACTGGTTCCAGCATCGCCTGGAAGGCGTGCGTGGCCGTCCGGTGCTGTCTGCCGATGTACGTGGCCACCTGCTTGAGCGCGTCACCGCTGCCGAAGGCCTTGAAAAATACCTGGGCACCAAATACCCGGGCACCAAGCGTTTCGGTCTGGAAGGCGGCGAGAGCCTGATTCCGATGCTTGACGAGCTGATCCAGCGTTCCGGTTCCTACGGCACCAAGGAAATCGTGATCGGCATGGCTCACCGTGGTCGCCTGAACGTGTTGGTCAACACCTTCGGCAAGAACCCGCGCGAGCTGTTCGACGAGTTCGAAGGCAAGAAGAAGGTCGAGCTGGGTTCCGGTGACGTTAAATACCACCAGGGCTTCTCGTCCAACGTGATGACCACCGGTGGTGAAGTCCACCTGGCCATGGCGTTCAACCCATCCCACCTGGAAATCGTTTCTCCAGTGGTCGAGGGTTCGGTACGTGCTCGCCAGGATCGTCGCAACGACTCCACCGGTGAGAAGGTTCTGCCGATTTCCATCCACGGTGACGCGGCATTCGCCGGTCAAGGCGTGGTCCTGGAAACGTTCCAGATGTCGCAGACTCGCGGCTTCAAGACCGGCGGTACCATTCACATCGTCATCAACAACCAGGTGGGTTTCACCATCAGCAATCCGCTGGACGCACGCTCTACCGAGTACGCGACCGACGTTGCCAAGATGATCCAGGCGCCGATCCTCCATGTGAATGGGGATGATCCGGAAGCCGTATTGTTCGTGACCCAACTGGCCATTGACTACCGCATGCAGTTCAAGCGTGACGTGGTCATCGACCTGGTTTGCTACCGCCGTCGCGGTCACAACGAAGCGGATGAGCCTAGCGGCACCCAGCCGTTGATGTACCAGCAGATCTCCAAGCAGCGCACCACCCGTGAGCTGTACGCCGAAAGCCTGACCAAGGCCGGCGTGCTGGATGAAGCGCGTGTTCAGGCGAAAATCGATGAGTACCGCAACGCGCTGGACAACGGTCTGCATGTAGTAAAAAGCCTGGTCAAAGAACCGAACAAAGAGCTGTTCGTGGACTGGCGTCCATACCTGGGCCACGCCTGGACTGCGCGCCACGACACTTCGTTCGATCTGAAAACCCTGCAGGAACTGTCCGCCAAGCTGCTGGAAATCCCGGAAGGCTTCGTGGTACAGCGCCAGGTTGCGAAGATCTACGAAGACCGTCAGAAGATGCAAGCCGGCGGCCTGCCGATCAACTGGGGTTACGCTGAAACCATGGCGTACGCGACCCTGGCGTTCGAAGGTCACCCGATCCGCATGACCGGCCAGGACATCGGCCGTGGTACGTTCTCGCACCGTCACGCGGTATTGCACAACCAGAAAGACGCGGGCACCTACATCCCGTTGCAGCACTTGTATGAAGGCCAGCCACGTTTCGACTTGTACGATTCGTTCCTGTCCGAAGAGGCCGTACTGGCGTTCGAATACGGTTACTCGACCACCACGCCTAACGCGCTGGTGATCTGGGAAGCCCAGTTCGGCGACTTCGCCAACGGTGCCCAGGTGGTTATCGACCAGTTCATCACCAGCGGCGAGCACAAGTGGGGCCGTCTGTGCGGTCTGACCATGTTGCTGCCACACGGTTATGAAGGTCAGGGTCCTGAGCACTCCTCGGCCCGTCTGGAGCGTTACCTGCAGTTGTGCGCCGAGCACAATATCCAGGTGTGCGTGCCGACTACCCCGGCCCAGATCTACCACTTGCTGCGTCGCCAGGTGATCCGCCCGCTGCGCAAGCCGCTGGTAGTGCTGACTCCGAAATCGCTGTTGCGTCACAAATTGGCCATCTCGACCCTGGAAGATCTGGCCGATGGTTCGTTCCAGACCGTTATTCCGGAAATCGACACCCTGGATGCAGCCAAGGTCACTCGCCTGATCCTGTGCAGCGGCAAGGTTTACTACGACTTGCTGGAAAAACGTCGTGCCGAAGGCCGCGAAGACATCGCCATCGTGCGTATCGAGCAGCTTTACCCGTTCCCGGAAGATGACCTGATGGAGGCCATTGCGCCTTACACCAACCTCACCCATGTGGTGTGGTGTCAGGAAGAACCGATGAACCAGGGCGCGTGGTACAGCAGCCAGCATCACCTGCGTCGCAGCATCGGCAACCACAACAAGGCCCTGGGCCTGGAGTATGCCGGTCGTGATGCTTCTGCTGCACCTGCGTGTGGTTATGCGTCGATGCACGCCGAGCAGCAGGAAAAACTGCTGCAAGATGCTTTCACTGTTTAACGCCTTCGCGCTGACTGAAACCGAATTTTAAGGACCCACAGATAATGGCTATCGAAATCAAAGCCCCGTCATTCCCGGAATCGGTTGCCGATGGCACCGTTGCCACCTGGCACAAGAAACCAGGCGAGGCCGTCAAGCGTGACGACCTGATCGTCGACATCGAGACTGACAAAGTCGTCCTGGAAGTGTTGGCCGAAGCCGACGGCGTCCTGGGCGCCATCGTTGCCGAAGAAGGTGCAACCGTCCTGTCCAACCAGGTACTGGGCTCGATCGAAGCGGGCAGCGCTGCCGCCGCCGCTCCAGCCGCCGCTGCTGCTGCTCCGGCTGCTGCACCTGCTGCTGCCGCTCCGGCTGCTGGTGGTGAAGATCCAATCGCTGCACCGGCTGCGCGTCAGCTGGCTGAAGAAAACGGCATCAACCTGGCTTCCATCAAAGGCACTGGCAAAGACGGCCGTGTGACCAAGGAAGACGTGGTTGCTGCTGTTGAAGCCAAGAAAAACGCTCCGGCTGCCGCACCTGCCAAGGCTGCTGCCCCGGCTGCCGCTGCGCCTGTGTTCGCCGCTGGCGACCGCACCGAGAAGCGCGTGCCAATGACCCGTGTGCGTGCCACCGTGGCCAAGCGCCTGGTTGAAGCACAGTCGAACATGGCGATGCTGACCACTTTCAACGAAGTCGACATGACTGAAGTCATGGCCCTGCGTTCGAAGTACAAGGATCTGTTCGAGAAGTCCCACAACGGCGTGCGCCTGGGCTTCATGTCGTTCTTCGTGAAAGCGGCCACCGAAGCGCTGAAGCGTTTCCCGGCAGTCAACGCTTCCATCGACGGCAGCGACATCGTTTACCACGGTTATGCAGACGTCGGCGTTGCCGTCTCCAGCGACCGTGGCCTGGTGGTACCGGTCCTGCGTAACGCCGAACTGATGAGCCTGGCTGAAATCGAAGGCGGCATCGCTGGCTTCGGCAAGAAAGCCCGTGACGGCAAGCTGACCATCGACGAGATGACCGGCGGTACCTTCACGATCACTAACGGTGGTACTTTCGGTTCGATGATGTCGACCCCGATCGTCAACCCGCCGCAAGCTGCGATCCTGGGCATGCACAACATCATCCAGCGTCCGATGGCCATCAACGGCCAGGTCGTGATCCGTCCGATGATGTACCTGGCGCTGTCCTACGATCACCGCCTGATCGATGGTAAGGAAGCCGTTACGTTCCTGGTGACCATCAAGAATCTGCTGGAAGACCCGGCTCGCCTGCTCCTGGATATCTGATAGAAGCAGCTTCAAGTTGCGGGCTACAAGCTGTAGGAAAAATCAGCTTGGCTTGCAGCTTGGAGCTAAAAGCTTGTCGCAAATAGAGGATCTATTTTCATGACACAGAAATTTGACGTTGTAGTGATCGGTGCGGGCCCTGGCGGCTACGTGGCCGCCATCAAGGCCGCACAACTGGGCTTCTCGACTGCGTGCATCGAAAAATACACTGACAAGGAAGGCAAACTGGCCCTGGGCGGTACCTGCCTGAACGTCGGTTGCATTCCTTCCAAGGCGCTGCTGGACAGCTCCTGGAAATTCCACGAAGCCCAGGACGGTTTTGCCATCCACGGCATCAACCACGCTGGCGTGACCATGGACGTGCCAGCAATGGTCGGCCGCAAGGCCAACATCGTCAAAGGCCTGACCTCTGGCGTTGCTACCCTGTTCAAGGCCAATGGCGTCACTTCCCTGCAAGGTCACGGCAAACTGCTGGCCGGCAAGAAAGTTGAAATCACCAAGCCAGACGGTTCGACCGAAATCATCGAAGCCGAGAACGTGATCCTGGCTCCAGGTTCGCGTCCAATCGACATTCCACCGGCTCCTGTTGATCAGAACGTGATCGTCGATTCGACCGGCGCCCTGGAATTCCAATCGGTACCGAAACGCCTGGGCGTGATTGGCGCTGGCGTAATCGGCCTGGAGCTGGGTTCGGTCTGGTCCCGCCTGGGTTCGCAAGTGACCGTGCTGGAAGCCCTGGACACGTTCCTGCTGGCTGCCGACACCGCGGTGTCCAAAGAAGCGCTGAAAACCCTGACCAAACAAGGTCTGGACATCAAGCTGGGCGCACGCGTGACCGGTTCGAAAGTCAACGGCGAAGAAGTTGTCGTGACCTACACCGACAAGGATGGCGAACAGACCATCACTTTCGACAAACTGATCGTTGCCGTTGGTCGCCGTCCAGTGACCGCTGATCTGCTGGCCTCTGACAGCGGCGTGACCATCGACGAGCGTGGTTTTGTCCACGTCGACGATCACTGCGCTACCACCGTGCCTGGCGTCTATGCCATCGGTGACGTGGTTCGCGGCATGATGCTGGCACACAAGGCATCCGAAGAAGGCATCATGGTGGTTGAGCGCATCAAGGGTCACAAGACCCAGATGAACTACGACCTGATCCCTTCGGTTATCTACACCCACCCGGAAATTGCATGGGTCGGCAAGAACGAACAGCAGTTGAAAGCTGAAGGCGTTGAAGTTAACGTCGGCACCTTCCCGTTTGCCGCTTCTGGCCGTGCCATGGCAGCGAACGACACTGGCGGTTTTGTCAAAGTCATCGCTGATGCCAAGACTGACCGCGTACTGGGTGTCCACGTAATTGGCCCAGGCGCAGCAGAACTGGTTCAGCAGGGCGCTATCGGTATGGAATTCGGCACCAGCGCCGAAGACATCGGCATGATGGTTTTCTCCCATCCGACCCTGTCTGAAGCGCTGCACGAAGCCGCGTTGGCAGTGAATGGCCATGCCATCCACATTGCCAACAAGAAGAAGCGCTAAGCGAGATAATAAGAAACCACGGCGGTTGCCCGTCGTGAGCCTTGCGCGCAAGACTCACCGCGGAATATCCGCTGGACGCAGTCTTGCGCAGCTTTGCCGGCCCTAGGGCGGCGAAGTTGGGCAAGCAGCAGTCACAGGTGGCGCGGCACTCATAATGAGCGCAGCGCCGAATGCGCAGTACCTAACGAAGACGGTAAAAAGCATGAATCTTCACGAGTATCAGGGTAAGCAGCTGTTCGCTGAGTACGGCCTGCCAGTTTCCAAGGGCTACGCAGTAGACACCCCGGAAGCAGCAGCAGAAGCTTGCGACAAAATCGGCGGCACTGAATGGGTTGTCAAAGCCCAGGTCCACGCTGGTGGTCGCGGTAAAGCGGGCGGCGTTAAGCTGGTTCGCAGCAAAGAAGACGCCAAGGCCTTCGCACAGCAGTGGCTGGGCAAGCGTCTGGTGACTTACCAGACTGACGCCAATGGCCAGCCAGTCACCAAGATCCTGGTTGAATCGTGCACTGATATCGCTAAAGAGCTGTACCTGGGCGCTGTCGTTGACCGTTCGAGCCGTCGCATCGTGTTCATGGCTTCCACCGAAGGTGGCGTGGACATCGAGAAGATCGCTCACGAAACCCCAGAAAAAATTCTGAAAGCCACTATCGACCCACTGGTTGGCGCTCAGCCATTCCAGGGTCGCGAGCTGGCTTTCCAGCTGGGCCTGGAAGGCAAGCAAGTTGCCCAGTTCGCCAAGATCTTCGTAGGTCTGGCCAAACTGTTCCAGGATCACGATCTGGCCCTGCTGGAAGTGAACCCGCTGGTGATCAAGGCTGACGGCGATCTGCATTGCCTCGATGCCAAGATCAACATCGACGCCAACGCCATGTACCGTCAGCCTAAGCTGAAGACTTTCCACGATCCGTCGCAAGACGATCCGCGCGAAGCGCACGCTGCCAAGTTCGAACTGAACTACGTAGCCCTGGAAGGTAACATCGGTTGCATGGTCAACGGTGCTGGCCTGGCCATGGGTACCATGGACATTGTCAACCTGCATGGCGGCAAGCCAGCCAACTTCCTCGACGTAGGCGGCGGTGCCACCAAAGAACGCGTTACCGAAGCGTTCAAGATCATCCTGTCCGACTCCAACGTCGCTGCAGTACTGGTCAACATCTTCGGCGGCATCGTTCGTTGCGACATGATTGCCGAAGGCATCATCGGTGCAGTGAAAGAAGTCGGCGTGAAAATCCCGGTTGTTGTACGCCTTGAAGGTAACAACGCTGAACTGGGCGCTAAAGTACTGGCAGAAAGCGGTTTGAACATCATCGCTGCTACCAGCCTGACCGACGCTGCTCAACAAGTTGTCAAAGCTGCGGAGGGCAAATAATGAGCGTCCTGATCAATAAAGACACCAAAGTTATCTGCCAGGGTATTACCGGTTCGCAAGGTAGCTTCCACACCCAGCAAGCCCTCGAATACGGCACCAAGATGGTCGGTGGCGTAACTCCGGGCAAAGGCGGTACCGAGCACCTGGGCCTGCCAGTGTTCAACACCGTGAAAGAAGCTGTTGCTCAAACTGGCGCCACCGCCAGCGTGATCTATGTTCCAGCTCCTTTCTGCAAGGATTCCATCCTGGAAGCAGCATTCGGCGGCATCAAGCTGATCGTTTGCATCACCGAAGGCATTCCTACCCTGGACATGCTGGACGCTAAAGTTAAGTGCGACGAGCTGGGTGTTACCCTGATCGGCCCTAACTGCCCAGGCGTGATCACTCCAGGCGAATGCAAGATCGGCATCATGCCAGGTCACATTCACTTGCCAGGCAAAGTCGGTATCGTTTCCCGTTCCGGCACCCTGACCTACGAAGCTGTGAAGCAGACCACTGACGCCGGTTTCGGTCAGTCGACTTGCGTCGGCATCGGCGGTGACCCGATCCCAGGCTCGAACTTCATCGACATCCTGAAACTGTTCCAGGAAGACCCGAAGACCGAAGCGATCGTAATGATCGGTGAGATCGGCGGTTCGGCTGAAGAAGAAGCGGCTGCCTACATCAAGGCACACGTGACCAAGCCGGTTGTTTCCTACATCGCTGGTGTGACTGCCCCTGCGGGCAAGCGCATGGGCCATGCTGGCGCAATCATCTCTGGCGGCAAAGGCACTGCGGACGAGAAGTTTGCTGCCCTGGAAGACGCAGGCGTAAAAACCGTGCGTTCGCTGGCAGACATCGGCAAGGCTTTGTCCGAGCTGACTGGCTGGGCGATCAAGTAAGCCTCGCGCTTAACTGACGCTTCACCACACAAAGGCCACCTTCGGGTGGCCTTTGTGCATTCTGCAGGTTGCTGAAGATCAAAATGTGGGAGCGGGCTTGCTCGCGAATGCGGTGTATCAGTTGATACATTCGGTGCTGACCCACCGCATTCGCGAGCAAGCCCGCTCCCACATTTGTTTCTATTACCAAGTTAAGTATGAAAACGCGACATCAAAGTGTCGCTTATCGGACAGTCCGCCCTGCAACAGTGCGTTTGTCAGACAAATTCGGTACTCTTGCCGCCTCTTTATGCGCCCGCATCCCAAAAGGAAGCCGCGTGCTAGACCGGTCGGTCCCCATAAGGGCCGGCAGTATTTCCCTCATCCATAGGGAATCCCCCTCTAAATTCCGATTCAGTAGTGTGGTATTTCCTCAAATGAAAGTGTTGAAAGGCCAGGATATCCTGGCGTTGGGCTTTATGACTTTTGCGCTGTTCGTGGGCGCTGGTAACATCATCTTCCCGCCTATCGTCGGTTTGCAGTCCGGGCCCCATGTCTGGATGGCAGCGCTGGGCTTCCTGATCACTGCAGTCGGCCTGCCGGTGGTCACGGTCATCGCCCTGGCCAAGGTCGGCGGTGGCATGGACGCATTGAGCAGCCCTATCGGCAAGGTCGCCGGTGGCATCCTGGCTGCAGCGTGCTACCTGGCAGTCGGCCCGCTGTTCGCCACGCCACGTACCGCAACAGTCTCCTTTGAAGTCGGCCTGGCGCCACTGACCGGCGAAAGCCCGCTGGCACTGTTCCTCTACAGCTCGGTGTACTTCCTGCTGGTGTTCTTCATCTCCCTGTACCCAGGGCGACTTTTGGATACCGTCGGCCGCTTCCTCGCGCCGCTGAAGATCATCGCGCTGGCGGTCTTGGGCATCGCGGCCTTTGCCCTGCCTGCGGGTGATATTGGCGTTGCTACGCCAGAGTACGTCGCCGCACCGTTCTCCCAGGGCTTTATCAATGGTTACCTGACCATGGATACCCTGGGCGCACTGGTGTTTGGCATCGTGATCGTCAACGCCATCCGCTCCCGTGGCGTTGAATCGCCACAGCTGATCACCCGTTACGCGATCATTGCCGGACTGATTGCCGGCCTCGGCCTGGCATTGGTGTACATCAGCCTGTTCCGCCTCGGTTCGGGCAGCCATGAAGTGGCCGCCGGTGCAGCCAACGGCGCAGCGGTACTGCACGCCTACGTACAACATACCTTCGGTTCCCTGGGCAGCGGCTTCCTCGCGGTGCTGATTTCCCTGGCGTGCCTGGTAACAGCCGTGGGCCTGACTTGTGCCTGCGCCGAGTACTTCAGCCGGGTGTTGCCACTGTCCTACAAGACGCTGGTGGTGATCCTCGCCGCATTCTCGCTGCTGGTGTCCAACCTGGGGCTGACCAAGCTGATCGCGTTCTCGATCCCGGTCCTGACCGCGATCTACCCGCCGTGCATCGTTCTGGTCGCCCTGAGTTTCTGCAAGGATTTCTGGCATGAGCATGGCCGTATCCTTGGCCCGGTGATGCTAGTTTCGTTCATCTTCGGCACCATTGACGCACTCAAGGGCGCAGGCCTGGCTGGCTGGATGCCCACTCAAATGGCGAACCTGCCATTGAGCGAACAAGGCCTGGCCTGGCTGGTGCCTTGTGTGATCACCCTGGTGGCTGCATTCGGGGTCGACCGCATGCTCGGCAAGCGCAGCGAAGCCATCGCTTAAAGCGTTCGTTACACGCTGACATCGAAATGCCCCGTATCTATCGATCCGGGGCATTTTTTATGGGCGCTCGGCGGTGTCTTTTTTTGCAGGCTAACGTCGAAGGGGTTATGAGTTTTCCAGATCAGGAACACGGTCAGTGTGGGAGCAGGCAAGCCCCACATTGTCCGAGTGAGCCAGCCCTATTGTTTAGAGGACCCGCATGTCATTTGTCGAAGCCAACCTGATCCACCTGCTTGCTGCGCTGTGGTTTGTCATCTGTTGGGGCGGATACACCCGCTACGCCAGTTGGAAAGCCCGTGACACTGCCTGCCTCGCCAGTGTGTTGCACCTGTATCGCGAAGACTGGATGCGCCGCATGCTCCTGCGCGACAACCGCATCGCCGATGCCAGCGTGATCGGCAACCTGGAGCGCAACGCCTCGTTCTTTGCCTCCAGCACCCTGATCATTCTCGCCGGTATCCTCACCGTGCTGGGGGCCTCGGAGCGCGCGGTGTCGCTGCTGGCGGACATTCCCATGGTGCAGCAGGCATCCCAGGGCATGTCGGAGATCAAGCTGCTGTGCCTGGCCCTGGTGTTTGTCTATGCCTTCTTTACCTTCAGTTGGTGCATGCGCCAGTACAACTTCGCCGCCATCCTGATTGGCTCAGCGCCGATGGTCGGTGAACGCCACGTCTCCGAGCAGGAGCGCAAGGCGTTTGCCTCGCGGGCGGCGCGGGTGATCTCCATGGCCGCCAACCAGTTCAACTTCGGCCTGCGTTCCTATTACTTCGGGATGACCATGCTCGCCTGGTTTGTCAGCCCCTGGCTGTTCATGCTGATGAGCAGCGGGGTGGTGCTGGTGTTGTATCGGCGTGAATTTCATTCCGACGTTCTGGAAGTCATGGTCTATACCCCTACAGAGGCACCGATGCCTGAAGCGAACAAGGAGGCAACATCGTGAGTATTCCGTTCTGGTGTGTGTTTATCAGCGCGTTGCTGATTTTCGTGGCGCGCATGCCGGTGGGCAAGGCCATGAAAGAGCAGGGCGGGTATGACAACCATCTGCCTCGCCATCAACAGGCACAACTGACCGGCTTTGGCGCGCGGGCGGTGGCTGCTCATCAAAACAGTTTTGAAGCGTTTATTTTGTTTGCGGTGGGGGTATTGATGGCCCATACCACCCAGACTCAGGGCTACCTGATTGACTGGCTGGCGATCATCTTTGTGATTGCGCGGGTAGTCTATCTTGCGTGTTATTGGGCGGACTTGGCGTGGCAACGCAGCCTGGTGTGGCTGGTGGGGTTGCTGTGTTCGCTGTTGTTGATGCTTAGTCCGACATTTCGCACTTTGCTGATCTGATAAAAGTCTCGCGCAAAGTAAAGCCCGCTATTAAGCGGGCTTTCTTTTGCAACATGGTATTTAAACCGCGGTATCAGGAACCGGTTGCAGGTGTAGCGGGTGCAGCTTCTTTAGCGGCGGCAGCGTCAGATTCAGCTTGGGCTTTGGCGGCTTCGGCGTTTTCTTTTGCAGCGTCGTTCACTTTATCCTGAGCTTCGCTCATTTTTTCCTGAGCTTGTTCAGCATGCTGGTTGGCATCCTGAGCTTTGTCCTCGGATTTTTTATCGCAGGCAGCGAGGCCAAGGGCGGCAGCCAACATCAAGGAAACAGCGAAAGTCTTGCGCATGGGGTGTTTCTCCTTATTGAAGATATCTACTGGCCTTTCGAGCATGGGGTGCACGCATTAGTTCCTTTAATCCCACAGATATATAAGCCGTTTTGCCAAGGAACTTTCTTCCGGGGTATTTGTTTCGCCGGATCACTACTAATAAGAGTCTTTACCCAATGACCGATAGCCCCCTTTTAGAGCGTGCCGCACGTTTTGTCTCAGCCCTGCGCCACTGTCAGGTGCTGGGGATCCAGGTACATGATGCAAACACCGAGGGCATGACCTTGTGCCTGCCCTACAGCCCGCAGATCGTCGGCGATCCGCAAACCGGGATCATCCATGGCGGCGCCTTGACCTCGCTGATGGACACCGCCTGTGGCATGGCCACCCTGTGCGTGCTGCCGGAGTTCGAGGTCTGCCCGACCCTGGATCTGCGCATTGACTACATGCACCCGGCCGAGCCGCACAAGACGGTGTTTGGCTTTGCCCAATGTTATCGGGTGACCACCGATGTGATTTTCACCCGGGGCTTTGCTTACCAGGACGATCCCCAGCAGCCGATTGCCCATGTAGTGGGCACGTTCATGCGCATGGGCAAGCGATTGAAGGGCACCAAGGGGCTGGGCAGCAGCATCAAGGGAGAACAGGCATGACCCATCAATTCAAGACCCGGATGCAGCAGGCCCACCAACGCGGCGACTATAAGGCGTTGCTCGAGTTGATTCCCTATGCCCGCCTGATCGGCGTCGAGTGCACGCGACTGGGGGATGAGTTGTTGTTCCGCATGCCGGCGAACAAGGACAATATTGGTAACCCGATATTGCCGGCCATCCATGGCGGGGTGATCGCAGGGTTTATGGAGTTGTCGGCGGCCTTTCATCTATGGGTGGCTACAGGCACCCCACGGGTTGAAACAGGCCTGCCGAAGATCGTCGATTTTTCCCTGGATTACTTGCGGGCCGGGCAGTTTCGCGACACCTACGCAACCTGCCAGGTGTGGCGCCAGGGACGGCGGGTGGCCAATGTGGCGATCACTGCCTGGCAGAGCACCCCTGCCGAGCCCATCGCTACCGCTCGCGCGCATTTCAAGATTCAGGAGCAGGGCCACCCTTGAAATCCTGGTCTTAGCCCCCAACTTTGATGACAACCCGCCGCCAACCCTCTAGGGCGCGGCCACTGCCATCCAATTGGAGTTTGATGACCATGAGTGTGGAAACTCAAAAGGAAACCCTGGGCTTCCAGACCGAGGTGAAGCAACTGCTGCACCTCATGATCCATTCGCTGTATTCCAACAAGGAAATCTTCCTTCGCGAATTGATCTCGAACGCCTCTGACGCTGTCGACAAATTACGTTTCGAAGCCCTGTCCAAGCCTGAGTTGCTGGAAGGTGGCGCAGAACTGAAAATCCGTGTGAGCTTCGACAAGGACGCCAAGACCGTCACGCTCGAAGACAACGGCATCGGCATGAGCCGTGAAGACGCGATTACCCATTTGGGCACCATCGCCAAATCCGGCACCGCCGACTTCATGAAGAACCTCTCGGGCGATCAGAAGAAAGATTCGCACCTGATCGGCCAGTTCGGCGTGGGCTTCTACTCGGCCTTTATCGTCGCCGACAAAGTTGAAGTGTTCAGCCGCCGCGCCGGTCTCGACGCCAGCGAAGGCGTGCACTGGTCTTCCAAAGGCGAGGGCGAATTTGAAATCGCCACCGTCGACAAGGCTGATCGCGGTACCCGCATCGTGCTGCACCTGAAGTCCGGTGAAGACGAATTCGCCGATGGCTGGCGCCTGCGCAACATCATCAAGAAGTACTCCGACCACATCGCGCTGCCCATCGAACTGCCGAAAGAACAAGCGGCGGCCGAAGGCGAAGAGGCTCCTGCCCAGGAATGGGAAGTGGTCAACCGCGCCAGCGCCCTGTGGACCCGTCCGCGTACCGAGGTCAAGGACGAGGAGTACCAGGAGTTCTACAAGCACATCGCCCATGACTACGAAAATCCGCTGAGCTGGAGCCACAACAAGGTCGAAGGCAAGCTGGAATACAGCTCGCTGCTGTACGTCCCGGCCCGCGCTCCGTTCGACCTGTACCAGCGCGAAGCGCCGAAAGGCCTGAAGCTGTATGTGCAGCGCGTATTCGTGATGGATCAGGCGGAATCCTTCCTGCCGCTGTACCTGCGCTTTATCAAGGGCGTGGTTGACTCCAACGACCTGTCGCTGAACGTGTCGCGGGAAATCCTGCAGAAAGACCCGATCATCGATTCCATGAAGTCGGCGCTGACCAAGCGTGTGCTGGACATGCTGGAAAAACTGGCGAAGAACGAGCCTGAGCAATACAAGGGCTTCTGGAAAAACTTCGGCCAGGTCATGAAGGAAGGCCCGGCAGAAGATTTCGCCAACAAGGAAAAAATCGCCGGCCTGCTGCGTTTTGCCTCGACTCAAGGCGAGGACGGCGAGCAGGTGGTGTCCCTGGCCGAGTACCTGGCGCGCGCCAAGGAAGGTCAGGACAAGATCTACTACCTGACCGGCGAAACCTACGCTCAGGTCAAGAACAGCCCGCACCTGGAAGTCTTCCGCAAGAAAGGCATCGAAGTGCTGCTGCTCACCGACCGTATCGACGAGTGGCTGATGAGCTACCTCAGCGAGTTCGACGGTAAGTCCTTCGTCGACGTGGCCCGTGGTGACCTGGACCTGGGTAACCTGGACTCCGAAGAAGAGAAGAAAGAAGCCGAAGAAGTGGCCAAGGCCAAAGAAGGCCTGGTTGAGCGCATCAAGACCGCACTGGGCGATGCCGTCAGCGAAGTGCGGGTTTCCCACCGTCTGACCGACTCCCCGGCGATCCTGGCCATCGGCGAGCAGGACCTGGGCATGCAGATGCGCCAGATCCTTGAAGCCAGCGGGCAGAAGGTGCCGGATTCCAAGCCGATCTTCGAATTCAACCCGGCTCACCCGCTGATCGAGAAACTCGACGGCGAGCAGAGTGAAGAGCGTTTTGGCGACCTGTCGCACATCCTCTTCGACCAGGCGGCCCTGGCCGCAGGGGACAGCTTGAAAGACCCGGCCGCCTACGTGCGCCGACTGAACAAGCTGTTGGTTGAACTGTCGGTTTAACAACGCTGCAAGAAAACCCCGCTTCGGCGGGGTTTTTCGTTCTCGTGCATATCAACTGGAGAAAATGATGAGCCAAGTCACCGTGCGTTCCGTGGTCTATCAGATTGATGGCCAGTCTTATGAAAGCCGCCTGGCCTTCGATGCCAGCCACACGGACCCGCTGCCGGGCCTGTTGATGGCGCCGAACTGGATGGGCGTCAGCGCAGGCGCCGAAGAGATCGCCAAGGCCGTGGCCGGCAAGGGCTATGTGGTGTTGATCGCCGATCTGTACGGGCAACAGGTGCGCCCGTCCAATGGCGATGAAGCTGGCGCCGCGATGATGCCGTTGAAAAATGACCGTGGCTTGCTGAACAAGCGCATGCAGGCGGCTTTTGCGCAACTGCAAGGTCAGGCCGAAGCCGCGGTCGATACCTCGAAGCTGGCGACCTTTGGCTTCTGTTTTGGCGGTTGCTGTTCACTGGAGCTGGCACGTACCGGGGCGTCGCTGAAGGCAGCGGTGTCGTTCCATGGCACCCTCGACACGCCAAACCCGGCGGATGCCAAGCGCATCAAGGGTTCGGTGCTGGTGCTGCATGGTGCGTCTGACCCGTTGGTGCCCAAGGAGCAGTTGCCTGCCTTTGAAGATGAGATGAACGCGGCCGGGGTGGATTGGCAATTGCTGAGCTACGGTGGCGCGGTGCATTCGTTCACTGACCCGCAGGCGAATGTGCCGGGCAAGATGATGTACGACGCCAAGACTGCCGGGCGGGCGTTCCAGGCGATGCATAATTTGTTGGATGAAGTGTTCAAGGGCTGAATATTTAGCGCCTGAGTTGGCCCCATCGCGGGCAGCCCGCTCCCACATTTTGGAATGCATTCCAAGTGTGGGAGCGGGCTTGCCCGCGATAGCTATCTCAGAGGCAACTCAATTCTCCCTGTCTCCCCTGGCACCGTCGGCCAATCCCCAGCCGCCCAGCGCTGGCGAGCCTGTTCGATCAACGCCGGATCACTGGCGACAAAGTTCCAGTTGATCCGCCGAGGCCCATCCAGCGGCGCGCCGCCGAAGATCACCAGATGGCAGTCGGTTTCGGCAAACAGCGTCATGCTCTGGCCCGCCGGCAACACCACCAGGCTATGGACTGCCAAAGGTTCGCCATCCAACTGCGCATCACCGTCGAGCACATACACCGCCCGTTCCTCATGCTCATCAGGAATCAGCAGGGTGGTGGCGGTTTGCATATGAGCCTCGGCATACAGCGTCGGCGACAGCACCGGCACCGGTGATTCCAGGCAAAAGCCATTGCCGGCGATCATGCGGATCGCCACGCCGAGGTTGTCACTGACCGGCAAGCTGTTGGCAGGGTGATGGCTGTAATGCCCCGGCCCTTGCTCGTGTGCCTTGGGCGAGGCCAGCCACACCTGCAGGCCATGCAGCTCGAACCCCTTGGCCTTGAGCGCGTCGGGTGTGCGTTCGACGTGGGCAATGGCGCTGCCGGCGGTCATCCAGCTGACATCACCGGCCTGCACCACTTGATCGGAGCCGAGGCTGTCTTTGTGCAGCAGTTCGCCTTCAAACAGGTAGGTGAGAGTGGACAAGCCGATATGCGGATGCTGGCGGATATTCATGCCACTGCCGGGGGCGTAGCGGGTTCGGAGCATATGGTCGAAAAACACGAAAGGCCCGACGCTGCGGCATTCCCGCGAGGGCAGCGGGCGCAGGATCGGTTGGCCTTCGACATCTTCGGCGCGCGGGCGAATCACGGTCACGGTGGTCATGGAGCGTCCCTGTCTGAGCGGGTTTGTAGGGCTTGAGCATAACCCGCCAGACAGGGAATCGGTGTTATTGGCTGAACGCGCCTTCGGCAAGCCGGGTCTCGATGCTGATCTCGGCGGTAGTCATCAGTTTATGCACCGGGCACTTGTCGGCCACGCGATGCAGCTCGGCGCGCTGCTCATCGGTGAGCACGCCCTTGAGGGTCAGCTTGACGTTGAGCTTGTACTTGCCCTTTTGTTCCTCGGTGCTTTCGTGGGTGACTTCCACGGTCACACCGGTCAGGGGGATGTCCTTTTTCTGCGCATACAGCTTGACGGTCAGCGCCTTGCACGAGGCCAGCGCCGCGTCGAAGTAATCGTGGGGCGAGGGCGCCGAGTCGTCGCCACCCAGGGTCTTGGGCAGGTCGGTAAACAGCTCATGGTTATTGATGTTGACGCTATGGCGAAAGTTCTCGGTGTTCAGCGTATTGACGATAACAGGCATGGCAAGCCTCACTAGGTGGCAGGATGAAGGTCATGCAGTTATAGAGCATGCTGGCACCTGAGTGTTCCGCGTTTTTTATCGGATGAACCCCGGCACGCCGTCGCAGGTCTACCGCACTTATCCCCTGTTGAGGTTTTACCGTGCCCTGGACCCGCCTGCCCCTCGTCCTGTTGCTTGCCGCCAGCAGCCTTGCCGTACAGGCCCGCGACTATGCCTACAGCGACGCGCACCTGCATTACGTCGACTTCTTCCAGGAGACAGCTGGCATGGACAAGCTGCTCAAGGCCATGGCCGACAATCGCATTGAGCATGTGATGATTTCCGGCGTCCCGGTGGCGAAAAAATGGCATGAAGACGAACCCAAGCGCCCGCGCTATTACGCCGGGGATGACGCGGATGCCTACTGGTACAGCGCCACCGATGTGATCGTCGCCGCAGCGGTCAGCAAGCTGGCCCCCGAGCAGCGCCAGCATTTGCACCCGTTCCTCAGCGGCTTCAACCCCAATGACAAGAACTCCGAGGCCCATATCCAGCGCATGCTCGACCTCTATCCGGGCCTGTGGCAGGGCATCGGCGAAGTGTTCACCCGCCACGATGACCTGACCGCGCTGACCTCCGGTGACACGCCGCGGGCCAATAACGAGGCCATGACGCGCATCTATCACCTGGCCGCCGAGAATGACCTGCCAGTACTGGTGCATTCCAACATCACCTCCAAGCGCGAACGCAACCCCCTGTATCTGGCAGAAATCGAAGAACCACTGCGCAATCATCCGCACACCCGGTTTATCTGGGCCCATGCCGGCACCAGCATGGAAATCCACCGGCACCAGACGCAGTTGGATTTCCTGTTGCCGACCTTGAGCCGCATGCTTGAGGCGTATCCCAACCTGTACATCGACCTGTCCTGGAGCGTGCTCACGCCGTACTTGCTCGACGATGCGGGAAAGCCCCGGCCGGAGTGGTTGAAACTGGTGGAGCGCTTCCCGGAGCGCTTTATGCTGGGGTCTGATGTTGTAGGGCGGTTCAATAAGTTGGGTAAGGAAATGCGCAGCTTCAATCCCTTCCTCGATGCCTTGCCTGAAGACGTCGCGCGAAAAGTCGCACGGGACAATTTCCTGGCGATCTTGCCCAAGGCGCGCTGATCGGGTTTGTCATCGTCCCGTCATACCGGTGTCATAAGCTCCCGCCATCTCACTCAAGGAGCCCACTATGCACCTCACCCGTTTAAGCGCCCTGGCGGCATTGATGATGATCAGCGGCCTGGCTGGCGCCGAAGTCCGTATCGAAGGCCCGGTAGAGTTCGGCGTGTTCGAAGGCCCGAAAGCCGAGTTGCAGTCGGGCGAGCGTGTGTTGCGCCGCAGCAACGAACAGATCCAGGCCACTACCGTGGTGCCGGCCAAGCTGGGCACCAAGTTCGGCCTGCGTTATCAGTTGTTGGGCAAGGTCGCCGAAGACACGCCGCTGACCTTGCTCTATTTCACCCCAGGCATCCGCACGGCTGATGGTCAGCGGCATGACAAATTCGAAGTGACCCAGAAACTGGTGCCCGGTGCGCCTCAGGACGTGATGGCCTACGAGTTCACCGAAAGCCACGAGGTGGTGCCGGGCGAGTGGCGATTCATGGTGTTCCAGGGCGATCGCCTGCTGACCCAGAAGAGCTTTACCGTGCGCTGAATCGCTACAGTCATGGGCTAGGCAGATAAAGGCGTTTTGATATCGCGTTTTCGTCTTACGCAAAAAGTCGAAGACGCCGATACCTTTCAAGAGCAACCCGCTGCAGGTGGATGCAGCGCTCTTGGAAGGAGTCCGAGCAATGAGTATCCGAAGTCTCAATATCGCTCCACGTGCAGGCCTGGGTTTTGGATTGTTGGCGTTGATGGTGTTTGTGCTCGGCGGGTTCGCCTTGGTGCAAATGGCCAATATGCGTGCGCAGTCGGACCAGGTGGAAACCAACTGGCTGCCCAGCGTGATGGCCGTCGGCGAAATGAATCAGGACCTGCTGCGGGTACGGGCCTTGACCTTGCGACTGTTGGTCAACCGCGACCCACAGGCGGTGGCGCAGAATGAACAGAAAATCCTCGATATCAAAAAGCAGTTGCACAACGCGCAGTCGCTGTACGATGCCCTGATCGTCCTGCCCCAGGAGCGGGTGCTGTTCGACCGCTTCAAACTCGAGGAGCAGCAATACCTGCAACGCCAGGAGCAGGTCATGGCGTTTTCCCGGCAGAACCAGGTGGAAGACGCGATCAAGGTGGTCAACGGCGAGATGAACCACCTGGCCGACGCGTTGGCCGGTACCCTCGGCGAACTGGTTACCCTCAACAAGGTCAGCGCCAACCAGGCGGCCACCCTGGCCCAGCAAGTGTTCAGTCAATCGCGAGTCTGGGTGATCGGCATGATTGCCCTGACCGCGCTGATTACCGTGGGCCTGGCGGTGTTGTTGACCCGCAGCATCGTATTGCCACTGGCGCAGTCGGTGAGGGTCGCCCAGGGGGTGGCCAGCGGCGACTTGACCGGCGAGATCACCGTCAGCGGCAAGGACGAGCCAGCGCGCCTGCAACAGGCGCTCAAGAGCATGCAGGAAAACCTGCGCGAGACGATCCTGCGTATTTCCCAATCCTCCAGCCAATTGGCCTCTGCTTCCGAGGAGCTCAGTTCGGTCACCGAAGACGCCACCCGTGGCCTGCACCAGCAAAGCCAGGAAATCGAACAGGCCGCCACGGCGGTCAATCAGATGACCGCCGCGGTGGAGGAGGTGGCCAGTAACGCGGTGGCTACCTCCCAGGCCTCGCGCGAATCCGATCGCATTGCCCAGCAGGGGCGCGAGCAGGTGCATCAGACGGTGCTGTCGATTGAGTCCCTGGCCGACGACGTGACCGCCAACGCCACCCAGGTCGAGGACCTGGCGCAGAAGGTGTACGGCATCAGCAAGGTGCTGGATGTAATCCGCGCGATTGCCGAACAGACCAATCTGCTGGCGCTGAATGCGGCAATCGAGGCGGCGCGGGCCGGCGAGGCCGGGCGTGGTTTTGCGGTGGTGGCCGATGAAGTGCGGGCCCTGGCCCATCGCACCCAGCAATCGACCCGGGAAATCGAGCAGATGATCGGTGGGATTCAGCAGGGCACCGATCAGGCGGTCAGCGCCATGCAACAGAGCAACGGTCGGGCGCGAGCGACCCTGGACATTGCCAAGTCAGCGGGCACTGCGCTGGAGGAGATTGCCTCGGCGTTTACCCTGATCAATGAGCGCAACCTGGTGATTGCCAGCGCCTCGGAGCAGCAGGCAGCGGTGGCGCGGGAGGTGGATCGCAACCTGATGAATATTCGCGACCTGGCGATGCAGACCTCGGCGGGGGCGAACCAGACCAGTGCGGCGAGTCATGAGCTGTCACGCTTGGCGGTGGATTTGAACACCATGGTGGCGCGGTTTTCGGTGTAGGGCTTTAAACCGGGTTGGCCCCATCGCAGGCAAGCCAGCTCCCACAGTTGATCGAGTTGGAATGCGATCAATGTGGGAGCTGGCTTGCCTGCGATGAAGACGACTCGGTCTTGAATAACCCCCGCCCAATAAAAAACGCCCCGAACCAGTCGGGGCGTTTTCATAAGCACAACCTGCGGGGTATTACTTACCCTGCCAGCGCTTGAGCACCAGGGTGGCATTGGTGCCGCCAAAGCCGAAGCTGTTGCTCATGACCGTGTTGATGGTGGCATCTTCACGGGTCTTGGTCAGGATCGGCATATCAGCCACGGCTGGGTCCAGCTCTTCGATGTTGGCCGAACCGGCCATGAAGTTGCCTTCCATCATCAGCAGGCAGTAGATCGCTTCGTGAACGCCGGCGGCGCCCAGGGAGTGACCCGACAGGCTCTTGGTGGAGCTGATGGCCGGAGCCTTGTCGCCGAATACCGCACGCACGCCTTCCATTTCCTTGGCATCGCCCACCGGAGTGGAGGTGCCATGGGTGTTCAGGTAGTCGATTGGCGTATCCACGGTGGACATGGCCATCTGCATGCAACGGATGGCACCTTCGCCGCTTGGCGCAACCATGTCATAGCCGTCGGAAGTCGCGCCGTAGCCGACGATTTCCGCGTAGATCTTCGCGCCACGGGCCAGGGCGTGTTCCAGCTCCTCGACCACCACCATGCCGCCACCACCGGCGATGACGAAACCGTCACGCTTGGCGTCGTAGGCACGGGAGGCTTTTTCCGGGGTTTCGTTGTACTGGGTGGACAGCGCGCCCATGGCGTCGAACAGGAACGATTGGCTCCAGTGTTCTTCTTCACCGCCACCGGCGAATACGATGTCTTGCTTGCCCAGCTGGATCTGCTCGACCGCGGTGCCAATGCAGTGAGCACTGGTGGCGCAGGCGGAGGAGATCGAGTAGTTCACGCCCTTGATCTGGAATGGCGTGGCCAGGCATGCGGAAACGGTGCTGCCCATGGTCCGCGTGACGCGGTACGGGCCAACGCGCTTGACGCCTTTCTCGCGCAGGATGTCCAGCGCTTCCATCTGGTTCAAGGTCGACGCGCCACCGGAGCCTGCGATCAGGCCGGTGCGTACGTTGGACACCTGGTCGTCGCTCAGGCCGGAGTCGGCGATTGCGTCTTTCATGGCCAGGTAGGCATAAGCTGCGGCGTGGCCAACGAAGCGATAGATCTTGCGATCGATCAGTTCTTCGAGGGGGAGGTCGATGGAGCCGGAAACCTGGCTACGCAGACCCATTTCGGCATATTCCGGGTTGAAGCGGATGCCAGGGCGACTTGCACGCAGGTTAGCGGAGACGGTCTCTTTGTCATTGCCCAGGCACGAAACGATGCCCAGACCAGTGATAACGACGCGGCGCATGCGGATAACCCTTAAAAGTTGTCAGTGGAAGTGAACACGCCGACGCGAAGGCCTTCGGCGGTGTAGATCTCGCGACCGTCGACAGTCACCGAACCGTCGGCAATGGCCAGGTTCAGCTTGCCCTTGAGGACGCGCTTGATTTGAATGTTGTAGGTGACTTTCTTGGCGGTCGGCAGGACCTGGCCAAAGAACTTCACTTCGCCCGAACCCAAGGCGCGACCGCGGCCCGGCAGGCCTTGCCAGCCGAGGTAGAAACCGACCAGTTGCCACATGGCATCCAGGCCCAGGCAGCCTGGCATCACCGGGTCACCTTCGAAATGGCAGGCGAAGAACCACAGGTCCGGGGTGATATCCAGCTCGGCGACCAATTCACCTTTGCCGTACTTGCCACCCTCTTCGCTGATATGGGTGATGCGATCCACCATCAGCATGTTAGGGGCGGGCAGTTGCGCGTTACCTGGGCCGAACAGCTCACCGCGACTGCAGCGCAGCAGGTCTTCCCGGGTAAAGGCGTTTTGTTTGGTCATGCGAGCTCCTCAATAATCCCATGCGGCAGGGCCGGGTAAATCTTCCCGACCGACTGAAGCGTGCTTGCCTCACGTCGGCAGCCTACAGGTAGACTATTGCGTTGTAGTGAAAGTCACAGCATCAAGGACATGAATGTACACTTGTGCACTGAAATTTTAAACCGGACTCATTTATAGGCCCGCTCGGGTGCCTAAGACTGCCGCACTTTCGTGTTTCACGCCAGTCGCAGTTGGCTGATGGTGCTGATCTAATGTACCCAGCGCTGTAGGATTTGCTGCAAATCCGTGCGTTTGAACGGCTTGGCCAGGTAATCGTTCATTCCAGCGGCCAGGCACGCCTCGCGATCGCCCTGTAACGCATTGGCTGTCAGGGCAATGATCGGCAGGTCGGCGCAGCCGGGCAATTGGCGAATCTGGCGGGTGGCTTCATAGCCGTCGATCACCGGCAGCCGGCAATCCATCAGGATCGCCGTGAAAATCAGGCTTTCGGCACTGCGAATCGCTTCGGCGCCATCGGTGGCGATGCTCACCTCGAACCCCAGGCTGCGCAGCATGGCTTGGACCACCGTGCGGTTGACCGGGTTGTCCTCCACCAGCAACACATTGCGACCTTCACCGGCACTGGCTTTGTGCTGGGTGGCTGCGGCGATCTGCGGCAGGCTCTGTTGGTAGATCGCCAGGGGGATTTCCAGGGTGAACACCGACCCCAGGCCTTCTTCGCTCTTGGCGCGCAAGGTGCCGCCCATGCGCTCGGCCAGGGTGCGGGCAATCGGCAGGCCCAGGCCGGTGCCGCCGTAACGCCTGGAGATAGAGCTGTCCGCCTGTTGAAAAGCATCGAACATCAGTTCCAGGCGCTCGGCCGAGATGCCAATCCCGGTGTCGCGCACGGTGCAGGTGAACCACAGCAGTTCATGGTCCAGGGTCTGCCAGTTGGGCTCGACGCTGACCGTGCCCTGCTCGGTGAATTTCAGCGCATTGCCGATCAGGTTCACCAGGATCTGCCGGATCCGCGTCGGGTCGCCCTGCACGCGCAACGCCTCCATGCCCGGCGGGATCGGCAGTTCCAGGACCAGCCCGCGCTGTATGGCACTGTGCTGGAAGGCCTGGGCGCAACTGTTGATCAGGTCCACCAGGTTGAACGGGATATGTTCAAGCTCCAGGGCCGAACGTTCGATACGCGAGAAGTCGAGGATATCGTTGATGACTTTGAGCAGGTGCTCGGTGGACTCCGAGGCCAGCGCGGCGTACTCGGTCTGCTCGTCGGTCATGGACGTGGTTTCGAGCAGTTGCAGCATGCCCAGCACACCATTCATCGGCGTGCGCAGTTCGTGGCTCATCATCGCCAGGAAGTCGGATTTTGCGCTGTTGGCGCGCTCGGCTTCCTCGCGCGTCTGGATCAACTGGGCCATGGCCTGCTGCTGTTCGCGGCTGGCGTGGTGCAGGCCTTCGGCAAGGTTGTTGATATGCCGGGACAGATCGCCCAACTCCGAGTCGTCGACAATCGGCAGCGGGGCCCTGTAGTCACCCTGCTGGATCGCCTTGACCGCATGGCCCATGGCGCTGATCGGCTGCGACAGGCTGGCGGCCAGGCGCCGCGCCAGCAGGAAGGTAAAGAGCAGGGCAAACAGGGCGAGGATCGCGGCCTTGAAGAGGATTTCCTGCTGGCGCTGGCTGAAGGCGTCATTGGACATGCCGACGATCACCCGCCCCAGGTAGTCGGCCCGTGGCGCTTTGGATTGCGCGGTGCTGTCCTGGAAAAAATCGTTGCCCAGCTGGATATGCTGCAGACGGATCGGCGCCTGGAAGATTTTCACCGACAGCGAGCGGTCGTGCTTTTCCGATGGCTGCTCCACATACACCAGGATGTTTTCCGCGCTGTCCTGGATTTCCAGGAAGCGCACGTGCGGCGTGGCCAGGGTCGCCCGCAGCAGGCTGTCGAGCACGTCGTTGTTGCCCGAGATCACCCCGTACTCGGTGGCCGGGGCCAGTTGGTTGGCGATCAGTTGGCCGGTGTGGTCCAGTTCCTGGCGCAGATCCTGGATCCGCACGAAGGTAAAGAAGCTGATCAGCAGCAACGTCAGCAACAGGGCCGGGCCCAGGGTGATGATCTGGGTGCGGGTGTTGATATCCCAGCGGCGACGCAAGGTCATGGGTGTTTCTCCCCTTCGGCCAATCGGGTCGCGACGGCGGTCTCGTCCACCTGTTCGATCCCCAGCGAGCGCGCCACTTGCGGGTTGCCCACGACTTTGAAGTGTTCCGGGTACAGCGAGCGCGGCCAACTGGCCGGCGGGCGATCGAGCAGGCGGTCAAGTACATCCAGCCAGTCGGCCTGGTCGCTGTAGGTACTGGCCAGGCTGCCGGCCCGTACGAAGCCGGCGTTGGGCCCGATCAGCGGCAACTGCCTGGCGTAGCTGCTCAGCAGCAGGTTTTTCACGGTCTTTGGGTTGTACAACTGCGGATCATCCAGCCCCAGCAACACATCGCTGTTTTTGAACAGGTTCAGCAACGGGCGACTGTCATTAATGTTGTCCCAGTGCTGGGCGACGATTTCCAGGCCCTGGGCCGACGCATGCTGGCGCAACTCTGGCAGCAGGAATTCGCTTTCGCTGCCGTACAGCACGCCGATACGCCGGGCCTGGGGCAGGATGTTGGCGATCAGACGCAACTGCCGGTCCAGGGGCGGGTCGCTCCACAGCAGGCTGATCTTGCCAGGCACATGGTTGCCCAGGCGCTCGCGGGCTTGCAGGCGACTGATACGCAGCACCAGGGTGGCCGGACCCTGGGGATCCTGCAGGCGCCAGTCGAGGCTGGGCGGGTCCAGCAGGACCAGGCGGGTGCTGCTCGGCAGTTGGCCAGGGGCGGGCATGTCTTGCAGGGCCTTGAAGGTGACGCTATCGGCAGGGCGTTGCTCGCGCAGGGCCTGGGTGAATGCCTGCACGCCGGGGCCATCCTCGGCGGCGGTCAGCAGGATTTCGGCGCTCCACACGGGCTTGGCCAATGCCAGGCTGGCGAGCAGCAGGCAGCGGCGCCAGAACCTGGCGCCGAAGAGGGCGGTCATCCTTGACTGGGCAGGGTTCATGTCAGAACTCTAACTCCGCACTGAAGTAGAGGACGTGGCGCTGGTCGTAGTTATTGTCGACCTGGGTGGTGGGCTGGTGGTCGAGGCGTTGTTGCAGCATGCCGGCCAGCTCCAGGTTGGCCTTGCCCAGGGCGATGCGTTTGGCGACTCGCATGTCGACCCGTTCAAAGCGATATTGATTGAGTGCATCGTTGCCATAATAGAACAGCGCGCTGGACCAGCCTTGCCCCCACTCGCGCATCCAGCCGGCCGAGCCGCTGTTGCGTGCGGTCTGTTGGCGGTCCAGCGCGTTGCTGGCGTCGGCATCCACGTAAGCATAGGTCAGGCGCAGGCGGTCGGCGGTACTCAAGTGCCAGTCCAGCTGGGTCTCGGTCCCGGTAAAACGCGAGCTGTTACTGTTGCTGGCGATGTACTGGTTGTTGCGCAAGGGCTCGCTGATCATGCCGGTGATTTCGTCATAGAACAGCTTGACGTCGAGGTTCAGCCCAATGTCGGCAAAAAAACCGTTGTAGCCCAGCTCCCGGGAGCGCATTAGCTCCTTGTCGAGGTCACCCGGGCCCCGGGTCTTGACGAAATACTGCCCGGAGTTCTGCCCGTACACGGGGGAACTGAGGTTGGTGACCCGGTAGCTCCAGTTCACATTGTTCTCGAACATGTCCGGCGAGCGGATGGCCTCGGAGTACACCGCGCGCAGCCCATGGCGCGGATTGATCAGGTAGTTGACCGCGACCCTGGGCGTGAGCGAGTTGCCGCTCAATTGGGTGCTTTCGTACATCGCCCCGCCCTGCAACAGCCAGTGTTCGCTGGCGCGCCATTCCAGATGACCGAACAGGCGCCAGGTGGTGTCGTCCAGCCGGCCATTGAAGTAGGTGTCGGAGTCGGCGCGGTCGTAGCGGTAATTCATGCCGCTGACCAGGCGCAGGCTGTCGGACAGGCTCAGGGTGTCCTGTACTTCCAGGTCGTAGCGGCTTTCCTTGGTGCTTTGGTCGATGTTGCCGCAGACGCTTTCCTTGCCGCCTTGATTCCACTGTTCGATGACCTCTTGGGCCAGCGCCTGCTCGGCTGCGGAACCCTGCGGTGGGGTGCCGCCCTGGTAATCCTGCATGTGCCGCGCCAACTTTTCAGCGTAGTTGGGGTTCATTTGCCACAACTGTGTCAACTGCGGGCTGAACGAGACCTTGGCGTCACAGGCTTTCCACACCTGGCGGCGATCCCACTGCTGCGCCGAACCCTGGATATACAGGCTGTGGTCGGGATTGAAGTCGAAGTTCCAGCGCAGGGAGGCGGCGTAGTCCTTGGCGCTGACGTCGGAATCAGTCCCACCATCGGTAATCCCGGCAAACACCGGCTTGTAGGTGTACGGCCGCTGGTTGGTCCCTTCCTTGGCGTTGATCTGCCAGTCGATGCTTTGCTGCTGGTCGAGGGTCTGGCTGACTTTCAGGCTGAAGCGGTTGAGGCGCCGGCTATCGCGGTAGTCGGCACCCACCCGGTCGCTGTCAAAACCGTCGTCTTGTTGCCCGGACAGCGACAGCCGCAGGTTGCCGGTGTCCCAACCCAGGCCCTGGCTGGCATACCAATCATTGATGCCGCGCTCGCCCCGGGTCATTTTCATCCGGGTGCCCAGGCTGTTGGCCGGCGAGCGGGTGAGGATATTGACCACTGCCATCAGCGCATTGGCGCCGTAGCTGACGGTATTGGGCCCACGGAACACCTCGATCCGCTCGATATCCTCCATGGCCACCGGAATATCGCTCCAGTCCACCGTGGCGAGGCCGGCGCGGTACACCGAGCGGCCATCGATCAGCACCTGCATGCGCCGTGCTTCGCTGGCATTGGTGCCGTGATAGTTGACGGCAGCCTGGTTGCCCGAGGTGTAGCCCACCATCATCCCCGGCACCAGGCGCAGCAACTCGGCGATATCCCGCGCGCCGCTGGCCTTGATCAGTTCGCTGTCGATCACCGTCATGCTGCCAGGCACGGCGGCGGCCGACTGCTTGAGCCGGGTCGCCGTGAGGACCTGGGGCAGCGGTTGGTTGTCGAGGAACAGATCGTCGGCCAGCAATGGCGTACTGACCAGCAGCGCCAGAAACACAGATGAACGAGGAGGAGGGCCCAAATACACGGCACGGCCTTGATAATTGCGGATAGCCGCCCATGTTAACTGAGGCGGGCGCTTTTGCCAGTCGGCGCTATCGCAATTACTGTGGTCTATCCGGCCATTTTCCGACAATCGCGGGAAATTACGGAAGGGCTGGCCGCCATCGGGCCGGCCCGTATAATGCCGCCATCGCCACTGCTATGGATTAACGGATTGCATATGACTGAACAGCGCCCAATTGCGGTCCTGGGAGGCGGAAGTTTTGGTACCGCCGTGGCTAATCTGCTGGCCGAGAACGGCCATCAGGTGCGTCAGTGGATGCGCGATCCCGAACAGGCCGAGGCCATCCGGGTCAACCGGGAAAACCCCCGTTACCTCAAGGGCATCAAGATTCATGCGGCGGTCACGCCGGTCACGGACCTGCAGGCCACCCTTGATGACTGCGACCTGTGCTTCGTCGCGCTGCCTTCCAGCGCCCTGCGCTCGGTGCTGGCGCCCCATGCCGAGCGGCTGGCGGGCAAGATGCTGGTCAGCCTGACTAAAGGCATCGAGGCCCAGACCTTCAAGCTGATGAGCGAAATCCTCGAGGACATCGCGCCCCAGGCCCGTATTGGCGTGCTCTCCGGGCCGAACCTGGCGCGGGAAGTGGCCGAACACGCCTTGACCGCCACCGTGGTCGCCAGTGAAGACGAGGCCCTGTGCGAACAGGTGCAGGCGGTGCTGCATGGCCGCACCTTCCGTGTCTATGCCAGTGCCGATCGCTTTGGCGTGGAGCTGGGCGGTGCGTTGAAAAACGTCTACGCCATCATCGCCGGCATGGCGGTGGCCCTGGGCATGGGGGAAAACACCAAGAGCATGCTGATCACCCGCGCGCTTGCGGAAATGACCCGCTTTGCGGTCAACCAGGGCGCCAACCCCATGACGTTCCTCGGCCTGGCCGGGGTGGGCGACCTGATCGTCACTTGTTCGTCACCGAAAAGCCGCAACTACCAAGTGGGTTTTGCCCTGGGCCAGGGCTTGAGCCTGGAAGATGCCGTCACCCGCCTGGGTGAAGTGGCCGAAGGGGTCAACACCCTGAAGGTGCTCAAGGCCAAGGCCCAGGAGACCGGGGTCTATATGCCGTTGGTCGCCGGCCTGCACGCGATCCTGTTCGAAGGGCGCACCTTGAACCAGGTCATCGAGTTGCTGATGCGTGCCGAACCCAAGACCGATGTCGACTTTATTTCCACCAGTGGTTTCAACTGAGGAACGCGCGATGAACGATCCGAAAACAGCACCCAAGTATGAATCCATTGTCCTGCGCATCCTGTGGATGCTGGTGTTTGCCCTGGTCTGGCAAGTGGCGCAGTTCATCCTCGGGGCGTTGGTGGTGGTGCAGTTGATCTACCGCCTGATCTACGGCGCACCGAACCTGGGCCTGATGAACTTTGGCGACAGCCTCAGCCAGTTCCTCGCGCAGATTGGCCGTTTTGGCAGCTTCCACAGCGAGCAGAAACCCTGGCCCTTCGCCGACTGGCCAACCCCGCGCGCTCCGGAAGGCGAGGCCGCCCACAGCGTGCCGCCAGCCCCGCACCCGGTGCGCGATGAAGAGCCCAAGCTATGAAACTGTGGATATTGCGCCACGGAGAGGCCGAGTCCCATGCGTCCAGCGACGCCCAGCGCAACCTGACCGAGCGGGGCCGCGAAGAAGTGCTGCACAGCGCCGCGCACCTGATCGGCCAACCCATCAGCGCAATCATTGCCAGCCCTTATGCGCGGGCACAGCAGACTGCGCAGTTGGTGCGTGAGGCGCTGGGGTTTGTGCCAGAAATCCGCACCGTGCCGTGGCTGACGCCGGACGGCAACCCCCTGCAAGTGCTGGAAAAACTCGACACCGATGACAGTGTGCTGCTGGTCAGCCATCAGCCATTGGTGGGCAACCTGATCAGCTTTTTGCAGCACGGCCACCAGCGCCAGCCGCAACCGATGCACACCGCCAGCCTGGCGGAGCTGGAAGGGGACTTTCCGTTGGCGGGGCTGATGAGCCTCAATAGCGTCAAAAACCCCTGATTTTTCAGGCACAACACAATCACCTGTGGGAGCGGGCTTGCCCGCGATAGCGGTGTAACAGTCGACATTTCTATTGACTGACCCATCGCAATCGCGGGCAAGCCCGCTCCCACACTTATTTGTGTTGTGCCTGCAAGTAACTTGCAGCGCCCTTTGTGCATGGAATAGTCTACCAAGCAAGTGCTTGGTTGGTTGATTTCGATAAAAACACACAGGAGCGCGTCCCATGTCTGTCGCTTTTCGTTTGCCGCTGCAGGTCTTCTTTGAACGTGAGGCGCGCCATCCGCGCCAGCGCTTCCTGGTCCAGCCCCTGGGCGGCGGCGAGGTGCAGACGCTCACCTGGGGCGAAGCCGGTCACCAGGCCCGTTGTGTCGCCCATTGGCTGCGCGCGCGGGAGCTGCCCCAGGGCTCGCACATTGCCCTGATCTCGAAAAACTGCGCGCACTGGATCATCGCCGACCTGGCGATCTGGATGGCCGGGCATGTCTCGGTCCCGCTGTATCCCAACCTCACCGCCGATTCCGTGGCCCATGTGCTGGAGCACTCCGAGGCCGCGTTGGCGTTTATCGGCAAGCTTGACGACTGGCCAGCCATGGCCCCAGGCATCAAGGCCGGGCTTGCGACCATCAGCCTGCCGCTGTGCCCCGAAGGTGAGTTCGACTTCACCTGGGCCGACCTGCAAGCCTGCTCGCCGATCCAGGATGACCCCGCGCCTGCGGCCACGGACCTGGCCACCATCATTTACACCTCCGGCACCACTGGCCTGCCCAAGGGCGTAATGCATACCTTCGGCGGCCTGGCGTTCGCGGCGACCCGGGGTACCGAGCTGTTCGGCCTGGGGGAGGGCGATCGCCTGCTGTCTTACCTGCCGCTGTGCCATGTGGCCGAGCGCATGTTTGTCGAGATGGCGGCGATCTACACCGGGCAAACGGTGTTTTTTGCCGAAAGCCTCGACACCTTCCTCACCGACCTGCAACGCGCCCGGCCCACGGCCCTGTTCGGCGTGCCGCGGATCTGGACCAAATTCCAGATGGGGGTGTACGGCAAAATCCCGGAAAAACGCCTGGACCTGCTGCTGCGCTTGCCATTTATCGGCAAGCGTGTCGGCCACAAGGTCCTTGCCGGCCTCGGGCTGGACGCGGTCCGGGTGGCCCTGTCCGGTGCCGCGCCGGTGCCCGAGGCGCTGCTGCGCTGGTACCAGCGCCTGGGCCTGGACGTGCTGGAGGTGTATGGCATGACCGAAAGTTGTGGTTATTCCCACGTCTGTCGCCCCGGCCAGCAGAAGATCGGCTGGATCGGC
Source organism: Pseudomonas sp. MF09156 (assembly GCF_059862305.1). Taxonomy (NCBI): domain Bacteria; kingdom Pseudomonadati; phylum Pseudomonadota; class Gammaproteobacteria; order Pseudomonadales; family Pseudomonadaceae; genus Pseudomonas; species Pseudomonas sp. MF09156. The sequence continues at coordinate 71,643 of NZ_JCBCUR010000019.1, forward strand.
CTGCCATGCCCGGACGTGGAGGTGCGCATCGATCCGGCTGGCGAAGTCCAGGTACGCAGCGGCGCGACCATGCTCGGCTACTTCAAGGACCCGCAGAAGTCCGCCGAGACCCTCACCGAGGACGGCTTCCTGCGTACCGGCGACAAGGGCGAGCAGGATGCCGAAGGCCGCTTGCGCCTGACCGGGCGCCTCAAGGAAATCTTCAAGACCAGCAAGGGCAAGTACGTGGCCCCGGCGCCCATCGAAAACCGCCTGGCGGAGCACGGGCGCATCGAGCAGGTGTGCGTGGTCGGCGATGGCCTGAGCGCGCCGATGGGCTTGTGCGTGCTGTCTGCGGTGGGTCTGCAAGAGGCGGCCAGCGAGGCCCGGCAATCCTTGCACGGCAGCCTGGAGCGCCTGCTGGAGGAGGTCAACCAGGTGCTGGATAAACATGAGCGCTTGCGTCAACTGGTGGTGGTGAAAGACAGTTGGGCCGTGGAAAACGGCTTTCTGACGCCGACCCTGAAGATCAAGCGCAACGTGATCGAGTCAACCTACGGTCCACAGTTCCAGGCCTGGAGCGCGCGCTCCGAGGCGGTGCTGTGGCAGGATTGAGCATTCAACAAAATCAATAAGGACACTGCAATGAGCCTGTGGCGCACCCTTCCCAACATCGAGCAACTCAATGCCATCCAGAAAAACACCATTGGTGAAGTGCTGGACATCCGTTTCGAACGCTTCGACGACGAGTCCCTGACCGCCAGCATGGTGATCGACCACCGCACCCATCAACCCTATGGCCTGCTGCACGGTGGGGCCTCGGTGGTGTTGGCCGAAACAGTCGGCTCCATGGCGAGCTATTTGTGCATCGACGCCAGCAAGTTCTACTGCGTGGGCCTGGAGATCAACGCCAATCACCTGCGCGGCCTGCGGTCCGGGCGGGTGACGGCGGTGGCCCGGGCGATCCATATCGGGCGCACCACCCATGTCTGGGACATTCGCCTGACCAGTGACGAGGGCAAGGCCAGTTGCGTGTCGCGCCTGACCATGGCCGTGGTGCCGCTGGGCGAGAACCCGCCAGCGCGATAGGCGTGGCGTGAGTGTCATCATTCCTGGCAGTTACAGTCATTGCTGTAGCGACCGGGGGTGGGGACAATCGATTTCTGTTTTTGAAGATGGGCAGGCTATGTCGCAACATGTGTTTTTCACCCATGCCAATGGCTTCCCTTCGGCGACCTACGGCAAATTGTTCGCGGCCCTGGCGCCGGAGTACGCAGTGGCGCACCTGTCACAGCACGGCCACGATCCGCGGTTTCCGGTGGATGACAACTGGCAGAACCTGGTGGACGAATTGATCCACCACCTGGAACAGCAACCGGAGCCGGTGTGGGGCGTCGGCCATTCACTGGGTGGGGTATTGCATTTGCACGCGGCCTTGCGCTGCCCGCAGTTGTATCGCGGGGTGGTGATGCTCGACTCGCCGGTGCTGACCCTGGCCGACCGCTGGGTGATCCGTGCGGCCAAGCGTTTTGGCCTGATCGACCGCCTGACCCCGGCGGGCCGCACCCTGGGCCGGCGCGAAGAGTTCGCCGACCTGGAGGCAGCGCGCCAGTATTTTTCCGGCAAGACGTTGTTCCGCGGGTTTGACCCGGATTGCCTGGAGGCCTATCTGCAACACGGTTTGCACCAGGTCGGCGATCGCCTGCGCCTGCGGTTCGACCCGGCCACGGAAATCAGCATCTACCGCGGCGTGCCACACACCAGCCCTGGCCAGACTCGCCAATTGAAAGTGCCACTGGCCGTGGTACGCGGCCGGCAGAGCCGGGTGGTGATGCGCCATCACGCCAGCGGCGTCGCGCGCCTGCCCATGGGCGAGATGCTGACCATGCCCGGCGGCCACATGTTTCCCCTGGAGCGCCCGCAGGATACGGCGACCTTGATCAAGAACCTGTTCACCCGCTGGCAAGCCCGCGAGCGCAGCTGCGCATGACCGTGCCTGTCGAAGAAGTGCGCCTGAGCCTGCCGCATATCGAGCTGGCGGCCCATCTGTTCGGCCCGCAAGACGGCCTGCCGGTGATCGCCCTGCATGGCTGGCTGGACAACGCCAACAGCTTCGCGCGCCTGGCACCCAAGCTGCACGGCTTGCGTATTGTCGCCCTGGACATGGCCGGCCACGGCCACTCGTCCCATCGCCCGGCCGGCGCAGGTTATGCGCTATGGGATTACGTGTTCGATGTACTGCAAGTGGCCGAACAACTGGGCTGGAAACGTTTTGCATTACTTGGCCACTCCCTCGGTGCGGTTGTTTCCACCGTACTGGCCGGGGCCATGCCGGAGCGCGTGACGCATTTGGCATTGATCGACGGCGTGATCCCGCCGACCGCCACCGGCGAGAACGCCGCCGAGCGCCTGGGCATGGCCTTGCAGGCGCAAATCAACCTGCAAGACAAGCGCAAGCCGGTGTATGGCAGCCTCGACCGGGCGGTGGAGGCGCGGATGAAAGGTGTGGTCGCCGTCAGCCGTGAAGCCGCGGAACTCCTGGCCCAGCGCGGCTTGATGCCGGTACCGGGTGGCTACACCTGGCGCAGCGACAGCCGCCTGACCCTGGCCTCGCCGATGCGCCTGACGGAAGAACAGGCCATGGCCTTCGTGCGCCGGGTAGCTTGCCCTACGCAGTTGGTGGTCGCACAAGAGGGCATGCTGGCCAAGCATCCCGAGCTGCTTTCGCAGCTGCCGTTCAGCGTGACGACCCTTGCAGGTGGCCATCATTTGCACCTGAATGACGAGCCGGGGGCCGCTCTTGTTGCAGACTGTTTCAATCGGTTCTTCACCGCGCCTTGACTTGGCGGGGGCAACTGTCGAGGCTGGGCGGATTGAAAGGGAGTCAACCATGAACAATCCGAATACCGCGAAGGCATCCACCGGCCCAGGCGCACCGATCCGATGAGTAGTGCCAAGGGAATTATCCGTGTGCTTGGGCTGTGCTGCGTCAGCCCGTTGGTTTTCGCTGCTGATCTACCGGGAAGCCAGGATCTGCCCAGCGTGGCCCGTCAGGTGGATGCGCAGATTGTCGACTACCGTCCCGCCGAAGAAAAAGAACGCATCTACCCCATGGGCGCGATCCGCAAGATCAGCGGCCAGTTACGTTACGAAGGCCAGGCCACGGCGCGTGGTCAAGTGACCGCCATCACCTATGAACTGCCCGCCGAGCACAGTTCCAGCGCGGCCTTCAAATCCACGCGCGAGGCCTTGCAAGAGCAGGGCGCACAGTTGCTGTTCTGGTGCCAGGCCCGCGATTGTGGCGAAAGCAGCCTGTGGGCCAACGAGGTCCTGGGCAATGCCAAGCTGGTGGGCGCCGATGGCCAGCAGGAATTCCTCTTGCTGCGCCTGGCCGCCCCCCAGGACAACTCCCTGGTGGCGCTGTACGGCATCACTCGCGGCAATCGCCGGGCGTACCTGCATGTGGAGCAAATGGACGCCAGCGCGCCCTTGGGGCAATTGCTGCCAACCTCGGCCACGTTGTTGCGCGAACTGAAAAGCACCGACGAGCTGGATTTCCCCTCGCTGGGGGCTGAGCCCGACGCCACGTGGCTGACCCTGATTTCCCGTGGATTGAACCTCGATACCACATTGCGGGTCAGTTTGAGCGGGCCCAACGCCGAAGCCTGGCGCCAGGGCCTGATCGACAAGGGCGTACGCGCGGCGCGGTTGGAAACCGCCACTAGCGAGGCCAAGGGCCTGCATCTGCAAGTGATCCGCTGATCGTTCCAGGGCGAACGGTCCCGTGCCGTTCGCCTAAGCTCTTCCTCTACAGACTTTTTTCGAGAAACCACATGCTCAACAATGATCGCCTGCTGGTGCAGATCCTGCTCCTGGTGCTGTTTGGTGCCAGTTTCTGGGTGATGGCGCCGTTCTGGTCGGCGCTGTTCTGGGGCGCGGTGCTGGCGTTTGCCAGTTGGCCGCTGATGCGCCTGTTGACCCGCGCCCTGGGTGGCCGCGAGTCCCTGGCCGCCGGGATCCTGACCCTGGGCTGGATGCTGCTGGTGGCGGTGCCGCTGGTGTGGCTGGGCTTCAACCTGGCCGACCACGTGCGCGACGCCGTGGCGCTGATCAAGGACGTCCAGGTCGACGGCCTGCCCGAGGCGCCCACCTGGCTGGGCTCCATCCCGTTTGTGGGAGAGCGGCTGGTGGGCATGTGGGACAGCATCGACCAACAGGGCGCAGCCTTGATGGTCACGATCAAGCCGTACCTGGGGCAGGTCGGCAACTGGCTGCTGGCCCGTAGCGCGCAGATCGGCGGCGGCATTCTGGAGCTGACCCTGAGCCTGGTGTTTGTGTTCTTTTTCTACCGCGACGGGCCGCGCCTGGCGATGTTCGTCCACCGTTTGCTGGAACGCTTGATTGGTGAGCGTGCCGGGTACTACATCGACCTGGTCGCCGGTACCGTACAGCGGGTGGTCAACGGCGTGATCGGCACCGCCGCCGCCCAGGCACTGCTGGCACTGATCGGCTTCCTGATCGCCGGCGTGCCGGGGGCACTGGTGCTGGGCATCGTCACCTTCCTGCTGAGCCTGATCCCCATGGGCCCGCCGCTGGTATGGATCCCGGCCACGGCCTGGCTGGTATGGAAGGGCGATTACACCTATGCGGTGTTCCTTGGCGTCTGGGGCACATTCATCATCAGCGGCGTGGACAACGTGCTCAAGCCGTACCTGATCAGCCGCGGCGGCAACCTGCCGCTGGTGATTGTGCTGCTGGGGGTATTTGGTGGCTTGATCGCGTTTGGCTTTATCGGCTTGTTTATCGGGCCGACCTTGCTGGCAGTGGCGTATAGCCTGTTGACGGATTGGAGCGCCAGCCAGGCGCAGGTTCGTCGCGAGGACAAGACAAACTGATCTCTGCTAGGAGCCGGCAGGCCGGCTCCTACAGGGGTTCGCTTCTGGGTAGCCACATTTTTGCCGTCAACCCACCGCCTGGTGTTTCCTCCAGGCTCAATCTACCCCCCAACCGCTCCACCGCCTCCTTGGCGATGGTCATCCCCAGCCCCACGCCCCCGGAATTACGGTTGCGCGAGCCTTCCAGCCGAAAAAACGCTTCGAACACCGCTTCCCGCTGTTCGGCGGCAATCCCCGGCCCATGGTCGATCACCCGAATCACCAGCGCCTGGGGGCTATCCTGCAGTTCAATGCGCGCCGTACCGGCATAACGCAGGGCGTTGTCGATCAAGTTGTTCAGGCACGAGCGCAAGGCCATGGGTTGCACTTGCAGCGGGGCGCTTTGGCCCAGGCACTGCACGTCTGCGCCCTGGTCCTGGGCGTTTTCGCTCAAAGATTGCACCAGTGCCTGCACGTCCAGCCACTGTCGGCTTTCGCCGGTGCGTTGTTCGTGCAGGTAGCTCAAGGTGGCGTCGAGCATGCCGATCATGTCGTCCAGATCGTGGCGCATCTGGCCCTGCAAGCGCATATCGTCGATCTGCTCCAGGCGCAGCTTGAGCCGCGACAGCGGGGTGCGCAGGTCGTGGGACACTGCGCCGAGCATGCGCGCGCGCTGGCTGACTTGTTCGCGGATGCGCCGTTGCATCAGGTTGAAGGTCGAGGCAGCCTGGCGGGCTTCGCGCGGGCCGGATTCGTCCAGGGGCGGGCTGTCCAGGTCCAGGCTCAGGCGCTCGGCCGCCGCGCTCAAGCGCTGGATCGGGCGGCTGAGCAGCTTGGCGCCGAACCACGCGGCGATGATCAGCGAGATACATTGGAAGGACAGCAGCACCACCGCGCCTCTGAGTCTGGGACGGCTCTGTATCTGGGGCTCCAAGGTACCGTCCGCTTGTTCGACCAGCGTTGTGACAGGCGGTGGTGGCGGCGGGCCGTAATGCTGGAACCAAAGGATCGCCAGCACATGGGCCAGCACAATGCCCACCAGCAACACCCCGAACAGGCGGCCAAACAACGTGTTGAAGGCGTTGCGCATCAGCCAATGTCTCGCGCGTCGAACAGGTAGCCTTCACCGCGCACGGTCTTGATCAGTTGCGGGGCCTTGGGGTCGTCCCCCAGTTTCTGGCGCAGGCGCGAGACCAGCAGGTCGATGCTGCGGTCAAAGGCTTCGATCGAGCGCCCACGGGCGGCATCCAGCAACTGTTCGCGGCTGAGCACCCGGCGCGGACGTTCGATAAATACCCACAGCAAACGGAATTCGGCGTTGGACAGCGGCACCACCAGGCCGTTGTCGGCCACCAGTTGGCGCAGCACGCTGTTGAGGCGCCAGTTATCGAAGCGGATGTTGGTCCGCTGCTCGGTGCGCTCATCACGAACCCTGCGCAGGATGGTCTGGATCCGCGCCACCAGTTCCCGGGGTTCAAACGGCTTGGACATATAGTCGTCAGCCCCCAGCTCCAGGCCGATAATGCGGTCGGTGGGTTCGCAGCGGGCGGTCAGCATCAGGATCGGGATATCCGATTCGGCCCGCAGCCAGCGGCAAATCGACAAACCGTCTTCGCCCGGCAGCATCAGGTCGAGCACCACCACATCAAAGGTCTCGGCCAGCATGGCCTGGCGCATGGCGGCGCCATCGGTCACGCCGCTGGCGAGGATGTTGAAGCGGGCCAGGTAATCGATCAGCAGTTCGCGGATCGGCACATCGTCGTCGACGATCAGCGCGCGGGTGTTCCAGCGCTTGTCCTCGGTGGCGGGCTCGTGGTTCAGGGCGCAAGGGGTATGCATGGTGCGATCATCTGCCTGGTTGACCGTCGGCCCAGGGGCGGCGACGGGGTAGGTGCGTTGAGCGTAGGCGCCGTGTCGGGGCATGCGGGCGAGGCTACTGGCGGGGCATGTTGCAGGCGTGTCGTGAATGTATCGACTTTGAAATATTAGCCGCTTCTCCCAGAAAAGTAGGCAGTCGGCGAGGATTTACCGATCATCGGATCCCGCAAAGCCGCTGCTTGCGCTACAATCCGCGCCGATTTCGACTTGCCTGAGAGCCCATTCCAATGTCCGTCTGCCAGACTCCTATCATCGTCGCCCTGGATTACCCCACTCGTGACGCCGCACTGAAGCTGGCTGACCAGTTGGACCCCAAGCTCTGCCGGGTCAAGGTCGGCAAGGAATTGTTCACCAGTTGCGCCGCAGAAATCGTCGGCACCCTGCGGGACAAAGGTTTTGAGGTGTTCCTCGACCTGAAATTCCACGATATCCCCAACACCACCGCAATGGCGGTCAAGGCCGCTGCCGAGATGGGCGTGTGGATGGTCAACGTTCACTGTTCCGGCGGCCTGCGCATGATGGCCGCGTGCCGTGAGGTGCTGGAGCAACGCAGCGGTCCCAAGCCGCTGCTGATCGGTGTAACCGTGCTGACCAGCATGGAGCGTGAAGACCTGGCCGGTATCGGCCTGGATATCGAGCCCCAGGAGCAAGTGCTGCGCCTGGCGGCCCTGGCGCAGAAGGCCGGCCTTGATGGCCTGGTCTGTTCGGCGCTGGAAGCCCAGGCGTTGAAGGCCGCCCATCCGGCGTTGCAGTTGGTGACTCCGGGGATTCGCCCGGCGGGCAGCGCCCAGGACGACCAGCGCCGCATCCTTACCCCGCGCCAGGCGCTGGATGCGGGTTCTGATTACCTGGTGATTGGTCGCCCGATCAGCCAGGCGGCTGATCCGGCCAAGGCCCTGGCGGCGGTGGTTGCTGAAATCGCCTGATGCCTTTGCGCTAAAAATGTGGGAGCTGGCTTGCCAGCGATACAGGCACCTCGGTTTTTCAGTCAGTCCGAGGTGATGCTATCGCAGGCAAGCCAGCTCCTACATTTGCTTATTGTGTGTCGGCTGGCACCCAATCCCACAAGGGCTCTGTGGGGTGTCAGTTGACCTTGAGCACCAACTTGCCAAAGTTCTCGCCGTTGAACAGCTTCATCAGCGTCTCCGGGAACGTCTCCAGCCCCTCGACAATATCTTCCTTGCTCTTGAGCTTGCCCTGCGCCATCCAGCCGGCCATTTCCTGGCCCGCGGCGGCAAAGTTCGCCGCGTGGTCCATCACCACAAACCCTTCCATGCGCGCCCGATTGACCAGCAGCGACAAGTAGTTGGCCGGACCCTTCACGGCTTCCTTGTTGTTGTACTGGCTGATGGCACCGCAGATCACTACCCGCGCCTTCAGCGCGAGGCGGCTGAGCACGGCATCGAGGATATCGCCGCCCACGTTGTCGAAATACACGTCCACGCCTTTCGGGCATTCGCGCTTGAGGGCCGTCGGCACGTCTTCGTGCTTGTAGTCGATGGCCGCATCGAACCCCAGTTCATCCAGCAAGAACTTGCACTTGTCGGCGCCGCCGGCAATCCCGACCACGCGGCATCCCTTGATCTTGGCGATCTGCCCGGCAATGCTGCCCACCGCCCCGGCGGCGCCGGAAATCACCACGGTGTCGCCGGCCTTAGGCGCGCCGGTGTCGAGCAGCGCGAAGTAGGCGGTCATGCCGGTCATGCCCAGCGCCGACAGATAGCGCGGCAACGGCGCCAGTTTCGGGTCGACCTTGTAGAAACCTCGCGGCTCGCCGAGGAAGTAATCCTGCACGCCCAGGGCGCCATTCACGTAATCGCCTACGGCGAATTTCGGGGTGTTCGAGGCGATGACCTGGCCTACGCCCAGGGCGCGCATGACTTCACCGATGCCTACCGGCGGGATGTAGGACTTGCCTTCATTCATCCAGCCACGCATGGCCGGGTCGAGGGACAGGTACTCATTACGCACCAGTACCTGGCCGTCCGCCAGGTTGCCCACTGGCACTTCCTGAAAGGTAAAGGTGTCCCGCGTGGCCGCGCCGACCGGGCGTTTGGCAAGCAGGAATTGGCGGTTGGTCTGGGCAGTCATGGCAAGGACTCTGGGTAAATGAACCTCAAGTGATAGACCTTCCAGGCGCCAGGAGCAAGTTCGGCCGATGCCTGCGAATGCCCGTCGATAGGCTGGCTTGATAGTGGGCACGGCACACTTATCACTGCCACGCATGGGCGTTCAACCGGCCTTCTGATAGTGCTGACGCGCGGCGCCGGGCACTGGCTATGCTGGGCGAACGGGTATTCATCCAAGGATAAAAGCTATGAGCATGACGTTTTCCGGCCAGGTCGCCCTGGTCACTGGTGCCGCCAACGGCATTGGCCGCGCCACGGCACTGGCATTTGCCGAGGAAGGCTTGAAGGTGGTGGTCGCCGACCTGGATGTGACGGGCGGCGAGGGCACGGTCGCGCTGATCCGCGAGGTGGGCGGTGAGGCGGTGTTCGTGCGCTGCAACGTCACCCTGGAGGCGGATGTAAAGAACCTGATGCAGCAGGTGTTGAACAGTTATGGCCGCCTGGACTATGCGTTCAACAATGCCGGCATCGAAATCGAACAAGGTAAGTTGGCCGACGGCACCCTGGATGAGTTCGACGCGATCATGGGGGTCAACGTCAAGGGCGTGTGGTTGTGCATGAAGTACCAGTTGCCGTTGCTGCTGGCCCAGGGCGGCGGGGCGATCGTCAATACCGCGTCGGTGGCCGGGTTGGGGGCTGCGCCGAAGATGAGCATTTATGCGGCGTCCAAGCATGCGGTGATTGGCCTGACCAAGTCGGCGGCCATCGAGTACGCGAAAAAGAAAATCCGCGTCAACGCCGTGTGCCCGGCGGTGATCGACACCGACATGTTCCGCCGCGCCTATGAAGCCGATCCGCGCAAGGCCGAATTTGCCGCCGCCATGCACCCGGTCGGGCGTATTGGTACGGTCGGGGAAATCGCCAGTGCGGTCCTGTATTTGTGCAGCGATGGTGCGGCGTTCACCACCGGGCATGCATTGGCGGTGGATGGTGGGGCGACCGCTATTTAGGACCTGCTGCCGTGCACCACTGGGAAAGTGATTTGAGGCCCTGTGGGGCGTTTCCGCAGGTGGCAAGATGCCTTGGTTTATTGTGTTTCAATAGGTAAATAATTCAATAAAATCAATGATTTAATAAATTTATGAGCGGGGTGATCCGGACCTTCTGTGCTTAACTGTTTTGAGTTAAAAGCCAAACAGTTGAAGGGGGTGGCTCATGGATTTAGGGATCAATCGACAAGCCCTTGTACCGGTGGTTCAGCAAATTGTCAGCGCCATTGCCGCATGGATCCGAGAGAGCGGGGTCAGCCCTGGAACGCGCCTGCCGTCCATCCGGCAACTGGCTCATGACAACCTGCTCAGTCAATCCAATGTGATCGAGGCCCTGGAGCGCATGGTGGCCGAAGGGATGTTGGCCTCAAGGGCCGGCTCGGGGTTTGTTATCGCCGAACAGCCTGTGGCCAGCAGTCCACTGGCAGAGTGCCAGTGGTACGAGGGCGCGGAGCGCAGGTGGGGAGCCTTTACCGATAACCAGTTGGGCGAATTGAAGCTGGGGTGCGGCTGGCTGCCGGACTCCTGGCGTGAAAGTGATGACATCAGCTACGCGATTCGCGAAATCAGCCGTACCGATACCGCAGGGGTTTTCAACTACAGCACGCCCCTGGGGTTGCCGGTGTTGCGTGAGCAATTGCACAAGCGCCTGACGCAGATCCAGGTGGCCAGCAGTACCGAGCGCATTCTCACCACCCATGGTGCCAGCCATGCCCAGGACCTGCTGATCCGCACCTTGCTCAAGGCCGGCGATACGGTGGTAGTTGAGACCCCTGGCTACGGCAACCTTTATCGTCAGTTGGCCTTCCACGGCGTCAAGTTGCTGGAGGTCCCCAGGACCCGCAGTGGCCCGGACATCCAGGCCCTGGAGGCGCTGCTGGCCAGCCACCGCCCCAAGTGCCTGTTCATCAACAGCCTCTACCACAACCCGACCGGTAGTAGCCTCTCGCGGACAGTGGCCGAGCGCCTGCTGCACCTGGCCCACGCCCGGGACTTCCTGATTGTCGAGGAGGATGTCTACGGCGACCTGCAACATGCTTCCTGTATCCGGCTGGCGGCATTGGCCCATGGTGATCGGGTCATCTATGTCTCGAGTTTTTCCAAGACCCTGAGCAGCGCCCTGCGAGTCGGCTATCTCACTGCCAGCACGGCCTTGATCGGCCAAGTGCTCAAGCTCAAGACCCTGACGGGCCTGGGCACCTCGCGCTTCGCCGAAGCGATGGTAGCGAGCCTGCTGGCCAACGGCACCTACCGCAAATGGGTGCAACGCCTGCGCCGTCGCTTGAGCACGGAGATGGCGAAGACGTTGCAGGTGCTGGAGGACGAAGAGTGGGAGGTGTTTGCGGTACCTGCAGGTGGCATGTTTGTGTGGGCGCGCCCCGGCGCAGTGGATGGCACGAGGTTGCATGCCAGGGCGCGGCAGCTTGGGGTCCTGCTGTCTTCCGGGGAGTTGTTCAGCCCGACCGGCGAGCACGCCGATTGGCTACGGATCAACGTGGCCTATGCCTGTGATCACCGGGCCCTGGCGTTGTTCAAGGCGATGGGGCCTGCAGGATCGACCTCCACCATTCTGAAAACGACGGGTATGTAGCTTTTTGCCATTATTGTGGCGCCAACGTCTTGTGTTGCGGGGGCCGGGGTTGCGAATCTCGTTGCATGGATACCGGGCTTGCTGGCATTCGCCACGCCAAGAGGATTTTGCGCAATGATTTTGGCCGTGCAACGACGATTTGCCAACCTTGGGCTGGCCAGGAAACTGGGGCTGGGGTTTGCCCTGGTATTACTGCTGACGGCCCTGGTGGCGGCGATTGGCGTGTGGTCCCTGCAAACCGTTGGCCAGCGTTTTGTGGGGCTCAAGGGCATGTCTTCGCTCAATGAAGGGCTGCTGAACGTGCGCCTGATCGAGCAGGAGTATGCGTTGCGCACCGACGCCAAGTCGGTCGAGGCCCTGCACCAGCGGGTCGATAGCCTGTTGGCCGAGGCGCTGACGCTGAACATGAGCGAGGTCGGGCAGGCCCTGGGTGCCTATCGCAAGGCGTTTGACGAGTTTGTCGAGCTGACCCAGGCCAAGGACCTGGCATTGGAAATGGCCAGTTGGTCGGTGTCCAGCGTGGCCAACAACCTTGATGTATTGCAGGCCGGCCTGGCCGACGACGGGGCCTATGGCCTCAAGGAAAGCCAGGGCAGGGAGGGCGCCGAGTTTATCGAGCAGGCCGGCCAGGTGGCGCAGGTCTCGCGCCTGATGTTGCAGGCCATGAACGAAGCGCGGGTGCGTCTGGATCAAAGCCGCAAGGGTGATGAGGACAGTGCCGGGCAAGGCCGCATCGAACAGGCTGACCAGGCCCTGGCCCAGGCCGAACAACTGAAGACCCTGGTCAAGGACCCCGGCTATCAGACGGTGCTTAATGAAGTGGTCGGGCACATCGGCGCCTTCAGCGAAAAACTCACCGAATACACCGGCCTGTTGGCCCAGGAAAAGATCGTCTACCAGAAGTTGCATGAGCGGGCGGCGCAGGTGGTGGCGCAGGTCAACCAGGCCTATGCCGCCCAGGACCAGTCGATGCAGGCGCAGTTGGCCAAGAGCAGCTTGCTGATCATTGTTTCGTCGGCCCTGGCCTTGTTGGTGGGGGTGATTGCGGCGTGGCTGATTACCCGGTTGATCGTGCTGCCGCTGCGCAGCGTGATTGGCGTGGCCCGGCAGATTGCCGCCGGGGATCTCAGCGGGCGCATGGAGGTGAGCCGACAGGACGAAATGGGCCAGTTGATGCAGGCGATGCAGCAAATGGGCGGGGGCCTGAGCAGCATGGTCAGCGGGTTGCAGGCGGGCATTGCGCAATTGGCCAGCTCGGCCCAGTCGTTGTCCAGCGTGACCGAGCAGACCAATCTCGAAGTCAGCAACCAGAAAGAAGAAACCGAGCAAGTCGCCACCGCCATGAACCAGATGGCCGCCACGGTGCATGATGTGGCGCGCAATGCCGAGCAGGCCGCCCAAGCGGCGCAAACCGCCGACGACAAGGTCGACAGCGGCCAACAGGTGGTGCGCCAGAGCTTGCAGCGCATCGAGTTGCTGGCCAGTTCGGCGACATCCGCCAGTACCAGCATCGAGAGCCTGAGCGCGGAAATCCAGAACATTGGCAGCGTGCTGGAGGTGATCAAAAGCGTGGCCGAGCAGACCAACCTGCTGGCACTCAACGCGGCCATCGAGGCGGCACGCGCCGGCGAGCAAGGGCGCGGCTTCGCGGTGGTCGCCGATGAAGTGCGGGCCCTGGCCCGGCGCACCCAGCAATCGACGGAAGAAATCGAACGTCTGGTCAGCACCCTGCGCAGTGCAGCGCAGTCCTCGGTGCGGGATATCCAGCACAGTGGCGAGCTGGTGAAACTGGCCGTCAGCGATGCCCTGGAAACCGAAAGCGCCTTGGGCAGCATTGCGGCGGCGGTCTCGCTGATCCAGCAGATGAACCAGCAGATCGCGGCGGCCGCCGAACAGCAGAGCTCAGTGGCCGAAGAGATCAACCGTAGCGTCACCAGCATCCGCGCCAGTGCCGATCAGTCGGCGCTGAGCATGCAGGGTAACGCCGCGTCGAGCATCGAGTTGGCGCAACTGGGGGCGGAACTCAAGGGGATGGTGGGGCATTTCCGGCTGTAATCATATTCAGGACCGGAACGAGTTCCCTGTGGGAGCTGACACCCTGAGGTGTACATCGCGGGCAAGCCCGCTCCCACAGGGGAATGTAGCTGCGTGCCTCGGCATCTCATCGATGTTGGAGATACGCAAGGTGTGATCAGGCGTGATTAGCCAAAAAGGTCAGCAGCGCCTCATTGACGAAATCCGGATTTTCCCGGCTGGAGATATGCCCTGCACCCGGGATCAATACCAGATCGCAGCCGATCAGCTCAGCCATCTCCTGCGCCTCTGCGGGTGGGCGCGGCTGGTCTTCGTCACCGCACATCACCAACGTAGTATCGGAGTTCAGGCGGCACAGGCCTGCCATCGCATCACCCCGACCGAAAATCAGGCGCCCCAGGGGCACAATGCTCTGTAGCAGGCGATCCTTGGGGAAGTCACGCAGGGATTGGCGGAAGTCCTGATACAGCGCAGAGTCGCGGTCGATGCCGGGGCGGAAGAAGATCGGCACGATGATATCCAATAGCGCATCTGAGATAGCCCCCGTGGCTTCAATCGCGCTGAGCAGCGCGAAATACTTTTCGCGGGTCGCCTCAGGCTCTGCGCCCAGGTAGGTGTCCATCAGCACCAGGCTATTGACCCGCTCGGGCGCCAGTAGCGCCAGCGGGGCACCCCACATGCCGCCGACTGACAAACCCACCAGATTGACCTTGGCAAGGCCCAGGTGGTCCAGTAGCGCCAGGGCCTGGCGCGCCAGGTCGTCCAGGCTCTGGGTCGATGCTGGCAGCGGGCCGGACTCGCCGTGGCCCCACAGCTCTGGCACGATCACTCGGTACTGTTGCGACAGGGCGGCGATCTGCGGTGCCCACATCTGCTGGTCCCACAGGTAGCTCTGGCCGAGCAGGACAGCTGGGCCAGAACCCTGGTCCACGTAGTGCAAGGGCTGATCATCAATGATGGCGATAGGCACGGCTTGCCTCCTTGGTTAAGTGCATGAAGTGCACTTTTGTACGCGAATTATAGAAGGGGGGATAGCCGCAGGATGATGGCACCGAGTGCAGGAAATGCACCCGGTGACTTAAGTACAGGAGGGGGTCAATCGTAGATGACTTTCTTTTTCCATTCGGCATCCGCGTCATCGGCCTTCAAGCCTGCGGTCAGTTCATTGACCTCTTCTGCGGTTTGCTGGCTGTTGGTCAGCACCATGGAGTTGGCGCGCGCCAATTGTTTTTCCAGCAGTTGCAGGTGCTGGCTGTAGGTGGCCGGCTCAGGCTGCTTGCGCAGGTATTGCACGCCGCGCTCGAACGCCAGGCGCGCCTGGCCGGGTTGCGCCTGTTGCAACGCGTGCTGGCCAAGATTGTTGAAGAACTCGATGTGCAGCAGCACCAGCAGGTGACGGATCTCGCGGATCCAGTGCTTGGCCTCATTGGTCGGCAAAAAGCCGTCCTGGGCGGCGCGGGTGACCTGGCCGTGCAGGGCTTCGAGCAGAAAGCGCACATCCTTGGCCTTGGCTTCGGTCTGGATCGGTCCCGGGGGGTTGTTCACCGGGATCGATTCGCCCTGGCCTACCAGTGCTTCCAACTCGGCAATACGTGCCTTGATAGTGGCGCTGGATTTGTTCAGGTGAAGCATGCGTTGGTTGACGTTCAGTTCCAGGCGGGTCAGCAGCAGCTTGAGCTGCGGCGTCATCAGTTGGCCAGGGAACGTCTCGGTGATCTCGCCACAGCGGCGCAGCCGATCGTTGAGTTCGATCTGGGCACGGGCCTTTTCCAGTTTGTTGTTTTCCACCACGTGGTTCATGTAGCCAATGGCGATCAGTATTACGATCCCGGCTATTACCAGCAGGGTGATCATGAGTGGTGTCACCGGTGTGACCTCTTTATGGGATGTGCGTTGAAGTGTAGTGATTGGCGCATGCGGCGGATAGGACTCTTCGACGAGATGAGTCGGTGCTTTCATCTGTATATGTAGGCATCGTCTTTATAGATGCACATTGCCATCATTCGCGGGTGGGGACTATAACGCCTTGTCGGGCGCCAGAATATAGGCGCCAAAGCCTGGACGGCGAGAAACCCCGGGAGTGCCTGGAAAGCAGGGGGAAGTCATTGATTTAAATAAATTTATCCTTGGGGGTTGACGACCTTTCAATCCATCCATAGAATGCGCGCCACTTACAGCGTAAAGCACACAGCGAAACGCGGTAGGGAGTGAATGTTGTACGTGTGTCCCCTTCGTCTAGTGGCCTAGGACACCGCCCTTTCACGGCGGTAACAGGGGTTCGAGTCCCCTAGGGGACGCCATTGCGGGAATAGCTCAGTTGGTAGAGCACGACCTTGCCAAGGTCGGGGTCGCGAGTTCGAGTCTCGTTTCCCGCTCCATTTTTAAACAGTGTGGCTTTCGGGCGGCACTGAGTGAAACCAGGACCAAGTCTTCGGACAAGGCCTCTGGGCACTGGAATACACACCATGTGTTTCAGTTAGCGTGTCCCCTTCGTCTAGTGGCCTAGGACACCGCCCTTTCACGGCGGTAACAGGGGTTCGAGTCCCCTAGGGGACGCCATTTGCGGGAATAGCTCAGTTGGTAGAGCACGACCTTGCCAAGGTCGGGGTCGCGAGTTCGAGTCTCGTTTCCCGCTCCAAATTATGATCTACAGAGTTCCGTTGAGTTCTGTAAGTCGTTGAAATCAGGACCTTAGGGTCCTTTTTTCGTTCCAGTGAGTTCCACTGGAAACCACCGACAGCCACGACTTTTAAGTCCATTTTTAAGTCCATCAATACGGGTGTCACGGTTTCCGGATTGTTGCTGGAGGGGCGAGGCCTACGCGACCAGTATCTAGTCCTGACCAAGAGTTCAGGAGCTAGAGCATGGCACTCTCAGATCTGGCTGTCCGGCAAGCAAAAGCAACCGGAAAGCCCTACACCCTCGGCGACCTTGATGGGCTATCCCTGGCGGTGGCACCTGAAGGCGGCAAGTCGTGGCACTACCGCTACTACTGGGCCGGTAAGCAGAAACGCATGTCGCTGGGCACTTATCCCGAGGTCAGTCTCCGGGAGGCTCGTTCTTTGCGCGACGAAGCCCGAGCTCTTTTGGCCAAGGGCATCAACCCCCGAGCACACCGTAAGCAGAAGCGGCAGTCCGTCCGTCTCGCGGACGAAAACACATTCAAGGCAGTGTTCGACACGTGGGTAGAGCATCGTAGACTCGTTCTCAAGGAAGGACGGCAGAGCACGCTCTCACAGATCCAGCGTATTTTTGTCAAAGACGTACTTCCTGCTCTTGGGAAGCGCTCAATCTACGAAATCCAGCGGTCCGACCTGCTGGAGGTCGTGGCGAGGATAGAGCGCAGAAAGGCGCTCACTAGCGCCGAGAAGGTCCGGACCTGGTTCCGGCAGATGTTCCGTTACGCATTGATCATCGTCCCCGGGTTACCGCTGAATCCGGCGTTCGACCTGGACGTCGTCGCGTTGCCCCAGCCACCTGTGCGCCATAATCCATTCCTGCGCATGCCCGAGCTCCCGGCCATGCTCCAAATACTACGTCAGTATCCCGGTAAGCTGCAGACCCAGCTTGGCCTTCGGTTGCTATTTTTGACGGGAGTGCGTACGGGGGAGTTGCGGCTGGCGACGCCGGATCAGTTCCACCTCGATAAAGGCCTCTGGATCATCCCCCCTGAAGTGGTGAAACAGCTGCAGCTTGAACTGCGGAAGGAGGGCAAGCGTTCCGGTGGTATCCCGCCCTACATCGTGCCGCTCTCTGTGCAAGCTGTGGAGGTCGTTCGCCACCTGCTCGATCAAGTGAAGCCAGCCCAGCGGTACCTGTTCGCTCACTACAGTGACTTGAAAAAGCGTATCAGCGAAAACACGCTTAATGCCGCGTTAAAACGGATCGGGTACAAGGATCAACTGACAGGTCATGGCATCAGGGGAACTATTTCCACCGGCCTCAACGAAATTGGCTACCCGAAGATTTGGATCGATGCGCAGCTCTCTCATTCAGATCCCGATAAGGTGAGCTCGGCGTACAACCATGCCGAGTACGTGGAGCAGCGGCGGCGCATGATGCAGGATTGGGCCGATAGACTGGATCTCTTCGAGCAGTGCCGGGTTGAAGCGGCTAGCATGCCGATCACCATTCGCCTAGAAGGTGTTCCGCAGTTGGCGGGAGGTTTTGACGAAGTGGTCCCTACCGCGACGCGCGCTCCCATCCTGGGGGCGACAAGCGCAGGAAGCACAATGCCGACGCTGCCTGCAGCCGCTCAACGCATATCGGCTGTTTCAGGACTAGCGCTTGGGCTTTCGGATATACAGCGAGAGCGAATGGAAATGCTGGAGATGTTCAACGCACCACATAATCTCCCGGTGGCGGTGTTTGCTGAGATGGCTGGTAAATCACGCAGATGGATCAGTTACGAGGTTCAGGCCAAAAGAGTGCTTGCGTTGAGCCTGGGTAACCAGGGGCGGCGCGTTCCAGATTGGCACCTAGATCCCCTGAAACATAAGCTGGTGCAGGCTGTTCTGAAGCATTCGCAGGACGCTGATTCCTGGGCGATTTACCGAGCATTACTGAATCCCCATGGAGTGCTGGATGGCCGCACGCCGATTGAGGGCGTTACGTCAGCGAATTTCCATGAGGCTGTTATGGCCGCGTGCTTTACTTTGAAGAGTAGCGAGACCTTGCACACGCAGTTCAACGCGGTGTTCAGGTGACGACTACGCCTGGTGTGCTGACCGACGACGTCGCAGACATGGGCATGGGCCTGCTGATCATGACCTTACGTGATCTGGGCACCGGCGACCGCATCGTGCGCGAAGGCCACTGGGGCTCCGTCGTACAACCACTGGCGCGAAAAGTTACCGGCATTCAGCTGGGTATCGTCGGGCTGGGCCGGGTTGGACATGCCATCGCCAAACGCGCCTTAGCCTTCAACATGACGGTGAATTACACCGATCTGCGTGAGCAGCCACAAAGCGGCTACACCTTTGTTCCGGATCTGATCGAGCTGGCGCGCCGCAGCGACGTGCTGATGCTAGCGGCATCTGCCGATCAAGGCAGCGCAATCATCACTCCAACGGTACTCGAGGCACTGGGCGCCAATGGCTATCTGATCAATGTCGCACGCGGCAAGTTGGTTGATGAGCCAGCGCTGATTGCTGCCTTGAGCAACGGCACCATCGCCGGTGCAGGCCTTGATGTTTTTGTCGATGAGCCTCGCGTTCCGGATGCCCTGCGCTCGTTGAACAATGTGGTGCTGCAGCCGCATCGCGCCAGCGCTACCGAGCAGACCCGATTGGCCATGGGCGAAATCGTGTTGGTCAACCTGCAGGCCTGTTTTGCGGGTTCACCGCTGCCTGCTGCGGTCGCTTGCTGAGACACGCTCTACATATCATTCCAACAATAAAACTTCCCGCGAGGGAAGCCGGAGAGCCCCATGACCTCCAAGACCGCACCGTTAGAAATCCCGCTTGAAAAGGCCCATGTCGGGCGTCGCCGGTTCGTCATTCTCGCGCTGATTTTCATTGTCACCGTCACCTCCAAGTCACCAGCGTGGCCACCATAGCCAAACTGGTTGCGCTTGCGCGCAACGCGCCATGCCTGGCGCACCCCAAAAAAACATGGTTCTTGAACCATGGGGCATCAGTTTTCTGGCTGTTCAAACCACCAGAACGAGGTGCGATGAAGGCTTAAATGCTGTCCACAATCCCGCCTTCCACTCGCAGTGCCGCGCCCGTCGTAGCCGACGACAGGGGCGAAGCCACGTAGGTCACCATGTTCGCCACTTCGTCCAGCTGCGCCGCGCGGCCGATGATCGAGGAGGGACGGTGCTGTTGGACGAATGCAATGCCCGCTTCTTCCAGTGTCTGGTCGGCAGGGGCATTTGCCATCAGCATCTGGGCCGCGCCTTCAGACAACGTAGGGCCGGGCAATACGCTGTTCACGGTCACGCCTGTGCCTGCGGCCATCTTGGCCAGCCCGCGAGCCAAGCCCAACATGGCGGTCTTGCTCATGCCGTAGTGCACCATGTCCGCCGGGATGTTGTAGGCCGACTCAGAGGCAATGAAGACCACGCGGCCCCAGTTGCGTTCCAGCATCTGCGGCATGTAGGCCCGCGACATGCGAACGCCAGACATCAGGTTCACATCCCAGTAGCGCTGCCACTCGTCGTCGCTGATGTCAAAAAACGGCACGGTGCCATAGATGCCCAGGTTATTGATCAGAACGTCGCAGTGCGGCGCTTGCACCGCCAACTGTTGGCAGCCTTCGGCCGTGGCCAGGTCAGCAACCACGCCTTGCACCTCAACGCTTGGTGCGTGGGCCTGCACGGCGGCTACAGCCTTGTCCACCGCTGCCTGCGTGCGGCCGTTGACCACAACGTTTGCACCAGCCTGAGCCAGAGACTTGGCAATCGCCAAGCCAATGCCAGCAGTGGAACCCGTGATGACGGCAGTCTTACCGTTTAAGTCGATGTTCAGCATGGTGAGTATTCTCAGTGAGTGGTTGCTATGCAGTCACTGTAGAAACGACCCGATAAAAGATAAATGCGCGCATAATATTTTGATTAAAAACTATTGGTTTCTAATCCTGTGGACAAGTTCAGCAGCATGATGGTCTTCGTCAAGGCGGTAGAGAGTGGCTCCTTCGCAGCTGCCGCTGATGCGCTGGAGCTCTCTGCCCCCATGGTCGGCAAGCATGTGCGCCAGTTGGAGCAGCAGCTCGGTGTGACTTTGCTCAACCGCAGCACCCGCCGCCAAAGCCTGACGGAAGTGGGGCGCAACTACTACGAGCGCTGCAAGATCGTGCTGGTGGAGGTGGAAGCAGCCGATGCCATTGCCCGCGACAGCCGTAAATTGGCGCAAGGCCATTTGCGTATCAGCGCTTCCATCAACTATGGCACCCATTGTTTGGCTCCCGTGCTGGCCGGTTACCGTTCCAGTCACCCGCAGGTCACACTTGGGCTGGAGTTGAGCGACAGCGTGGTGGACGTGATTGCCGGTGGCTATGACGCAGTGTTTCGCGTGGGTACGATGCCCGACTCAGGCCTACGTGCGCGGCCCTTGGCGCCGTACCGCATGGTGGCTTGTGCGGCTCCGGCCTATCTAGTCGAACATGGCGCGCCACAAGCACCGGCTGACTTGGCGCAGCACCAATGCCTTGGCTTCACCCACTGGTCTCCGCGCGAGGTCTGGTATTTCGATGGGCCCAATGGCCGCGAAAAAGTTGCCATTCATGGGCCGCTCTCTGCCAACGTTGGCCACGCGCTGCGTGTGGCGGCGTTGGGGGGCATGGGCATCATCTTGCAGCCCGAGGCACTGGTGGCCGACGACTTGCGGGCGGGTTGCTTGCAGCGCGTGCTGCCCGACTACGCCGCCCCAGCTCTGCCCGTGCATTTGGTTACGGCGCCGGGGCGGCTGCGTACCCAAAAGCTGCAAAGTTTTTTGGACTATATCGTCGAAGTGCTGGGGCCGCAGTCGGGCGGGAGAGGCACCAACAGGTGATTGTGGGGAGCGAGAAACCGGTCAACCGAGCGATCTCTATTTCATCAGGCGGTGAAAGCGGTGGTCGAAGGGTTGCCCCCGCAGTTCAAGGCGGTGAAGGCACTGATCAACAACGTCGGTCTAGCTCTGGCGCCCAGCGCGGCGCAGAACGTCGATCTGAATGATTGGCACACCATGATCGACACCTGGTCGCAGAAACTGCCCGACTGGCTGGGCTTGCACGTACGTTGCTTCGCTTTTCTCGGCGGGACGTCAGAAATCCTGGTGCCGGATTATGTGGCGCGCCACATAATCCGGCTTTTGTTCCCTTCGCCGTTATGTTCCCAGCGCGGGCGTTTGGCCGTACTTCAAGGCGACTGCGCCGGTAAACGCCACATAACGTTTCACTCTGGTCGGATGATGACCTTCCACCCTGTTTCATGGAATGGAGGTTGTCATGTTGGAACGTTATTTCTTGAAGCCGCAAACTGTCGATCGGATTCGCGGCAATTGGCTTGGCTCGGCAATCAAGCGCTACGTGAAGTGGCTGGAGCAGGAAGGCTGCCATCGCCCTGTGCGCTCCACCCGATCAATCCTCGGCGGCATCCTCCCAAGCAGGCGCTCGGCACTGGGACGTCGACTTGCTGAAATGGCTCGATTCCCTTTGATTCTTATGTGCCCCTCGGCTCGAGCGTCACCCATCATTCCTGGGGCTGCCGAGCCAGTGCCACATAATGGCGAAGGGAACAAAAGCCGGACAACCTGCGCAGTGGCGTAACCAAGGCGCATAGCTACGAGCCGGACATTAACCCCAGCTACCGCGATCTGGCCGAGCATTACGGAGTCGCCGTGCTGCCTGCTCGCGCGCGTAAGCCCAGAGATAAAGCCAAGGTCGAAGTCGGCGTGCAGGTGGTCGAACGCTGGATCCTCGCGGTGCTGCGCAACCGCCAGTTTTTCTCCCTGAGCGAACTTAATACGGAGATCGGCGTGCTGCTGGATCGTCTCAATCAACGGCCCTTCAAAAAACTACCCGGCTCGCGCTGCTCGGCCTTCAAGGCTAAGCGCGCCGACGAATCCGTCGCCTATTTGCGCTGGTTGTTGGCGCCGACGCCGAATTGACCCAGTGCCGAGATGTCACTGACCTAGCAGCCTGTCGGACTTGAATTCATGAGCGGGGCATCAATAGTGAGGCGAAGCAATTTGCCTCACTATTTAGGTATTTCCAGGCATTTTTGCCCCAGGCTTTCTGGGTGCGAGCGGATTTAACCCATTCTTACCCGCATTGGACGGATTTGTGGCGCATAACGGCCATGCGTTTCAAATTCCAGGCCAGACAGACCAGGCGCCATTCCCCGCTCACCTTGTCCTTGCCCCGCAACAGGAACTGACGGAAGCCCATGACCGATTTGATGATGCCGAACACCGGCTCCACCGTCTGTTTGCGCAGGGCATAGAGGCGGCGCCCCGGCTGAGTCTTGAGCTTGTGCGCCATGCGTTGCTGGGCCGTGGCATCGGCGTCGAGCGGCGGCGGTTCCGCGAAGCGCGCCCGCCAGCCGGGGTGGTGGTCTTCGCGCGCCACCGCCAGGTAGGGTTCGATTGCGGCCGCTTCGCAGGCGGCGATGTTGCTTTCGCTGCTGTAGCCACAGTCCCCGAGCAGCGCCTGCACCTGGCCCAACGATGCCGGCAGCGCCTTGAGCTCGGCCAGCATGGGGACAACTTGTTGCTTGTCGTTGCCTGCTTGAGTGAGGCCCTGCGCCACTATGAGTAGCGTGTCGGTAACCGCTCCACGACGACCTCTCTGCTTCGATAAAAGAGGTCGATGGTAGTGAATTAATCCTGCGTTGCTGCCTGCCTTTGGGGTGGCCGGATCAACGTGGAATAGGTGGCCGGATGTTGGTGGAGTGAGTGGCCGGATGGCCGTGGAATCCGCAGATTAAGTCCGACAGGCTGCTAGGAACACCTTTCAAGCGCCACCAGAACGGTGCAAGTACAACAGTGGCAGTTCCGAACCGGATGAATGCCAAAAGTACGGGGTCGATCGGGGATGAGCCGCCCATAGCCAGACGAGTTCCTATGATCCAGATCGTCCAAAAGCCGACAGTAATGATGGCAGCGACTGTGCCAATTCTAACTAGATTTCCTTTCTCTACGACCGTTTGCCCATCCATTGCCACACCTATCGTTCACTGAAAAAAGCTCGATGTCCTGCCCACGCGAATGTCATTTAGCCATTCCCGCTGAGTGAGGATGAAAGCCTGCCTTGCAGCATTGAAATCGGACGCTTAACCGTCTGCTGCTGAACTGACTGACGGCATTATCGCGTGTCAACTCGTCGAGATTTGTCTGAAAGCGGCTTTTTTTCCATTAAAGCGGCGTCATCTCTTCGTTCGCAGCAATTTCAGGTCGTCCTGAAGGTTTTTTTTGGGATAAAACGAGAGACCTTGCAGGCGGCGGGGGGCGAGGGCGGCATGGGTCATGCGAGCTTGCCGTAATCACCACCGTGTGCTGCAGCAAATAAGCAAACTGGTAAATGTTATGAATTCTGATAAAGCACTAAAAGGCGATTTGCTCGGAGGTCACGATTACTCCAACTCTCACGGGCAGAATCTCGATAGAGGGTGTCGGCGCTGATTGAAAACTGACCCCACCCTGCCGATTGAAAATTGACCCAGGGCGGATTGCTGATTTTGGCATCAGCAATTGTGGATAAGCTTAGCAGTCGTGTCCCGGTGGAAGAGGCATTAAAGCCCCACCGCATGTGGGCATGCGGCAGGGTATTTTTGGTGCAGATCAAAACAGCTCATCGTCCTCGGCACCATCATTGTCTTTGCGCTTTCGTTCACGTGATTTGATCTTGGTCTGGGCGACCAAGCTGCTGTGTTGCAGGCGGTAGGACTCGTTGCCCGTTTCGACGATGTGGCAGTGGTGTGTCAGCCGATCCAGCAACGCCGTTGTCATCTTGGCGTCACCAAACACGCTCGACCATTCCGAGAAGCTGAGGTTGGTGGTGATCACCACGCTGGTGTGCTCGTACAGCTTGGATAGCAGGTGAAATAACAGGGCACCACCGCTCTGGCTGAAGGGCAAATACCCCAGTTCATCGAGTATCACCAGGTCTGTTCGTAGCAGCCCTTGAGCGATGCGGCCCGTCTTGCCGTCGTACTTTTCGCGTTCCAGCAGATTGACCAGATCCACCGTGGAGTAGAAGCGCACGCGTTTGTGATGCGTCGTGATCCCGGACACAGCCAAGGCGGTGGCGAGGTGTGTTTTGCCTGTTCCAGGCCCGCCGATGAACACGACATTCTGCGCGGTATCGGTGAACTCCAGGTTGGACAGATCCCTGATCAGGCGGGCATCTGCGCTGGAAGCGCTGAAGTCGAAGCCGGCCAAATCACGATGCATGGGGAGTTTGGCCATGTTCATCTGGTGGTTCACTGAGCGCACCGCTCGATCCGCATGTTCTTGTTGGAGAAGATGCTCAAGTAGCCATTTCGAGGATGCCGTCGAAGCTTCTCCTTGCGAGGCTAGTTCTTCCCAGGCGCTGGCCATGCCATGCAGACGCAGTTCTTTGAGTTCCGCCATAAGATCACGCATTGCGAGTCTCCTCATCGGTGGTACGGAGCCGGTCGTAGCGTGCCGTATTGGCGACAGGCGCTATCTTGAGTTGAAGGCTGGTTTCGGCGGACGGAGGGGCTGCTGTCGATGTCAGTCGAGCCAGGACATTCAGGATGTGCTCAGCACTCAAGCTGCCTGATTCAAGTACCAACTCCACAGCCACCAATATGGCGTCGAGCCCGGCGATGGGAACAGCCGCCAGTACCTGCGTCATGACTCGATCACCATTGGCGTGACGCCTCAGACCGCGTTTTAGCAGCTGCAACGGCTTCGGCAGATCAGCAAACGGAGCGCCATTGCGCAGCGCTCCAGGCTTGCGCTCGATAAGCGGGATGTAATGCTGCCAGTCAAAACTGACCTGATCTCGATCAAACAGACGCTCGTGGCTGGCAATCGTCGTTTCATCGGCGATGACCACCACCCGGGAAACGGCCTTGGCTGTCCTCTGCCACGTTGTGAGCAAACAGGATCATCGGGAGCTGGCCCGCTGCATGGCATTTGAAGAGTTCGTCGCGGGTGACTTCAATGCGAAATATTGTCCAGTCTCGAACCAAGCAGTAAGGCTTTTCGGGAAAACGTTGGTTCGCCAGCGCTCGTGCATCAGAGCTGCTCGACAGGCCTTCCAGTGGTGTACGTGGCCCCTTCATAAAGTCGGGTTCTACGACGCTAGCCATAAGGCATCCCCTCAGTAATTACCATCAAATTGACAATTCCAACCCTCGCTACCTACTGCTCACGACGGCTTGTCTGATCCACAACAGCGCTGCGTTCTCTAGGCCAAGACGCATGAGCAAAGCCATTAAACCTCTACACAAGCCAGAAGGCAATCATAATGAACCTAATTGGGCGTGTTATGACTCTATCGAGTGTGGCTTTATCCTCCGATTTGATTAGGGGAAAAACCGATGGATGCGGCAGAAGCACTGGCTGTCGTGGTTCGTGGGATTCGCAGAGGCCAAGGTTTGTCCCAAGAGGACATCAACAATCTCGGGCGCTCTCATTTCAGCCGAATAGAGCGGGGGGAAGTAAGTATCGGACTCGATGTCTTGGTGAAGCTCGCCGAAATCCTAGACCTCGATCCGGCTACGCTCCTGCTTATGGCGACCTCCATGCAAAATCACGAATCATTCAAAGAAGGTCAAAAACGTCTTTCGAAGCAGCTGGTAAGGATCAGAAAGGCAGGGATTGACCTTGAGATTGAGTCGCAGGCTCGGGTTGGAAAGCCCCGTCCTGGTCGACCAGCTCGTCCTGAGGCGGCTATTAATGCCATTGAGGCCAATCGATTGAAGCAGTCGGGAATGCCTGTCGCTGAGATCGCGGAAAGGTTGGGACTTTCTAAAGCGACTGTTCGTAGATATTTGAAAACAACCCAGCCCGAACAGCCGTGACATTTAAATGACCAGCACCTGTAGTGGTCAACTAATCCCAGACACAATGTTAAGTTTTTTCTCGGCCCAGGCGGTTGCGTTTGCTGAACCTACATATAACCCACTGAAGTTCGCATGACTGAACCTTCTCTCTCTGCCGATTGAAACTCAGCTCCCAGCTTGTTCAACCGGTTTTTCTCCCGAGCGCAGAAATGCACCATAAATTTTCTTAGCCATTGCGGCTCTGTGAATCGCCCCGGGTTTTCTAGACACTCTCAAGGCTCGCTGCGTAACGCTTTTCAAACTCTACCGGTGACAGCTGATTGTTGAAACTGTGGCGTCGTTTTGGGTTGTAAAACATCTCGATGTAATCG
>NZ_JCBCUR010000002.1:0-738449 GCF_059862305.1 Pseudomonas sp. MF09156
CACAAGCACCCACACGAATTGCTTGATTCAGTTGTTAAAGAGCGGTTGGTTAAGATCTTTCGTCTCAACCGAGGCGCGCATTCTACAGCAGCCTCATTTGCTGTCAAGTGATTATTTTCAGAAGCTTTCGAGGTTTTCCTCAACAACTTCAACCACTTGCGCTTTCGATCTCTCGTCAGCGGGAGGCGAATTCTACAGCGTTACACGCTGCTGTCAACACCTCTTTTTCAACTTCCTTTTGGCTTCGATTAACTGAAGCAACCTACTGTCGAAAACTACATAACTCTTTGTTTACCAAGGAATTTTCCGTTTCGACTGCGCCGGAAGTGGGGCGAATTATAGACTTCCAGGATCTGCCGTCAACCCTTGATTTTGCTTTTCTATCAATTAGTTACGATCGATTAAAAAACAACCAACTCCTGCCATGCAGAACCCCTTCTATATAGAAGACACACCTCATATAACTCCCGCCGCCTTTAAAGCCGCCACATGAGCCGCTCCCAACCCCAGCACCTGGCTGAGTACTTGAGCCGTATGCTCGCCCAGGAGCGGTGGCGCACTGCGATACTCCACGGGCGTCTTGGACAGCCTAATAGGGCTCCCCACCTGCGGCACCTTGCCCGCCAACGGGTGCGGCAACTCTATAGCCAACCCACGCGCCTGCACCTGCGGATCGGCAAACACCTGCGCCAGGTCATTGATCGGCCCACACGGCACACCCACCTGCTCCAGCTGGGCCACCCACTCGGCCGTGGTCTTGAACACCGTTGCCTGGCGAATCAATGGAATGAGCACCGCCCGATTGGCCACCCGCAGCTTATTAGTAGCAAACCGTGGATCATCAGCCCACTGCGGCTGCCCGGCGACCTGGGCAAACTTGCGGAACTGGCCGTCATTACCCACGGTCAGGATGAAATCGCCATCTGCCGTGGGAAAGTCCTGATACGGCACGATATTCGGATGCGCATTACCCAGCCGCTTAGGCGCTACCCCCGTCGTCAGGTAATTCATCGCCTGGTTGGCCAGGCAGGCAACCTGGACATCCAGCAACGCCATATCAATATGCTGGCCGCCGCCATCATGGTCGCGGTGCGCCATGGCCGCCAGAATCGCCACGGCTGAGTAAAGTCCGGTCAAAATATCGGTCAGGGCCACACCTACCTTGACCGGGCCTTCGCCCTCATCACCCTCGGGACGCCCCGTCAGACTCATCAGACCGCCCAGGCCCTGAATCATGAAGTCATAGCCAGCGCGCGCCGCATACGGCCCAGTCTGGCCAAACCCCGTGATAGAGCAATAGATCAGCTGCGGATTGAGTTCCTTGAGCGACTCATAGTCCAGGCCATACGCCGCCAAGCCGCCCACCTTGAAGTTCTCGATCAAGATATCCGACTTCGCCGCCAGGTCCCGGACCAGCTTCTGCCCCTCCGGCCGCGTGAAGTCGATAGTCACCGACTCCTTATTACGATTGGCCGATAAGTAGTAGGACGCCTCACTGGTGTTTTCACCATAGGCATCCTTTAGGAAGGGCGGGCCCCAGGCGCGGGTATCGTCACCACTGCCAGGTCGTTCGACCTTGATCACCTCAGCGCCGAGATCAGCAAGAATCTGCCCGGCCCAAGGCCCCGCCAGCACCCGTGACAAATCCAGCACCCGCAGATGCGATAGCGCGCCCATGGTCACACTCCTATTAATAGAACGCCTGGATACCGGTCTGGGCGCGCCCGAGGATGAGCGCATGGACGTCATGCGTGCCTTCGTAGGTATTCACCACTTCCAGGTTGACCAGGTGCCGGGCAATCCCGAACTCATCGGAGATGCCATTGCCACCGAGCATGTCGCGAGCCATCCGGGCGATATCCAGGGACTTGCCGCAGGAGTTGCGCTTCATTATCGAAGTGATCTCCACCGCGGCCGTTCCCTCATCCTTCATCCGCCCCAGGCGCAGACAGCCTTGCAAGGCGAGAGTGATTTCGGTCTGCATATCAGCGAGCTTTTTCTGGATCAACTGCGTGGCGGCCAGTGGGCGCCCGAACTGTTGACGATCCAGGGTGTATTGGCGCGCCGTGTGCCAGCAGAACTCCGCAGCCCCCAAGGCCCCCCATGAAATGCCGTAGCGGGCCGAGTTCAAGCAGGTGAAAGGGCCTTTCAAGCCACGCACATCGGGAAAGATGTTTTCTTCAGGAACGAAGACGTTGTCCATGACGATTTCACCGGTGATAGACGCACGCAGGCCGACCTTGCCGTGAATCGCCGGCGCACTCAGGCCTTTCCAGCCCTTCTCCAGGACAAAACCACGGATGTCGCCGGCGTCGTCCTTGCCCCAGACCACAAACACATCGGCAATCGGGCTGTTGGTGATCCACATCTTGCTGCCGGTAAGGCTGTAGCCGCCATCCACCTTGCGTGCGCGGGTAATCATCGCGCCCGGGTCCGAACCATGGTTGGGCTCGGTCAGGCCAAAGCAACCAATCCACTCACCCGAGGCCAGCTTGGGCAGGTACTTCTGCTTTTGCGCTTCAGTGCCGAACTCATTGATCGGCACCATCACCAGTGAAGACTGCACGCTCATCATCGAGCGATAGCCGGAATCGACACGCTCCACTTCCCGGGCAATCAAGCCGTAGCTGACATAGTTCAAGCCACTGCCACCGTACTGCTCAGGAATCATGGCGCCGAGCAGGCCGGTCTCGCCCATTTCACGGAAAATCGCAGGGTCGGTCTTTTCATGACGGAAGGCTTCAAGCACACGCGGCGCCAGCTTGTCCTGGGCAAATTGCTCGGCGCTGTCGCGCACCATGCGCTCTTCTTCAGTGAGCTGTTGATCCAGCAGCAGTGGATCGATCCAGTTGAAGCTTGCCTTACCGCCCATGAGTGAGTCCTCGCGAAGTAAATCAAAAGTCGTGCATGCAGCCTAGGCCGGGTAGGCGAGGAGGGCAAACGAGGTTTTTGCATAGCCTTGTGCTAATTTCTCACTCCGTAACGATTGAGAAAGGCGCAACAGCCTTTTATTAGTGAGAGTACGGTACATGCGCAGAAAGATCCCCAGCACCACGGCCCTGGTCAGCTTTGAAGCAGCAGCCCGCCACGAAAGCTTCACCAAGGCCGCGCAAGAACTTTCCATCACCCAGGGCGCGATCTGCCGACAGATCGCCAGCCTTGAGGAGTTTTTGAGTGTCGAGCTGTTTCGGCGCTCGCGACGCGGGGTAAAGCTCACCGAAGCCGGGCTTTCCTATAGCCGGCGGGTCGCGACGCAATTGGATGCCGTGGAGCGTGACACCCTGTCAGTGATGGGACAGCAGGGCACCAATGTGATTGAGCTGGCGGTAGTGCCCACGTTCGGCACGCAGTGGCTGATCCCGCGCCTGAAGGATTTCCAGCAGCAACACCCCGAAGTCACAGTGAACCTGACCAACCGCACCCGCCCGTTCCTGTTTGCCGATACCGAGTTCGATGCCGCTGTGTATTTCGGCGATGCCGACTGGTCGGGCACCGAATTTCATCGGCTGATGGGCGAAAATCCAGTCCCCGTCTGCAGCCCGCGCTTGCTGCAAAACCGCACGCACTTTCGCGCAGAGGAAATCGCCGAACTGCCACTGCTGCAACAAACCACGCGACCCTACGCCTGGCGCCAGTGGTTCAACGCCCAACAACTGAATATCCCCCGGGACATGACAGGCCCGCGCTACGAGCTATTCTCCATGCTGTCCCAGGCGGCCATGCATGACATGGGGATTGCCTTGATCCCACCGTTCCTTATTCAGCGGGAACTGAGCGAGAAACAACTGGTGATTGCCAACCCGCAGGCGCTGACCAGCAGCAAAGCCTATTACCTGATGATTCCCGAAAGAAAGGTCGAATCTGCATCACTGCACGCCTTTCGAGACTGGCTAATTGATCAGGCACAGCGCTACAGCCATCAATTCTAGAGGCCCGGGCAAGTTATTGACCTTGTAGTCAGGTAATTTAGAGACCTACAGATATACGTATATGTCGCCTTTTGACAGACTGTACCGTTCGACCGTAAAACCCTCTGCAAGCCAATAGCTGCAAGCCCTACAGCGGGTATTCGGGGGCAATGATCGGTTATTCATGTCGACAATTGGGTAAATCGACTTTTCCCGCGATAACCCTTTAAACACCTGTATTCCAAGAGGTTATTCCGGCACATTGCGACAATCAGTCACAGGGTGACTTGTAGTTAATTTTTCGTCACCCGTCATAATCCCTTGAAGGCCGTAAAGTTCGCCTGCAAAATGCCGCGCCCTGCTGTCATTTCAGCGGGGTCGTGCTGATCGGCCGCCCCAGTTGCGCCACTCGCGGTGCACTGGCCTTTTTACAAAAATCAAAAGCAAAAAGATCATGCAGGAGATTTGACGTGCACATTGGTGTTCCTCTCGAAACCCAGACCGGTGAAACGCGGGTTGCTGCAACCCCGGAAACCATCAAGAAGCTGATCGGCCAGGGCCATAAGGTCACTGTACAAAGCGGTGCAGGTATCAAAGCCAGCGTCGTCGACAGTGCCTATGAAACGGCAGGCGCAACCATTGGCAGTGCCAGCGATGCGTTTGGCGCCGAGCTGATTCTCAAGGTGGTCGCCCCCAGCGACAGCGAACTGACGCTGATTAAAAGCGGCACCGTGTTGGTGGGCATGCTCAATCCGTTCAGCAACGAAACCATCACCCAACTGGCCGAACATGGCATCACTGCCTTCGCCCTGGAGGCCGCGCCGCGTACCTCCCGTGCGCAGAGCCTGGATGTGCTGTCGTCCCAGGCCAACATTGCCGGCTACAAGGCAGTGTTGCTGGCGGCCCATCACTACCCGCGCTTCATGCCAATGCTGATGACCGCCGCCGGTACGGTGAAAGCCGCTCGCGTGCTGATCCTCGGCGCCGGTGTTGCCGGCCTGCAAGCCATCGCTACGGCGAAACGCCTGGGTGCCGTCATCGAAGCGTCCGACGTACGCCCGGCCGTGAAGGAGCAGATCGAGTCCCTCGGTGCCAAGTTCGTCGACGTGCCCTACGAGACCGATGAAGAGCGCGAATGCGCCGTCGGTGTCGGCGGCTACGCCCGCCCAATGCCCACCAGCTGGATGCAGCGCCAGGCCCTGGCCGTGCATGAGCGCGCCAAGCAAGCCGATATCGTCATCACCACCGCCCTGATTCCGGGTCGCAAGGCCCCGACGCTGCTGAGCGCCGAAACCGTCGCCCAGATGAAGCCAGGCTCCGTGGTGATCGACCTGGCCGCCGCCCAGGGTGGCAACTGCCCACTGACCGTCGCCGACCAGGTGGTGGTGGAAAACGGCGTGACCATCTGTGGCCCGACCAACCTTGCCGGCGCGGTCGCTGCCGATGCTTCGGCCCTGTATGCGCGCAACCTGCTGGACTTCCTGAAGCTGGTCTTCACCAAGGAAGGGCAGTTTGAAATCAACCTCGAAGACGACATCGTCGCCGCGTGCCTGATGTGCCGCGACGGCCAAGTCATCCGCAAAAACGCCTAAGCAGGGATTCAGACGATGGAAGAGCTTATCTCCCCCGGTATCTACAACCTGATCATCTTCGTGCTGGCGATTTATGTCGGTTACCACGTGGTCTGGAACGTCACCCCCGCGCTGCACACGCCGCTGATGGCCGTGACCAACGCAATTTCGGCGATTGTGATCGTTGGCGCCATGCTCGCCGCCGCACTCACCGTGACCCCGCTGGGCAAGACCATGGGCACCCTGGCCGTAGCCCTGGCTGCCGTCAACGTGTTCGGCGGTTTCCTGGTTACCCGTAGGATGCTTGAGATGTTCAAGAAGAAAGCGCCCAAGGCTAAAGAAGAGGTGCAGAAGTAATGAGCATGAACCTCGTGACGACGCTCTACCTGATCGCGTCGATCTGCTTCATCCAGGCCCTCAAGGGCCTGTCGCACCCAACCACGTCCCGACGCGGCAACCTGTTCGGCATGCTCGGCATGGCGTTGGCGGTACTCACCACCGTGGGCCTCATCTATAAGCTCGGCGCAGAACTTGCAACTGCCGGTATCGGCTACGTGATTGTCGGCCTGCTGATCGGCGGCACCGCCGGTTCGATCATGGCCAAGCGCGTAGAAATGACCAAGATGCCCGAACTGGTAGCCTTCATGCACAGCATGATCGGCCTGGCGGCGGTGTTTATCGCCATCGCGGCGGTGGTCGAGCCGCAATCCCTGGGGATCGTCAAGCAACTGGGTGACGCGATTCCTGCGGGCAACCGCCTGGAGCTGTTCCTCGGCGCAGCCATTGGTG
Organism: Pseudomonas sp. MF09156; assembly: GCF_059862305.1. Classification (NCBI taxonomy): domain Bacteria; kingdom Pseudomonadati; phylum Pseudomonadota; class Gammaproteobacteria; order Pseudomonadales; family Pseudomonadaceae; genus Pseudomonas; species Pseudomonas sp. MF09156. The sequence continues at coordinate 6,269 of NZ_JCBCUR010000002.1, forward strand.
CCATTACCTTCTCCGGTTCGGTCATTGCCTTCGGCAAGCTGTCGGGCAAGTACAAGTTCCGCCTGTTCCAGGGCGCACCGGTACAGTTTGGCGGCCAGCACAAGTTGAACCTCGTGCTGGGCCTGGCCACCCTGGGCCTGGGCCTGGTGTTTATGTTCACCGGTAACCTCAGTGCCTTCGCCCTGATGCTGGCCCTGGCCTTCGTGCTGGGCGTGCTGATCATCATCCCGATTGGCGGCGCCGACATGCCGGTGGTTGTCTCGATGCTCAACAGCTACTCCGGCTGGGCCGCGGCGGGCATCGGCTTCTCGCTGAACAACTCGATGCTGATCATTGCCGGCTCCCTGGTGGGTTCGAGCGGTGCGATCCTCTCGTACATCATGTGCAAGGCGATGAACCGCTCGTTCTTCAACGTGCTGCTCGGCGGTTTCGGCAATACGCCGGATGCGGCAGGGCCGGCCGGTTCGAAAGAAGCGCGCCCGGTGAAGTCCGGTTCGGCCGACGACGCCACTTTCCTGCTGACCAACGCCGACACCGTGATCATCGTCCCAGGCTATGGCCTGGCGGTCGCGCGGGCGCAACACGCCCTTAAAGAGCTGACCGAGAAGCTGACCCATCGCGGCGTCACCGTGAAATACGCGATCCACCCGGTCGCCGGCCGCATGCCTGGCCACATGAACGTGCTGCTGGCCGAGGCCGAGGTGCCTTACGACCAGGTGTTCGAGATGGAAGACATCAACTCCGAGTTCGGCCAGGCCGACGTGGTGCTGGTGCTGGGAGCCAACGACGTGGTCAACCCGGCCGCCAAGAACGATCCGAAATCGCCGATCGCCGGCATGCCGATTCTCGAAGCCTTCAAGGCCAAGACGATCATCGTCAACAAGCGCTCGATGGCCAGCGGTTACGCCGGCCTGGATAACGAATTGTTCTACCTGGACAAGACCATGATGGTCTTCGGCGACGCGAAGAAGGTCATCGAAGACATGGTCAAGGCCGTCGAATAAACACTGCTCCAGCGCAATACCCAAAACCCCGGCCTCCCGTAGGCTGGGGTTTTTTATTAACGGGAAAAACCCGACCAAAGGCTCTAAATCGCCACCTGGCATTCGACCATGGTAGCGGGACGAACGCCTTTGAAATCACTAGACTGCCCACCTTGCCTCCGTTGCCCGAGATAACAATCCATGTACCGTGATCGTATCCGCTTGCCTTCGCTGTTGAACAAGGTCATGAGCGCCGCCGATGCTGCCGCCCTGATCGAGGACGGCATGACCGTCGGCATGAGCGGCTTTACCCGCGCCGGTGAAGCCAAGGCCGTGCCCCACGCCCTGGCCGAACGTGCCAAGACCTCGCCCCTGAAAATCACCCTGATGACCGGCGCCAGCCTGGGCAACGACCTGGACAAGCAACTGACCGAAGCCGGCGTGTTGTCGCGCCGCATGCCATTTCAGGTCGACAGCACCCTGCGCAAGGCGATCAATGCCGGCGAAGTGATGTTTATCGACCAGCATCTGTCGGAAACCGTCGAACAGCTGCGCAACAACCAGCTCAAGCTGCCGGACATCGCGGTGATTGAAGCTGTGGCCATCACCGAGCAAGGCCACATCGTGCCCACCACCTCCGTGGGCAACTCGGCCAGCTTCGCGATTTTTGCCAAGCAGGTGATCATCGAGATCAACCTGGCGCACAACCCGAATCTGGAAGGCCTGCACGACATCTATATCCCGACCTACCGCCCGACCCGCACCCCGATCCCACTGGTCAAGGTGGATGATCGCATCGGCAGCACCGCGATCCCGATCCCGCCCGAGAAGATCGTCGCCATCGTCATCACCAACCAGGCCGACTCCGCCTCCACCGTGACCCCGCCCGACAGCGACACCCAGGGGATCGCCAATCACCTGATCAACTTCCTCAAGCAGGAAGTGGATGCCGGACGCATGACCAACAAGCTCGGCCCGTTGCAGGCCGGCATCGGCAATATCGCCAACGCGGTGATGTGCGGGTTGATCGAGTCGCCGTTCGAAGACCTGACCATGTACTCCGAAGTCCTCCAGGACTCGACCTTCGACCTCATCGACGCCGGCAAGCTGAGCTTTGCCTCCGGCAGTTCGATCACCTTGTCAGAGCGGCGCAATGCCGACGTGTTCGGCAACCTGGAGCGCTACAAAGACAAGCTGGTGCTGCGCCCGCAGGAAATCTCCAACCACCCGGAAGTGGTGCGCCGCCTGGGCATCATCGGCATCAACACCGCGCTGGAGTTCGATATCTACGGCAACGTCAACTCCACCCACGTGTGTGGTACGCGGATGATGAACGGCATTGGCGGCTCGGGAGATTTCGCCCGCAACGCGCACCTGGCGATCTTTGTCACCAAGTCCATTGCCAAGGGCGGGGCGATTTCCAGCGTGGTGCCGATGGTCAGCCATGTCGACCATACCGAGCATGACGTCGACATCCTCGTGACCGAGATCGGCCTGGCCGACCTGCGCGGCCTGGCGCCACGGGAGCGGGCACGGGTGATCATCGATAACTGCGTGCACCCGGACTACCGTGACGCCCTCAACAACTACTACACCGCCGCCTGTGCCATCGGCGGGCACACCCCGCACATCCTGCGCGAAGCCTTGAGCTGGCACATCAACCTGGAAGAAACCGGGCACATGCTCAAAGACTGATCAATACAGATCCGGGTGGGTGCAAGCACAGTTGCATTCACCCGGAACTGAGCGCGGTACTTTTGAAAAAAACTGTACTGCTGTACCGGTCATTTCCTACCGCAAAACCCTACAAATCCTTTCCAAAACGCCTAAAACGCACCAAATAAGTGCTGACAGGTACAGTTGCCCCATTTCCGTACAGTACAGCCGCTATAAACAGTTAACTGGCCCCTCACAATACAGGTGAACTGTATCTAGAGAGTCTTGCGCCGGAGGAGGATCATTGGCATCAGTTAAACCACTACCTAATCCCGCCACAAGCGGAAGGATGTCATCATGGAACGTACACTCAGTTCCGAACTGTTCTTCGAAGATAAAGCTGTCAACACCCAGGCTTCCCTGCCTCTGCGCGTTATCGCCAACCTGATGTTGTGGCAGCGCCGCATCTCCAGCCGCCATCAACTGGCTCGTCTGGATTCGCGTCTGCTGGCCGATGCCGGGATCAGCGAAGCTCAACGCTACGAAGAGCTGAGCAAGCCGTTCTGGCGCTGATTTAGCGCCCGCTGGCCCTGACCTACCGGGTCCACCGCCAGCACCCCGAATTGTTGTAGCAAAGCCCGCCCCGGGTAACCGGCGGCGGGTTTTGTTGTTTCTGGGAGGACGAAAAAATAGCGTGGAAGCCATCCTCGATGCCTGGACAGGTACAGTTTAAAAAACATAACAATTAACCAGTACAATTACGCATTGGCTGATTTGTACCGGTCAAATAACCTCCGTGAGCCACCACTTCCAACTGCGCACTACCCGAACAGATAGGCGCCAGCTACTATCGCGTCATTAGTTCGTCTCATACACAGGAGTCACCCCATGTCCCGTCTTCGTTTGCTGAGCGCTGCAGCCCTGCTTGCCGTCGCCGCCAATGCCAGCGCCACCAGCCTGATCGTGACCACCGACTCGATTGTGGGCGCTCTCAAAGCCACTTCCGACGCCAGCTCCGATGCCACCTCCTCGCTGCGCGACAACAAAGTCGTGCGCGCTGCCCGTGACGATGCTGCCAGCTTCGTCGCCAGCGAAGGCGTGATCCGTGGCGTGAAGCTGGAAAGCGCCCTGGCGCAGATCCGCCAACAGGCGCCACAACTCAATGCCGCTACTGATGTGCAACTGGCCCAGGCAATCCTGGCCATCTGAGCCAGGCCTGTTTTGCAGGAGCCGACTTGCCGGCTCCTGCATAGAAGTACCCGCGCTGGCTCTCGCCCGGGCATTACGCTAGCCTTGGCGCTCGTTTTCAGTTGTCGAGTCCCATGGCTTTTTCATACCGTTTGTTGATTGTTCCCACAGTGCTTGCAGTGTGCGGGGCCGGGCCGGTCCAGGCCTTTGATCTGTCCACACAAGGCCTCGTCGCCAGCGCCTATGCCACCAGCAAAGTGACCTCGGCGCCGTTCGATCGTAAATTGATACTGGCAGCCCAGGATGACGCTGCTGCGTTTATTGCCACTGACGGCCAATGGCGGGGCGCCCGGCTGGAAAGTGCACTGGATTACCTGCGTCGCACCCAGCCAAAACTTAAGTCCAGTGACCTTGAACTGGCCCAGGCAATTCTCGTCCAATAATCATCTTTACCCTTTGGAGTCATTCCATGCGTCGCCCGTTGATCGCAGCTGCTCTCGGCCTGTTCTTGCTGGCAGATATCGCCCAGGCACAAACCCTCGTGGCCACCAGTAACATCATTGTTCGTGCCTTTGGCCGCACCATTGATTTCACCTCGGACACCACCACCTCTATCCGTGACTCCAAAGTCGTGCGTGCAGCCCACGATGACGCCGCCAGCTTTGTCGCCAGCAATGGCGATATCCGTGGCGCGCAACTGGAAGCCGCCTTCGACACCCTGCGAACTCGCGTGCCCGAAGCCCGCGACGCCAGCGACCAGGTCCTCGCCGAAGCCATCCTCGCATTGTGAGGCGTCTCACCGCCTGGCTATTGGCTGCGACGGTGCTGCTGGCCGGCAACGCCGCCCAGGCCAGCCTGCAACTACGGCTCAAGACCGACGGCTTGAGCCCAGCCCAGCAGCAGGCCAGCCAGGCATTGCTTGATGAAGCGATGCAGGCGCTGCCGCCGCGCTTCATCGAGCAACTGGACCGGCGCATCGACGTTGGCTGGACCGACGACATGCCCGCCAACGCTTATGGCCAGGCGTCGCTGGTGTCCGAACTGGACCTCAACCGCAGGCTACTGGCCAGCCTCACCGACGGTACCGCCGCCACCCAGCAGACCCAGCGACCCCACGGCACCGTGCGCCGGGAGCTGCTCGCCACCGTCTTGCATGAACTGACCCACATCTACGACCGCGCGCGCCTGTGGCCCAAGGACCAGCGCTCGTTGATCCAACGCTGCAGCCGCCAGAACAACATCACCGGCCTGATCGGCCTGCCCGATCAATGCCGTGGCCAGAATGACCGGCGCTTCACCCTCAGCGACGACCCGCGCTTGCTCGACCTGGCCGGCTGGCCGCAATACGTCGGCCGCCGTGGCGAGCGCGAGCAACACAACCGGCAAGTGGCGCGCAGTCCGGACCTGTACGAAATCACCAACCCCAAGGAGTTCGTCGCGGTCAACATGGAGTACTTCCTCCTCGACCCGAGCTACGCCTGCCGCCGGCCCGCGCTGTACCGTTACTACCAGCAACACTTCGGCTGGGCCCCGCCCGCCAAGGACGCGTGCGCCAACACCTTCGCCTTCCTCAACGCCGGCAACGACTTTGCCAAGACGCCCCTGGGCCAGGTCGATCCCGAGCGCGTGTACGCCATCGACTATCTGCTGGCCGAAGCCAACCAGAACCTGGTGAGCCGCTGGGGCCACAGCATGCTGCGCCTGGTGATCTGCGCGCCGGGCCGCCCCCGTGGCCCGGATTGCCGCCTGGACCTGGACCAGCACCTGGTGTTGTCCTACCGCGCATTCGTGGGCGACGTGCAGCTATCGAGCTGGGACGGGCTGGTGGGCAAGTACCCTTCACGCCTGTTTGTCCTGCCCCTGGCCCAGGTCATCGACGAGTACACCAAGACCGAACTGCGTGGCCTGGCGTCCGTGCCCTTGATCCTCACGCGCCAAGAGATCAACGACACCGTCGAACACGCCGCCGAAATGCACTGGAGCTACGACGGCAATTACTACTTCCTCTCCAACAACTGCGCGGTCGAAGGCCTGAAACTGCTGCGCAGCGGCAGCGCCAACCCGCAACTGACCACCCTGGACAACATCACCCCCAACGGTTTGCTCGAAGTGCTCAAGGCCCGCGGGCTGGCCGACACCAGTGTGCTGGATGACCGCCGCGAAGCCTTGCGCCTGGGTTATCACTTCGACTCCTTCCGCGAGCGCTACCAGGCGATGTTCGAGGTGCTGAAAAAACACCTGCCGATCCCCCAGACCCAGGTCGAAGACTGGCTGGCCTTGAGCGCCGAGCAACGCAGGACCTGGTTCGACCAGGCTGACCTGCGCACCAGCGCCGCCTTGCTGCTGCTGGAACAGGCGAGCTTTCGCAAACAACTGATGCTCGCCCAGGACGAGGTCAAGCAACGCTACCTCGGTGCCCGCGAGCTGAAGAACGGCGGCATGGCCAAGGCCGATGCGACGTTGCAGCAGATCCTCGCCAACAGCGGCTTCCTCAGCCGCCCGGCGGAGCTGCTCGGCAGCAGCGGTTATGGATTGCCCCAGCCCAAGGAATGGCAGCGCCTGGAATCAGAAAGCGCATCGCGCCAGAAGCAGCTGCAATCGCTGACCGGCGACCTGGATAAAGAGGTGAGGGCGCTGCTGGAGCCTTCGCGGGCTGCGGAAATTGCCGCCTGCGAGGCCAATCTCAAGCAGGTGGGCGAGCATCTGCGGGCCTTGCACAAGGCGGCCGGCGGCCTGCAACTGCCTTAAGATCAAAAGCATCGCGGGCTTGTCGGATCGCCGCATCGCCGCGAAGACGTCGGCCCAGCAAACATTGAGGTTGACTGACCCACTGCTTTCGCGAGCAAGCCCGCTCCCACAGGGATCTGCGCTTAACTGACTGGCATTAGGGCTTGCCCGCGATAGCGCCCTTACAGACATCAAAACCAGACCAATCCTACGAAACATCTGTTCATCACCTGTTTACCCAGCGAAAGCTGGCTGAAAGCTTTCGCGATTAGGATCGCCCTCACTACCGGCAATAGACCGGTTGGCCAACCTGAGCGTTTTTATGCCCAGGGGCCCAATTAACAACAACAATGGTGATTCTGATGTCCGCTCGTACCCGCCTGTTTTTCCCCACTCCCCCCGTACGCCTCGCGCTTTTCGCTCTGCGCTGACCCCACCCGGTTCGCCATTCCCTAGCCGCGCTACGCCTGGAGTATTCCTATGCTGACTTTCCTTGGCTTTGCCATGGTCATCACGTTCATGTTCCTGATCATGACCAAGCGCCTGTCGGCGCTGATCGCCCTGATCATCGTGCCGATCCTGTTCGCGCTGTTCGGTGGCTTTGCACCGAAGATCGGCCCGATGATGCTCGAAGGCATCACCAAGCTGGCGCCCACCGGCGTGATGCTGATGTTTGCCATCCTCTACTTTGCCTTGATGATCGACTCCGGCCTGTTCGACCCGGCCGTGCGCAAAATCCTCAAGCTGGTCAAGGGCGACCCGCTGAAAGTCTCGGTCGGTACGGCCGTGCTGGCGCTGGTGGTGTCCCTGGACGGTGACGGCGCCACTACCTATATGATCTGCGTGGCCGCCATGCTGCCTTTGTACAATCGCATTGGCATGAGCCCACGGATCATGGCCGGCCTGATCATCCTCGCCGGCGGCGTGATGAACATGACGCCCTGGGGCGGCCCGACCGCCCGCGCCGCCAGTGCGCTGCACGTGGATCCCTCGGACATCTTCGTACCGATGATCCCGGCCATGGCCGCCGGCGTAGTGGCCATCCTGGTGATTGCCTATATGTACGGCCTGCGTGAACGCGCTCGCCTGGGCGTGTTGCACCTGCAAGGCGATGAAATCGACCATAGCGAAATCAGCGTCTCGCAGTTCCCGGATGCCCGTCGCCCGAAACTGATCTGGTTCAACGGCGCCCTGACCCTGGTCCTGATGTGCACCCTGATTGCAGGCCTGCTCCCGCTGCCGGTGCTGTTCATGGTGGCCTTCAGTATCGCGATGATCGTCAACTACCCGTGCCTGCAACAGCAGAAAGACCGCGTTGCCGCCCACTCGGGCAGCGTGCTGGCAGTGGTTGGCCTGATTTTCGCCGCCGGTATCTTCACCGGGATCCTGTCGGGCACCGGCATGGTCGATGCCATGTCCAAGAGCCTGCTGGCGGTCATCCCGGAAGCGCTGGGCCCGTACCTGGCGGTGATCACCGCGCTGGTGAGCATGCCGTTCACGTTCTTCATGTCCAACGATGCGTTCTACTACGGCGTGCTGCCAGTATTGGCCGAAGCCGCCAGCCACTACGGCATCACCGCCGCAGAAATGGGCCGCGCCTCGATTGTTGGCCAACCGGTACACTTGCTCAGCCCGCTGGTACCTTCGACTTACCTGCTGGTAGCCCTGGCCGGTATCGAATTTGGCGACCACCAGCGCTTCACCCTGAAGTGGGCAGTATTGGTATGCCTGTGCATAATGATCGCCGCATTGTTGTTGGGCACATTCCCGCTGTTCAGCACTCTATAATCGTAACAACCCACTGCGCCGGCCTTACCCCGGCGCGGTCTAACACTCGCACAAAGGAACACATATGGAATGGCTGACCAATCCGGAGATCTGGATTGCCTTCTTCACCTTGACGGCACTCGAGATCGTCCTGGGCATCGATAACATCATCATGATTTCGATCCTGGTCAGCCGCATGCCCAAGCATATGCAGGCGCGCACCCGGATCTTCGGCCTGGCCCTGGCCATGGTCACGCGGATCCTGCTGCTGCTGTCGATCACCTGGGTGATGCAACTGACCGCCGACCTGTTCGTGGTATTGGGCCAGGGTATTTCCGGTCGTGACCTGATCCTGTTCTTCGGTGGCCTGTTCCTGCTATGGAAAAGCTCCCAGGAGATGTACCACGCCCTGGAAGGTGAAGACGAAACCCACGAAGAGCCGAAAGGCAAGGGTGGCAAGTTCATCTACACCATCATCCAGATCGCGATCATCGATATCGTGTTCTCCCTGGACTCGGTGATTACCGCCGTGGGCATGGTTTCCCACGTACCGGTCATGGTCGCCGCGATCGTCGTTGCCGTACTGGTGATGATGCTGGCCGCCGGCACCATCAGCGAGTTCATCGACAAGCACCCGTCGCTGAAAATGCTCGCGCTGTCGTTCCTGTTGATCGTGGGTACCGTGTTGATCGCCGAATCCTTCGATGTGCATGTGCCAAAAGGCTACGTGTACTTCGCCATGGCGTTCTCCCTCGCGGTCGAGGCCATCAACATCAAGATGCGTACCGCCATCGCGAAGAAGAAAAAGCAGCAGGATCCAGTGAAACTGCGCAAGGACATTCCGGGTCAATAACCCGAGATGACCAAAACGGGGGCCCTTGCGGGCCCCTTTTTTTTCGCCCGCAAAAAGCTGATTTCATGACAGTTTTGTTTCAATGCCGACTTTAGCTATGCGATGCTGGCGCACAGGCCGTTCGCCAACTACAGCTTAAGTACACACTACAAAACGGCACGCGGCACTTTTTGCTCCATTGGAGCACGACTCAATACAGGGGGCCGAGCATGCTGACCCTGCTCAATCTTCTTTCTGCGGTGACCCTGTTGATCTGGGGCACGCATATCGTCCGTACCGGCATCCTGCGGGTCTACGGTTCCAACCTGCGCCAGGTCATCGGGCAGAACATGGCCAGGCGCTGGCTCGCGTTCATTGCCGGGATCCTGGTGACTGCCATGGTGCAGAGCAGCAACGCCACGGCGATGCTGGTGACCTCGTTTGTCGGCCAGGGCCTGATGGGCCTAACGCCCGCCCTGGCGACCATGCTCGGCGCCGACGTCGGTACGGCGCTGATGGCGCGGGTGCTGACCCTGGATCTGTCATGGCTGTCGCCGCTGTTGATCTTTCTCGGGGTGATCTTCTTCCTGTCGCGCAAACAGACGCGCGCCGGGCAGATGGGCCGGGTGGGGATCGGCCTGGGCCTGATCATTCTCGCCCTGCAACTGATCGTCGAAGCCGCCGGGCCGATTACCCATGCCCAGGGCGTCAAGGTGCTGTTCGCCTCGCTGACCGGCGACATCCTGCTCGATGCCCTGGTGGGCGCGTTGTTTGCGATGATTTCCTACTCCAGCCTGGCCGCCGTGCTGCTGACCGCAACCCTGGCCGGCGCTGGGGTGATTGGCCTGCATGTGGCCATTGGCCTGGTGATCGGCGCCAATATCGGCAGCGGCGTACTGGCCTTCCTCAGCACCAGCATGCAAAACGCCGCCGGGCGCCAGGTGGCCCTGGGCAGCCTGCTGTACAAGCTGATTGGCCTGCTGCTGATCATCCCCGTCCTTGACCCGCTGGTGCTGTGGATGGACACCCTGGACTACAGCGCCCAGGGCATGGTCATCACCTTTCACCTGCTCTACAACGTCACCCGCTGCCTGATCCTGCTGCCCACCATCGGCCCCATGGCGCGCCTGTGTGCCTGGCTGCTGCCGGAGCGCCCGGAGGCCAATGGCCTGGCCAAACCCCGCCATCTTGACCCCACGGCGCTGACCACCCCAAGCCTGGCCCTGGCCAACGCGGCGCGGGAGACCCTGCGCCTGGGCGACCTGATCGACAACATGCTGACCGCCATGCTGGAAGTGCTGCGCGGCAAACAAACCGCCATCACCCAGGAAATGCGCAGCCTCAGCGATGATGTCGAAGCGCTCTACAGCGCGATCAAACTGTACCTGGCGCAAATGCCCCGGGAAGACCTGAGTGAGCACGACAGCCGGCGCTGGGCCGAGATCATCGAGCTGTCGATCAACCTGAAGCTGGCCGGCGACTTGATCGAGCGCATGCTGCGCAAGGTCCAGCAGCAGAAAACCTCCCAGCGCCGCTCGTTTTCCGAAGTCGGGCTGGAAGAACTGGCCGGCCTGCACAGCCAGTTGATCGCCAACCTGCGCCTGGGCCTGTCGGTGTTCCTCAGCGCCGACCCGGAAAGCGCCCGCCAATTGCTGCGCGAGAAGCGCCGCTTCCGCGCCCAGGAACGGCGCCTGGCCCACGCCCATGTCAGCCGCCTGCAACGCAAGATCGTGCAGAGCATCGAGACCAGTTCCCTGCACCTGGAGCTGATTGCCGACATGAAACGCCTGAACTCGTTGTTTTGCAGCAGTGCTTATGTAGTGTTGGAAACCTCCGAGACCGGCGCGCTGGCCACGGACAATATTGCCGACATCACCCATTCGCCCTGAACGAACCGCACGCCCGGGGAGTCAGTTAAAAACACCGCCCAACCAATGTGGGAGCGGGCTTGCCCGCGATAGCGGTGTGTCAGCAGACGAATACGTGCCTGACACACTGGCTGCTCACAAAGTCATCACCCGCCAGGAACCCCGTTATGCGTCGCCTGTTATTCGCCTGCCTGCTCATAGGCTCGGCCCACGCCTTTGCCTTTGATCGCTTGCAGGTCGAAGGCTATATGCTGCCCAACGGCCTGCAATTGCTGCTCAAGCCGGGCACCGAGCGCGGGCACGTGGCGATCCGCCTGGTGGTCGGCGTAGGCCTGGACGACTTCAGCTGCGCCGACAAGGAACTGCCGCACCTGCTCGAACACCTGCTGTTCAGCGGCATCGATGGCGGCGGCGAAGGTGTGCTGGAAGAACAGATGCAGGCCCTGGGCGGGGAGTGGAACGCCTACACCAGCAATGCCGACACCACCTTCGTCATCGAGGCCCCGGCACGTAACCAGCGCAAGGTGCTGGACCTGCTGAAGGCGATCCTGACCCGTACCGAACTGAGCGACGCGGCGATCAACGCCGCCAAGCAAGTGGTCGAGCGCGAAGACGGTGGCCACTATTCGCACCTGCAACGCCTGCTGGATCGCCAGGATTTGGGGCACAACGCCAGCAATCAACTGGCGGTGGAGCTGGGCCTCAAATGCGCCGAGCGCGCCGAGGTCGAGCACCTGACCCGCGCCCAGTTGGAAAAGGTACGCCAGGACTGGTACGCCCCCAACAACATGACCCTGATCATCGTCGGCGACCTCGATAAACTGCTACCGGCCTACCTGGAACGCACCTATGGCCAGCTCGAACCGGTGGACCCCAGCGAACACCGGGCCTTGCCGCAAACCCTTGGCGCCGCAGCGATCCATCGTGACCTGATCCGGGGCTGGGTCGGCGATGGCGCCAAGCTGCACTGGCTGTTCCCCGAGCCGATGCTGGACGACCAGCACGATGCCACCTACGACCTGCTCAAGGATTACCTGGATTGGGCGTTGTATCGCCAGTTGCGCCTGCAACATGGCCTGTCCTACGGCCCCTGGAGCGAGCGCGAAGTGCTGGGCGGCGTGGGTTTCATGAGCCTGAATGCCGACCTCGACCGCGAGAGCCTGCCCGAGGCCAAACACGTCCTAGAGAACCTCAAGGCCAGGCTGCTTGAGGATGGCCTCGACCCGGCCACCTTTCGCCGCCTGCAACAAGCCGCCATCGACCGCCAGGCCTGGGCCGTGCAAGGCAATAGCGCGCTGGCCGACTACTATTGGAGCGCCTTGGCCGACTACGCCGACGGGCGCTTCAGCGACCCGGCCAAGCGCATCAAGGCCGTGAGCCTGGCGCAAACCAACCAGGCCATGCGCCAGCTGTTCAACCAACAAGGCTACTGGCGCATTGAAAAGCCGCTGCTCAGTTACGACGCCCTGGGCTGGGGCGCCGCAGGCATGCTGGGGCTGATCGCCATTGGGCTGATCGGGCTGCGCCGTTATCGCAAAGCAATTGTGTAATGACACGCCTATCAACGGGCTAAGACGTTATTCTGTCTGGGATTTTTTCCTACAAAGACTGCGAACCGCCGAATGCCATACCTGACCCATTTCATACAGCGCATCCTCGAACTGATGAAGCGCTACCCAGGGGTGATCGCACTCGGCGGTTTTATCTCGGGGGTGGGCAGCTTTATCCTGGTGGACCGCCAGCAAGGCATGGCCAGCTGGATCGCAATCATCATGCTGGTGAGCTGGCTGTGGCTGATGCTCGAAAACAGCTTCACCCAGCTGTTCAGCAAGGTCTTCAAGCGGGAAATCCCCGAACCGCTGCTGCGCTACGCCACACAGATGATCCACCAGGAAAGCCTGTTCTTTGTCCTGCCGTTCTTTTTCGTCACCACCACCTGGAACAGCAGCCAGGCGATTTTCACCGGTTTGCTGGGCGCCGCCGCGCTCGTCTCGATCACCGACCCGCTGTACTACAAATGGCTGGCGCCCAAGCGCTCGCTGTTTCTGGCGCTGCACACCCTGACCCTGTTTGCCGCCTTGCTCACCGCGCTGCCGATCATCCTGCACCTGACCACCGCCGAGAGTTACAAACTGGCGCTGGGGGTGGCGATGGCCCTGTCGATCCCCAGCTTGGCCGTGAGCCTGCCGCTGCGCAGCGTGAAGGGTTGGCTGATGCTGCTGGGCGTGACGGCGGCGATTGGTTGCGCAGGCTGGTTCCTACGCAGTTGGGTACCGCCGGCCACGCTGTGGATGACCGAAGTGGCGATCAGTACCCAATTGCAGGACCGCACCCCCGGCGATGACCTCAAGGAAGTCAGCGCCAGCCAACTGCGCAGCAGCGGCCTGTACGCCTACACCGCCATCAACGCACCGCGCGGGCTGGACGAGCGCATCTACCATGTATGGCAGTTCAACGGCAAAGAAGTCGACCGCATCGCCCTGGATATCCACGGCGGGCGCAAGGAAGGCTACCGGGCCTGGACCCACAAGCAGAACTTCCCGGCGAATGCCGTGGGCCGCTGGCAAGTACGGGTGCTGACCGAAGACGGCCAGGTGATCGGCGTGTTGCGCTTTAAAGTCACTGACACAGCGCAAACGGACACGCCAAAGTAGGACGGATCGTGCTATTACATAGCAATTGTGGAATAGCCAAACAAGCTCGGAGCTTATGACCAGTAGCACAACGGCAGGCAATGCCCACCTGGACGCATCCACCCAGCCGCCCCAACTGCGGGTCACCGGGGACTGGACGCTGGCCCATTACAGCGCCCTGAAGAAGTTGTCGACAAGCCTCGACGGCCAGTACGACGCCAGCACCCGCGTCGACCTCAACGGCCTGGGTGCGCTCGACACCGCCGGCGCCTCGCTGCTGGTAGAGCTGCTGGGCCCGGAGCGCATCGAACACTCCGCCGAACAAACCGACTGCCGTCTGCCCGCCGCCGACCGCGCACTGCTCAAGACCGTCTACCGCTCCCTGAATGACTTCTGTGTGCCGGTCAAGGAGCCGCAGGAAAGCGCCGGCATCCAGCTGTTGGCCCGCATCGGCCGCGCGGTGGATACGGTCTGGCAAGACGCCATGACCCTGCTGGGCTTTATCGGCCTGATCCTCGCAACCTTTGCCCGCGGCGTGTTCCGGCCCAAGCGCTGGCGCCTGACGCCGATGGTGGCGCATATCGAACAGACCGGGCTCGATGCCGCACCCATCGTCGCCTTGCTGACCTTTTTGGTGGGCGCCGTGGTCGCGTTTCTCGGCGCCACGGTGCTGGAAAGTTTCGGCGCGAGTATTTTTACCGTCGACCTCGTGGCGTTTTCCTTCCTGCGGGAGTTCGGTGTCCTACTCACCGCGATCCTGATGGCCGGCCGCACCGCCAGCGCCTTCACCGCACAGATCGGCTCGATGAAGGCCAACGAAGAAATCGACGCCATCCGCACCATGGGCCTCGACCCCATGGAGTTGCTGGTACTGCCGCGCGTCCTCGCGCTGCTGGTAGCGCTGCCGATGCTGACCTTTCTCGCCATGATTTCGGGGATTATCGGCGGCGGCGTAGTGTGCGCCGTGGCCCTGGATATCTCGCCGGCGATGTTCCTCTCGCTGTTGCAATCGGACATTGGCGTCCAGCATTTGCTGGTGGGCCTGGTCAAAGCGCCGTTCTTTGCCTTCCTGATCGCCGCCATTGGCTGCCTGGAAGGCTTCAAGGTCAGCGGCAGCGCCGAGTCGGTCGGCGCCCACACCACCTCTGCGGTGGTGCAGTCGATTTTCGTGGTGATCGTGCTCGACGCAGTCGCCGCACTGTTCTTTATGGAGATGGGCTGGTGAGCCGTTTACAGCGAGCGCCCAGCGAGGCGGTGATCGAAGTCCGTGGCCTGTGCAACCGCTTTGGCCCGCAGAGCGTGCATGAAAACCTCGACCTGGACCTGTACAAAGGCGAGATCCTCGCCGTGGTCGGCGGCTCGGGCAGCGGCAAGTCGGTGCTGCTGCGCAGCATCATCGGCCTGCGTCAGCCCAGCGAAGGGCAGGTGCGGGTGTTCGGGCAGAACCTGCCGAGCCTGTCGGAGCAGGAGCGCTCCCTGGTGGAACGACGTTTCGGCGTGCTGTTCCAGAAGGGCGCGCTGTTTTCCTCGCTGACGGTCACGGAGAACGTCGCCCTGCCATTGATCGAACACGCCGGCCTCAGCCGCGCCGATGCCGAGCACCTGGCGGCGGTGAAGCTGGCCCTGGCCGGGCTGCCGTTGTCGGCGGCCGACAAATACCCGTCGTCGCTCTCCGGCGGGATGATCAAGCGTGCGGCCCTGGCCCGCGCCCTGGCCCTGGACCCGGACATTCTGTTTCTCGATGAACCCACCGCCGGCCTCGACCCCATCGGTGCAGCGGCATTCGACCAACTGATCCTGACCCTGCGCGATGCCTTGGGCCTGAGTGTACTGCTGATCACCCATGACCTGGACACGCTCTACACCATCACCGACCGTGTGGCGGTGCTGGCGCAGAAAAAGGTATTGGTGGCCGGAGCCATAGATGTTGTTTCGCAAACGAACGACGCCTGGATTCACGAATACTTTCATGGCCCCCGGGGCCGCGCGGCATTGGATGCCGCTCAACAGCTCAACGAGGTATGACATGGAAACCCGAGCCCATCATGTGATGATCGGTCTGTTCAGCGTGATAGTCGTGGTCGGCGCCATGCTCTTCGGCCTGTGGCTGGCCAAGTCCAGCGTCGACAGCGCGTTCCAGGATTACGAAGTGATCTTCAACGAAGCGGTCAGCGGCCTGTCCCAGGGCAGCGCGGTGCAGTACAGCGGGATCAAGGTCGGTGATGTCACCAGCCTGCGCCTGGATCCCAAGGACCCGCGCCGCGTACTGGCGCGCATCCGCCTGGCCGGGCAGACACCGATCAAGGAAGACACCCAGGCCAAGCTGGCGCTGACCGGCATCACCGGCACCTCGATCATCCAGCTCAGCGGCGGCACCCCACAAAGCGCCGAGCTCAAGGGCAAGAACGGCGAGCTGCCGCAGATCATCGCCTCGCCATCGCCCATTGCCCGGCTGCTGAACAACAGCAACGACCTGATGACCAGCATCAACCTGTTGCTGCATAACGCCAACCGCATGTTCTCGCCCGCTAACGTCGACCGCCTGAGCGGCACCCTGGCGCACCTGGAGCAGACCACCGGGGCCATCGCCGAGCAACGGGGCGATATCAAGGTGGTGATGCAGCAATTGGCCCAGGTCAGCAAACAGGCCGGCGGCGCCCTGGAGCAGACCACCGCGCTGATGCGCAACGCCAACGGGCTGCTCAACGACCAGGGCAAACAGATGTTCGGCAGCGCCGAAGGGGCCATGCGCTCCCTGGAGCAAAGCACCGCCACCATCAACAGTTTGTTGGACAGCAACAAGGACTCCCTGAACAGCGGCATGCAGGGCCTCAACGAACTGGCGCCCGCCGTGCGCGAGCTGCGCGATACCCTCGGCTCCCTGCGCGCCATCACCCGTCGCCTGGAAGCCAACCCCAGCGGGTATCTGCTGGGCAGTGACAAGAACAAGGAGTTCACGCCATGAAGCGTGCTTACCAAATGATCCTCCCGGTAGCCCTGGCCCTGGTCAGCGCCTGCTCGATCCTGCCCAAGGCCGATCCGTCCAATGTCTACCGGCTGCCGGCGGCCCAGGCGCCAGCACCTGCCCATGGCAGCGCGGGCACCTGGTCATTGCGCCTGGCCAAGCCGCAGGCCAGTGAATTCCTCGACAGCCCGCGCATTGCCGTGGTGCCCCAGGGCGACTTGATCAGCAGCTACGCCCAGTCGCGCTGGAGCGATCCGGCGCCGGTGCTGCTGCGCAACCGTCTGCTGGACGGTTTCCAGCGTGATGGCCGGGTGGCGTTCCTGAGCACCGATGACACCAACCTGCAGGCGGATTTCGAGCTGGGCGGGCAGTTGCAGGCCTTCCAGAGCGAGTACCGGGGCGCGGCGGTGGAGGTGGTGATCCGGCTGGATGCGCGATTGGTGCGCGGCAGCGACCAGCGAATCGTAGCGGCCAAGCGCTTTGAAGTGCGCCAGCCGGTGAGTGATACCCAGGTGCCGGCGGTAGTGGCCGGGTTTGGGTTGGCGGGGGATCAGTTGAACAAGCAGGTGGTGGATTGGGTGGTGCAGCAGGGCAACTCAGCACCTAAACGCTGAGGGCCTCATCGCAGGCAAGCCAGCTCCCACATTTGACGGTGTTCACACATCAAAATGTGGGAGCTGGCTTGCCTGCGATAGCGATCTAAGCTCAGCCAAAGAACCAGTAGCAAACCGCAATCGCCGCCACCACACCGGCCAATTCCGCCAGCAGCGCACACCCCACCGCATGCCGCGCCCGCTGGATACCCACCGAGCCAAAGTACACCGCCAGCACGTAGAAGGTGGTCTCGGTACTGCCCTGGATCGTCGCCGCCACCAGCGCCGGGAAGCTGTCCACGCCCTGGGTCTGCATGGTCTCGATCAGCATCGCCCGCGCCGCGCTGCCGGAGAAGGGCTTGACCATCGCCGTGGGCAAGGCATCGACAAAACGCGTGTCCAGGCCGGTCCAGGCCACCAGATGGCGAATCCCTTCGAGGCCAAACTCCAGCGCCCCGGAAGCGCGCAGTACGCCAACCGCACACAGCATCGCCACCAGGTACGGCAGCAGGTTCTTCGCGACGTCAAAGCCCTCTTTGGCGCCTTCGACAAACGCTTCATAGACCTTGACCTTGCGCAGCGCACCGATCAGCAAAAACAGCATGATCAGGCCAAACAACGTGAGGTTGCCGAGGATCGAAGACAAGCCCGCCAGGGCCGTGGCCGACATCGTCGCCAGCAAGGCCATGAAGCCGCCCAGCACCAGCGCACCGGGGATCAGGTACGCCAGCACCACTGGGTCCCACAGGCGCAGGCGCTGCATCAGCGCCACCGACAGCAGGCCCACCAGGGTCGAGGCGCTGGTGGCCAGCAGGATCGGCAGGAACACCAGGGTCGGGTCGGGCGCGCCTTGCTGGGCGCGGTACATGAAGATCGTCACCGGCAGCAAGGTCAGGGAAGACGCGTTGAGCACCAGGAACAGGATCTGCGCGTTGGTCGCGGTGTTGGGGAGCGGGTTGAGCTCTTGCAGCGCCTTCATGGCCTTGAGGCCGATCGGCGTCGCCGCGTTATCCAGGCCCAGGCCGTTGGCGGCAAAGTTGAGGGTGATCAAGCCGATGGCCGGGTGACCGGCCGGTACTTCCGGCATCAGCCGCAAGAACAGCGGGCCCAGGGCCTTGGCCAGCCACTCGACGATCCCGGCCTTCTCGGCGATGCGCAAAAAGCCCAGCCACAGGGTCAAGGTGCCGAACAGCAGCACCATCACTTCCACAGACAGCTTGGCCATGGCGAAGATACTCTCCACCATCGCCGCAAAGATCCCGGCGTTACCGCCCACCAGCCATTGCACCAGCGCCGATACCATCGCCACGACAAAGAAGCCAAGCCACAGGCCATTGAGCATCAGTCACACCCCTTTAAATATGTGGCGAATGATAGCGGGGCTGACAGAAACGACAAACCCCGGATTTACCGGGGTTTGTGCGTATCAAGCAGGGATCAGCCCTAGCTGGTCTCGCCAGCCGGCAGCGCGGTCTTGGTCCGCCAGTGTGGCAGGGAGTTCCAGTAGCGCTCGCCCTTGGCATCGTCGTACATGCCTTCCCAACGCGCGATGACCAGCACGGCCAGGGCGTTGCCGATCACGTTCAGGGCGGTACGCGCCATGTCCATGATGCGGTCGACACCGGCGATGAACGCCAGGCCTTCCAATGGGATACCCACGCTGCCCAGGGTGGCCAGCAGCACCACGAAGGACACGCCCGGCACGCCGGCGATACCTTTGGAGGTGACCATCAGGGTCAGTACCAGCATCAGTTGCTGGCCAACCGACAGGTCGATGCCATACAGCTGGGCAATGAAGATCGCCGCGATGCTCTGGTACAGGGTCGAACCGTCGAGGTTGAACGAGTAACCGGTCGGCACCACGAAGCTGCAAATGGCTTTCGGCGCACCGTAGGCTTCCATCTTCTCGATCACGCGCGGCAGCACGGTCTCGGAGCTGGCGGTGGAGTAGGCCAGTACCAGCTCATCCTTGAAGATGCGCATCAACTTGATCACCGAGAAGCCAAACAGGCGGGCGATCAGGCCAAGAATCACAAAGGCGAAGAACAGGATGGCAACGTAGACCAGGATTACCAGCTTGGCCAATGGCAGCAGCGAGGCGAAGCCGAAGTTGGCCACGGTCACGGCGATCAGGGCGAATACACCGATAGGGGCGTATTTCATGATCATGTGGGTGACTTTGAACATGCTCTCGGACACGCCCTGGAACATGGTGACCAGGGGTTCGCGCAGGTCTGGCTTGAGGCTCGACAAGCCCAGGCCGAACAACACGGAGAAGAAGATGATCGGCAGCATCTCGCCACGGGCCACGGCGGCAAAGATGTTCGATGGGATCAGGTTGAGGATGGTCTCGATGAACGCATGTTCATGCTGCACCTCGGCGGCGGTCGCCTGGTACTTGGAGATATCCACGGTACCCAGGGTACTCATGTCGATCCCGGCACCGGGGTGGAACAGGTTGGCCAACAGCAGACCGACCACAATCGCAATGGTAGTGACCACTTCGAAGTAAACGATGGTCTTCACGCCGATCCGACCGAGTTTTTTCGCATCCCCCACACCGGCGATTCCGACAATCAGCGACGAAATCACGATCGGGATCACGATCATCTTGATCAGGCGGATAAAGATATCGCCCGCCGGTTGCAACACGTTGCTGATCCACCAGGCTTTTTCGGCACTGAAGTGGTTGAGTACAGCACCGATTGCAATCCCTAGCACCAGACCGATGAGGATCTGCCAGGCGAGGCTTAGTTTTGCCTTCTTCATGTCATTACCCTTGTTTCAAGTGGACTCAGGCAGATGCGCCAGCTGGAACGCCCGGGAGCGAAAAAGTGTGAGCATCAACCTCCGTAGAAGGTCACCGCAGATGGCCGATATGGCTTACTGGCAAGCGAAAAAAGGCGCAACTATTCCGATGCGCGGGGGCAGAGTCTAATGCCGTAAACGCCTACCCTATGCCGAATCGGCATGGGTTTTTGCAAATAAATCTGTCTGTTTGGTCAGTTCGAATGCGACATTTTGTCAGGCATACCTGCCGTGAACCGGTCATTTCAGGCTTGCCCAGGGATTTTCGGTTTTTTTGCGGGGAGGGAAAAACTCTTGAAATTTCCTACGCATACCGTCAAGAAACAGGTCTGGCCGTAGACAAACTTTCTCGATAGATGGTCACGTAGCAACACCGTGAAACGGTTGTGATGATGCAGAAAGGAAATTTGCAGCTAAGTACAGCATAAGTGCCACGGGATGCTGAGCAAGCCCGTCGCAAGTCCGTCAGGCCATAACTGCCTGCGGACCTGCGTCGCAGCTTTTCTCCTGACCCGGCCCTTGCGCAGGCACTCCCTGTACCCGTAGGTCACGCCGATCCACTTTGATCAGAGCAACCCGGCCCCCTGGTCATGCACCGCCGCCAGGCAGGTGCAAACGGAAACAGGCAGTTGGCCGGTTTCCATGTGGGTAAGGCCCGCAGACGGGCCTAGTACCAATTCGGATCTTTCTTCAGTTGCTCCATGAGCAACTTCTGCATGCCTTCATCAGGCTTGCCGATGAAGCGGTAGTCCGCATGCCTAGTTGGCGACTTGTCCGCCGGAAGCCCGGCTGGGACTTCGACCAGCATCGCGTAGGCATCTTCCTTATCAAGGCTGAAGGCAACGATCAGGCGTTTATTCAGGCAGGTGTCAGCCGTTTCACACAGCGGCCCTACCAGATACCCATCACCGTCCTCCGTCACGGCATTCATCTGCTCAGAGGTGCCCGACAGGTTGATCACCCATTCCGGCAGGCGCTCTTCCTTCTTGACCACGCCCTGCCAGGTTTCCCGATACTGCGGGTCGGCATTGAGCAGTTCATTGGCCCGCGCCTGGCCGTCATTGGCGGCCATGGCCAAGCCACTGCCGCCCAACAGCAGGGCGGCAGCCAGGGTTTTGAAAGACAAGTTGGCCATGTTCAACCTCGACCGCGACGGCCAAAGAAGAAGGAAGCGATGAACATCACCAGGAAGACGACAAAGAGAATCTTGGCGATACCCGTAGCGGTGCCCGCGATACCACCGAAGCCCAGGACTGCAGCCACAATGGCAATGATCAGGAATGTGATTGCCCAACTCAACATGGTGATTCTCCTTTTGCGTCTATAGAAGTGACTGCTGTGTAGCCATCCTGTCGCACCCAACGGGGCGGCAGGTTCGTGCCTAGAACACCCAGCGTTCCTGGACGGGTTCGTCGTACAGGGCAATGTCCTGTTCAACCGCCATCATGCGTGGGGCTGTCACGTCAGCGCTGGTGCTGCCAACGGAACGGAAATGGGTCTGTGTCATCGGTGCGCGCTCGAACTGCGGGGCGGACTGCTGGCTCTGCTGCCAATGTTGCAATTGCTGGCCACCGATCAAGGTCACCATCAAGGCGAGGCTGGCAAACAGCCCCTGTTGAAGGCGCAGTGGCGATACACGCAATGGCTTGAGGCTTTGGCGAGTCATCCTGAATCTCTCCCGCATGTTGTTTTGTTCGTTGATCACGCTTGTAGGAGAGGTATTGCAGAGTGCATGCCAGTTTTTAACCCAAATAAAAACCAATAAAATCAGCAACTTAAAAGATAGGTGCGTTTCTTATCAGCAGCATCCTGCACGATGCGCCTATCCTCACCGTGCGAAATGCACGATGGCCAATGGTCGGATCAAGGGATCAGAGAGGGCTGTAGGACTGCCGAAGGGTCAACAAGGGTTAAAAACCCGCTACCCAGGCATATAAGTAGGAATGGTCTCAGATAGCTGCGCGATAGGGCTTTGAATCAATCAGAATAAACCATGCAACTTGCCCGATTATTCCGGGACTAACCAAGATCAATCATTCTTATTTTAAGGAGCGCGGGACAGATGGAATCCGCCAAGGAACTTCAAGGCCGCATTCTTTTAGTGGACGACGAGTCAGCAATCCTGCGCACCTTCCGCTACTGCCTGGAAGATGAAGGCTATACCGTAGCCACCGCCAACAGCGCGGCCCAGGCCGATGCCCTGTTGCAACGCCAGGTGTTCGACCTGTGTTTCCTGGACCTACGCCTGGGCGAAGACAATGGCCTGGACGTGCTCGCGCAGATGCGCATCCAGGCACCGTGGATGCGTGTGGTGATCGTCACCGCTCATTCGGCCGTCGATACGGCAGTGGATGCGATCCAGGCAGGCGCGGCCGATTACCTGGTAAAACCATGCAGCCCCGACCAACTGCGCCTGGCCACCGCCAAGCAACTGGAAGTGCGCCAGCTGTCGGCGCGCCTGGAAGCACTGGAAGGCGAGGTGCGCCAACCCAAGGATGGCCTCGACTCCCATAGCCCGGCGATGATGGTGGTGCTGGAGACCGCCCGACAAGTGGCCGGCACCGATGCCAATATCCTGATCCTCGGCGAATCCGGCACAGGTAAAGGTGAGTTGGCCCGGGCGATTCACGGCTGGAGCAAAAGGGCGAAAAAATCCTGCGTCACCATCAACTGCCCGTCCCTGACCGCCGAACTGATGGAAAGCGAACTGTTCGGCCACAGCCGCGGGGCCTTTACCGGCGCCAGCGAAAGCACCTTGGGCCGAGTCAACCAAGCGGATGGTGGCACGCTGTTTCTTGACGAGATCGGCGATTTTCCCCTGACACTGCAACCCAAGTTGCTGCGTTTTATTCAGGACAAGGAATATGAGCGGGTCGGTGACCCAGTCACCCGGCGCGCCGATGTGCGCATCCTGGCGGCGACCAACCTGAACCTGGAAGACATGGTGCGCGACGGACGCTTTCGCGAGGACTTGTTGTATCGCCTGAATGTCATCACCTTGCACCTGCCGCCCCTGCGCGAACGCAGCGAAGATATCCTGGCCCTTGCCGACCGCTTCCTCGCGCGCTTCGTCAAAGAGTACGCACGACCGGCTCGCGGCTTCAGCGATGACGCCCGGGAAGCGCTGCTCAACTACCGTTGGCCGGGCAATATCCGTGAGCTACGCAACGTCGTGGAACGCGCGAGCATCATCTGCGCCCAGGAGAAAGTCGAAATCAGCCATCTGGGGATGGCCGAGCAACCGACCAACAACTCGCCGCGTATCGGCGCGGCGTTGAGCCTGGATGAACTGGAAAAGGCCCATATCGGCGCCGTCCTGGCCACCAGCGACACCCTGGACCAGGCGGCCAAGACCCTGGGCATCGATGCGTCGACCCTGTATCGCAAACGCAAGCAATACAACCTGTGAGCTGCACCTTATGAAGCTGGCGATGAAACTGCGCACGCGGCTGTTCCTGAGCATTTCTGCGCTGATCACCGTGGCGCTGCTCGGGTTGCTGCTGGGGCTGGTGAGCGTCATGCAAATGGCCAAGACCCAGGAAGCCCTGATCCGCAGCAACTTCATTACCCTGGACCTGGGGCTCAAGCTGCGCCAGACCCTGGGTGACCAGCTGATTTTGATGCTCAACGACACTCCGGACCCGGTCGCGCTGAACACGTCCAAGCAACAGTATTTCAAGCTGCTGGACGAGGGCATCGCCCACGAAATGAGTGTCGCCAGGGTGGGAGGTTTCTCTCAGGCCAAGGCCGATTACCTGACATTCCTCGAAGCGTTCGAAGAAAATGAAAATAGGCCTCCGCCCCTGCGCAATAACGAACAACTCACCACCAGCTTCAACGTCTTGCGCAATGGGCTGATCAGCGAACACAAAAGAGCGCTGGAAAACATCAATGCCACCGAAAGCCAGTCTCGCGAACGCGCCCTGTGGATCGCCGGCCTGCTCGGGCTGGTGGGCCTGGCGGTGCTGATCATCGGCTTCATCACCGCCCACGGCATCGCCCGACGCTTTGGCGGGCCGATCGAAGCCCTGGCCAAGGCAGCCGACAAAATCGGCCAAGGCAACTTTGATGTCACCCTGCCGATTTCTTCGGCGGCGGAAATGAACCAACTGACCCGGCGCTTTGGCATCATGGCCGAAGCGCTGCGCCAGCATCAGGCGACCAATGTCGACGAATTGCTCGCCGGCCAGCAACGCTTGCAGGCGGTGCTCGACAGCATCGACGACGGCTTGCTGATGATCGACCGCCAAGGGCACCTGGAACACCTCAACCCGGTCGCCCAGCGCCAACTGGGCTGGGACGAGAGCCGTCTGGGGCAGGGCCTGGGCGACGCGCTGCAACGCCCCGAACTGGATGAGCAACTGCACCTGGTGCTGCGCGGCGGCAACCTGGAGCGCGCACCCGACGACCTGGAAGTGGAAGTCGAAGGCGAATCGCGCCTGCTGACCTACAGCATGACGCCGGTCAGCCACCACCAGGGGCATATTCTCGGCGCGGTGATGGTGTTGCATGACGTTACCGAGCAGCGCGCCTTCGAGCGCGTGCGTAGCGAATTCGTGCTGCGTGCCTCCCATGAACTGCGTACGCCGGTCACCGGCATGCACATGGCATTCGGCCTGTTCCAGGAGCGGGCGAAATTCCCTCCTGAATCCCGCGAAGCCGACCTGCTGAACACGGTCAACGAAGAAATGCAGCGCTTGATGCAACTGATCAACGACCTGCTCAACTTTTCCCGCTACCAGAACGGCCTGCAAAAACTCACCCTGGCGCCGTGCGACATCAACGATCTGCTTGAACATGCCCGCGCACGTTTTGCCGAGCTGGCGAATGCGCAACACATCGACCTGCTGGTAGAGGCGCAGGCGCAACTGCCCAGGTTGCATGCCGACCAGGCGCAATTGGAGCGGGTCCTGGACAATCTGCTCGGCAATGCCCTGCGCCACACCAGCGAGGGCGGGCAGATTCGCCTGCAGGCGCGGCGCCATGGCGAACGGCTGATCATCAGCGTCGAGGACAATGGCGAAGGCATCGCCTACGGCCAGCAGGGCAGGATTTTCGAGCCATTTGTCCAGGTAGGCCGCAAGAAAGGCGGCGCCGGCCTGGGGCTGGCGCTGTGCAAGGAGATCGTGCAATTGCACGGTGGCCGCATGGGGGTCTATTCCCGGCCGGGGCAGGGCACGCAGTTCTATATGGCGTTGCCGCTGTAACTACACACGGTGACCACTCAAGGGGTGCAAGATCAAAGGTGGGGGCTGTCGAGTCCCCACAGGTATTGCTCGCAGCCCTTTACTTGCCTGAATCAAAGACCTTAGCGGTGATTCAATACCCGCAGGATCGCGGCGCTTTGCGCATCGGGCGTACCGTCGAACAACGCCGGCCTAAAGCGCATCTGGAACGCAGCCAGCACCCGCCGCGTCGCCACATCCAGCTCGCCGGTCTGCGGCGTGGAATAGCCCACGCGGGCTAACTCTTCCTGGAACCAGGTAATGCTCGGCAACTGCCCGGCGTACTCGGCCTGATACCGCGCGACCGCCTGGGCCTCGGGCCAGATCCCCAGGCCTTGATCCGCCAGGCGCTTCCACGGGAACAACGGGCCCGGATCGAGTTTGCGCCCGGGAGCGATATCACTGTGGCCGATAATGAACTTAGGGTTGATCCGATTGCGCTGGCTGATGTGCTTGAGCAAGGTCACCAGGGACTGGACCTGCGCTTCGGAGTACGGATACCAGACACGCCCGGTGGGTGTGTCGCGGTAGCCAGGATTGACGATCTCGATACCAATGGAGCTGGAATTGAGCCAGGTACGGCCCATCCACTCACTTTCCCCGGCGTGCCAGGAGCGCTTGTCTTCGTCCACCAGCTTATAGATGGTTGCACGGGCATCATCGCCAATCAGGTAGTGGCTGCTGACTTGGCCTTTGGTCAATAGCGCCAGCGAGCCTTGCAGGTTGGTCGCGGTGTAGTGCAGGACGACGAACTGGATACGATTATCGAAGTTCACCGACGGGTGGCTGGTATCCAGGCGCGGGCCACTCGCACAGCCGGCGAGTGTGAAGGATAGAAGAGCAGCAACGAGAAATTTCATGGCAACAGACGGTACGCTAAAGACGATAATGCAACAGTGTAACGTACCGTTTGCCGGTCAGCGGCCCGCTATACAAAATGGAACAACTTTTCAGCCCGCCTGTACCTGATTGCGCCCCGCCGCCTTGGCCCGATACAAGGCTTCGTCTGCGCGCTTGAGTGTGAGGTCGCTGCGCTCGCCGGGCTGGAACTGCGCCATGCCGATGGACATGGTGATGGTCACGCGCTCGCCCTTGAAGTGAAACGGGCACGCCTCGATGGCTGCCCGCAGGCGCTCACCGAGTTGCAGCGCATCGCCCAGCGCCGAATCCGGCATCAGCAAGACAAACTCCTCACCGCCAAACCGCGCGATAAAGTCCGTCGGCCGCAGGCGTTTGCCCAACACATTGGCGATGATCTTCAGCACCTTGTCGCCCGCCAGGTGGCCGTAGCTGTCATTGATGCGCTTGAAGTGATCGAGGTCCAGCATCGCCAGCGACAGGCTGTTGCCCTGCTGATGCCAGATGTTGACCTCGGACTCCAGGCGCTCGCTCCAGGCGGCACGGTTGGGCAAGCCGGTGAGCGGATCGATCAGGGCTTTCTGGCGCTGGACCTCAAGGTGCTCACGATAGCCCTGGGCCTCCTGCTCCATGCTTGCTACCCGCTCCGCCAGCCCCTGCAACCGTGCGGCGACTTCATGTTCACGCTGGTCGCGCTGCTTTTGATGCTCGTCCATGGCCCCCAACAGCCCCTCAAGATGGCTTTCCAGCACTTGCTTGAGGTCATCGAGGTCGGCCGCTTCCTGGACGCTGCTTTGCAAGCCGTCCATCTGTTCACGGATCTGCGTATCCATCTCGCGCGCAGCGCTGCGGCTGTCGGCATGCCCGTCGCTGGCCGCCTGCAAGTTAGCCTGGAAGGCTTCCAGTCGCTCGTTGAGGCGCTTGAGGTAGGCTTCGAACTCATGCTGGCCGCTATCAGTGATGGCCAGCATCAATACCGCCAGGTCATCAAGGATCGGCAGCAACTCGTACCAATTGAGCCCGTGGGCCAGGCGCTCGCGCATGGCTTCGGCCTGGGGCCGGTGATGCTCGGGCAGGTCGAGGTCGCCCAGCAGGCCGAGCAGGGTGTCTTCGATGTGCTTGGCGACTGAGCTGTAGGAAGGCTCGGGCGAGTCGGGCAGGGCGTACAACGCCTCGGAATCGGTTTCAGCCGATTCGTCATCCAGCACCGGCGGCAATGACAGGCTGCCGATTGCCGTCGGCTGCGGCGCCTCTGGCAGGAGCTGCGGCGCTGCGACCGTACTTTCACGCTGCGGCACAACGCTCACGTCGGCAGGCTGGACAGATTCCGGGGCCTGGACCACGGCAGCAGGCATTTCGACCGGCGTTATACGGGCAACCTGCGGCTGCGGCTGCGGCTGCGGCTGCGGCTGCGGGGCCACAAGCTCATCCACTTCGACCCTGGGCGCAACAGGCACCGGCGCAGGTGCGCTCTCAGTGACCTGCGGCTGCGGGGCCTGGGCTTGTGGCGCAAAAGCCCGCAGGGCCTGGGCCAGCTCGGGCGCATCCTCAACCGCCGGGGCGGCCGGGCTTGCCTGAGCAGCAGGGCTTTGCCGGGAGGCCGTGGCAGCGGGCTCAACCGGCGCAACCTCGGTACCCGCCTCCTTGCCCCCGAACAGACGTTGCAACAAACCCGGGCGAGCCGGTTCGTCATCCGACTCGAGGTTGCTCAGGGCCTGCCCTTGAAGGCCGCTCAATTCACTGAGCAGCAGAGGGATTTCCCGCGCCTGGCCGACGCGGCTGTCCAACTGCTTGGCAAAACTCTTGAGCGGGCGACTGACTTCCCGGGGCAAGGGCAGCGCCTGCAATTGCGTGACCAGGGAGGTCATAGCGGTGCTGATCTGATCAACCCGCGTTTCACGGCGTTGCTCGGAATCCAGCACGGCCTTTTCCAGGCGCGGCAGCAGGGCGGCGAGGGCGGCGTCCATGTCATCGCTGCGCACCACATCGCGCATCTCTTTCATGCACTGGTCGACGGCCCGGTCCGTGCCCTCGGCGGCCAGGGTGCTGCGCACCAGGCCACGGCGCAGCAAGTCGAGGCGCGCGGCCCAACGGCGTTCGAGCTTTTCTTGTTGCTCGATGCTTAACAGGTATTTTTCTTTCCAGCGCTGGGCTTCATCGCTCATGCAAGGGGTCCGCGAGGGCCGGGGCTCAACGCGGGTAATGCATCAACCGTGAGCGAACCCGGCAGACGAATCTCTACCG
Organism: Pseudomonas sp. MF09156; assembly: GCF_059862305.1. NCBI lineage: Bacteria > Pseudomonadati > Pseudomonadota > Gammaproteobacteria > Pseudomonadales > Pseudomonadaceae > Pseudomonas > Pseudomonas sp. MF09156. Next base: position 34,616 of record NZ_JCBCUR010000002.1, read on the forward strand.
CGACCGGCAGGTGATCGGAAATGGGTTGCGCCAGCACCTGCACGCTTTCCAGCGTCAGGGTCGGGCTTAACAGGATGTGATCAAGACAGCGTTGCGGGCGCCAGCTGGGGAAAGTGGCTTCGACCTGGGGCGCCAGCAGCCCGAGGTCGCGCAACGGGGAATTCTCCAACAGGTCACTGGCGTGGGTGTTCATGTCCCCCATCAGCACCTGGTGTTTGTAATCGCCAATCAGCTCACGGATGTAGGCCAACTGCATGGTGCGGGTACGCGCGCCCAGCGCCAGGTGCATCATGACGACCACCAGCGCCTCGGGCCCCTCGCCAAACCGCACGAGAATCGCCCCGCGCCCTTTCGGACCTGGCAGTGGATGGTCTTCGATCGCCCAGGGCTTAAGGCGGCTGAGTACACCATTGCTGTGCTGGCCGAGTTTGCCGAGGTTGCGATTGAGTTGTTGATACCAGTAGGGAAACGCACCGAGCTGGGCCAGGTGTTCGACCTGGTTGACGTAGCCCGAACGCAGGCTGCCACCATCGGCCTCCTGCAGGGCCACCAGGTCGAAGTCTCCCAGCAGGTCGCCAATCTTCTGCAGATTGCCGGCCCGGCCATTGTGGGGCAACAGATGCTGCCAGCCACGGGTCAGGTAGTGCCGGTACTTCTCGGTACTGATGCCGACCTGGATATTGAAGCTCAGCAAGCGCAGCCGGCTGTCCGCCGGCAGGCCGGTGGACGCGAGATGATGCTCGTTGACCTGCGGATCATGCAGGCCAACCACTCGTTCTGTACCCCAGCGGCGCATGGCGGGCCCCTTACTTGGCTGCGCGCTCTTTGGCGATCAGCTGGTCGGCAACGTTCAGGGTCGCTTCAGGGCCGCCGGTGGAGCCGAGGTCAAAGCGGTACTTGCCGTTGACGATCAGGGTTGGAACGCCTTGCACGCCGTATTTCTGTGCCAGCTCCTTGGCCTGCTTGATCTGGCCCTGGATGGCGAAGGAGTTGAAGGTTGCGAGGAACTTGTCCTTGTCCACGCCTTGGGTGGCGAGGAAGTCAGCCATTTGATCAGGCTTGGTCAGCGGCTTGCGATCCTTCTGGATAGCTTCGAACACGGCATTGTGGACCTTATGCTCCACACCCATGGCTTCCAGGGTCAGGAACATCTGGCCGTGGGCATCCCAAGGGCCGCCGAACATGGCCGGGATGCGCTTGAAGTTCACGTCCGAAGGCAGCTTTTCGGCCCAAGGGTTGATGGTCGGTTCAAAAGAGTAGCAATGCGGGCAGCCATACCAGAACAGCTCTACGACTTCGATCTTGCCCGGCACGGAAACCGGTACAGGATTGGCCAGTTCAACATAGGTCTTACCCGCTTCAAGTGGCACATCGGCGGCTTGGGCGGTCATGCCGAACAGGCTGGCAGTGACGAGAGCGGCGCTGAGGATCAATTTACGCATGCTTTACTCCTGGACAAATAAAGTCGCCTCGCGCGACCTTTTTTATGACAGGCCTGCACGGGCATGAGTTCGTTAGTGTAACGGTAGCGGCCACAAAAAAGGGCGGCCCGCGCCACCCTTTTTATGCTTGCATCGACGGATTAATCGAGCGTTAACGTTACCACTGGTGTACGCCCGGCCTTGCGCGCCTTACTTGTGCAGGCCCTGGATATAGCTGGCCACCGCTGCAATGTCTTCATCGCTCAATTTGCGCGCGATGGTGCGCATGGTCATGGCGTCGCCATCGTTGGCGCGACCGGCTTCTTCCTTGCGGAAATCGGTCAGTTGCTTGGCGATGTACTGGGCGTGCTGGCCGCCCAGGTGCGGGAAACCTGCTGCGGCGTTACCCGAGCCATCCGGGGAGTGGCAGCCGGTACAGGCCGGCAGGCCTTTGTCGAGGTCGCCGCCACGGAACAGCTTTTCACCACGCTCGACCAGTTTTGGATCCGCCGCCCCCACGCTGCCTGCCTGGCTGGCGAAATACGCCGCGATATCCGCCAGGTCCTGATCGTTAAGATTGGTCAGCATGCCGGTCATTTCCAGGACCGTTCGCTTGCCGTCCTTGATGTCGTGCATCTGCTTGGTCAGGTATTTCTCGCCCTGGCCCGCCAGTTTTGGAAAGTTGGGTGCCGGGCTGTTGCCGTCCGGTCCATGGCAGGCGCCACATACAGCGGCCTTTGTCTGGCCAGCAGTAGCGTCACCTGCAGCATGGGCAACACCAGTGATGCCCAAGGTCAACAGCAGACTCACGATCAATTTGTTCATCAGCTAATCCAATTACGGCTAAAGGTTATAGAGTTATGAACCGGGTCTACTCGCTCATCAAAAGGATGATGGCCTGGTAATCCTCGGCACGGCATTCCATGCACAAACCACGCGGCGGCATCGCCTTGAAACCCTGGGTCACGTGCTGCACCAGCGTATCCATGCCTTGCGCCAGTCTCGGCGCCCAGGCTGCCTGGTCACCCCGCTTGGGGGCCGTTGGCAACTGCCCGGCATGGCAAGCCGCGCAAACGCGGTTGTACACAGCTTCCGGATCCTGTGTAGCCTGCGCACTGTAAAGTGGTATCAGGACACCGACAGCTAGCAGCCACTTGGTCATACGTCGACCTTTTCAGGGTTTGGAAGCGTTTTGCGTTCTAATGCGCAATAAAGGTCTATCGCTCCCGTGAACTTCATCCTTCGCTGGGACAAAGCACACACAAAATCTGCGGCATTATATACTGGCGCTACTGAAACGGGAACGACACTACTTGCCGCACCCATTCCCGGCACCGCCCACATCGGAAATCCCATGCAACTCAAGAACCCCATCCTCGGTCTGTGCCAACAGTCCACGTTCATGCTCAGCGCCGCCAAAGTCGACCAATGCCCCGACGACGAAGGCTTTGAAGTGGCCTTCGCCGGGCGCTCCAACGCCGGCAAGTCCAGCGCGCTCAACACCCTGACCCATGCCAGCCTGGCTCGCACCTCGAAAACCCCAGGCCGCACGCAACTGCTCAACTTCTTCAAGCTAGACGATGATCGGCGTCTGGTCGACCTGCCGGGCTACGGTTACGCAAAAGTACCTATCCCATTGAAGCTGCACTGGCAGCGTCACCTGGAAGCGTATCTGGGTGGCCGCGAGAGTTTGAAAGGGCTGATCCTGATGATGGATATCCGTCATCCAATGACCGATTTCGACCTGCTGATGCTCGATTGGGCAGTCGCCAGCGGCATGCCAATGCACATCCTGCTGACCAAGGCCGACAAGCTGACCTACGGCGCCGCCAAGGGCACTTTGCTCAAAGTGCAGGCACAAATCCGTAAAGGTTGGGGTGATGCCATCACCATCCAGCTGTTCTCGGCGCCCAAGCGCATGGGCCTGGAAGATGCCTATACCGTGCTGGCAGGCTGGATGGAACTGGCGGACAAGGGCGCAGAACTGACCGAATAACTTTTCTGCGGGCAAAAAAAACCCCGGACTTCGTATGGGGAGGGGAAGTTCGGGGTCCAAGTTCCGGACCGCTAGGGCGGGGTCCAGATATCTGCCAACACTTAACACAACATAGGAGCATTGAAGGGCTTCACCACCCATTCAGTAACTCTGAGTGACTTTTCATGGGTTAAGTTCCGGCGCCCCGGAAAAACTATTGGAAATAACCCTCGGATATTTCCGATCTATAGGCAACGCTGCGACCTCATGCCGCAGCGCTGCCGGATAATCAGTGCGCCTGGTCCCAGTTATCGCCCACGCCGACCTCCACCAGCAGCGGCACATCCAGTTGCGCGGCACTGCTCATGTGCTCGCGAATCTTCTCGCTGACTTCAGCCACCAGGTCCTCACGGACCTCGACCACCAATTCATCGTGCACCTGCAGGATGACCTTGGCGTCGAGCCCCGACTCCGTCAGCCAGTTGTCGACCTTGACCATGGCCTTCTTGATGATATCGGCGGCAGTCCCCTGCATCGGCGCGTTGATCGCGGTGCGTTCTGCGCCTGCGCGCTCCTGCGGCTTGTTGGAGTGAATATCCGGCAAGTACAGGCGACGCCCGAACAGGGTTTCCACATAGCCCTGGTCGGAAGCCTGGGCGCGGGTGCGCTCCATGTACTCGCGCACCCCTGGGTAGCGAGCGAAGTACACATCTATATAGGCCTTGGCCGTCTTGGTATCGACGCCAATGTCCTTGCCCAGCTTCTGCGCGCCCATGCCGTAGATCAGGCCGAAGTTGATCGCCTTGGCGCTGCGGCGCTGATCGGACGTGACCTCGTCCAGTTCGACCTTGAACACCTCAGCCGCCGTGGCCGTGTGCACATCCAGGTTGTCGCGAAAGGCGTTGAGCAAGCCTTCGTCCTTGGACAGGTGCGCCATGATCCGCAGCTCGATTTGCGAGTAGTCCGCCGCCAGCAGCTTGTAGCCCTTGGGTGCGACGAACGCCTGGCGGATCCGCCGGCCTTCGGCCGTGCGCACCGGGATGTTCTGCAGGTTCGGATCACTGGACGACAAGCGCCCGGTGGCCGCCACCGCCTGGTGATAAGAGGTATGGATACGCCCGGTACGGGGGTTGATCTGCTCGGGCAAACGATCGGTGTAGGTGCTTTTGAGCTTGCTCATGCTGCGGTACTGCATCAGCACCTTGGGCAATGGATAGTCATCTTCGGCCAGTTTGGCCAGTACTTCCTCGGCGGTAGAGGCCTGGCCCTTGCCAGTCTTCTTCAATACCGGCAGCCCGAGCTTTTCGTAGAGGATAGCCCCCAACTGCTTGGGCGAACCCAGGTTGAACTCCTCGCCGGCGATCTCGTACGCCTGGCGCTCCAGCTCCACCATCTTGTTGCCCAGCTCGATGCTCTGCACGCCAAGCAACGCGGCATCCACCAGGGCACCTTGGCGCTCGATCCGTGCCAGCACCGGCACCAATGGCATCTCGATATCCGTCAGCACGCTGGCCAGGCTCGGCAGGGCGCAGAGCTGCTCATACAGCGCCAGGTGCAGGCGCAGGGTCACATCGGCGTCTTCGGCGGCGTAGGGGCCGGCCTGCTCCAGGGCAATCTGGTCGAAGGTCAGTTGCTTGGCGCCTTTGCCGGCGATGTCCTGGAAGCTGACGGTGTCATGTTCCAGGTACTTCTTCGCCAGGCTGTCCATGTCGTGACGGGTCGCGGTGGAGTTCAGCACGTAGGATTCGAGCATGGTGTCGAAGGCGATGCCGCGCACGGTGATGCCGTGCGCCGGGTCGCCGCCGATGGCGCAATTGGCCAGGATATTCATGTCGAACTTGGCGTGCTGGCCGACCTTGAGCTTGTTCGGGTCCTCCAGCAGCGGCTTGAGGGCCAACAACACCGTATCGCGATCCAATTGCTCGGGCACGCCGATGTAGGAATGGGTCAGCGGGATGTAGGCCGCTTCGTTGGCCTGCACGGCAAACGAAACCCCCACCAGTTGCGCCTGCTGGGCGTCGACACCGGTGGTTTCGGTATCGAAGGCAAACAACTTGGCGTCATTGAGTTTTTTCAGCCAGACGTCAAAGCGGGCCTGGTCGAGGATGGTCTCGTACTGCGCCTGGACCGGGGCCACAGGCGCCTGGGCCTCAACTGCAACCTGAGCCGGTGCAACGTCCGCGGCGGCCTTGAGCTCGACGCGCTTGGCATCGCGCTGAATCTCGTCGATCCAGCTCTTGAACTCCAGCAGGGTGTACAGCTCCAGCAGCTTCTCGCGATCCGGCTCGATCAGGTGCAAGTCTTCCAGGCCCACCTCCAGCGGCACGTCGACCTTGATGGTCGCCAACTGGTAGGACAGGAATGCCATCTCTTTATGCTCTTCCAGCTTGGCCGGCAGGGTCTTGGCCCCGCGGATCGGCAAAGTCGGGACAATATCCAGTTGCTCGTACAGCTCTTTCAGGCCGCCGTTCACACCGACCAATAGCCCCGAAGCGGTCTTAGGACCGATACCAGGAACGCCTGGGATGTTGTCGGAGGAATCGCCCATCAATGCCAGATAGTCGATGATCTGCTCGGGAGCGACCCCAAATTTCTCCTTAACGCCGTCGATGTCCATGGCGCTACCGGTCATAGTGTTGACCAAGGTAATGTGCCCATCGACCAGCTGTGCCATGTCCTTGTCACCCGTGGAGATCACCACCGGGCGGTTGGCGGCAGCACTGCTGCGGGCCAGGGTGCCGATCACGTCATCCGCTTCGACGCCTTCGACGCACAGCAGTGGGAAGCCCAGGGCGATCACGCTCTGGTGCAGCGGCTCGATCTGCACGCGCATGTCATCGGGCATGCTCGGGCGGTTGGCCTTGTATTCGGCGTACATGTCATCGCGAAATGTCCCGCCCTTGGCGTCGAACACGACCGCGAACGGGCTGTCCGGGTACTGCTTGCGCAGGCTTTTGAGCATGTTCAACACGCCCTTGACCGCACCGGTCGGCAGGCCTTTGGACGTGGTCAACGGCGGCAGCGCGTGGAAGGCGCGGTACAGATATGAAGAACCGTCCACCAGGACGAGGGGGGCTTGGCTCATGAGCAGGATCAACCTTTTCGGCGGGTCTGGCGCTAGAATAGCCGGACCAATGACAACAAAGGGACAAGGTTATCATGCGTACATTCAATCGCCTGCTGTTGACCGGCTTGATTGCACTCGCTCCGATGGCTGCCATGGCGGCAGACGACGCTCCCTCGGGAGACCCGCAAGTCACCATTCGCACGGAAGGCGACAAGACCATCCAGGAATACCGCCAAAACGGTTTCCTGTATGCCATCAAGGTAACGCCCAAGGGCGCACCCCCGTACTTTTTGGTGCGCGCGGACGGAACCGATGCGAACTTCATCCGCTCGGACCAGCCGGATATGCTGATCCCGTCATGGAAGATCTTCGAATGGAAATGATTTCTTAACTTTAATCGGCGCCGCAGCCTGCGGCGCCCGTACTGGCAGTTTTAACCATGTCTGTGTTCACCCCCCTGGCTCGGCCCGAGCTGGAAACCTTTCTCGCCCCTTATGGGCTCGGCCGCCTGCTCGATTTCCAGGGGATTGCCGCTGGTAGCGAAAACACCAACTTCTTTATCAGCCTGGAACAGGGCGAATTTGTCCTGACCCTGGTTGAACGCGGCCCCGTGGACGAAATGCCGTTCTTCATCGAACTGCTGGACGTACTCCACGACGCCGACCTGCCCGTGCCTTACGCCCTGCGCACCACCGACGGCGTGGCCCTGCGCGAATTGGCAGGCAAGCCGGCGCTGCTGCAACCGCGCCTGGCGGGCAAGCACATCAAGGAGGCCAATGCTCAGCATTGCGTGCAAGTGGGTGAATTACTCGCTCACCTGCACCTGGCCACCCAGGGCGACAAGGTGCTGGAGCGCAAGACCGATCGCGGGCTGGATTGGATGCTCGACGAGGGCACGCAGCTGATCTCGCACCTCGACGCCCACCAACAGCAACTGTTGCAAATGGCGCTGGATGAAATCCAGCAGCTCAAAGGGCAGATCCTCACGCTGCCACGGGCCAATATCCACGCCGACCTGTTTCGCGACAACGCGATGTTCGAAGGCACCCACCTGACCGGGTTGATCGACTTCTATAACGCATGCTCCGGGCCAATGCTGTACGACGTGGCGATTGCCCTCAATGACTGGTGCTCGGACGCCGCCGGGGTGATCGACGGCCACCGCGCCCGCGCACTGCTGGGCGCCTATGCGGCACTGCGGCCGTTCAGCACCAGGGAAGCCGAGCTGTGGCCGACGATGCTGCGCGTGGCGTGTGTGCGGTTCTGGCTGTCCCGCCTGATTGCAGCAGAGACGTTTGCGGGGCAGGACGTGCTGATTCACGATCCGGTGGAGCTTCAACAGCTGCTGGAACAACGCCAGCAGGTCACCCTCCAGCTGCCGCTCGCCCTCTAACGCTGTGGGAGCGGGCTTGCCCGCGATGAGGCGTGTCAGTCACCTAATGAGCGCCTGATACACCGCCATCGCGGGCAAGCCCGCTCCCACATTGGTTTGGCGGTGTGCCTACAGTGACTCCAGGCACCCTGCCAAATCATTGCCCAACTTCTCCAGCAACTGCTCATACCCCTGGCCCGTGGCCGGGGTGTAGCCGCCCAGGGCATCCAATTCCGCCAGCTTCACCGGCAGGCCAGCCACCAGGGTCTCGGCCAGACGCGGGCGCAAGGGTGGCTCGCTGAACACACAGGTCTTACCCACTTCCTGCAAGCGCGTGCGCATCGCCGCCACATGCTGGGCGCCAGGCTGCACTTCGGCGGCCACGCTGAACACACCGGTGTGCTTGAGGCCGTAGGCATCTTCAAAGTAGTCGAAGGCTTCGTGGAACACGAAGTAAGGCTTGCCGGCGATACCCGCCAGACGCGCTTTCAAACGCAGGTCCAAGGCATCCAGGCGCCCGTTGAACGCTTGCAGGTTGCTCTGGTAGCGCTCTGCATTGGCGGGGTCAGCCGCGCTCAAGTCCGCCGCCATCCTGGCCGCAATCACCCGCGCATTCACCGGCGACAACCACAAGTGGGCATCCAGGCTGCCAGGGCGATGATCGTGGTCATGGTCGTCGGCTTCTTCGCCATGGGAGTGATTATCTTCGGCGAAATGCCGCAGCTTCAGGCCCGGCAGTTCCTGCACGGCCACCGTGGGCAAGTTGCGACCCTTGAGGACCCGTGGCAGGAAGCCTTCCATGTCCGGACCGATCCAATACAGCAGATCCACCGATTGCACACGCCGTACGTCGGATGGGCGCAATGCATAGTTATGCGGCGAGGCTCCGGGTGGCAATAACACCTCTGGAACCGCCACGCCGTCCTGCACAGCGGTGGCAATCAGCTGTAAGGGTTTGATGCTGGTGAGCACCCGAACCTCGGCCTGGGCAGCCCCGGCAATCAATAAACTGGTGACAAATACGACAAAAACGGCAAAAAGTCGGGACACGATGAGCACTCAAGTCAGCAGGAACGGGTAACATAATAACGTCTCTCACAAATATCTGTCGCCGCTCATGCCTAAAACACCGCTTGCCAGCCGTCCCCACGACCACTCTCACTGCGTGCACAACGCACTGTCGGAGGCCGACGCCCTGTGCGCACGCCAAGGCCTGCGCCTGACCGCCCTGCGCCGGCGAGTGCTGGAACTGGTGTGGCAGAGCCACAAACCGCTGGGTGCCTACGACATTCTCGGCGTGCTCAGCGAGCAAGACGGGCGCCGCGCCGCGCCGCCCACGGTGTACCGTGCGCTGGACTTCCTGCTGGAAAACGGCCTGGTGCACCGCATCGCCTCGTTGAACGCCTTTGTCGGTTGCAACCACCCGGAGCACGCGCACCAGGGCCAGTTCCTGATCTGCCGCGAGTGCCACGCCGCCATCGAGCTTGAACAAAAAAGCATCAGCGACGCGATTATCAAGAGTGCCGGCGATGTCGGCTTCCGAGTCGAAGGGCAGACCGTCGAAGTGGTTGGCATCTGCTCGGGCTGCCAGGGGGCTTGATGAGCACTGCGCTAATCCGCCTGGAACAGGTCGGCGTCACGTTCGCCGACCAGAACGTGCTGGACAAAATTGACCTGAGCGTCGAGCCGGGGCAGATCGTCACCCTGATCGGCCCCAACGGCGCCGGCAAGACCACCCTGGTGCGCGCAGTGCTAGGCCTGCTCAAGCCCGACAGCGGCAGTGTCTGGCGCAAGCCCAAGCTGCGCATCGGCTATATGCCGCAGAAACTGCACGTCGACCCAACCCTGCCGCTGTCGGTGCTGCGCTTCCTGCGCCTGGTGCCCGGCGTGGACCGCACCCGCGCCCTGGCCGCGCTCAAGGAAGTGGGGGCCGAGCAGGTCATCGACAGCCCGGTGCAAAGCATCTCCGGTGGCGAGATGCAGCGCGTGCTGCTAGCCCGGGCCCTGCTGCGCGAGCCCGAATTGCTGGTGCTCGATGAACCGGTGCAAGGCGTCGACGTTGCCGGCCAGGCCGAGCTCTACAGCCTGATCACCCGCCTGCGCGACCGGCATGGCTGCGGCGTGCTGATGGTGTCCCACGATCTGCACCTGGTGATGAGCACTACCGACCAAGTGGTGTGCCTCAACCGCCACGTCTGCTGCTCCGGCCACCCGGAACAGGTCAGCGGCGACCCGGCCTTCGTCGAGCTGTTCGGCAAGAATGCGCAGAGCCTGGCGATTTACCACCACCGTCACGATCATGCCCATGACCTGCATGGCGCGGTGGTTGCCGATCCGATCGCCCCTCATACCCACATCCACGGAGATGGCTGCAAGCATGGCTGATTTTCTGCTCTACGCCCTGCTTGCAGGCTTGGCTTTGGCGCTGGTGGCGGGCCCGTTGGGCTCGTTCGTGGTCTGGCGGCGCATGGCCTACTTTGGCGACACCTTGTCCCACGCGGCCCTGCTCGGCGTGGCCCTGGGCTTTTTGCTGGACGTCAGCCCGACCATCGCGGTAACCGTCGGCTGCCTGCTGCTGGCAGTGCTGCTGGTGACCCTGCAACAGCGCCAGCCCCTGGCCTCGGACACGCTACTGGGGATCCTCGCGCCGAGCACCCTGTCCCTGGGCCTGGTAGTGCTGAGTTTTATGCATGAAGTACGTATCGACCTGATGGCCTACCTGTTCGGCGACCTGCTGGCGATCAGCCCCACGGACCTGGCCTGGATTCTCGGCGGCAGCGCGGCAGTATTGATCCTGCTCGTGGCCCTGTGGCGCCCGCTGCTGGCAATTACCGTCCACGAACAACTGGCCACCGTCGAAGGCTTGCCAGTACCCGCACTGCGCATGACCCTGATGTTGCTGATCGCCGTGGTGATCGCTGTCGCAATGAAGATTGTCGGCGTATTGTTGATCACGTCGCTGTTGATCATCCCCGCCGCAGCCGCCCAGCGTCATGCCCGTTCGCCGGAACAGATGGCGGTCGGCGCCAGTTTGCTGGGGATGCTTGCCGTGTGTGGTGGCCTGGCGCTGTCCTGGTTCAAGGACACCCCGGCCGGGCCGTCGATTGTGGTCACGGCCGCCGCACTGTTTCTGCTGAGTTTTGTCCTGCCCCGCCGAGGGGTGTAGACTTGCTCGCTTTTTGCGCAATTAGAGAGTCGCAGGAATGAAGCCGTTCACCTCCCGTTATCTGCTCCTTGCCGCATTTTCCCTGCTGCTGGGCGCCTGCCAAAGCTCCCCGCCCGTCGCCCCCGAGGCACCGGACGCGCGCGCTGCGGCCATTGCACAGCTGGAACAAAACCTGGCCAGCAGTGAGCTGGCTACCGCCGAAGACCAACTGGCGGCCTTGCAGGCCCAATCGCCTGACGATCCGGCGCTGGAGCCTTATCAGCGCCAACTGGCCGAAGCCTATTTGCAGCGCAGCCAGATCGTCCTGCAAAAAGGTGATGTCAACGCCGCCGCTACGGCCTTGAGCCGCGCCCGGGCCTTGATGCCCAAGGCTCCGGCGCTGACTGGCGGGGTCAACAGCGCCATCGCCCACGCCCGCAAAGCCGAGCTGGATAAAGCCGAAGCCGCCCTGAAAGCTGCCGAAGCCAAGCCACCGGCCAAGGTCATCGACCCCTCCGCCGAGAGCACCACGGTTGCGCTGAACCTCACGGATATCCAGCAATTGCGCCATCAACTGGATGCCATCGCCACCGATGTGGTGAATTACCAGTGTGACGTGAGCATCCAGGTGCCGCGCACCGAGGATTACCCGTGGCTGAACACGCTGTTGACTAAACGAGTGAAGCGGATTGACTCAGGGTATGACCTGAAGATCCACCGGCAGATTCTCAAACACATACCGGCCCAGGTGGTGCTGATTCCGCGTAAGGCGGACTGACGCCCATCGCCGGCAAGCCGGCCCCCACAGTGCAATACATTTCAACGTGGGAGCCGGCTTGCCGGCGATGAGGCCCTGTCAAACAACCAGAAACTTAAGCCGGAACCGCCTTGGCCCTAGGCTCGCGCTCCCACACCCGATGCTGGGCAATCGCCGCAATAAACGCCTTCAACGCCTTGGCATCACCGCCCACAATCAACCCCGCATCCACCTCCAGCTTCAACACTTCCAGCAACTGCTTCGCCTCACCGGCCAAGGCAATCGCCTTCAAGTGCTTGTAGGCCTCCAGCAGGTAATGCAACGCCACGCCATCGCCGCTCAATGCCTGGATCGACTTCGCCCCGCCCGGCACAAACACCGCATCGAATGCCACCGACGGCAAGCCTTCCATCGACGCGTCCACCGCCAGGCTCTTGCCATCGGCCGTAGTGACCGGCGCCGAGGTCGGCCCGAGCAACTTGGCATGGGCACCTTCTGCGGCCAGCGCCTTCTTCAGCGCGGCAATCGCGGCACCATCCACACCATTGGCGGCCAGGATCGCCACCTTGCGCGTCTTGATATTGCCCGCCAGCAAGTTGGCCTGGCTCAAGGCCGGCGAGCGCTCTGGCGCGGTCTTGCGCACCGGCACGGTGCCTTTTTTCGGTGCCGGCAGGCCCAGGTTCTGCGCCACACGCTTGGCCAGCCCGAGGTCGATATTGGCCAGGATTTCATTGACCTGGCGCGCCCGGATAAACTCACGCTCGACCTTGCCCAGCTCAAAGCTATAGGCCGCGATGATGTGTTCCTGCTCGTGCTTGCTCATGCTGTTGAAAAACAGGCGCGCCTGGGAAAAGTGATCGCCAAAGGACTCACTGCGCTCGCGGATCTTGTGCGCGTCGATACGCTCCGGGTAGGACTCAAAACCACCGTCCTGCGCTGCCGGCGCAGTTTCTTTCGGCCAGCCGCCGTCGATGGAGTTCGGCTCGTACGCGGCACGGCCTTTGTCGATGGTGCTGCGGTGCATGGCATCGCGCTGGTTGTTATGCAGCGGCGTCAGCGGCTGATTGATCGGCAACTGGTGAAAGTTCGGGCCACCTAGTCGGCTGATCTGCGTATCGGTGTAGGAAAACAGGCGACCTTGCAGCAGCGGGTCATTGGAGAAATCGATACCCGGCACGATATGCCCCGGGCAGAACGCGACCTGTTCGACTTCGGCGAAGAAGTTGTCCGGGTTGCGATTGAGCACCATCTTGCCCAGCGGGGTGATGGGCACCAACTCTTCGGGAATCAGCTTGGTCGGGTCGAGAATATCGAAGTCGAACGCGTGCTCCTTATCTTCCGGAATCACCTGTACGCCCAATTCCCACTCCGGGTAATCGCCCATCTCGATCGCATCCCACAGGTCGCGACGATGGTAATCGGTATCTTTACCGGCCAGCTTTTGCGCCTCATCCCACACCAGGGAGCAGGTGCCCGCCGTCGGACGCCAGTGGAATTTGACGAAGTTGGATTGACCCTCGGCATTCACCAGGCGGAACGTGTGCACCCCAAAACCCTGCATGCTGCGTAGGCTTTTTGGAATGGCGCGGTCGGACATCGCCCAGATCACCATGTGCGCCGATTCCGGCTGCAGCGAGACAAAATCCCAGAAAGTATCGTGGGCCGAGCCGCCGGTAGGAATTTCGTTGTGCGGCTCAGGTTTTACCGCATGCACGAAATCAGGAAACTTGATCGCGTCCTGAATGAAAAATACCGGCATGTTGTTGCCCACCAGGTCGAAGTTGCCTTCGTCGGTGAAGAACTTCACGGCAAAGCCGCGCACGTCACGCACCGTATCGCCTGAACCACGTGGGCCCTGCACCGTGGAAAAGCGCGTGAACACCGGGGTTTTACGGCCAGGGTCACGCAAAAAACCCGCCTTGGTCAGCGCCGAATGGTTTTCATAGGTCTGGAAGTAGCCATGGGCGCCAGTGCCGCGGGCGTGCACGATGCGCTCCGGGATACGCTCGTGGTCAAAGTGCGTGATTTTTTCACGCATGATGAAATCTTCCAGCAGCGAAGGCCCGCGCGCGCCGACTTTCAACGTGTTCTGGTTATCGGAGATTTTCACCCCCTGATTAGTGCGCAGCGCCTGGCCGGTGGCGTCGGAGCGAGACTTCTCCAGGCTTTGCAGCTTGGCATTGGTGTTGCCACGGTCCAGGGTATCGGTGCCTGCAAGCTCGCTCTTGGGCGGCGTAGCGGGTTTTTTGGTACTCATCAGACAAAACTCCTCGTTTGCGTAGGCCAGAGCGGTCCCTGGCTCGTTTGAGCAAAACCCCGGGCACGGCACCCGGGAAATCGAGTTGCTTAAGTAGTGACTGACGGGATTTTTTACCGTTCCTTTTTTATGACCTTTGATCGCGTTATTGCCAAATCGCTGGTTGAATACGAAATAAATGCTAAGAAACGCTATACGGACAGGCTAAAATGCGCGCCCGGCTAACCGCTGATCCCTTTTCAATGCGCCCCACAAGGTTCGCTACGTGATCGAGTTTCATAACGTCCATAAAACCTACCGGGTCGCCGGCAAGGATATCCCCGCACTGCATCCCACCAGCCTGCGCGTCGAGAACGGCCAGGTGTTTGGCCTGATCGGCCATTCCGGCGCGGGAAAAAGTACTCTGCTGCGCCTGATCAATCGCCTCGAAGAGCCTTCGGGCGGCCAGATCCAGGTGGATGGCGAAGAAGTCACCGCCCTGGATGCCAACGGCCTGCGCCGTTTCCGGCAGCAGGTCGGGATGATCTTCCAGCACTTCAACCTGCTGGCCTCCAAGACCGTTGCCGACAACGTCGCGCTGCCGCTGACCCTGGCGGGCGAACTGTCGCGCCGCGAGATCGATGCGCGCGTGGCCGAACTGCTGGACCGGGTCGGCCTCGCCGACCACGCCAGGAAGTACCCGGCGCAACTGTCCGGCGGCCAGAAGCAGCGCGTCGGCATTGCCCGTGCCCTGGCCACCAAACCGAAAATCCTGCTGTGCGACGAAGCCACCAGCGCCCTCGACCCACAGACCACCGCCTCGGTCCTGCAATTGCTGGCCGAGATCAACCGCGAGCTGAAGCTGACCATCGTGCTGATCACCCATGAAATGGACGTGATCCGCCGTGTCTGCGACCAGGTCGCGGTGATGGATGCCGGGGTGATTGTCGAGCAAGGCCCGGTGGCCCAGGTGTTCCTGCACCCCACGCACCCGACCACCAAGCGCTTTGTGCAAGAAGCCGAGCAGGTCGATGAAGGTGAGCAGCGCGATGTGTTCGCCCATGTGCCGGGCCGCATCGTGCGCCTGACGTTCCAGGGCGAAGCGACCTACGCGCCACTGCTGGGTACCGTCGCCCGCGAAACGGGTGTGGACTACAGCATCCTTGCTGGTCGCATCGACCACATCAAAGATACCCCTTACGGGCAACTGACCCTGGCCATCACCGGCGGTGACATGGAAGCGGCGTTCGCGCGCTTTACCGCCGCCGATGTGCACATGGAGGTCCTGCGTTAATGGACGTGCTACTGCATTACTTCGACAACGTCGACTGGGCTGATATCTGGGTGGCCACCAACGACACCCTGCTGATGCTCGGCACCTCGCTGTTTTTCACCGTGCTGGTGGGCCTGCCGCTGGGCATCCTGCTGTTTCTCTTCAGCCCACGGCAGTTGCTGGAGCAGAAAACCACCTATGCCGCCCTGGCCTTCGTGGTCAACGCCATACGTTCGCTGCCGTTTATCATTCTGCTGATCGTGATGATCCCGACGACCGTGTTCCTCACCGGCACTTCGCTGGGCGTGGCCGGCGCGATTCCACCGCTGGTGGTAGGCGCTTCGACGTTCTTCGCGCGGCTGGTGGAAACCGCCCTGCGCGAGGTCGATCGCGGCATCATCGAGGCGACCCAGGCCATGGGCGCGACCACCCGGCAGATCATCACCAAGGCGCTGCTGCCCGAGGCAAAGCCGGGCATCATTGCTGCAATCACCGTTACCGCCATTGCCCTGGTGGGCTACACCGCCATGGCGGGTGTGGTGGGTGCCGGTGGCCTGGGCGACCTGGCGATCCGCTATGGCTACCAGCGTTTCCAGGATGACGTCATGGTCGTGACCGTGGTGATGTTGATTGTGCTCGTGCAGATTCTGCAAACCATCGGCGATAAGCTGGTGACCCACTATTCTCGAAAATAACGGCCATTGCCGGCCCCCGCCGGCATGCCCGAACAAGGAGCTTGTTGGATGAAAAAACTACTGGTTGCTTTCGCCGCGGTTGCCGCATTTTCCGCCCACGCCGCCGAGACCCTGACGGTCGCCGCGACCCCGGTGCCGCACGCTGAGATCCTTGAGTTCGTGAAGCCGGCCCTGGCCGCGCAAGGCGTGGACCTGAAGGTCAAGGTGTTCACCGACTACGTGCAGCCGAACGTACAAGTGGCCGAAAAACGCCTGGACGCCAACTTCTTCCAGCACCAGCCGTACCTGGATGAGTTCAACAAGGCCAAGGGCACCCACCTGGTGAGCGTCGCCGGCGTGCACCTGGAGCCGCTGGGCGCGTACTCCAGCAAGTACAAGAGCCTGGCCGAGCTGCCGAACGGCGCCAACGTGGTGATCCCCAACGACGCCACCAACGGCGGCCGCGCGCTGTTGCTGCTGGCCAGCAAGGGCCTGATCACCTTGAAGAACCCGACCGATATCCTGTCGACCATCAAGGACATCACCGGCAACGAAAAAGGCCTGAAATTCCGCGAACTGGAAGCCGCCACCCTGCCGCGCGTGCTGACCCAGGTCGACCTGGCCCTGATCAACACCAACTACGCCCTGGAAGCCAAGCTGGACCCGTCCAAGGATGCCCTGGCGATCGAAGGCAACGACTCGCCTTACGTCAATATCCTGGTGACCCGCGAGGACAACAAGGATTCGGACGCGGTGCAAAAACTGGTCAAAGCCCTGCACACTCCGGAAGTGAAGAAATTCATCAACGAGAAGTACAAAGGCGCGATCCTGCCGGCGTTTGATCTGAAAGACGATCTCTGAAGCCGAGCAAAGCAAAATGTGGGAGCTGGCTTGCCTGCGATCGCGGTGGGTCAGCAACCAAGAGGCTGGCTGACCTGGCGCTATCGCAGGCAAGCCAGGTCCCACACTTGATCTGTGTTGTCAGCTCAGTTGCGCTGCAACAACCCCGGCAACTGCGCCACCAGCTTCTGGTTGTTCAACGGCGCACGGATAAACCCGCGCTGGCTGCCATCCGGGCCGATCAATGCCAGGTTGCCGCTGTGGTCGACGGTGTAGTTCGGCTTGCTGGTGTCGGCCGGAATGAACGGAATGCTCACCGCATTCGAGACCTTCTGCACATCCTCCACATTCGCCCCGGTCAACCCTGCAAATTGCGGATCGAAGTAGCTCAGGTATTGCTTGAGCTGGGTCGGGGTATCGCGATGCGGGTCAACGCTGACCAGGATCACCTGCAGCTTATCCACCACGTCCTTGGGCAGCTCGCTCTTGATCTGCCGCAGTTGGGCCAGGGTGGTCGGGCAGATATCCGGGCAGAAGGTGTAGCCAAAGAACAGCACGCTCCACTTGCCCTTCAACTCATTGACCAGCACCGGCTGGCCGTCCTGGTTGGTCATGGTCACGGGCGGCAGCTGGCGGCTTTGCGGCAGCAGGATAATGCCCGCGTCGATCAATGCCGTAGGGTCGCCCTGGCCCTTGCCAGACAGCACTTTGTTGACGGTCAGGCCCATGATCAACGCCACGACGGCCACCAGGATAAAGACAGTTTTTTGAGTTCGAGTCATAGGTTCAACAATAAGTAGTGGTCTACGAGCAGGGCGATAAATAGCAAAAACAGGTACCAGATAGAGTACTTGAAGGTATTGATCGCCGCGTGCGGCCGACTGCCACGGTACAGCACCCAGGCCCATTGCAGAAAGCGCGCACCCAGAACCAGCGCACAACCGAGGTACAACAGCCCGCTCATGTGGATCACATAGGGCATCAGGCTCACCGCCAGCAGCGCGAAGGTGTACAGCAGGATATGCACCTTGGTGTAGTGCTCGCCGTGGGTCACCGGCAGCATCGGGATATCGGCCTTGGCGTACTCCTCCTTGCGATGGATGGCCAGGGCCCAGAAGTGCGGCGGGGTCCAGGCGAAGATGATCAGCACCAGCAGCAACGGCTCGGCGCTCACATGGCCGGTGACCGCCACCCAGCCGAGCAACGGTGGCGCCGCGCCGGCCAGGCCGCCGATCACGATGTTCTGCGGTGTCGCGCGCTTGAGAAAGCCGGTGTAGATCACCGCATAGCCCAGCAGCGAGGCCAGGGTCAGCCAGGCCGCCAACGGGTTGGTAAACGCCAGCAGCAACGCCAGCCCGGCCACCGCCAGCGCCAGGGCAAACGTCAGCGCGGCAGCCGGGGAAACCCGGCCTTCAGCCAACGGCCGCTTGTGGGTGCGCGCCATCAGCGCGTCGATGCGCCGGTCCACCACATGGTTGACCGCTGCGGCGCCACCGGCACACAGGGCAATCCCCAGGTTGCCGAAGATCAGCACCGGCCACGGCACCCCGGCGCGGGTGGCGAGAAACATGCCCACCAGCGACGTAATCAGCATCAGCACCACCACCTTGGGCTTGGTCAGCTCCAGGTAGTCACGCCAGATAGCCTGGCCGGGACGCTCGCCAATCAAGGTCGCCATGGCATCTCTCCTTTAAGGGTGATCAGGCCCGCAACCTGTTTGCGCGGGCTGAAGCGCCAACCGAACGGCACTTGGTGGCGGACCCGCACCAGGCTGGTACGGGCGTGGTAATTGACCAGCACCAGGGTCAGCAACAACGCTGCGCCGCCGGCGTTATGGGCGACCGCCACCGGCAGCGGCAAATGAAAGTACACATTGCTCAGGCCCAGGCCGATCTGCACGGCCAGGGCAACCAGCAGCAGGCCCGCCAGGCGGGTCATGCCCACCGCCTTGAGCTGCCAGGCCAGGCCCAGCAGCGCCACAGTCACCACCAGCGCGCCCAGGCGATGGGTCAGGTGAATCGCCGTGCGTGCATCACTGTCCAGTTGCCCGCCCAGGTAGTTGGGCCCGATATGCTGGGTCAGGTGAAAGCCATTGGCAAAGTCCGCTGCCGGCCACCACTCACCATGACAGGTCGGCAAATCGATACAGGCCACCGCCGCATAGTTGGAGCTGACCCAGCCACCGAGGGCGATCTGCCCGATCACCAGCACCAGGCCGGCCGTGGCCCAATACTGCAGGCGCCGGGGCACGATCAGCGCCGGCAACACCCCGGACAAACGCAGGGTCAGCAGAAACAACAGGCTCAAGGTCGCGAAGCCACCCAGTAAATGCCCGGTGACGACCTGCGGCCACAGCTTGAGCGTCACCGTCCACATGCCAAAGGCCGCCTGGGCGAGCACCACCGCCAGCAGAAACAACGGCAGCTTCAAGGGCTGCCCCGGATGCCGGCGATGAGTCCAGGCGCGGGTGGCCAACAGCGCGATCAGCAGCCCCAGGGTGCCTGCTGCATAGCGATGGATCATCTCGTTCCAGCCCTTGTCGGCCTCCACCGGCGTGTCCGGGAAGTGCAACTCGGCATGGGCCAACTGGGCCTCGCTTTTCGGCACGCTGATAAAGCCGTAGCAACCCGGCCAGTCCGGGCAACCGAGGCCGGCATGGGTCAGGCGCGTGTAGGCGCCCAAAAGCACCACAATCAGAGCCAGCAGGGTGGCAAACAGCGCGAGGCGAAATCCAGGTTTGGCCATGACGATGCCCTTATCCGATATTCGACAGTTTCAGCAGGTGGCGCAGGTCGTTGAGCAGATCCTTGCCCTTGACCCGCGCGTCATAGCGCAGCACCAGGTTGCCGTGGGGGTCGACGATCCACAGTTGCGCATCGCCCGGCGCGGCAGCGTTTTGCTTGAAGGTCGGCAGGTCCAGGGGCAAACGCTGCAACTGCGGATACTCGGCCTTCAACTTGGCCTCATACTCGGCGCCGACCGGCTGCGCACTGGCCAGGGCATGGCTGGCACGGGACGCATCGCGCCCCAGGCCGATCTGCAACTGGCGCGCGAGGTAGACCAGTTGCTGGCAATCGGTGGCGCAGGCCGCGGGCGCGGTGACCAGCAATTGCCAGCGGTCCTCGTCGGCCTGCACGCCGATATCGCTGCGGGTCTGGCCATTGCCGATCATTTCGCCATGATCGCTGCGGTTGTCCGGCACCCAGAACTGCCACTTGTACATCAGGGTCGCCAGCACCATCGGGCCGATCACCATCAGCAGGATCAGGATCAGTTGCCAGCGCCCCTTGCTGCGGTTGGGCGCCGCTGGCGTGTCAGACATGTTGAGTGGATTCATGGCCGCTCCCATGGTGCTTCTCCCTTGCGTTGTGCCAGCCGAGGTAGAGGTAAAGGCCCAGCAGCGCCAGTGCCATGGCGAACCACTGCACGACATACCCCAGGTGTTTTTCCGGGCCCATGGCCACAACTGGCCACTGGGTTTCATAGGTCGCCGGGCCCGCTTCGGCCCGTAGCTCAAAGGCAAAGCCGCTGCGCTCCAACTCGGCCCACAGCGCCTGCGGGTGCAGCGCCGTCAGCAGGCGTGGCCATTTGGCGGCGGCTGGGTCGGCGTGTAGCTGGAACGTCTCGCCGGGGGCGACATACACCCAGGCGTTGATATTCAAAGGCTGGTCGGGGGTGGTGAAAGCTGGCGGCGTGCGCCGGTCCGGCCAAGGCAGCCAGCCGCGATTGAGCAACAGCCACTGGCCGCTGGTCTGGTCATGAAAGGGTTGCAGCAACTCGACGCCGGCCTTGCCGTCGCGCATGCGGTTATCCAGCAGCACGCTGTGCGCGGCGTCGAACTGCCCGCGCAACTGCACGCGGCGAAAGGCCGGATCCGCCACCGTCTCCAGTTGCGCAACGCTGATGGGCTGCGCCGCCCGGCGTTCGGCATAACTCTGGAGCAGTGCCTGTTTTTCCTGACCACGGGATAACTGCCAAAAGCCCAGGAACACCATCAGCGGTAGCAGCACCAGCACCACCAGGGTCGGGGCAATCCCGGGGCGAAAGCGTTTCATGGCGTTACCGCGAAGGTCGATGTTGTGCTGGCTATACTGAATCTCATTGCCCGCCCCTCAAAATAAGAGCCCTGGAGCCTGACCATGCTCAAAGCCGCTATCGCCCTGATGCTGATCGCTACCGTTGTGAGCCTGTTCAGTGGCTTGTTCTTCCTGGTCAAGGACGAGGGCCACTCCAATCGCCTCGTCACCGCCTTGACCGTGCGTGTAGTACTGGCCGTGATCACCCTGGCGCTGATCACCTGGGGGTTCTTCAGCGGCCAGCTGGTTTCCCACGCCCCCTGGTAAATCGCTACAGCACGTAGACGAAGAAAAACAGACCGATCCACACCACGTCGACAAAGTGCCAATACCAACTGGCCGCCTCGAAACCGAACTGGTGCTCGGCATTGAAATGCCCCTTGAGGATGCGCATCAGCATCACGAACAAAATGATCGTGCCGATGGTCACGTGGGCGCCGTGAAAGCCGGTCAGCATGAAGAACGTCGCGCCATACACCCCCGAGCCCAGCGTCAGGCCCAGTTCTTTATAGGCGTGGATATATTCCTCGGCCTGGAACCCGAGGAACGCCAACCCCAGCAACACGGTGATCGCCAGCCAGATCTTCAGCGCACCGCGATGCCCCTTGCGCAGGGCATGGTGGGCGATGGTGATGGTCACGCTGGAACTCACCAGCAAGATGGTGTTGACCAATGGCAGGCCCCACGGGCTGATGGTGCCTTCCGGCGCCGGGAACAGCTTGGGGTCCGGGTTGTTGAGCAGCGGCCAGGCAAACTCGAAATTGGGCCACAGCATATGGGCAATGCCCTTGGAGCCTTCACCGGCCAGCCACGGCGCCGACATATGCCGCACATAGAACAGCGCGCCAAAGAACGCGATAAAAAACATCACCTCGGAAAAGATGAACCAGGTCATGCCCCAGCGGAATGAGCGGTCCATCTGCGCGCTGTACAACCCGGCGCGGCTTTCTTTGATCACCGCGCCAAACCAGCCAAACATCATGTAGGCCAGCAGCAGGCTGCCGACGAAAAAGATCAGCGGGCCGTGGGATTCCGGGCGAGCCGCCTTGAGGTCGTTGAACCACACACCCAGGCCATACACGGTGATCAACAGCCCAAACGTGGCAATTATTGGCCATTTGCTTTGCGCTGGTACGTAGTACGTATCATGAGTCGACATGTATCCATTCTCCTAATCGAGCCCGCAGGCACGCCTAGCCGCCGGTATGGACAGCCACGGGCGGTTGGCGCGCAGTGATATCGAACAGCGTGTACGCCAGGGTCAAATGCTTCACATCCTTGGGCATGTCGCGATCGACAATGAAGCGCACCGGCATCTCGATGCGCTCTCCCGGCTGCAGCACTTGCTGGGTGAAGCAAAAGCACTCGGTCTTGTGGAAGTACATCGCCGCTTCGGCCGGGGAAATACTCGGGATCGCCTGGGCGGTCATCGGCTTGTCGGTGGGGTTGAAGGCCACGAACACCATCTCGTTGACCGCACCGGGGTGGACCACGATTTCGTCGGCCCTGGAGTGAAATTCCCAGACCATATCGATGGCATTGGTCGACAGGAACTGCACCCGTATCTGACGTGACGGATCGACCACCTGCGAGCCTTCGTACTGCCCCGCGGTCTTGCCGTTGATGCCGAACGCCTTGCACATCACGTCGTAGATCGGCACCAGGGCAAAACCGAAGGCGAACATCGCCAACACCAGGATCAGCAGGCGCGTGACCAGGCGGTTGAGGGGGACGGAGTCAGCCATGGCGCCCACCTGGGCGAGCTGGCTTCGCGATGAGGCCCTCAAGCTCTGCAGGGGTCTTGAGGCCGCCATCGCGGGCAAGCCCGCTCCCACAGGGGATCGGGAGTGTTTTCATGACCGGGCTCATTTGACCTCCGGCGGCGTGGTGAAGGTGTGATACGGCGCCGGCGAAGGAATGCTCCACTCCAGCCCTTCGGCGCCATCCCACGGCTTGGCCGGCGCCGGCTTACCGCCCCGGATGCACTTGATCACGATAAACAGGAAGAAGATCTGCGTGGCGCCGAACATAAAGGCGCCAATCGACGACACCATGTTGAAGTCGGCGAACTGCAGGTTGTAGTCCGGCACCCGCCGTGGCATGCCGGCCAGCCCCACGAAGTGCATCGGGAAGAACGCCATGTTCATCCCCACGAACGACAGCCAGAAGTGCAGCTTGCCCAGGGTTTCGTCGTACATATGGCCGGTCCATTTCGGCAGCCAGTAGTAAGCCGAGGCGAAGATCCCGAAGATCGCTCCAGGCACCAGTACGTAATGGAAATGCGCCACCACAAAGTAGGTGTCGTGGTACTGGAAGTCCGCTGGGGCAATCGCCAGCATCAGCCCGGAAAAGCCGCCGATGGTGAACAGGATCACAAAGGCCACGGCAAACAGCATGGGCGTCTCGAACGTCAGCGAGCCTTGCCACATGGTGCTGACCCAGTTGAACACCTTGACCCCGGTGGGCACCGCGATCAGCAGGGTGGCGTACATGAAGAACAGCTCGCCCACCAGCGGAATACCCACCACGAACATGTGGTGCGCCCACACGATAAACGACAGGAACGCGATGCTCGCCGTGGCGTAGACCATCGAGGTGTAGCCAAACAGCGGCTTGCGCGAAAAGGTCGGGATGATCGAGCTGACGGCACCGAAGGCCGGCAGGATCATGATGTACACCTCAGGATGGCCGAAGAACCAGAACACATGCTGGAACAACACCGGGTCACCACCGCCGGCAGCGCTGAAGAAGCTGGTGCCGAAGTGGATATCCATCAGCATCATCGTCACGCAACCGGCCAGCACCGGCATCACCGCAATCAGCAGGAAGGCGGTGATCAGCCAGGTCCAGACGAACAGCGGCATCTTCATCAGGGTCATGCCCGGTGCGCGCAGGTTGAGGATGGTGGCGACCACGTTGATCGCGCCCATGATCGAGCTGATACCCATCAGGTGGATGGCAAAGATAAAGAACGTCACGCTTTCCGGGGCGTAGGTGGTGGAAAGCGGCGCGTAGAAGGTCCAGCCAAAATTCGGCCCGCCACCGGGGGTGAACAGGGTCGAGACCAGCAGCAGGAACGCCGCCGGCAGCAGCCAGAAGCTGAAGTTGTTCATGCGCGGCAAGGCCATGTCCGGCGCGCCGATCATCAGTGGGATCATCCAGTTGGCCAGGCCGACAAACGCCGGCATCACCGCGCCAAACACCATGATCAAGCCATGCATGGTGGTCATCTGGTTGAAGAACGCCGGCTCGACGATCTGCAAGCCCGGCTGGAACAACTCGGCACGGATCACCATGGCGAACGAGCCGCCGAGCAGGAACATGGCGAAGCTGAACCACAGGTACATGGTCCCGATGTCTTTGTGGTTGGTGGTCAGCACCCAGCGCATCAGGCCCTTGGCGGGACCGTGGGCGTGGTCAGCGGCATGACCGTGGTCATCGATCACAGTGCTCATGGCCGTTCTCCTGCAAGCGGATGGGCGGGGCGGTTCAGGGCATACGCAATGAAGAGGTTCATTTGCTTTCCGCCTGTTTGATGGCCAGCACGTCTTTGGGCGTGACCATGTCGCCTTTGTTGTTGCCCCAGGCGTTACGCTCGTAGGTCACGACCGCCGCAATATCGACTTCCGACAGTTGTTTGCCAAAGGCCGCCATCGCCGTACCGGGCTTACCGTGGTAGACGATGCTCAGGTGGTCTGCCGCCGGTCCAGTGGCGATTTTCGAGCCTTTGAGCGCCGGGAACATCGGCGGCAGGCCCTGGCCTTCGGCCTGGTGACAGGCCACGCAGGTGGTGTGATAGACCTTGTCGCCACGGGCCACCAGCTCTTCGCGCGTCCATTCTTTAGAGGTCAGCTCCTTGAGCTTGGCGGCTTCCTCCTTGCGCTCGCCAAGCCAGGTTTCGTAGTCGGCCTTGGACTTGACCTCGACCACGATGGGCATGAAGCCGTGATCCTTGCCGCACAGCTCCGCGCACTGGCCACGGTAGATGCCGGGCTTCTCGACCCGGGTCCAGGCCTCGTTGACGAAGCCTGGGATCGCATCGCGCTTGACCGCAAACGCCGGCACCCACCACGAATGGATCACGTCGGCGGCCGTCACCAAAAAGCGCACCTTGGCGCCCACCGGCAGCACCAGCGGTTGGTCGACTTCCAGCAGATAGTGTTCGCCCTTGGTGGCCTGGTTATGGATCTGCTCGGCGGGAGTGGCCAGGTTGCTGAAGAACTCGACGTCCTGGCCCAGGTACTTGTAGTGCCACTTCCACTGGTAGCCGGTGACCTGGATATCGATATCCGATTCACTGCTGTCGTAGATGTTGATCAGGGTCTTGGTCGCCGGAATGGCCATGGCGACGAGGATCAGCAAGGGCACCACCGTCCAGAGAATCTCGACCGTCGTGCTTTCGTGGAACTTGGCCGCCACCTGGCCCGTGGAGCGTCGATGCACAATCATCGACCAGAACATGGCGCCAAACACGATGATGCCGATCACCACACAGATCCAGAAAATGGTCATGTGCAGGTCGAACACGGCGTGACTGACTTCAGTGGCCCCTGGTGCCATATTCACCGTCCAGGCGGCTTGCGCCTGGCTGAATACTGACCACAAGAGTAAGCCCATCCAAACATGTGGATGTCGCGTCATTGCGGGTTCCCCTTATCGTTCTTGTTATCCCGCCGGTTTGCACCTGCGGCCAAGGGGGCGGCTTCCAAACTGCTTACATCCGCCAAGCCTTGCCTGCCTAATGCAGTCGGGCGTCATCAGCTAATTGCGTACAAACCCGAGTATAGACAGCGACTGCGACCCCGCAATGTGTGGGGACAAATCAGTAAAAAGAGACGAACGGCATTGGCCGGCCAGCAGATTCAGGGCCTATCCGACGAACGATGGCATTTCGATATAACAGCGGCGCATAACCATGAAATAATTATGACAAATGCGTCTTAGGGGCTCGTATAAACGAGCTACCTTATGCAATCCCCTTTCCTACGCCCGTATTCCTGGAGCTTTCATGAACACCGCCGCATTGCGCGAGCAGATTTCCCGTGCCCATCAACACGAAGCGTCCACCGGCCAATTGGCTAAACAACTGGACGCACAGTTGCCACACCTGCACTCGGCCATTTCCCTGGCCGACGGTGATCGCAATGCCGTGATGACGCGTTTCGTCACCGCCTACATCGACCAGGTCCCGGACCTGCTGGACGCCGCCAACGACGTGGCCCGGGAAGCCGGGATTGAAAGCCAGATCAAGCCGGTGCTGAAAATCGCCGAGCATTTCTTTCTACAGCCGCCGGCGATCCTGACGGCCCATGAAGGCCTCAACGGCCTGTTGGACGAGGCCTACCTGGCCCACCGACTGGTGGAAGAAGTAAACGATCTGTATATCAAGCATTTCGGCCAGCCGTTGATTCCGGCAGACACCACCGTTGCCAACGTGATTGCCCACCAACTGATCGGCGAAGATTTCGCCAATCAGCTGGATGAAGCCGTGCACCTGGCGGTGGATGAAATGCTCAATGAAGAGAGCTTCGCCCTGGAGTCCGTCGAGGCCTATCGCGAACAGCTCAAGAGCCCGGCAACGGAAGCGGCGTGGAAGCGCTGGCCGTGCCTGTCGCGCCAGTTGGGCGTGGAGTTGGAGCTGGATCAGCCAGCCTGAATTTCCGGCCTGGCGTAGAACAAAGTGTGGGAGCGGGCAAGTCGAATCGTCGCACCGCCGCTCCCACATTTTTTTATCCGGTTTCGTCAGCCCACTGACGGGGCCGAACCAATCCGCGTCGTGGTACGTATCCGCCCTTCCAACCTGCGCTTCAACCCGCGCGCCTCGATCACCAACTTCGAGCCCTTGGCTGCATTGGCCCGCCCCCATTCCTCCAGCAATTCCAGGCACGAGTGATCCACGTAGCTCAGGTTATTGAGCGGCACATGCACCGTGGTCCCCGCAGGCACCGTCGCCAGCACCTGGGTCAATGCGGGCACTTTGAGAAAGGTCGCCGCACCGGTCAATCGCAACTCCATCTCACCGTCCTGGGGCAGGTCGATCAGGCTGACTTTCAACCGTGAAGCCTTCCACGCCAGTTTGACCAGGGTCAGGCCGAAGCCCACCAGCACTCCCGTCAGCAAATCGGTGAAGATGATCGCCAGGGCCGTGGCGGCGTAGGTGAACATCGGCATCCGGCCATAACGCGCCAGGCCACGGAACGCCTTGAGGTCCACCAGCTTGATGCCGGTGTACACCAGCACCCCCGCCAGGCTCGCCACCGGAATACTTTGCAGCACGCTCGACAACAGCAATACGAAGGCCAGTAGCCAAAGGCCGTGGAACATCGCCGACAAGCGCGTGGTTGCCCCCGCCTGGACGTTGGCCGAACTGCGCACGATCACCCCGGTCATGGGCAATGCGCCTACCAGGCCGCATAGCATGTTGCCTACACCCTGGGCGGACAATTCCTTGTCGAAGTCCGAACGCTGACCGTTGTGCATACGGTCCACAGCCGCCGCCGAAAGCAACGTTTCGGCACTGGCGATAAAGGCTACCGCGAAGGCCGCGATCAACAGGTTGGGGTCGGCCAGGTTCAGCAGGTCGCTGGGGCGCAACCAATCAATGGCATCGGCGAGGTTTTCCGGCACCTCCACGCGCTTGACCTGCAAGGCCAGCGCCAGGCTGGTCACAGTCGCCAGGCCCACGCCAAGCAATGCGCCGGGGACAAAACGCAGCTTTTGCGGGCGAAACCGGTCCCACAACCACATCACCAGCATGGTCGCCAAGCCCAGCAGGCCGGCTTGCCAACCGAGCCCGCCACCCAGGCTGGGAATGGCCTGGGCCACTGCGGCGGGGAAGCCCGCGAGGTTATCCAGCCCCGAAGGCTTGGGCGCCCCATCGAGCATCACATGCACTTGCGACAGGACGATCAACACCCCGATCCCCGCCAGCATGCCGTAGACCACCGCCGGCGCCGTCACCCGGAACCAGCAGCCCAGGCGCAGGCGCCCGGCCACCAGTTGCAGGAAACCCGCCAACAGCAGGATCGGCCCGAGCATCAGCATGCCGTGCTGGCGCACCAGTTCGAACACCAACACCGCCAGGCCCGCCGCCGGGCCGCTGACTTGCAGGGGCGAACCGGCCAGCCAGCCCACCACCAGGCCACCGATAATCCCGGTGATCAGGCCCTTGGCCGGTGGCATCCCGGATGCAATGGCGATCCCCATGCACAGGGGCAAGGCCACCAGAAACACCACCACCGAAGCCAACAGCTCCCGTGGCAGCACTGTTTTTAATTGAGCTGCACGCATGATGACTCTCCCGAGGCATTCGCCGGGCGTGGCAAGGCCTGGCTGCATCCATGGCAGCCATCGCATTACCCGGCAGGGGATTGTTTTAGAAGCGCGCTTTGGGCGTCGCCGAAGGGATCGGTCCGGACCCGCTCAGCGGCCGGAACGTGGCCTGGTCCGCATCGTAGGCTTTGATCTCGCTGGTCTCGATGTTGTAGATCCAGCCGTGGATGAACAAATGGCCGTTGGCCATGCGCGAAGCCACAGAGGGGTGGGTGCGCAAGTGTTGCAACTGGGCGATGACGTTTTCTTCGGTCAGCACCTGCATGCTTTCGCCTTCATTGGCGCAATCACAGTTGTCCTGGACCATGGTCTTGGCGACCTCGGCGTGGCGCAGCCAGGCTTTGACCGTGGGCATTTTTTCCAGGCTCTGGGGGTTGAGCACGGCCCGCATGGCGCCACAATCGGAGTGGCCGCAAACGATGATGTGCTGCACGCCAAGCGCCAGCACCGCGTACTCGATGGCCGTGGACACACCGCCGTTCATCTGCCCGTAAGGCGGCACGACGTTACCCACGTTACGGGTGACGAACAAATCGCCCGGGGAGCTCTGGGTGATCAGTTCCGGAACAATGCGCGAGTCGGCACAGGTGATAAACATCGCCCGTGGGCTCTGGGCCGTGGCGAGTTTCTTGAAGAGCTCTTCCTGCTGGGGAAAGACCTCGTTATGGAAATGCAAAAAGCCATCAACGATGTGCTGCAGCGCTGCATCGGCGGACTCCGCCTCGTGAGGGGCTGAAGCCGACGCAGCCAACGGCTGTTTATCCTTGTCACTCATGATTCATCCTCGTGGTTGGGGCAGGAGAGTCTTGCAGTTGAGGTCGACGCGCGATCACCGGGAAACAACACATGCAAACCACCCAGCCAGCGCCGCCGACCCATCAGTCACTCGATGAACAAGGTACCTGCCGAAACTTAACTCAAACTGAATCAACCGCTCTATCTCGCGGGTTTCAGTGATATCAAAACGCGACCACCCTGGCCGGGAAACCCGCGCATTTGTATCAGTCTACAACAAAGCCAGCTGCCTGCCGGGTGGACAGAATGCACTGCAATCGAGATTGAAGCCCTCACGCCGGTCAAGCCCCAAACGCTTGATCGCCTTGGCAAATCGTTGCGCCAGCAGGTCGGCAAACGGTCCTTCACCGCGCATGCGCACACCGAAGCGGCTGTCATAGACTTCGCCACCGCGCACCTGGCGTACCAGGCTCATCACATGGGCCGCCCGTTGCGGGTAATGGGCCGCCAACCACTCCTCGAACAGCGGCGCCACCTCAAGGGGCAGGCGCAGCATCATATAGGCGGCGCTCTGCGCCCCGGCGGCATGGGCCTCGACGAGCAGGCTTTCCAGTTCGCTGTCGTTGATCATCGGAATCATCGGCGAGCACAGCACGCCTACCGGGATCCCTGCCTCGCGCATCACCCGGATCGCCCGCAGCCGCGCCTTGGGCGCCGCTGCACGAGGTTCCAGGATGCGCTTGAGTTCGTCGTCCAGGCTAGTAAGGCTGATCATCACCGCCACCAGCCGCTGGCGGGCCAGTTCGGTGAGCAGGTCAAGGTCACGCAGGATCAACGAACCCTTGGTCACGATAGTCACCGGGTGGCGATAGCGCAGCAGCACTTGCAGGGTTTGCCGGGTGATCTGGTACTCGCGCTCGATGGGCTGGTACGGGTCCGTGTTGGAGCCCAGGTTGATCGGCGCGCACACATAACCGGGCTTGGACAATTGTTGCTCCAGCACCTGGGCGGCGTTGCTCTTGGCGATCAGCTTGGTTTCAAAATCCAGGCCCGGGGACATGTCCCAATAGGCATGGCTGGGCCGCGCATAACAATAAATGCAACCGTGCTCACACCCCCGGTAAGGGTTGATGGAGCGGTCGAACGGCAGGTCCGGCGAGGTGTTGCGGGTGATGATGGTCTTTGCCGTCTCGATGCGCACTTCGGTGCCCTGGGTCGGCGGCACTTCCTGATACCAGCCGTCATCCTCGGCCACACTCACCGTGGGCGCGAAGCGATTGTGCAGGTTGGTGGCGGTGCCTCGCCCGCGCGGCGGCAGAGGAGTGGACATGAAAGCGCCTCGATACTGTTTTTATATACAGTATCGAGGCGCAGCGTATCTGACCAGTGCCGTTGGGCGGCAAAGGCAAAATCAGTGACTCGTCACTTGCCCCAGATCGTCGCCCGAGGTGGTGTGTTTATCGCTTTTGCGCAGGTCGGCCACGTCACCAGCCTTCACCGGCGCGCCCTGGTTACCCCAGCTGCCCCGAATAAAGCTGACCACATCCGCCACTTCCTGATCCGACAAGCGCCAGGCAAAGGCCGGCATGGTGAATGTAGAAGGCGCTGCGTGTGTGGCCGGCAGGGTTCCACCATTCAACACAATGTTGATCAACGATGTGGCATCCGCCGTCTGCAACACCGGGTTGCCCGCCAGCGCCGGGAACACCCGGGTGTAGCCATGGCCATCGGTGCGATGGCAGGCCGCGCAGTTGTCGATGTACACCGCAGCGCCCGGCTGGCTGTCATCGCCTTTCCATAAAGCCTCGGCCACCTGCTTGTCGTACTGGTGCGGCTGATCCTTGGGATCGACTGCCGGCAGGCTCTTGAGGTAACGGGCGATAGCGGTCAGGTCGTCTTCAGACATGTACTGCATGCTGTGGACTACAACGTCGCTCATGCCGCCAAACACGGCGCTGCGATCACTGCGGCCGGTCTTGAGAAACTGCACCAGTTGCTCTTCGCTCCAACTGCCCAGGCCATCCTTGTGGTCACCGCGCAGGCTTTTGGCGATCCAGCCTTCCAGGGGCGCACTGCCGGACAGGAACGCCGCACCTTGCGACGCGCTCAGGGCCTTTTCCTGCATGGTCAGGGCCCGCGGGGTATGGCAGGCGCCACAGTGACCGAGGCCTTCCACCAGGTAGGCGCCACGGCTGATCACCGGGTCGGCATCGGCCGGGGCCTGATAGCCCGCCACCTCGGGCGCAAACATCCAACGCCATGCCGCCAGGGGCCAGCGCATGCTCAAGGGCCAGGGAATATCACTGTCCTGGTTCGCCTGGGCGACCGGTTCCACGCCTTTCATAAAGTACGCATACAGCGCCTGCATGTCGGTTTCGCTGACACGTGCGTAAGACGGGTAAGGCATCGCCGGGTAAAGGGTACTACCGCTTTTGGCGACGCCATGGCGCACGGCCTTGTCGAAATCTTCAAAGCTGTAGTCCCCCAGGCCGGTTTTGTCCGGGGTGATGTTGGTGGAGTAGATCACGCCGATCGGGGTTTCCATCGCCAGGCCACCGGCAAACGGCTTGCCGCCCTTGGCGGTGTGGCAGGCCACGCAGTCACCGGCGCGAGCCAGGTATTCGCCCTGTTTGACCAGATCAGTTTCAGCGGCGCTCACCGAGCAACTGCTGAACAGGGCCAGGGTTGCGATAACAAATGCTTTCATAGTCGTCGCTCCTTATGCCTGAACCAGCGGGCCGGGATTTTTCAGGTACTGCTCGCGTATCGCCCGGGCCGACCAATAGGTCAGCGCCGCCACCAGGCCCGTAGGGTTGTAGCCCAAGCCTTGTGGGAAAGCGGATGCGCCTGGGACAAACACGTTGTGCACATCCCAGCACTGCAGGTAGCGGTTCAACGCGCTGGTCTTCGGGTCGGTACCCATGATCGCGCCACCGTTGAGGTGCGTGGTCTGGTAAGACGCGGTGTTGAAGTGCTCGCCGACCTTCTTGCCGAGTACGGCAATCGCCTTGGGGTTCATCGCTTCGGCGATCTTGCCCATTTTCTCGACCATGAAGCGGTTCATCTTGATGTCGTTTTCCTGCCAGTCGAAGGTCATGCGCAGCAACGGCAGGCCGTAGGCATCACGGTAAACCGGGTCCAGATCGAGGTAGTTGCCCCGGTAGGATTGATGAGCGCCATGGGCGTCCATCGACACTTGGTGGGTGTAGTAATCGGCCGTGGCGCGCTTCCACGCACTGCCCCAGGCCGGCGTGCCCGGTGGGTTGGAGGTACCGGCAATCGGCCGGCTGCCCGCCTGGTTGACCCACATCGGCGAGCCGCCGACGAAGCCATGGGGGCCATGATCAAAGTTATCGGCGTTGAAGTCGTCCACCGCCACGCCATTGCCGCCAGCGCCGATGAAGTTGTTGGTGTGCACGTCTTTGTCGAAGTAGGCCTTGATGGTGGCCATGTTCTGGTAGGCGAAGTTCTTGCCCACCACCCCTTCGCCCGTGATCGGGTCGTAGGGCTTGCCGATGCCCGAGAGCAGCATCAGGCGCACGTTGTGGAACTGGAAGGCGCCAAGAATCACCAGGTCTGCCGGTTGCTCGATCTCGCGGCCCTGGGCGTCGATATAGGTCACGCCAGTGGCCTTGCGCTTGGTGCTGTCGAGATTGACTTTGAGCACGTGGGAATTTGGCCGCAGTTCAAAGTTCGGCACCTGGCGCAGGGCCGGCAGGATGTTCACGTTGGGCGATGCCTTGGAGTACATGTAGCAGACATACCCGCTGCAAAAACCACAGAAGTTGCACGGCCCCATCTGCGCGCCATAGGGGTTGGTGTAAGGCCCCGAGGTATTGGCCGAAGGCAGGTTGTAGGGCTTGTAGCCCACGGCAGTGGCGGCCTGCTGAAACAGCTGCGCCGAGTAGGTATTTTTCTGCGATTCCAGTGGGAAATGGCTGGAACGATCCGGCGCGTAAGGGTTGCCGCCCTTGCCTTCACCCACCAGTTGGCCCTTCACGGTCCAGGCCTGGCCGGAGGTGCCGAAGACCTTTTCGGCGTAGTCAAAGAACGGTTCCAGTTCTTCGTAGCTGACGCCGAAGTCCTGGATGGTCATGTCCTTGGGAATGAAGTTTTTGCCGTAGCGTTCTTCGTAGTGGCTGCGCATGCGCAGTTCGATAGGGTCCACCCGAAAATGCACGCCCGACCAGTGCAGGCCCGCGCCGCCTACGCCGTTGCCCGGGAGGAAGGCGCCCAACTGACGGTTGGGCAGGGCGATGTCATTCACGCTATGGCGAATGGTCACAGTTTCCTTGGAAATGTCCTGGAACAGCTTTTTGCGCACGCTGTAGGTCAGTTCGTCGATCACTTGTGGGTAATTGCCGTCCGGGTAGGTGTCCTGCATCGGGCCGCGCTCCAGCGCTACCACGTGCAAGCCGGCTTCCGTCAGCTCCTTGGCCATGATCGCGCCAGTCCAGCCAAAGCCGACGATGACTGCATCCACTTTCTTCATGATGGTCGCCACGTTTATGCCCTCTCGCCACGGATGGAAACAGCCGGGAAGGGGTATTGCTCGTTGCGTTCAACCCAATCCATGAAATCGGCGCGGGCGCCGGGGAAGCCGATCATGGTCCAGCCGACCATGCCTTTGTTGCCGCCGTGGATCGGGTCGCAGAAGAACCCTTCCTTGGTGTTTTGCAGCAACAAGTTGAAGAAAATCTTCGGCGGGACCGCGGCGAAATGCTCGCCGGTTTCGGCACCTCCCGCCTCCAGGCGGCGCAGCAAATCATCCTGGGTAGCGCTGTCTTGCCCAGCAAATGTTTTACCGTTGAACGCTTTCGACCAGGAATCCGTGGCAGCAATACCCAGGCGATAGATCTCCTTGGGCACCAGTTTGCTCTGCCAGCCCATCTCGGGCGGTGCGTCGGCATTGAACGGGCCTTGCATGAACCACAGGGCGCCGCTGGCGTAGGGCGTGTTCATCTGCCGGTCGATGTATTCCGGTGCACCGGCTTCCAGGGCACCTGGGCCTTGGGCATCTGCGGGGATCAGGCGCGCGACGGCCGCGTTGACGAAGGCCCACTCCTCAGCGGTGAAGTAACTGGGCTCGTAGGTCTTTTCGCTGGTAGGTGCCTTGGCCGGGCTGGCCTGGACAGGCTCGGGCGTGGCCATCAGCATCGAGCCGCCAAGGCCGGTGCTGGCAACCGTGACCACCGGGATCAAGGTCAAGGATTTGCGCAAAAAGTCACGCCGGGGGTTGTCTCGATCTTGATCAGACATGGTGGCACCTCATCATGTGGTCACGGGTTTGAGCAGTCGCTTCATGGAGCGGCTTGTCGTTGTGGATGTAATCAATGGTTACAAATGATAGCAGGCTAAGGAATGAGAGAACCGTTTCAGCCAGGAAAATCGAGAAATGCGCGCAAAAAAAAGTGGGAACAGGCTTGTGTAGGAGCTGGCTTGCCTGCGATGCAGACACCTCGGTGTATCAGTGACACCGAGGTGATGCTATCGCTGGCAAGCCAGCTCCTACATGAGCCTGTTCCCACAGGTTGGACGGAGTAAGGTCCGTCAGTCTTTTTTCAGCTTGGGATTAGGGAAGAACTGCACCGCCTGCACCTTGGGGTCCGCCGGCGCTTTCAACGCCGAGGTGTTGACCCGCGTGCCCAATTCCTTGGGCACCGACAAACCCTGGTCGTTGAGCGTGTCGGTATAGCCACAGGCCACGCATTCGCGATGGGGCACGCTGTCTTCGGTCCACATCTTCAACTTGTCCGGCTCGCTGCACGCCGGGCACACGGCGCCGGCGATAAATTGCTTTTTGGTGATCACAGGCCCGTCACTCATGCTGCCGCGTCCTCACTCAGGCCGCTGTGGCGCAAGAGTGCGTCAATCGACGGTGCGCGTCCGCGGAAGTCGACGAACAGCACCATCGGCGCCTGGGAGCCGCCACGGGCCAGGATCGCCTCGCGGAAGGCCCGGCCAGTCTCGGCATTGAGCACGCCGTCTTCTTCGAACTTGGAGAAGGCATCTGCCGACAATACTTCGGCCCACTTGTAGCTGTAGTACCCCGCCGCGTAACCGCCGGCGAAGATATGCGCGAAGCTGTTGGGGAAGCGGTTATAGGCCGGCGGACGCATCACCGACACCTCGTCGCGCACGCCTTCGAGCACCTGCGCCACGCTGCGGCCATCACCGTGGGTGGCATGCAGTTCAAAGTCGAACAGCGAGAATTCCAGCTGGCGCACCATCATCAGGCCAGACTGGAAGTTCTTCGCCGCGAGCATTTTTTGCAGCAGGTCCTGGGGCAATGCTTCGCCACTTTCATAGTGACCGGAAATCAGCGCCAGGCCTTCAGGTTCCCAGCACCAGTTCTCCATGAACTGGCTCGGCAACTCCACCGCGTCCCAGGCCACGCCGTTGATGCCGGACACGCCCGCATGTTCGACGCGGGTCAGCAGGTGGTGCAGGCCGTGACCGAATTCGTGGAACAGGGTGGTGACTTCATCGTGGGTCAGCAGGGCTGGCTTGCCGCTGTCGGCCGGGGTGAAGTTGCACACAAGGTTAGCCACCGGGCTTTGCAGCACACCCTCGGCGGTGCGCCGACGATCCCGGGCGCCGTCCATCCAGGCACCGCCACGCTTGTTGGCGCGGGCATACAGGTCGAAGAAGAAGCGGCCGACGTGCTGGCCGTTTTCCTTGATTTCGAACAGGCGAACATCCGGGTGCCAGGTGTCGAAGCCTTTCTGCTCGGCGATCTCGATGCCATACAGGCGCTGGACGATGGCAAACAGCCCGCCCAGCACTTTGTCGATCGGGAAGTAGGCACGCAGGGCTTCCTGGGACACGCTGTAGCGCTGTTCACGCAGCTTTTCGCCGTAGAAACCACTGTCCCAGCTTTGCAGGTCGTTGCAGCCTTGTTCGGCGGCGTAGGCCTTGAGCTGTTGCAGGTCCTGGTTGGCGAATGGCTTGCTGCGTTTGGCCAGGTCGCGTAGGAAACTGAGTACCTGGTCGCTGGATTCGGCCATTTTGGTGGCCAGGCTCAGTTCGGAGAAAGAAGCGAAACCGAGCAGTTGGGCCAGTTCCTGACGCAAGTCGAGGATCTGTTCCATCACCGGGCCGTTATCGTTCTGACCGGCATTCGGGCCTTGGTCCGACGCACGGGTGCAGTAGGCCGCGTAGATTTCTTCGCGCAGGGCGCGGTCGTGGGCGTAGGTCATCACCGCGTAGTAGCTGGGGAACTCCAGGCTGATCAGCCAGCCGTCGAGGCCTTTGGCCTGGGCCGCAGCCGCCATTTGCGCCTTGGCCGAGTCGGTCAGGCCGGCGAGGGTGGCTTCGTCGGTGACGTGCTTGGTCCAGGCCTGGGTGGCGTCGAGCAATTGGTTGGAGAACTTGCTGCCCAGTTCGGAGAGTTTGCTCTGCACCTCGGCGTAGCGCTTCTGCTGCTCAGGCGGCAGGTCGATACCCGACAGGCGGAAGTCGCGCAGTGCGTGCTCCAGAATGGTTTTTTGCGCCACGTCGAAACCGGCCGCTTGCGGGCTGTTGGCCAGGGCTTCGAAGGCCTGGAACAGCTCGCGGTTCTGGCCCATCTCGGTGGAATAGGCGCTCAATGCCGGCAGGCAGGCCTCATAGGCCTCACGCAGTTCAGCGCTGTTGCACACGGCATTGAGATGGCTGACCGGGCTCCAGGCGGCGCCCAGGCGGTCGTTGAGTTCATCCATGGCCAGGACCAGGCCGGCCCAGGTCGGATTTTTCCCCTGGCTTTGCAGGATGCCTTCGATGGCGACGCGGTTGTCGGCCAGGATCTGTTCGATGGCCGGTTGGACGTGCTCGGCACGGATCGCCGAGAACGGCGGCAGGTCGTAGGACTGCAAAAGAGGGTTGTTCGCGCTCACGGTTGGCACCTTGGCTGAAGAAACAGGTAAGACAAAGATGGGGCCATCTTAATTACAATCAACGTCCACCGCAGCTATCAACCAAACAGAGAGAGGCTATCGTGACCCTTCGCACCTATCAGAATCACACGCCAACCCTCGGCGCCGGGGCTTTCGTCGATGCTTCGGCGGTGGTGATCGGCGATGTTCAAATCGGCGCCGACAGCTCGGTCTGGCCGCTGACGGTGATTCGCGGCGACATGCACCGCATCCGCATCGGCGCGCGCACCAGCGTGCAGGACGGCTGCGTGCTGCACATTACCCACGCCGGGCCCTTCAATCCTGACGGTTTCCCGCTGCTGATCGGCGACGATGTGACCATCGCCCACAAGGTCATGCTCCATGGCTGCACCGTCGGCAGTCGTATCCTGATCGGCATGGGCAGCATTGTGATGGACGGCGCGGTGGTTGAAGACGATGTGATCATCGGCGCCGGCAGCCTGGTGCCGCCGGGCAAAAAACTTGAAAGCGGCTTTTTGTATGTGGGCAGCCCGGTTAAACAAGTCCGCGCGCTTTCTGACAAGGAACGCGCCTTTTTCACCTACAGCGCAGCGAACTACGTGAAGCTCAAGGACCTGCACCTGGCAGAAGGATTCGACCGATGACCCTGGATTACCAAACCGTCCTGTTTGACCTGGACGGCACCCTGACCGATCCACGGGAAGGCATCACCCGCTCGATCCAGTACGCCTTGGCCAAGCTGGGCATCGATGAGCCGGACCTGACCAAGCTCGAACACTTTATCGGCCCGCCGCTGCTGCAAGCCTTTATGCAGTTCTACGATTTCGACGAGGCGCGGGCCTGGGAGGCGGTGAATTTCTATCGCGAGCGCTTCAAAGTCACCGGGCTCTATGAAAACCGGGTGTTCGATGGGGTCATGCCGTTGCTGGAGGAGCTCAATGCCCAGGGTCGCCAACTGTATGTGGCCACCTCCAAACCGTGGGAATTTGCCCGGGAGATCGCCCGGCATTTCGATTTCGCCAAGCACTTCAAGGTGATTTACGGCAGTGAATTGGACGGTACCCGCACCAACAAGGTCGAGCTGATCGCCCATTTGATGCACGAGGAAGGCCTGGATCCGGCCAGTACCTTGATGATCGGCGACCGCAAGCACGACCTGATCGGCGCACGTAGCAACGGGCTGGATGCAGCGGCGGTGGGGTATGGGTTTGGTAGTTTTGCCGAGTTGAATGCTGAAGCGCCGCGCTGGCATTTTGAGACGCTGGAGGAGATGCATCAGGCGTTTTTGCGGCGGGCTTGAGACCGCTATCGCGGGCAGGCCCGCTCCCACATTGGACGGTGTTCACACATCAACATGTGGGAGCTGGCTTGCCTGCGATGAGGCCCTAAACGTCACCGCTTACCAACTGCCGCAACGCTAATTTGCGCTGTTCCACCGGCAAGCGCCCCAACTGCTCCACGGCGCCGTAGAACCTCAGCCAATCCCCGCCCTCCCGGCGAAACAACGCCGCAAACGCCGGTACCCACTGGTCATACAGCCCAAACGGCAACAACCGCGCATTGTTCATCGGCTGATTGACCCAGGCGTCATAACGCGGGTCGCCGCCCCACTGGCTGTCGCGCATCTGCCGATACTCACGGCGCAAGCGCTCGAATTCGGCCGCCTTGGCCTGGCGCATCGCATCTGCGGCCAACGGCTGCGCATACAGGCGCTCCAGGCGACTGCGGGTGTCGAGGATCAGTTGGATAAACTGGTCGCGCTGCTTCAGCGTCGATTCGCTTGCAGGCGCCAGGCCACGGGCCGCGCGCCATTGCCGGGTGCCTTCCTGCTCGACGAAGGTGGCAAACGACTCATTGAACTCCGTGTCGTCCTTCACATAAAAACGCTGGTGCGCCAGCTCGTGAAAAATCACCGTGGCCAGGCGCTCATCACCCCAGCGCATCATCGAACTCATGATCGGGTCATTGAACCAGCCGAGGGTGGAATAGGCCTCGACGCCGCCAATCGACACATCCATGCCACGCAGTTGCAACAACGCAGCCTCGCCCCGGGCCGCGCCCTGAGTGTAATAACCGCGATAGGCCACGCAGCCGGCAATCGGGAAACAATGGGTCTGGGGTAACAAAGAAAACTCTGATGTAGCAAAGACATTCCAGACTACGTACGGCCGGCCGATATCGGCGTAAAGGCGGTAGCTCTGGTTGTCGGGCAAATGCAACTGTTGGCTGGCAAAGGTGCGTGCCTTCTGGGATTGCGCCAAATGCTCACGCAACACTTGCGGGCGCGTCGGATCGGCGATCACCTTGGCCACCGGCTCCCGCGCCTGCAGCAGCTGCCATTGGCCGCTGGCCAACTGGCTGTAATAGCTGACACTGGAACAGCCACCGAGCAATAGGCACGTCAGCCCCGCCAATAAATGCCGCACCATCTCAAACCGCTCCACAATCTTTGGCCCGCCAGACTAACTGGCTGGCAGGGGTTATGCTCATACCATTCCTACGGTTGAGTGCCCACTATGCGTCAGCTCTTGCTTCCCTTGGCGGCGATTTTTCTCAGCGCCTGCGCCTCCACCCCGATCCCGCCAGCCGACCCGCAACAGGCCTGGGTCGATTTTGCCACCCCGACACCCGGCGCCAAGCTGGTCATGGCGCAACGCCTGGACGGCAAGGCCCTGGACGATGGGCGCTACTTCCAGGTGCCACCGGGCAGCCACGAGTTGATGGTGCGTTTTGATTTTGAAGTGTATGCCGGCGCAGGCCTGGGTGGCGGGCTGAACCAGCCCCAGGAGCGCACCTGTTTTATCACCCTGCAATACGACCAGTTCCAGGCCGGCCAGCGCTACCGCCTGGAAGGGCGCTCGCTGGGCTTCACCCCGAATATCCGGCTGTATGACGCCCAGCGTCAGTTGCTGGCCGAGGAACGCAGCGTCAACTGCATTCCCTGATCAGTCATCGTTGCGCTGGTAGATGATGCGCTTGGTGCCGTTTTCGCAGGAGCCGACGATCATGGCTTCGTCATGATTCTTGGCTTCTTCGGCGGTGATGATTTCCAGGGTGTAGGACGGGATTGCCTTGGCCTGTAGGCCGACTTCAATCTCTTTCCTGAGCTCTTCACAGTCTTTGGGCGCGGCCATTGCCGATGTGGCCAAAACACCGCAGATAATCGCCAAGGCAAAACGTTTCATGTGTGAAGCTCCCTAAATGCGCTGCGCACGGGTGTGCGCCAAAGGCTGCATGGGTATGAGACCACATTTGCGAAACGCGAGTTCTGATTTAACGCAGAACAAAATGTGGGGGCGAGCAAGCCCGCTCCCACATTGGACCTGCGCAGATCAGTTGACGAGGGTGCCATCCAGGGTGATGGTGGCGTTCAGCACCTTGGATACCGGGCATCCTTCCTTGGCCTTCTTGCTCAGTTCATCGAACTGCGCCTGGCTCGCGCCGGGGATCTTGGCCTTGAGGATCAGGTGGACTGCGGTGATCGCAAAACCACCGTCCACCTGGTCCAGGGTCACTTCGGCCTGGGTGTCGATACTGTCAGCCTTGAGGCCGGCATCGCCAAGAATCATGGAAAAGGCCATGGAGAAGCAGCCGGCATGGGCCGCGCCGATCAGTTCTTCAGGGTTGGTACCCTTGCCACCTTCGAAACGTGCCTTGAAGCCGTAGGGGGCTTCGCGCAATACGCCGGTTTCGGTCGAGATCGAGCCCAGACCGGTTTTCAGGTCGCCTTCCCAGTGTGCGGAGGCTTTTTTCACGATACTCATAGCGTTCTCCCAAGCAGTGGTTGTGCATCAGTAAGGTTCTGAGGATAGAACCTCTGGCAAAGTTCACCCTGTCGGAAAAACCAAGCGGGCAAGTAGGAAATTTCATGTCCGCTATTGAATCTCGGGTATATGCCCTCATTGCATAGGGCATGCACATGAAGCGGCAGGTTTTGGTTCGTCACAAGCCTGCGCCCCTATGGAGAAGCAGGCTTATGAAACCACTGTCCGATGTGAAGTTCTCGACCCTCGACCTGGTACCGGTGCGCGCCAATGGCAGCCCGGCGCAGTCGTTGCGCAATTCCCTGGACCTGGCCCAGCACGTGGAAAAGCTCGGCTACACCCGCTTCTGGGTGGCCGAGCACCACAATATGGATGGCATCGCCAGCTCCGCGACCTCGGTGCTGCTCGGCTACCTGGCCGGTGGCACTTCGACTATCCGGGTCGGCGCAGGCGGCGTGATGCTGCCCAACCATGCGCCACTGGTGATCGCTGAACAGTTCGGCACCCTGGAAAGCCTGTACCCCGGCCGGATCGACCTGGGCCTGGGCCGCGCACCCGGCTCAGACCAGATGACCGCCCGCGCCCTGCGCCGCGAACGCTCCGGCAGCGCCGATGACTTCCCGGAAGATGTGGCCGAGTTGATGGCCTACCTGGGCCCGCGCACCCCCGACCAACGGGTGATCGCCGTACCGGGCACCGGCACCAACGTCCCGGTGTGGCTGCTCGGTTCCAGCCTGTTCAGCGCCCAACTGGCCGGCGAGCGCGGTTTGCCCTACGCCTTCGCCTCCCATTTCGCACCGCGCATGATGCATGAGGCGATTCGCGTCTATCGCAATCACTTCAAGCCTTCGGCAGTGCTCGACAAGCCCTATGTGATGCTCGGTGTGCCGCTGGTGGCCGCTGATACCGATGAGCAGGCCAATTACCTGGCCACCTCGGTCTACCAGCGAATTCTCGCGCTGATGCGTGGGCAAAGCCTGGTGCAACGCCCGCCGGTCGACAGCATGGACGGCCTGTGGCTGCCCCATGAGAAGGACGCGGTAGGCAGTTTCCTAGGCCTGGCGATGGTAGGCAGCCCGGCGAAGATTCGCGCCAAACTGGAGGTGTTGATCGAGCAGACGGGCGCCGATGAGCTGATCTTTACCTGCGACCTGTACGAACATGCTGATCGGATTCATTCCTATGAGCTACTGGCCCAGGTGATGAAAGGCTGATCGGCAGACATAAAAACCGACGCTCTGGCGTCGGTTTTTATGTCTGCCGCACGGGATCACCTGCGGTTGTAGACGATTTCCTTGGTACCACCTTCGCAACTGCCGACCACTTCGCCGTTGGTTGCGCTGCCTTTTTCGACAATTTCCAGGGTGTACCCGGACGCACCATTGGCCTGGATCTTGGCGTCGATTTCGCTTTTCAGCTCGCCACAATCCTTGCCAGCCGCCAGGGCTGTACCTGCCAGGCTCAACAAACCTACCGCTAACAGAAACTTTTTCATCCGTTACTTTCCTTGCGCTGATCAAAAAATGTACGCCGACGCATAGGGCATCGGCGCCCAAAGGGTGTAGCGCAGGTTATGGCAATCGGCCAGCGTGCAAGTTCAACCAACCCCGTCAACTATTGGCAATACGAAAGCCCACCTTGAGTGTCACCTGGAAGTGCGCGGCCTTGCCGTCCTTGATGTGGCCACGGGTTTCGGTGACCTCAAACCACTCCAGGTGCTTGATGCTCTTGCTGGCCTCGGCCAGCGCATTGTTGATGGCGTCCTCGATACTGGTTGGGGACGAGCCCACCAGTTCGACTTTCTTGTAGGTGTGATGATCAGTCATGAGTGTTCTCCTGGGTCGATGAATGAAGCCTAGCAGTGATTCTTCTTACTGCTTCTGGCGACTCTTCTCACTTGAAAGTTCAGATTTACTGCACTTTCTGAAACCCCCGCAGTCGGAATCAACACACGTTACTCATTCACTCCAGGAGAGCCCACATGGCCAACACCTCTTTACGCAAAGCGTCATTGGAAAGCATGGAAGCCGAGATTTCGAGCCTGCTCAAATCCCTTGAGAGCCTCAAGGACGATGCGTCTGACGAGTCGCGCAAAACCCTGAAGGCCCTCAAAAGCAATGCCGAGAATGCCCTCAAGCACTCCCGCCACTTGATCAGCGACGCCTACGAAGA
Source organism: Pseudomonas sp. MF09156 (assembly GCF_059862305.1). Classification (NCBI taxonomy): domain Bacteria; kingdom Pseudomonadati; phylum Pseudomonadota; class Gammaproteobacteria; order Pseudomonadales; family Pseudomonadaceae; genus Pseudomonas; species Pseudomonas sp. MF09156. Next base: position 77,329 of record NZ_JCBCUR010000002.1, read on the forward strand.
AAGCAAAGTGAAAATCCGCGAAACCGGGGCTGCCACCCGTGACTACGCACAGGAGCACCCTTGGACCACCGCCGGCGTTGCCGTTGGCGCACTGGGCCTGCTGGCGGCTTACCTGCTGTGCAAACGCGGTGACTAAACCGGCTGGCGCGCAAGCTCAGCCTTGAGCCATTGCGCCAGCTGCCGGGCGCGCCCATCCGCGGCGCGCTTGGGTAGCCACAACGCCAGTTGCGCCGGGGTTTGACTAAAACCCCATGGCGCAACCAGGCGACCGGCGCGCACGTCCTCCGCCACCAGCGGTTGCGGTGCGATCGCCACCCCAAGGCCAGCCACGGCCGCCTCCAGCAAATAATACAAATGCTCAAACCCCTGGCCGTACTTCAATGCCCCGGGCTCGATGCCATGGTGCTGTGCCCAATTGGGCCAGGCTTGCGGGCGCGAAGTGGTGTGCAACAGGGCTTCGCCCAGCAGGGCTTGGGCGGGTGCCTGGCGCAGGGCTTGGTAGTGGGCAAAGTGCGGGCTCATCACCGGGCCAATCCGCTCGCTCGCCAGCTCGTAGACCTGCATATCCGCAGGCCACGGCGGCTCGGCAAACAGCAGCAGGGCGTCCAGGCCCGGGCGCCTTGGATCAAGGTCGCCTTCGCCCGCCGATAGATGCAGGCGCAAATCCGGCAAGTCGGCATTCAAGCGCCCCAGGCGCGGAATAAACCAACGCGCCAGCAGACTGCCGGAGCAGCCAAGGACAAACGGCGCGTCGGCGCTGCTTTGGGTCAACTCCCCGCACACATCCCGCAGACGCTCGAACGCCTCGAAGCTGGCATCGCGCAGCCGCACGCCGGCATCTGTGAGTTTAATGCCGCGTCCATCCTTGACGAAAAGACTCACCCCAAGGTGTTCTTCCAACACTTTCAGTTGTCGGCTGACCGCACCGTGGGTCACATGCAATTGCTCGGCTGCCTGGCTGACGCTGTTGAGGCGGGCGGTGGCTTCAAATGCACGCAGGGCATTAAGCGGCGGAAGGTCTCGGCTCATCTGTGAGTTTTCCTGACAGGTTGCAGCGATCTTATCGGTTTTCACGGTCCGGCGTCAGGGGTAGAGTGGCCGTCATTGCCTCTCCCAACTTTCTTCCTGGAGCGCACCATGACTCAGTCCCAGACCGATTTACGCAACGGCCCTGACGCCAACGGCCTGTTTGGCGCGTTCGGCGGCCGCTACGTGGCGGAAACCCTGATGCCGTTGATCCTCGACCTGGCCCGCGAATACGAAGCAGCCAAGATCGATCCGGCCTTCAACGAAGAACTGGCCTACTTCCAGCGCGACTATGTCGGACGCCCCAGCCCGCTGTACTTTGCCGAACGCCTGACCGAGTTCTGCGGCGGCGCCAAGATCTACCTCAAGCGCGAAGAGCTCAACCACACCGGCGCGCACAAGATCAACAACTGCATCGGCCAGATCCTGTTGGCGCGGCGCATGGGCAAGAAACGCATCATCGCCGAGACCGGCGCCGGCATGCACGGCGTGGCCACCGCCACCGTTGCCGCGCGGTTTGGCCTGCAATGTGTGATCTACATGGGCACCACTGATATCGAGCGCCAGCAGGCCAACGTGTTCCGCATGAAGCTTTTGGGCGCCGAAGTGATCCCGGTGGTGGCCGGCACCGGCACCCTCAAGGACGCGATGAACGAAGCCCTGCGCGACTGGGTGACCAACGTCGACAGCACCTTCTACCTGATCGGCACCGTGGCCGGCCCGCACCCGTACCCGGCCATGGTCCGCGACTTCCAGGCCGTGATCGGCAAGGAAACCCGTACCCAGTTGCAAGCCCAGGAAGGCCGCCTGCCCGACAGCCTGGTGGCGTGCATCGGCGGTGGCTCGAATGCCATGGGCCTGTTCCACCCGTTTCTCGATGACACCAGTGTCCAGATCATTGGCGTCGAAGCCGCAGGCTACGGCATCGAGACCGGCAAGCACGCGGCCAGCCTCAATGGCGGCGTACCAGGCGTGCTGCACGGTAACCGCACCTTCCTGTTACAGGACGACGACGGCCAGATCATCGACGCCCACTCGATTTCCGCGGGCCTCGACTACCCCGGCATCGGCCCTGAGCATGCGTGGTTGCACGATATCGGCCGCGTCCAATACACCTCGGTAACTGACGACGAAGCCCTCGACGCCTTTCACAAATGCTGCCGCCTGGAAGGGATTATTCCTGCACTGGAAAGCGCCCACGCCCTGGCCGAAGTGTTCAAGCGCGCACCGAGCCTGCCCAAGGATCACCTGATGGTGGTCAACCTGTCGGGCCGTGGCGACAAGGACATGCAGACCGTGATGCACCATATGGAACAGTCTCAGCAGGAGAAACACTAAATGAGCCGCCTGCAAACCCGCTTTGCGCAACTCAAGGAACAAAACCGCGCCGCCCTGGTGACCTTCGTCACCGCCGGCGACCCGGGGTATGACACCTCCCTGGCGATCCTCAAGGGCTTGCCGGCAGCCGGCGCCGATGTGATCGAGCTGGGCATGCCCTTCACCGATCCGATGGCCGACGGTCCGGCGATCCAACTGGCCAATATCCGCGCGTTGGGCGCCAAGCAGAACCTGCTGAAAACCCTGCAGATGGTGCGCGAGTTCCGCCAGGGCAACAGCGATACGCCGCTGGTGCTGATGGGCTACTTCAACCCGATCCACATGTACGGCGTGCCGCGCTTTATCCATGACGCAAAAGAGGCCGGCGTGGACGGCCTGATCGTGGTCGACATGCCGCCGGAACATAACAGCGAACTGTGCGACCCGGCCCAGGCCGCAGGCATCGACTTTATCCGCCTGACCACGCCCACCACCGACGATGCGCGCCTGCCCACCGTGCTCAACGGCAGCTCCGGGTTTGTGTACTACGTGTCGGTGGCCGGTGTGACCGGTGCCGGTGCCGCCACCCTGGAACACGTGGAAGAGGCCGTCGGCCGCCTGCGCCGGCATACCGACCTGCCGATCAGCATCGGCTTCGGCATCCGCACCCCGGAACAGGCCGCCGCCATCGCCCGCCTGGCGGACGGTGTGGTGGTGGGGTCGGCGCTGATCGACCACATCGCCAATGCCAGCAACGACCAGCAAGCGATTGATGGGGTGTTGAGTCTGTGTGCAGCGCTGTCGGAAGGTGTGCGTAACGCCCGTAAATAAACGCCCCCCTTGTAGGAGCGAGCCAAGCTCGCTTCTACAACAGCTTTATTCCTTCAGCTCGATCCGCTCGACCTTACCCACCAGCAATATGTAGGACAGCGCCCCCAGCAACGCCAACACCGCAATGTAGGTAATCGCCGGCGCAAACGAATCGCCCGTGGCCAGAAAGCCAATGACGATAGGCGTGGTAATCGCCGCCAGGTTGCCGATGAAGTTGAACACCCCACCCGTCAACCCCAACAGTCGCGCCGGCGCCAGTGTCGAGACCAGCGACCAGGTGATCGACGCCAGGCCGTTGCCGAAGAACGCCACCGCCAGGAATGCAATCACCAGTGGCGTGGAATCCACGAAGTTGGCGCCGATGATCGCCGTGGAGATCAGCAGGCCACTGATGATCGGCAACTTGCGCGCAAACCCCACCGAGGCGCCACGGCGGATCAGCCAGTCGGAAAACAGCCCGGAACACAACACCCCGACAAACGCCGCGAGAAACGGCAGCGAGGCAAGCAGGCCGGACTTGATGAAGTCCATGCCGCGATATTTCACCAGGTAGGTTGGGAACCATGTCAGGAAAAACCACAGGGTCGAGTTCAGGCAGAACTGGCCCAGGTAGATGCCCCACAGCTTGCGTTTAGTCAGCACGATACCCAGGTCGACCCAACTGAAAGGCGCCTTGCGCTTGGCGGTTTGTGCATCCAGGTCCACCAGGCCGCCGCCTGCGCGGATCAACTCGATTTCTGCGCTGTTGACCCCTTTGAAATCCCGCGGCTCGCGGTACACCGCATACCACACCAGTGCCCAGAGGATGCCCACCGCGCCGGTGCTGATAAACACCATGTGCCAGCCATAGTGATGCTGCAACCACGCCAGTACCGGGGTAAGGAACGCCAGCCCGACGAACTGCCCGGACGTGTAGAAACCAATGGCCGTGGCGCGCTCACGCTCGGGAAACCAGCTGGTGACGACCCGACTGTTGATCGGATAAGCCGGCGCTTCCAGGGCACCCACCGCCATGCGCAACACAAACAGCGCGATAAAGCTTGCGGCGAACCCCAGCATCACCGTGGCAATCGACCACAACAGCAAAGCCACGGTGTACAAAATGCGCGGTGGCACCCGGTCCACCAGCCAGCCGCCGGGGATTTGCATGGCGGCGTAGGTCCAGCCGAACGCCGAGAAAATCAGCCCCACATGCACCGGGTCGATCCCCAGCTCGCTGGTCAGGGCCGGCGCGGCAATCGACAGGTTGCTGCGGTCCAGGTAGTTGATCACCACCGTGATAAACAGCAGGACCATGATGAAGTAACGCTTGCGGCTGGGCGTGACGAGGGACGCCTGGCCGGTGAGGGTTTCAGGGTGCATGGGGGGAGCCTCTTATTATGTTTATTGAGGTCGGTTAACGGCTACCGGGTTGAAAGTGGGAGCTGGCTTGCCTGCGATGGCGGCGGAACATTCAACATTGCTATCGCAGGCAAGCCAGCTCCCACACTGACCGCGTTCCGTCAGGTGACAATCACCACTCGGCAAAACTGCCATCGGCATGCCGCCAGATCGGGTTGCGCCAGCGGTGACCAATGGCCGCGCGCTCGATCACGTATTCCTCGTTGATCTCAATCCCCAGCCCCGGCCCGTTGGGGATTTTCACAAAGCCCTGGTCGTAGTCGAAAACTCCCGGATCGCGCACGTAGTCGAGCAAATCGTTGCTCTCGTTGTAGTGAATGCCCAGGCTTTGCTCCTGGATAAACGCGTTGTAGCAAACCGCATCCAGTTGCAGGCACGCCGCCAGGGCAATCGGGCCCAGCGGGCAGTGCAGGGCCAGGGCCACGTCGTAGGCTTCGGCCATGTTGGCGATCTTGCGGGTTTCGGTGATGCCGCCGGCGTGGGACGCATCCGGCTGGATGATGTCGACGTAACCTTCACTGAGCACACGCTTGAAATCCCAGCGCGAGAACAGCCGCTCGCCCAGGGCAATCGGGGTGCTGGTCAAAGGCGCCAGTTCCTTGAGCGCTTCGTAGTTTTCGCTGAGTACCGGCTCTTCGATAAACATCAGCTTGTACGGGTCCAGCTCTTTCATCAGCACCTTGGCCATGGGCTTGTGGACGCGGCCATGGAAGTCCACGCCAATGCCGACATTCGGGCCGACCGCGTCGCGCACGGCGGCCACGTTGGCCAGGGCCTGGTCGACCTTGTCGAAGGTGTCGAGAAATTGCAGCTCCTCGGTGCCATTCATCTTCACCGCCGTAAACCCCCGGGCCACGGCTTCCTTGGCCGCACGGGCGGTGTCGGCCGGGCGGTCGCCGCCGATCCACGAGTAGACGCGGATCTTGTCCCGCACCTGGCCGCCCAGCAGGTCGCTGACCGACACGCCGAGGGCCTTGCCCTTGATGTCCCACAACGCCTGGTCGATCCCGGCCAGGGCGCTCATATGAATCGCGCCGCCCCGGTAGAAGCCGCCGCGATACAGCACGGTCCAGATATCTTCGATATTGCGCGGGTCTTTGCCGATCAAGTAGTCGGACAATTCCTCGACCGCCGCCGCCACGGTGTGGGCGCGGCCTTCAACCACGGGCTCGCCCCAACCGGTTACACCCTGGTCGGTTTCCACTTTGAGGAAGCACCAGCGCGGCGGCACGATAAAGGTGGTCAGTTTGGTGATTTTCATCTTCTTATCTCTCTTGTCGGATGCGGCGCCTGAGGCGCCAGGCACACTCAGTTCAAGGCATTCCAGGCAGCGACATACGCCTGGGCACGGCTCGCCACCTGCTCGACCGTCATGCCGGGCTTGAACAGCCCGGAGCCCAGGCCAAAGCCCTTGACCCCGGCGTCGACGAACACTTGCATGTTGTCCGGGGTAATCCCGCCCACCGGCAGCAGGACCGTGCCGGCCGGCAACACCGCCAGCCAGGCCTTGACCACCGCCGGGCCCATTTGCTCGGCCGGGAACAGCTTGAGCACATCGGCCCCTTCGGCCAGGGCGGCGAAGGCTTCAGTGGGCGTCGCGACCCCAGGCGACAGGTACAGGCCCGCAGCTTTTGCGGCACGCAGCACCTTGGCATCGCTGTGGGGCATGACGATCACCTGGCCACCCGCCGCCTTCACCCGCTCCACCTGCTCGGGCGTCAGCACGGTGCCAGCGCCGATCAGGCAGTCGGCGGGCAACGTCTCACGCAGGGTGCGGATGCTGGTGTAGGGATCTGGCGAATTGAGCGGCACTTCGATCACCCGGAACCCGGCCTGGTACAGCACCTGGCCGACAGCGCCAGCCTCATCCGGGAGCAGGCCCCGCAGGATCGCGATCAAACCGTTGTGTGTGAGTGCTTGCTTGAGCATGTCAGGCCTCGATTGCAGGTTGAATGAGCCCGGCGGCCAGCGCCAGTTGCCACAGGCCGCGCTCGGTCGCTGCTTGCGCGAGGCTGACGTGGTGCAAACCACACAGGGCGAGGGCACGTTGGTAGCGGGCGCAGAGGGCGGCGGCGCCCACCAGGATGATCGGCGTGTGGCGCGCACGGTCGGGCAAGCCGGCCAGTTCATGACCGATCAGCAGGCCGGACAGGTAGTCGGGCTGCTGCTCAGGAGTCAGTTCTGCGGTCAACCCCAGGGTGCGCGCGCTGAACAGGGTCGACAGCACACCGCGCCGGCCATCCTCTGAAAGTGCCACGCGCACGCCCCGGTCAAAGGCGTCGGCCTGAAACTGCCCGACGCTCTTTTGCGTACGCCCCAGAATGCTGTGCGTGCTCAGCACTGCGAACAGTTCGCCGGTCATGAAGGTGTCGAAGTGGGTGATGCGGCCTGCGACTACCTCGACCCATTTGGAATGGCTGCCGGGCAGGCCGATCAATAATTCAGCGCTGGCTGGCTGGCTTTGCAGCACGCCGAGCACCTGGGTTTCTTCGCCGCGCATCACGTTGGGCACGATATGCACATCCACACCGCGCAAACTGCGCACCTTGTGCAGCGCCAAGCCCAGGCTGGCGACGTCGACCGGCGTATTGCGGTAGGCCGCCTCACCCCAACCCTGGGCGCTGCCGACCATGCCGCAGGCGATCACCGGCAGCTCGGGCTGGGCGTCGAGCCAGTCGCCGCACGCGGTATCAAAGGCCAGCTCAAACCCATCGCTGCAATGAACACCACCGATCAATCGCGGTGCACTGGGCAAATGCATGATCCCCGACGCCAGCGAGCGCTGTTCGAGGACCTGGCCACCTGGGCCGAGCTTATAGGCACGAAGGGAACTGGTTCCCCAATCGAGCGCGATCAATTGCGCCGGCATCGCTTCACCTGGAATGTGGCAGATGGCCGACTATAAACCTAAGGCTGAAAATATCTCAATATATAAATATCAATCCCATATAGTGGAACAACCCAGAAAAAATCCCCACGTCCCTGTGCTGTTCTTCGCACCAGAACGTGAGGACTTAACTGACAGCAACTGGTTAAAAAATCGACAAATCCAACGGCCGCATGGCGCCCATCCAGATCGCATAGTCGGTGTGATCCTTCAGGTCATCGCCGGTATCCGGGTGCAGAAACACCACCAACCCGTTGCGGTTGAGCGCCAGCCACGGCAGCGCCACGCCGATGTACTCGGGGTCGAACGCCAGCTGGCAGCTCCAGTCCGGATGCGGGCCCACCGGGCGCTCGTGCATGCGCCCCATGCGCACCGGGAAGATGGCCGCCGCGTCTTCGCAGAGCTTGCGCGCCTGGTCGAGGGTGCTGGCGTCGAAGTAGATATGGGCGTGGTAGCCCTTGATACGTTGCATGACTGGCTCCGGACTCGTTGATCGGCCGATCCTAGACCGCAATCGACGGCAGGGCCAGCCCGGCCAGGGACTGCGCGCTGCTGGCCTGCTCGGCCGCCAGCCAGTCGACAAACCGTTCGATCAACTGCCCGCGCCGTTTGCGCTGGGGCAACACCACGTAATAACCAAAGCGCGAGATCACCGTGTCGCCAATCGGCCGGCACAGCCATTTCTGCTCCAGCAGGTTATCCACCAGATGGCGCCAGCCGATGGCCACGCCCTGGCCGGCAATCGCCGCCTGGATCAACAGGGTGTAATTGTCGAAACGCAGCAGGCCGGGGGTCGGCGCGGCGGTGATGCCCAGTTCGCGAAACACCCCGTTCCAGTCGAACCACTGGCTGTTTTCCTGGCGCAGGTGCAATAGCGGCAGCTCCTGCAGGCTTTGTAGCGACAGCGGCGTGGCGCGGCCCTTGAGCAGTTGCGGGCTGCACACCGGGAACACTTCCTCGTTGAACAACCACTGGCTGTGGCCCTGGCGAAAACGCCCGTCGCCAAACAACACCGCCACATCGATGTCACTGCGCAAGGCCGCGTGGTTGCGCTCGCTGGTGACCAGGCTCACATCCACTTGCGGGTTGGCCTCATGAAAGCGATGCAGACGCGGCATCAGCCAGTAGGCGGCGAAGGCGAAGTCGGTCGCCACTTGCAACACTTCGTGCTGGTCCTGCTCCGTGATTAGCCCCAGGCCCGCATCAATGCTCTGCAATCCGGCCTGGACGTGCTCGAACAACAGCATGCCCGCGTCAGTCAATTCGATGCCCCGGTAGATACGGTCGAACAGGCGTACTGCCAGCTGTTCTTCCAGGCGCTTGATCTGCTGGCTGACGGCCGGCTGGGTGGTGCCCAGCTCCATCGCCGCCGCTGTAAAGCTGCGATGACGGGCGGCGGCTTCAAAGGCGCGCAACAGATCCAGCGACAGGTTTCCCAGGGCTTTATACATAAGCGGTGCTTATCCTAGACATTGCTTTTCATGGGCTTTACCACGGTTTCCATGGCCTGCATGCTCAATCGCATAAACACTGACTATGGAATGCCGAGAGACCATGAAGCGCAAGAACATTCTTTTCATCATGGCCGATCAAATGGCCGCGCCGTTGCTTCCGTTCTACGGCCCTTCGCCGATCAAACTGCCCAACCTCAGCCGCCTGGCCGCACAAGGCGTGGTGTTCGACGCTGCGTACTGCAACAGCCCGCTGTGTGCGCCGTCGCGTTTTACCCTGGTCAGCGGCCAGTTGCCGAGCAAGATTGGCGCCTACGACAACGCGGCGGATTTCCCCGCCGATGTACCGACCTATGCCCACTACCTGCGCCGCCTCGGCTACCGCACGGCGCTGTCGGGCAAGATGCATTTCTGCGGGCCGGACCAGTTGCACGGCTATGAAGAGCGCCTCACCAGCGATATCTACCCCGCCGACTACGGCTGGGCGGTGAACTGGGATGAGCCCGACGTGCGCCCCACCTGGTATCACAACATGTCGTCGGTGCTGCAAGCCGGCCCGTGTGTGCGCACCAACCAGCTGGATTTCGACGAAGAGGTGGTGTTCAAGGCCCAGCAGTACCTGTTCGACCATATTCGCGAGGACGGCGACCAGCCATTCTGCCTCACGGTTTCCATGACTCACCCCCACGACCCGTACACCATTCCCAAACCGTTCTGGGATCTGTACGACGACAATGACATCCCAATGCCTACAACGCCGGCCCAGGCCGACCTGGACCCGCATTCCCAGCGCCTGCTCAAGGTCTACGACCTGTGGGACAAGCCGCTGCCTGTGGATAAGATCCGCGATGCGCGGCGCGCTTACTTCGGAGCGTGCAGCTACATTGACAGCAACGTCGGCAAACTCCTGCAAACCCTGCAGGACACAGGCCTGGCCGAGGACACCATCATCGTGTTCTCCGGCGACCACGGCGACATGCTCGGCGAGCGGGGGCTCTGGTACAAAATGCACTGGTTTGAAATGGCCGCGCGAGTGCCGCTGCTGGTCAGTGCACCGGGGCAATTCAAGGCCGGGCGGGTGAGTGCGGCGGTGTCCACCGCCGACCTTCTGCCGACCCTGGTGGAGCTGGCCGGCGGCGAGCTGGACCCCAACCTGCCGCTGGACGGCCGCTCACTGGTCCCGCACTTGCAAGGGCAGGGCGGGCATGACGAGGTGTTCGGCGAGTACATGGCCGAAGGCACCATCGGCCCATTGATGATGATTCGCCGGGAGGCCTACAAATTCATCTACAGCGAGGACGATCCTTGCCTACTGTTTGATGTGCACCACGACCCACGTGAGCAAGAAGAACTCAGTCAGTCGCCGGCCCATCGTGCGTTGTTCGAGGCGTTCCTGGCCGAAGCGCGGGCCAAGTGGGACATGCCGGCGATCCACCAGCAAGTGCTCGCCAGCCAACGCCGTCGGCGCCTGGTATGCGAGGCGCTGGCGGTGGGCAAACTCAAGAGCTGGGATCACCAGCCGCTGGTAGACGCAAGCCAGCAGTACATGCGCAACCATATCGACCTCGACGATCTGGAGCGCAAGGCCCGTTATCCACAACCCTGCCAAAACCAATAAATCAGTAAGGGGAAGGCCATGCAAAAGTTATCCACAATCGTGAGTGCAGTGTTGTTGCTCAGTGCCACCCATGCGTATGCCGACACCCGTTGCGAGACGGTAAAGATGGCCGACCCCGGCTGGAGCGACATTGCCGCCACCAATGCCATCGCCGGTGTTTTGCTCAGCGGCATGGGCTACAAGGCCAAGATCGATACCCTGGCGGTGCCGATCACGTTTGGCGGGCTCAAGGACGGCCAGGTGGATGTGTTTCTGGGCAACTGGATGCCGGCGCAGCAGGGCTTCTATGACAAGTTCGTGGCCAATGGCGATGTGGTGCAACTGGCGAAAAACCTCGAGGGCACCCAGTTCACCCTCGCGGTGCCGGACTATGTGTGGGAGGCCGGTGTGCGTGACTTTGCCGACCTGAACAAATTTGCCGACAAGTTCGACAAAAAGATCTACGGCATCGGCTCCGGCGCGCCGGCCAACCTTTCGCTGCAGGAGATCATCAAGAAAAACGACTTCGACCTCGGCCAGTGGAAGCTGATCGAATCCAGCGAACAGGCGATGCTCGCCGAAGTGTCCAGGGCGGTGAAGCGCGAGCGTTTCGTCACCTTCCTGGGCTGGACACCGCACCCGATGAACGTGCAGTTGAAGATGCGTTACCTCAAGGGCGGCGAAAAATACTTCGGCGACACCGGCAATGTGTACACCCTGACCCGCAAAGGTTATGCACAGGCCTGCCCGAATGTGGCCAGACTGCTGACCAACCTTACGTTTACCCAGGATATGGAAAACAGCATCATGGCCGAGGTGGTGAACAACAAGGTCAGCAATGCTGACGCGGCGAAGGCATGGATCAAGGCCAATCCGGCGGTTTTGGACAAGTGGCTGGAGGGGGTTGAAACCCTCGATGGCCAGGATGCATTGGCGGCGGTCAAAGCCAAACTCTAAATATTGCCCTGGTTCCTACAGGTCTTCCTATCACCCTGTAGGAGCCGGCTGCCGGCGAAGAATTCGAAAACGCCGCGTTTTTTCAGGCAACCCGCGTTATCGTTATCCATCTTCGCGAGCAAGCTCGCTCCTACAGTATTTCGAGCGATCCATGTCCCGGCCCCACACTCTGCTCCCATTCCTGCGCTGGCTGCCACGCCAGACCCGCGCCAGCGTCGGCCGGGATGCGCTGGTCGGCCTCAGCGGCGCGGTGCTGGCCTTGCCGCAATCGATCGCCTACGCCCTGATCGCCGGCCTGCCCCCCGAATACGGCCTGTATGCGGCGATCATCCCGGTGCTGATTGCCTGCCTGTGGGGTTCGTCCTGGCATTTGATCTGCGGCCCGACGGCGGCAATTTCCATCGTGCTCTACGCCAGCATCAGCCCGCTGGCGGTGCCTGGCTCCCAGGACTACATCACCCTGATCCTGCTGCTGACCTTACTCGCCGGCGTATTCCAATGGCTGTTGGGCATGTTGCGCTTTGGCGCGCTGGTCAATTTCGTCTCCCATTCCGTCGTCCTCGGCTTCACCCTCGGCGCGGCAGTGGTCATCGCCCTGGGCCAGTTGCCCAACCTGCTGGGGCTCGACCTGCCCAGCCAGGCCACGGCGATCAACAGCCTGCTGGCGATGATCGACCATGGTGGCGAGTGGGATCGTCCGTCACTGGCCCTTGGCCTGGGCACCTTGCTGGTGGGCGCGCTGCTTAAATACTGCGTGCCGCGCTGGCCAAGCCTGTTGATTGCCCTGGCGGTAGGCAGCCTGGCGGCGTGGGCGTGGCCGGCGATGTTCGGGCATGTGGCGCGGGTCAGCTCATTTGTTGGCCAACTGCCGCCGTTCAGCCCGTTGCCGCTGGACCTGGACATGGTCCTGCGCCTGCTACCCAGCGCCGTGGCGGTGGGCATGCTGGGGCTGGTGACCAGCCTGTCGATTGCCCGCTCGCTGTCGGCGCGTTCGCAACAGTTGCTCGACGCCAACCAGGAAGTACGCGCCCAGGGTTTATCCAATATCGTCGGCGGATTTTTCTCCGGCTACCTGTCGGCCGGATCCTTCACCCGCTCGGGCCTGAGTTACGAGGCGGGCGCCTGTTCGCCGCTGGCGGGGGTGTTTTCGGCGTTGTGGGTCGCACTGTTTGCGCTGTTTGGCGCGGCGGTGATTGCGCACATCCCGATCCCGAGCATGGCCGCCAGCATCCTGCTGATCTGCTGGGGCCTGGTGGATCATCGGGGCATCCGCGCGCTGTGGCGGGTCAGCCGTGCAGAGTGTGTGGTGATGGGCCTGACGTGCCTGGCCACCTTGCTGCTGGAGCTGCAAACGGCAATCTATGCCGGGGTGCTGGCATCGCTGTTCTTCTACCTCAAGCGCACCTCGCAGCCACGGGTGCAGCAATGGCGCGATGGGGACGACGATGTGCTGCGGGTCGGTGGCTCGATCTTCTTTGGCGCCAGCCATTACCTGCAAGTGCGCTTGCAGCGCCTGCAAGGCCAGCGGGTGGTGATCGAGGCGCAGCAGATCAACTTTATCGACTATTCCGGGGTGGAGATGCTGCACCAGGAAGCGCGGCGGTTGCAGGGGTTGGGACGCAGCCTGACGCTGCGCCGGGCGCGGCCGCAAGTGGTGGAGGAGTTGAGGAAGCTGGAAGGGGCGGACAAATGCCCGATCCTTTTCGAAGACTGACACGGTAAAAACCTGTAGGAGCTGGCTTGCCTGCGATAGCGGTGTATCAGTGGCGCATCCGGCGCTGACCCACCGCTATCGCAGGCAAGCTCCTACAGTTGATCTTCAGTGGCCTGCCAACTGGCGACGTAACTCGGCCAGCACCGGCGCCGAATCCGGCCGTACACCGCGCCACAGGTAGAAGGCTTCCGCCGCCTGCTCCACCAGCATGCCCAAGCCATCCATCGCCACCGCCGCAGCGTGTTCAGTGGCCCAGCGGCAGAAGGCGGTCGGCTCCTTGGCGTACATCATGTCGTAGCAAAAGGTCTTGCCCGGCTCGATCAGGCTGCTGGCAATCGGCGGTACATCGCCTGACAGGCTCGCAGAGGTGGCGTTGATGATCAGGTCCACCGGTTCACTCAGCCAGTCGAAACCACTGGCGGAGACCGGCCCCAGGTCATCGAACAGTTCGGCCAGCCGCTCGGCCTTTTCCACGGTGCGGTTGGCGATGATCAGCGAGGCGGGCTGTTGCGCCAGCAGTGGCTCCAGTGCACCGCGCACTGCGCCGCCGGCACCGAGCAGCAGGATGCGCTTGCCGGCCAGGCTCAGGCCGGCGTTGACGGTCAAGTCGCGCACCAGGCCGGCACCGTCGGTGTTATCGCCCAGCAGGCTGCCATCGGCCAGCTTGCTCAGGGTGTTCACCGCGCCTGCGCGTTGCGCACGCTCGGTCAGGGCGTTGGCCAGGCGGTAGGCCTCCTCTTTGAAGGGCACGGTGACGTTGGCACCGCGCCCATGCAGGAAAAATTCCTGAGCACAGCCGGTGAAATCCTCGAGCGGCGCCAGCAGGGTGCTGTAGTCCAGCGCCTGGCCGGTCTGCTCGGCAAACAGGCGATGGATCAGCGGCGATTTGCTGTGGCCGATGGGGTTGCCGAACACCACATAACGATCCATCAGCTGGCCACCTGGGGCGCAGCAAGGCCGAGCCAGTCACGGTCTTGCAGGAAGTAGTCGGTCAGGCGCGCTTCTTCGCTGCCGGCAGCGGCCTTCCAGTCATAGCTCCAGCGCACTTGCGGGGGCAACGACATCAGGATCGACTCGGTACGCCCGCCCGATTGCAGGCCAAACAGCGTGCCACGGTCATAAACCAGGTTGAATTCCACGTAGCGCCCACGGCGAAACTCCTGGAACTGGCGTTGCTGCTCGGTATAAGCCATTGCCTGGCGGCGCTGGATGATCGGCAGGTAAGCGTCGATGTAGGCGTCGCCAATCGCTCGGATAAAGGCGAAGCAGGTGTCGAAGTCCCACTCGTTCAAATCATCGAAGAACAGGCCGCCAATACCCCGGGGCTCGTTGCGATGCTTGATATGGAAGTAGCTGTCGCACCAGGCCTTGTAGCGCGGGTAAACGTCCGCGCCAAAGGGCGCGCAGGCCTGCTCGGCCACGCGGTGCCAGTGGATGCAGTCTTCTTCGTGGGCGTAGTAGGGCGTCAGGTCGAAGCCGCCACCGAACCACCACACCGGCTCTTCACCGTCTTTCTCGGCGATGAAAAATCGCACGTTGGCGTGGGACGTTGGCACATGGGGGTTATGCGGGTGGATCACCAGCGACACGCCGAGGGCTTCAAAACCACGACCGGCGAGCTCCGGGCGGTGGGCACTGGCGGACGGTGGGAGGCCGCTGCCAAAGACGTGGGAAAAGTTGACGCCGCCTTTCTCGATCACGGTCCCGTTCTCGATCACCCGCGTGCGGCCACCGCCACCAGCTGGGCGGGTCCAGGCGTCTTCGATAAAGCGTGTATGCGCCTCGAAGGTTTCCAGGGCACTGCAAATGCGGTCTTGCAGGTCGAGCAGGTAGGCTTTTACAGCCTCGGTGCGGGTAGTCATGGCATCACCTTGAATCGGGCAAAGCTACGCGAGGCCATTGGGCGTCGGCGGCAAAGGGGCGCACAGGATACCACCGCGCCGGGCACTGCCACAGTTGACGAAGGTCAAGCATAGGAGTCCGATAGGAGCCTTTCGCGAAACAGACTTGAGGACAGAACAGATGGCCAAACGTATCCAGTTCAGCGCCCATGGCGGCCCCGAAGTACTTGAGTATGTGGACTACACACCCGTGGAGCCCGGCCCACAGCAGGTTCGGGTGCGGAACAAGGCCATTGGCCTGAACTTCATCGACACCTATTACCGCAGCGGCCTGTATGCACCGCCAGCCTTGCCCTCGGGCCTGGGCGCGGAGGGCGCTGGCGTGGTGGATGCGGTGGGCAGCGCAGTCACTCAATTCAAGGTCGGCGACCGCGTGGCCTACGGCAGCGGCCCGCTGGGTGCCTACAGCGAACTGCATGTGTTGCCAGCGGCCAACCTGGTGCACCTGCCGGACGCGATCAGCTTCGAACAAGCGGCTGGCGCCATGCTCAAGGGCTTGACCGTGCAGTACCTGCTGCGCCAGACCTATGAGTTGCAAGGCGGTGAAACCATCCTGTTCCACGCCGCTGCCGGTGGCGTCGGTTCCCTGGCCTGCCAATGGGCAAAGGCCCTGGGCGTGAAGCTGATCGGTACGGTCAGTTCGCCGGAAAAAGCCGCCCTGGCCAAATCCCTCGGCGCCTGGGAAACCATCGACTACAGCCAGGAAAATGTCCCACAGCGGGTGCTGGAACTGACCGACGGCAAAAAATGCCCGGTGGTGTACGACGGCGTCGGCAAGGACACCTGGCTCGCCTCGCTGGACAGCGTGGCGCCACGTGGCCTGCTGGTGAGTTTCGGCAATGCCTCGGGCGCGGTGGACGGGGTGAACCTGGGGATTCTGGCGGCGAAAGGCTCGCTGTACATGACCCGGCCGACGCTGGCGACCTACGCCAACAATCCGCAGAACCTGCAGGCCATGGCCGATGACCTGTTTGGCATGATCGCAAGCGGCAAGGTGCGCATTGATATCAACCAGCGCTTTTCGTTGGCGGATGCGGCGAAGGCGCAGGTGGAGTTGTCGGGGCGGCGGACGACGGGGTCGACCATTCTGTTGCCTTGAGATCTCGGTGGTTTGGCAGACCGCTATCGCGGGCAAGCCCGCTCCCACATTCGACCGATTTCCAGCATGGGAATGCGCTCGAATGTGGGAGCGAGCTTGCTCGCGATGGCCACGCCTGGGTCTCAGGACGGGCGCCGAACCTCGCCCGTCGCCAGGTCCCGAATCAAACTCGGGTTCTTGCGCCCACCCAGGCTACCGCCCAGCACCAAATCCACCTGCCCACGGAAATACTGCTCCACCCGGATCCGCGTGCGCGCTGCCGGCCGGCCTTGCGGGTTGGCCGAGGTGGAAATCAACGGGCCCACCAATGCACACAAATCCCGCACCAGCGGATGATCACTGACTCGCAACGCCACGGTGTCGTGCTTGCCGGTAATCCACTCAGGCAGCAAGTCTTGATGGGGTACCAGCCAGGTATTGGGTCCCGGCCAGGTACTGGCCATGCGGTCGATCCAGGTGTCCGGGAAGTCTTCGAACAGAAAATCGAACTGCCGGATATTGTCGGCGACCAGGATCAAGCCCTTGTCCACCGAGCGGCCCTTGATCGCCAGCAAGCGCTCCACCGCCTCCTCGTTCCATGGGTCGCAGCCCAGGCCCCACACCGCCTCGGTCGGATAGGCAATCACCGCGCCTGCGCGAATTTCTCGTGCGGCTTCTTGCACACGCCACCTGTTGACCATTACTCACTCTCCGGACTAAAGCTCTGCGCAGTTTACCGATCTTCGTTACAAAACCTAACTGCGCGCGAGCCAGCGACCACTTTCGCAGATCACCCGGCCCTCCAGCTCCAGTTCGGTGAGGCTCGCCAACACCTGGGACAGGCTCTGCCCGCTGGCGATGGCCAGGCCTTCGCTGGTGTGGGGCGCCGCGTGCAGCAACGCCAGCAGCGGATGGGTCACCGCCACCGGCGCGGGCCGCGACAACGCCTGCCAGCCGCGCAGCCCCTCCAGGATGTGCTCGATGGTCTCCACCAGCACCGCCCCTTCACGGATCAGTTGGTGACAACCCCTGGCCCCCGGGTGATGAATCGACCCCGGTATGGCGTACACCTCGCGGCCCTGCTCGGCCGCCAGCCGCGCGGTGATCAGCGAACCGCTGGCCACGCTGGCTTCCACCACCAGCACGCCCAGGGACAGGCCACTGATAATGCGGTTGCGTCGCGGGAAGTTGCCGGCCTGGGGCCCGGCGTCCAGCGGGAACTCGGAAACCACCGCGCTGCCCTGGGCAATCATCGCCTCGGCGAGCCGGCGGTGGCGCTGTGGATAAAAATTTTCCAGGCCGGTGCCCAACACCCCGATTGTCTGCCCCCCGACATCTAATGCCGCCTGGTGCGCCGCCCCATCGATGCCCAGGGCCAGGCCGCTGGTGATCACAAAACCGGCGCCCGCCAGGCTGCGGGAAAAGGCCGCCGCCGTATCCATTCCGGGTCGGGAAGCACGGCGGCTGCCGACCATGGCCAGCTGCGGTTTTTCCAGGGTGGCGGGATTGCCGGCGACGAATAACAAGGGTGGCGCATCGCCCAACTCGGCCAGCAGGGCCGGGTAGTCGGGCTGGTCCCACATCAGCAAATGTTGGGCCGGATGCTCAAGCCAAGCCAATGCGACGCTGGCGCCATCACGCACCCGCACGCTGCGCCGGGCTTCGGCGCAGGCGGCCGGCAACCCCAGGGAGCGCCAGGCACTGGCCGGTGCGCCGATGGCTTTCGAGGCGCAACCAAAGGCCTCGATCAACGTCTTGAAACGCCTGGGCCCCAGCTCCGGCATGCGGTGCAAACGCAGGCGGGCTTCGAGCTCGGCAGGGGAAATATCTGCAGTAGGGATTGCTGACATATGATCATCCTTGATCAGGAACAAGCTGTGGATAACTCTGTTGGTAACTTATTTAGCAGGCTAATTATTGCAACTGGTTATTGCCGCCCAACCTGGCGCCCCGTTTTGAAGACGAGTAGCGATTTCCTCATGGGGGCAATCTCCTTTATTATGTCGGTTCGCGTGAAATGCCTTGGCCTTCGCGGCCTGCGAGCGTTTCACACCGGCCGTGCGGGGTGTCCCGAGGCCGATTTGCCTTTACCTCACATGTGCAGCAATTACGCTTATGGCTATTTTGAACATCCTCGAATTCCCGGACTCGCGCCTGCGCACTATCGCCAAACCGGTGGCCGTAGTGGACGACAAGGTTCGTCAGCTGGTCGATGACATGTTTGAAACAATGTATGAAGCCCCGGGCATCGGCCTCGCCGCCACCCAGGTCAACGTGCACCTGCGCGTGGTGGTCATGGACCTGTCCGAAGACCGCAGCGAACCGATGGTGTACATCAACCCGGAATTCGAGCCGCTGACCGACGAGATGGGCGAATACCAGGAAGGCTGCCTGTCGGTGCCGGAGTTCTACGAGAACGTCGAACGCCCACTGCGCGTCAAGATCAAGGCCCTGGACCGCGACGGAAAGCCATTCGAGCTGATTGCCGAAGGCCTGCTGGCGGTGTGCATCCAGCACGAGTGCGACCACCTCAACGGCAAGCTGTTTGTCGATTACCTGTCCACGCTCAAACGCGACCGGATCAAGAAGAAACTGGAAAAGAAGCATCGCCAGCAAGCTTGATTCCCTTCTTTCAAAGGCTTGCTCCGGCAAGCCTTTTTCTTTTGTGAGACGTTTCCCATGACCGAGCCACTGCGCATCGTTTTTGCCGGCACCCCTGAATTTGCCGCCGAACACCTCAAGGCCCTGCTTGCCAGCCCTTATGAAATCGTCGCGGTGTACACCCAGCCGGATCGCCCGGCCGGCCGTGGGCAAAAACTGATGCCCAGCCCGGTCAAGCAACTGGCGCTGGAAAACGGCATCGTCGTGCTGCAACCGCCGACCCTGCGCAATGCCGAGGCCCAGGCTGAACTGGCAGCACTGCAGCCGGACCTGCTGGTGGTGGTGGCCTACGGCCTGATCCTCCCCCAAGCAGTGCTGGATATCCCGCGCCTGGGTTGCATCAACAGCCACGCCTCGCTGCTGCCGCGCTGGCGCGGTGCGGCGCCGATCCAGCGCGCGGTGCAAGCCGGTGACGCACAAAGCGGCGTGACCGTGATGCGCATGGAAGCTGGCCTGGACACCGGGCCGATGCTGCTCAAGGTCACCACGCCCATCACCGCCCAAGACACCGGCGGCAGCCTGCACGACCGCCTGGCCGAGATGGGCCCGCCAGCGGTGGTCGAGGCGATTGCCGGCCTCGCGGCTGGCACCTTGCACGGTGAAGCGCAGGACGACAGCCTCGCCACCTACGCCCACAAGCTGAACAAGGACGAAGCGCGCATCGACTGGAGCCGCCCGGCCGTGGAACTGGAGCGCCTGGTACGTGCCTTCAACCCGTGGCCGATCTGCCACAGCACCCTCAATGGCGAAGCCTTGAAAGTCCTCGCCGCCACCCTGGCCGACGGCAGCGGCGCCCCTGGTGAAATCATCGGCGCCAGCAAGGAAGGCCTGCTGGTGGCCTGCGGCGAACAGGCACTGTGTCTGACTCGTCTGCAATTGCCCGGCGGCAAGGCGCTGAACTTCAGCGACTTGTTCAACAGCCGTCGTGAGAAATTTGCCCCCGGCATCATCCTCGGAGTGGACGCTTGATGAACCCGCGTTTGGCCGCCGCCAAGGCCCTGGCCGCCGTGCTCAATGGCAAGGCTTCCCTGAACAGCTCGTTGCCGGTGCAACTGGATAAAGTCGAAGACCGCGATCGCGGCTTCACCCAGGACCTGGCCTTTGGCACCGCCCGCTGGCAGCCGCGTCTGTCGGCGCTGGCGGCCAAGTTGCTGCAAAAGCCGTTCAAGGCTGCCGATGCCGACGTCGAGGCGCTGCTGCTGGTGGGCCTCTACCAGTTGCTCTACAGCCGCGTGCCGGCCCACGCCGCCATCGGCGAAACCGTGGGGTGCGCCGACAAGCTGAAAAAGCCCTGGGCCAAGGCCTTGCTCAACGCCGTGCTGCGCCGTGCCCAGCGCGAAAGCGAGGGGTTGCTGGCCGAGCTCGAACACGACCCGGTAGTGCGCACCGCGCACCCGCGCTGGCTGCAAAAATCCCTCAAGGCATTCTGGCCAGAGCAGTGGGAAGCCATCTGCGCCGCCAACAATGCCCACCCGCCGATGATTCTGCGGGTCAATCGCCGCTATCACAGCCGCGATGCCTATCTCCAATTACTGGCAGAGGCCGGTATCAATGCCAGCGCCTGCGTGTACAGCCAGGACGGCATCGTGCTGGAGACCGCAGGCGATGTGCGCAGCCTGCCAGGCTTTGCCGAAGGCTGGATCAGCGTGCAGGACGAAGCCGCGCAACTGGCCGCCGACCTGCTCGACCTGGCACCGGGCCAGCGGGTGCTGGACGCCTGCTGCGCCCCAGGCGGCAAGACCTGCCACATCATGGAAGTGCAGCCGGGCCTGGCCGGCGTCGTCGCCGTCGACCTGGAAGCCAAGCGCCTGGTGCGCGTGCGCGAAAACCTCGCGCGCCTGGGCCTGGACGCCGAGCTGATTGCCGCCGATGGGCGCGACACCGCCGCCTGGTGGGATGGCAAGCCGTTCCAGCGCATCCTGCTGGACGCACCCTGTTCCGCCACCGGTGTGATCCGCCGTCACCCGGATATCAAGCTCACCCGCCAACCCGACGACATCGCCGCCCTGGCTGTGCTGCAAGGCGAGTTGCTGGACGCGCTGTGGCCGACGCTGGAGGTCGGTGGCATCCTGCTCTACGCCACCTGCTCGACCTTGCCGACCGAAAACACCGACGTGATCGAAGCCTTCCTCGCCCGCACCAGCGGCGCGCGGGAGTTGGACATTGCCACTACCGCCGGCATCAAGCAGCCCCACGGCCGCCAGTTGCTGGCGCAGGAAGGCGGGCACGATGGCTTCTATTACGCCAAGCTGATCAAGATTGCCGCGGCACGCGGTTGAATGGTTTTTAAGGGAGTGACCGGATGAAGATCATCATCCTTGGCGCAGGGCAGGTCGGCGGTACGCTGGCCGAGCATTTGGCCAGTGAAGCCAACGACATTACCGTGGTCGACACCGACGCCGAACGCCTGCGCGGTCTGGGCGATCGCCTGGATATCCGTACGGTCCAGGGCCGTGCCTCGTTCCCCACCGTGCTGCGCCAGGCCGGCGCCGACGATGCCGACATGCTGGTGGCGGTGACCAACAGTGACGAGACCAATATGGTCGCCTGCCAGGTCGCCCACACCCTGTTCCACACCCCGACCAAGATCGCCCGGGTGCGTGAAGCGGCCTACCTGACCCGCGCCGGCCTGTTCGACAACGACGCGATTCCGGTGGACGTGCTGATCAGCCCCGAGCAAGTGGTTACCCACTACATCAAGCGCCTGATCGAAATCCCCGGCGCGCTGCAGGTGATCGACTTTGCCGAAGGCAAGGCGCAACTGGTGGCGGTCAAGGCCTACTACGGCGGGCCGCTGGTGGGCCAGCAACTGCGCCAATTGCGCGAACATATGCCGAATGTGGAAACCCGCGTGGCCGCGATTTTCCGTCGCGACCGGCCGATCCTGCCCCAGGGCGACACGGTGATCGAAGCCGACGACGAAGTCTTCTTCATCGCCGCCAAGGCCAATATTCGTGCCGTGATGAGCGAAATGCGCCGGCTCGACGAGAGCTACAAGCGCATCGTCATCGCCGGCGGCGGGCAGATCGGCGAGCGCCTGGCCGAGGCCATCGAAAGCCGCTACCAGGTGAAGATCATCGAGATGAACGCCGCGCGCTGCCGCTACTTGTCCGATACCCTCGACAGCACCGTGGTGCTGCAAGGCAGCGCTTCGGATCGCGACCTGCTGATGGAAGAGAACATCGCCGACGCCGATATCTTCCTGGCCCTGACCAACGACGACGAGGCCAATATCATGTCGTCACTGCTGGCCAAGCGGCTGGGGGCGAAGAAGGTGATGACCATCATCAACAACCCGGCCTATGTGGACCTGATCCAGGGTGGTGACATCGACATTGCCATCAGCCCGCAATTGGCCACCATCGGTACCCTGCTGGCCCACGTGCGGCGCGGCGATATCGTCAGCGTGCACTCATTGCGCCGGGGGGCGGCGGAAGCCATCGAGGCGATCGCCCACGGTGACTCCAAGTCGAGCAAGGTGATCGGCCGGGCGATCCGCGATATCGGCTTGCCACCGGGCACCACCATTGGCGCGATCATCCGCGATGAAGAAGTGATCATCGCCCATGACGATACGGTGATCGCCACGGGCGATCATGTGATCCTGTTCCTGGTGGATAAAAAACATATCCGCGATGTGGAGAAGCTGTTCCACGTGGGGTTGAGCTTTTTCTGATCTGACGGAGAGACCGACATGCTCGAATCCCTGGAAAAAATGCTCGCCAAGGGTGTGGATAACTCGCTGCTGCGCTTTGGCTTGGGCAAGGGTTACCTGGATTTGAAGGACAATGCCAAGGCAGCCGAGCATTTAGGCAAGTGCGTCGGGTTTGACCCGAAGTATTCGGCGGCGTGGAAGCTGTTGGGCAAGGCGCATGCTGCGCTGGGCGATAAAAGCGCGGCACGCCAGGCATGGGAGCAGGGTATTGAAGCGGCCCAGGCCCATGGCGACAAGCAGGCCGAGAAAGAGATGGCCGTATTCCTGAAAAAACTCGATCGCCAAGCCTGAGGCACCCCTGTGGGAGCTGGCTTGCCTGCGATGCAGGCGACTCGGTCTCTCAGTGACACCGAGGCGATGCTATCGCAGGCAAGCCAGCTCCTACATTTGATCTTCGTTGCTTGCAGAGCCGGGTGTATCAGTACCAACGCGCCTCGCCCGGCGGGCGTTTCTTGAAGCGCTTCATGCTCCACATGTACTGGCTCGGGTAGGCGCCGACATAACGCTCCACCACCTTGCTCATCGCCGCGCAGGACGTGGCCGTGTCGGTGCTGTACATGTCTTCTGGCGCCGCTTCCAGGATCACTTTGTAACCCGAGCCGTCCGGCAACCGCAGGGCATGCAGGAACACGCCCACTGCCTTATGGCCGGCGAGCATATTCGGCACAAACTTGCTGGTCAGCGCCTGGGTGGCGAAGAACGGTACGAAGATCCCGGCCGATTCTGCCGGCTCCGGGTCAGCGGGAATCCCCACCTGGCCGCCCTTGCGCACTTCCTTGATGACGCTGAGGATGCCTTCTTTGGTCGACGCCGCCACCCGGTTGCCCAACTGCACGCGTTGCTTGCGCAGCAGGTCATCCACCGCCTTGAGCTTGGGCGGGCGATAGAAAATGATCGGTTTGCACTGGCTGCAATAGAAGTGGTTCAACACTTCCCAGTTGCCCAGGTGGCTGGTGATGCCGACCACGCCTTTGCCAGAGGCCAGGGCTTGCTGCAGCACTTCCAGGCCTTCGACTTCACGTACCAGGTCAATAGAACGCTGGGCCGGCCAGATCCAGGCGCACGCGCTCTCGGTCAGGGACTTGCCGATGTCCATCAGGCTCTGGCCAACCAGGCGCTCGCGCTCGGCCGGGTCCATGTCCGGGAAACACTTGGAGAGGTTGATCCGCACCGTGTCGCGGGAGCGGTTGGGGGTCTTCCACATGATCCAGCCAATCGCCGAACCCACGGCTTGCACGGCGCGCCAGGGCAGCAGGGCAAACAATCGCAGAGCGCCTACCAGCAAGGCGCCTTTTAACTTTTCCACAGGTCACTCCTGATCGTGTGTGGTGCGCAAAGCGGCCATTCTACCCGGCGTTGACCAAGTCCGCGTAACGGTCGCAGTCCTGGGTGTGGTCCATGACCATCCCTGAGGCCTGCATGAACGCGTAGCAGATGGTCGGCCCGACGAACGTGAAGCCGGCTTTCTTGAGGGCTTTGCTCATGGCTTCGGCCTCTGGCGTAATCGCCGGGACCTGGCTGCGATCCTTGAAGTGATTGACCTTGGGCACGCCGCCGACAAACGACCAGAGCAACCCCACCGGGTCCTCCAGCGCCAGCCAGGCCGCGGCATTGCGCCGGGTGGCATTGAGTTTCAAGCGGTTGCGCACAATGCCTGGGTCGAGCATCAACTGCTCGATCTGGGCATCGCTCAACTGCGCCAGGCGCTTTGGATCAAAACCGAACAAGACCTTTCGATAATGCTCGCGTTTGCGTAAAACGGTGATCCAGGACAGGCCCGCCTGGAACCCTTCGAGCAAAAGCAACTCGAACAAACCCTGCGCATCGCGCAGCGGCGTTCCCCACTCTTGATCGTGATAAGCCATGTACAGCGGATCTTCAGAACACCAAAAGCAGCGTGGCATAAGGCTCCAGGGAGTGGTGGCGGGGCCGAATCGGGTATACTCCCGCCCTTTAAATCGCAGCCCAAGTAACAGGTGAATTTTGTGAGCCAGCCTACGCCAGCCGTGCGTACCTTCCAAGACTTGATCCTCGCCCTCCAGCAATACTGGGCCGAGCAAGGTTGTGTGGTACTTCAGCCCTACGATATGGAAGTAGGCGCCGGCACTTTCCACACCGCAACATTCCTGCGGGCCATCGGCCCGGAAACCTGGAACGCCGCTTATGTGCAGCCCAGTCGTCGCCCGACTGACGGCCGCTACGGCGAAAACCCCAACCGCCTGCAGCACTACTATCAGTTCCAGGTGGTCCTCAAGCCCAACCCGGACAACTTCCAGGAGCTGTACCTGGGTTCGCTGAAACATGTCGGCCTGGACCCACTGGTCCACGACATCCGTTTCGTCGAAGACAACTGGGAATCGCCAACCCTCGGCGCCTGGGGCCTGGGCTGGGAAGTCTGGCTCAACGGCATGGAAGTCACGCAGTTCACCTACTTCCAGCAGGCGGGCGGCATCGAGTGCTACCCGGTGACCGGCGAAATCACCTACGGCCTGGAACGCCTGGCCATGTACCTGCAGGGTGTGGACTCGGTCTACGACCTGGTGTGGGCTGACGGCCCGTTCGGCAAAGTGACGTATGGCGATGTGTTCCACCAGAACGAAGTGGAGCAGTCGACCTACAACTTCGAACACGCCAACGTCGAGAAGCTGTTTGAACTGTTCGACTTCTACGAAAGCGAAGCCAAGCGCCTGATCGAACTGGATCAGCCGCTGCCGTTGCCAAGCTACGAAATGGTCCTGAAGGCATCCCACACCTTCAACCTGCTGGACGCCCGCCGTGCCATCTCGGTAACTGCACGCCAGCAATACATCCTGCGTGTCCGCACCCTGGCGCGTTCCGTTGCGCAAGCCTACCTGCTGGCTCGCGCCAAGCTGGGCTTCCCGATGGCGACCCCGGATCTGCGTGATGAAGTGTTGGCTAAGCTGGAGGCTGCACAATGAGTGCTCAAGATTTCCTGGTTGAACTGGGTACCGAAGAGCTGCCACCCAAGGCCCTCAACACCCTGGCCGATGCATTTTTGGCCGGCATCGAGAAAGGCCTGCAGACTGCCGGCCTGAAGTTTGAAGCCAAGAAGGTCTACGCCGCGCCACGTCGCCTGGCAGTATTGCTGACCGCGCTGGAAACCCAGCAGCCGGACCGCAACATCAACCTCGACGGCCCACCACGCCAGGCCGCCTTTGATGCTGAAGGCAACCCGACCCAGGCTGCCCTTGGTTTTGCCAAGAAGTGCGGCGTCGAGCTGAGCGAGATCGACCAGAGCGGCCCGAAACTGCGTTTCAGCCAAGTCATCAAGGGCAAGCCGACCGCCAGCCTGTTGCCGACTATCGTTGAAGATTCTCTCAATGACCTGCCGATCCCCAAGCGCATGCGCTGGGGTGCACGCAAGGAAGAGTTCGTACGTCCGACCCAATGGTTGGTGATGCTGCTCGGTGACGAAGTCATCGATTGCACCATCCTCGCCCAGAAGGCCGGTCGTGAGTCCCGTGGTCACCGCTTCCATCATCCTGAAGCCGTGCGCATCACCTCGCCGGCCAACTACGCCACTGACCTGCGTGCCGCCTACGTGCTGGCCGATGCCAACGAGCGTCGCGAGCTGATCAGCAAGCGCACCGAAGAGCTGGCCCGTTTGCAGGAAGGCACGGCCATCGTGCCGCCAAGCCTGCTCGATGAAGTGACCGCGTTGGTTGAATGGCCGGTGCCGCTGGTGTGCTCGTTCGAAGAGCGCTTCCTCGATGTGCCGCAAGAAGCCCTGATCACCACCATGCAGGACAACCAGAAGTATTTCTGCCTGCTGGATGTGGACGGCAAGTTGCTGCCGCGCTTTATCACCGTGGCCAACATCGAAAGCAAGGACCCGCAGCAGATCATCGCCGGTAACGAGAAAGTCGTACGCCCGCGCCTGACCGACGCCGAGTTCTTCTTCAAGCAAGACAAGAAGCAGAAGCTCGAAGACTTCAACCTGCGCCTGCAGAACGTGGTGTTCCAGGAGAAGCTGGGCAGCGTCTACGACAAGGCTGTGCGGGTTTCCAAGCTGGCGGCCTACATCGCCCCACGCATTGGCGGCGACGCTGCCTTGGCCGCACGCGCGGGCCTGCTGTGCAAATGCGACCTGGCCACCGAGATGGTCGGCGAGTTCCCGGAAATGCAAGGCGTGGCCGGTTACTACTACGCGCTCAATGACGGCGAGCCTGAAGACGTCGCCCTGGCCTTGAACGAGCAGTACATGCCGCGTGGCGCTGGCGCCGAGCTGCCAACCACCCTGACCGGTGCGGCCGTGGCCATCGCCGACAAGCTGGATACCCTGGTCGGTATCTTTGGCATCGGCATGTTGCCGACCGGCAGCAAAGACCCATATGCCCTGCGCCGTGCCGCCCTGGGCGTGCTGCGCATCCTGATCGACAAAAAGCTCGACCTCGACCTGACCCAGGCCGTGGTATTTGCCGTCGGCCAGTTTGGTGGCAAGGTCAAGCAAGCCGGCCTGGCCGAGCAAGTGCTGGAGTTCGTGTTCGACCGCCTGCGTGCGCGCTACGAAGACGAAGGCGTGGACGTTTCCGTCTACCTGTCGGTACGTGCCCTGCAACCGGGTTCGGCACTGGACTTCGACCAGCGTGTGCAAGCCGTACAAGCGTTCCGCAAGCTGCCGGAAGCGGACGCCCTGGCCGCCGTGAACAAGCGCGTGTCGAACCTGCTGAGCAAGGCCGAAGGCCTGGGCAATGCCGATGTCGACCCTGGCCTGTTTGCCGATGCCAAGGAGTTCTCGCTGAACTCGGCCATCGCCAAGGCAGAAAACGCAGTGAAGCCGCTGATCGCCGAGCGCAACTACGCCGAAGCACTGGCGCGCCTGGCCACCTTGCGTGAGCCGGTGGATGCGTTCTTCGAAGCGGTGATGATCAATGCCGAAGATGCTGGCGTGCGGAAAAACCGCTACGCCATGCTGGCGCGCCTGCGCGGCTTGTTCGTCAACATCGCTGACATTTCGACACTGAGCTGATCATGTTGAAACTGCTGATTCTCGATCGGGACGGGGTGATCAATTACGACTCCGACGCTTACATCAAGTCGGTGGAGGAGTGGATCCCGCTGCCCGGCTCGGTCGAGGCCATCGCGCAGTTGAGCAAGGCCGGCTGGACGGTAGCCATCGCTACCAACCAGTCCGGCATCGCCCGCGGCTACTACGACATCGCCACCCTGGACGCCATGCACGCGCGCCTGCGCGCATTGGTGGCCGAGCAGGGCGGTGAGGTGGGGCTGGTGGTGTACTGCCCCCACGGGCCGGATGAGGGCTGCGATTGCCGCAAACCCAAGCCTGGCATGTTGAAAATCATTTCAGAACATTACAAGGTGCCCCTGGCTGGGATATGGTTCGTCGGGGACAGTCTCGGTGACCTGGAGGCGGCCAAAGCCGTCGACTCTCAGCCAGTTTTGGTAAAGACCGGGAAAGGCGAAAAGACCCAGGCGAAAAACCTGCCGGTCGGCACCTTGATTTTTGACGATCTGGCGGCGGTTGCCGCAGAACTTATCAACAACTAGTCGCCCTCGACTTCCTGACCAAGGATTGTTCGGGAGTGCACTTTTAACAGGCGGGCGTTGTCCCGCAACGGTAAATGCTGCCATGTCGATTTTGCAGGCCATCAGAACCTTCTTCTTTTACCTGCTGCTGGGCACCAGTTCGTTTCTCTGGTGCACCCTGAGCTTTTTTATCGCGCCCTTTTTGCCATTCAAGGCGCGCTATCGCTTTATCAACGTCTATTGGTGCCGCTGCGCGTTGTGGCTGACCAAGGTGTTCCTGGGCATTCGTTTCGAGGTCAAGGGTGCCGAGAATGTGCCGGACCAGCCGTGCGTGATCCTGTCGAACCACCAGAGCACCTGGGAGACCTTCTTTCTTTCCGCGTATTTCTCGCCCCTGAGCCAGGTGCTCAAGCGTGAGTTGCTGTTCGTGCCGTTCTTTGGCTGGGCGATGGCCATGCTGCGCCCGATTGCCATCGATCGCGACAACCCCAAGGCCGCACTCAAGCATGTGGCGAAGAAGGGTGATGAGCTGCTCAAGGATGGGGTGTGGGTACTGATCTTCCCGGAGGGCACTCGCGTACCCTTTGGCACTGTAGGCAAGTTCTCCCGGGGCGGTACGGCATTGGCGGTCAACGCCAATCTTCCAGTACTGCCGATTGCCCACAATGCCGGCAAGTTCTGGCCCAAGGAAGGCTGGGCCAAGCGTAAAGGCACCATCACCGTGGTGATCGGCGAGCCGATGTATGCGCAAGGGGAAGGACCGCGTGCAATTGCCGCGCTCAATGACCGCGCTGCAGCGTGGAATGAGGCGCAGCAACGGGCCATGGGTTCGCTGCCGCCACTGCCGATTGCAGCGGACCAGGCGGTGATCTGACGTTCTGTGGATAACCTGTGCACGGTTTGTTGGCGAAATGCAGTTTTTCGCTTGTAGACTTATGATTCTATTACATATTTCTTAAGCTAATAAAACACCGGAAAACGTGCATAAGTTTTTTCGAGCGTTGAAGACCGGCCCTTGCGGCCGGTTTTTTATGCACAGCTGTTTACTCCTCCCACAACGGCATCTGCAGGCTGAAAACCGTGCCTTGCCCCACCACACTCACACAGTCGATCCCCCCCCCATGGCGGTCCATCACCGCCTTGACCATGGTCAGGCCCAGCCCCAGGCCTTCGCTGCCCTGAGCCGAAGCAAAACGTCGGTATTGGCTGAACAGTTCAGGCAGCTCCTGGGCCGCGATGCCGGGGCCCTGGTCCTGGATATGACAAGCCAGCCATTGGCCGTTGCGTTCCAGGCGCACCGTCACCGTGGTGCCGGCTGGGCTGTACTTGATCGCATTCTCCATCAGGTTGAACAAGGCTCGGGTGAGCAGCGACTGATCCGCCAGGACCATTTGCTCACCAGCCTCGTCCAGGTCGTGGACCAATTGGATATGTTTCAATTGGGCCAGCAGCGCGACCTGGTCAAACGCATCCAGCACCAGCATGGCAAACAGGCTGGGCTCAAACTGATAACCGTCGGACTCGGCCTTGGCCAGTTGAACGAACGATTCGGTCAAATTCAATGCGCGTCGCACTTGCTGTTCGATCTGGGTAAAGACCTGCGAAACGTCTGAGGCTTCATGCCGTTGCACATCCAGCAACGCGAGGATCGCCGAGTGGGGCGCCCGTAGATCATGGGAGAGAAACCGCAGCAGGGTTTCACGTTGCTGCTGGGCGTCGCGTTCGATACTCAGGTCAGTCAGGCTCAACAGCCACCCCAACGCCACATCACCGTCGGCCGGTAACAGAGGCGCCAGTTCCAGGCGCAGGCTGCGTTGATGGGTATCGCGGAACTCGATGATTTCCAGGGCCGACAGCGGCGTATGTACCTGGCCTTGCAAGGGCGGGTAACCCAGTGCCGCCAGTTGCTGCAGCAGGTTCTGGGCAATCAGTTCGTTGCCAAACACATCGCGGGCGATCCGATTGGCCAACAGGATCTCGCCTGTGGGATCGGTAATCAGCGTAGCGACCGGCAGGCACTCCAGGCCATCGGCCATAAAACGCCGGGTGTCGCGGGTACGGCTGACCGCTTGCTCCAGGGCCACGATACGGCCCTGCAACACATCACCGTTGCTGACGGCCGCGCGACGGCGTTCCGGCAGCACCTTGGGCTCGCTGTCCAGGCGCGCCAATTCCCAGCCGAAGTAGGCGAGGATTACGCTCAGGCGGCGCCAGTTCCAGATCAGGTAGCCCAGCAGCATGCCGATCAGCGTGGCCGCTGGCGACCACCAGAGCCCCAGGCGCAACAAGCCCCAGGAAGCGAGGAGGGCGCCCGCCATGCAGCCCAGGGTCAGCCACAGCGCATAACGCGGGCGCAACAGCAGCAGGCCCAGCAACAAGGCCACCATCGCGGTGGACAGCAGCGTGGCCAGCCAGCCAGGCAACACGGTAATGCTGCGCCCTTGCAGCAGGCCGTTGAGGATATTGGCCTGGATCTCGACGCCCGGGGTGGTACCGACGCTGGCCGAAAGCGGTGTCACATAGCGATCGCCCATGCCCGGTGCAGTGGCCCCCACCAGAATGATCCGATCACGCAACAGTTGGGCAGGGACCTCACCGCGCAAGACACTGACATACGGCACGCTGGGAAAGCCGTGGTCGGTGGCGATAAAAGGGATGCGGATGGCATTGTCACGCTGCCAATCGGTTACTTCAGAAGACGCTGACAGCCCTGGCATATCGGTGTGCTGGCCGGTCAGCTCGAAGGCCAACCAGGCCAGTTGCGGGACCAGTTGCCCCGGCGGCCCCTCACGCAGGTACAGGCTGCGCACAATACCGTCGCTGTCCGCTTCCACATTGATATGTCCCACCCCCCTCGCACAATCGCGCAGTGGCAGCACAGGGAGGATCTGCGCGATGGGTTGCCCCAGGCGCGGCGTGCCTTCGCGAATCAAAGGCAGCAGGACATTGCCGGCATTGCACATAGCCTGGGCCAGGCGTTGATCATTGGCCGGCTCGCGCGCCGGTTCGCTGAAGATCACATCGAGCAGGATCCCGGCGGGTTTGGCCGCACTCAACTGGTCAATCAGGTCGGCATGCAGGCGCCGCGACCACGGCCATTGACCGAGTTCCTTGAGGCTCATGTCGTCAATGTTCACCAGCAGGATGCGCGGATCCACCGGCAACGGCGCCATGCGCCGCAGGCTGTCGTACAGCAGGTTATTCAGGGCAAGGCCGGGGCTTAGCGACAGAAAGGCCGTCATCGGCAGCAGAAGCAGACCGATCCACAGCCACTCCCTGACCAGCCCATTGAACAGGCGTTGGGCCTGGGTCGGCTGGCGCTGTTCAGCCCGGCGCCACCACTTCACCGTGCGAGCGCCGCGCTGCTACTGCACACGGGTGGCAGGTGGGTAGTAGAAGATGTCATAAACGCCTGCTTCTCCTTCCAGTCCCTGGTCATCAAAGGCCGACACGCGCACGTGATAGAACGAGGCCTTGAGTCCAGTGAAGCTCAAGCGCGGCTCACTGGAGAAGTTTTCCTGCTTGATGTTCATGAAGGTTTTATCGGTAGCCACTTGCGCACGGTAGCGCTGGGCCCCCGGTTGCGGGTGCAGGATCAATGTCCATACCGGCGCATCGCCTTTCTGGCCGTCCTGGCCCATCAGGCGCGGCGCGGGCAATAGGTCGACTGTCTTCAACTCGCCCTGGGGCTTGAGCAGCACACCTTGTCGAGCGCCGACCTTCAGTTCACCTTCCACCGGGCCCGTCTGCGGCTTGTTCTTCAGCTGTTTGCCTACCGGCTGCGGTTCGGTACGGCTGGCGGCTACCTGGCCGTTGAGCACTTCGACCACCGATTGCTGATCGTCGTTACGCACACGAAAGTGCGTACCGCGCACGCCCAGTACGCCCACCGGGGTCACGATCTGAAAACGGTCATAGTCACTGGTGCGCTTGAGTACGTAGGCCTCGACCTGGCCTTGTTGCAGGATGACCTGGGGGATCGCCTGTTCTTCCACCAAATGCAAACGCACCTCGGAGCTGGAGGGCAGGACGATGCGTGAGCCATCGCCCAGCAACAGGCTGACAAACGCCGATGGCGAGGTTTTTACGCTTTCCTGCTCATCGATCAGCATGCCTTCTTCCAACACACTGGGGCGCCCCTTGGCGTCCAGCTTCCAGGCTTCACCGGTAAGGTTCTGCACGACTGCCGGCAGCGGCTGTGCCCGGCACATCAGGTTGTCATCAATGTAGGGCGCGCGCACAGGTGCAGGCTTGGCGAGGACTTGTGGGCTGGTGACAACCAGGGCCAGGGCCAGGCTTGAGCCAAACAAAGAGGAAAGGGAATAGCGACGAGGAAAGAGGGTCATGGCGCTCATCAAGGTTCTAGTTCTAAAGGTCCGTCAGACTGCACATTCAGAAAGCGTCTTGCGGCGGCAGGACCTTGAATCTCGCCTACGATACCCGATGACGCATCGAACTCGATAGCCGTAGTGGTAGGGATGAGGCGCCAAGAAAGGTGACACATCCCTGTGTCTGCCGGATCGACGACGTCGAACCGGATGTACATCGAAGAAATACTGTCCCTCACATCCCTCCGACAGCAGCCCATGGCGAACCGCGGACTACAGATGATACGTCCGTGTATCGAGAGCGCTTCCCGCGCACGCCCTCCATGTGTCACTCAGCGAAAGAGAATTTACCTACAAGAGTGGTGCATAGGGGAGTAGTGCAACATTTGTTCAGATTTAGAAGATCCATCGTTGATCCTGGTCCAGCAAGCTTCCGTGTTGAAACGCCTGCGGGGCATCGATTTCCCTGAGTCCTGCGTAACCGAGGCCGTCTACGGATTCGGCGTACACCGTCATTTCGTCAAGTGGGGCAGACTGTGCCGGGCTGCAGGCATCCACCATTTCTGTGCCAAAACCTGTTGCCATCACCAGCATGAACATCTTTCCCCACACTCTGACCTTCTGCACGAGACACACCTGTCCCGACAGCGCATAAAACCTGATTGGCATTGATCCTTTTCCTGAGGGGCTTGAGCCGGTATCTTTCCAGCTGGGTACGCGATGTTTAACGGCCTTAGGGCTATCTGATATCAGCGTACCGAGAGATTCAGGGAGCTTGAGAAACTGGCCACAATTGTTCAGATTCAACGGTGAACCATTACGCTCTCTTCAACCGCTGCAACATTCTTCAAGAAGAAAGGACCCTGCCATGCGTGTCGCGATACTGGATGACGAACCTGCCGAATTGCGGCGGGTGGAACAGACACTGCGACAAATCCCAAGTGCCTCGGAGCAGCCATGGACGCTGCATTGCTTCGAACGTGGCGAAGACTTGCTGCGCCAACTGCGCCGAGAAACCTTCGACTTGCTGGTACTCGACTGGCAGTTGCCGGACCTGAGCGGCATCGCGATCCTGCGCTGGACCCGTGAGCACATGGAGGCGCCACCGCCCGTGATTATGCTGACCAGCCGCGATGCCGAGAGCGATATCGTCCAGGCCCTGAACAGCGGTGCCGATGACTACGTCAGCAAACCGTTTCGCCCCAACGAACTGAAGGCACGGGTGAGTGCCGTCCTGCGTCGTCACGGCCTGCAGAAATCTGCTGCCACCGAAGTGCTGGTTTTCAACGACCTGACCTTCGACGATGCCGAACTGACCGTCAGCCGCGCGGGTGATCCAATCAACCTGACCGAAAGGGAATACCGCCTGGCACGCTGCCTCTTCGCCAACCTGGCCCGGCCGCTGTCACGGGAATATCTCTATGAACGGTTCTGGACCCATGAAGAAATGGTGTCTTCGCGCCCGCTGGATACCCACATTTATCGGCTACGAAACAAGCTTGGGCTGACGCCGGAGCGGGGTTGGCAGCTGCTGACGATCTATGGGTACGGCTATCGGTTGGAGAGCGTGACCGCAGCGACGGCGTAGCCGATGTTCCACGTGGAGCATTTAAAAAGGGCTCCAAAATCTGGGCAATAAAAAAGGCCAACGTTAAACGTTGGCCTTTTTTGTTTGGCAATAGCGTTATCAGAAGTCCAGGTTGGACACTGCCAAGGCATTGCTCTCGATGAAGTCACGACGTGGCTCGACCGCATCACCCATCAGGGTGTTGAAGATCTGGTCCGCGCCAATGGCGTCTTCGATGGTCACACGCAGCATACGGCGCTGGGCTGGGTCCATGGTGGTTTCCCACAGCTGGTCAGGGTTCATTTCGCCCAGACCTTTGTATCGCTGGATGGTGTGACGCTTGGTGCTTTCTGCCATCAACCAGTCCAGGGCTTCCTTGAACTCCTTGACCTGCTTCTTGCGTTCGCCGCGCTGGATGTACGCGCCGTCGTCCAGCAGGGTGCTCAGTTGCGCGCCCAGGGTTACTACGGTCTTGTAGTCGTTACTGCCGAAGAAGTCGCGGTTGAAGGTGACGTAGTTCGACAGGCCGTGGGAGATCAGTTCGACCTCTGGCAGCCAGACGTTACGTTCACGGTCTTCACGCAGGCTGGCTTTGTACACCAGGCCAGACTTCTCGACGGTGCGCAGGCGCACTTCGTACTGGGCCAGCCAATCCTGCA
This sequence comes from Pseudomonas sp. MF09156, assembly GCF_059862305.1. Taxonomy (NCBI): domain Bacteria; kingdom Pseudomonadati; phylum Pseudomonadota; class Gammaproteobacteria; order Pseudomonadales; family Pseudomonadaceae; genus Pseudomonas; species Pseudomonas sp. MF09156. The sequence continues at coordinate 111,927 of NZ_JCBCUR010000002.1, forward strand.
TCGCTGCGTGATCGCCCAACTGCTCCAGGCTGACGGCCGGCAGGTAGATGAAGTGCTCGGTCAGCTCCTGAGGGTACAGGCGCGACAAACGCTTGAGGGTCTTCATCACCATGCGGAAGTCGTTTACCAGACGCTCCAGCGCCTCACCCGAGATGCCCGGGGCTTCGTCGTTCAGGTGCAGGCTGGCATCTTCCAGGGCCGACTGCGTCATGTACTCTTCCATGGCGTCGTCGTCTTTGATGTATTGCTCTTGCTTGCCCTTTTTCACTTTGTACAACGGCGGCTGGGCGATGTAGATGTAGCCACGCTCGATCAGCTCCGGCAACTGACGGAAGAAGAAGGTCAGCAGCAGGGTACGGATGTGCGAACCGTCGACGTCAGCATCGGTCATGATGATGATGTTGTGATAGCGCAACTTGTCGATGTTGTACTCGTCGCGACCAATGCCACAGCCCAGGGCGGTGATCAAGGTGCCGACTTCCTGGGAGGAAATCATCTTGTCGAAACGGGCCTTCTCGACGTTGAGGATCTTACCCTTCAACGGCAGGATCGCCTGGGTGCGACGGTTACGACCCTGCTTGGCGGAACCGCCAGCAGAGTCACCTTCCACCAGGTACAGTTCGGAGAGGGCAGGGTCCTTCTCCTGGCAGTCCGCCAGTTTGCCCGGCAGGCCAGCGATATCCAGCGCGCCTTTACGACGGGTCATTTCACGGGCTTTACGCGCCGCTTCACGGGCCCGTGCCGCGTCGATCATCTTGCCGACGACCAGCTTGGCTTCGTTGGGGTTTTCCAGCAGGAAGTCGGAGAAGTACTTGCCCATTTCCTGTTCGACAGCCGTCTTCACTTCAGAAGAAACCAGCTTGTCTTTGGTCTGGGAACTGAACTTCGGATCCGGGACCTTGACCGAAATAATCGCGGTCAGGCCTTCGCGGGCATCGTCACCAGTAGTGGCGACTTTATGCTTCTTCGCCAGGCCTTCGGCTTCGATGTAGGTGTTCAGGTTACGCGTCAGTGCGGAACGGAAACCCACCAGGTGAGTACCGCCATCGCGCTGTGGAATGTTGTTGGTGAAGCACAACAGATTCTCGTTGAAGCTGTCGTTCCACTGCAAGGCGATTTCCACGCCGATGCCGTCTTCACGCTGGATGTTGAAGTGGAACACCTGGTTGACCGCAGTCTTGTTGGTGTTCAGGTATTCAACGAATGCACGCAGGCCGCCTTCGTACTTGAACAGCTCTTCCTTGCCGCTGCGCTCGTCCTTGAGGACGATACCCACACCGGAGTTGAGGAAGGACAGCTCACGAATCCGCTTGGCCAGGATGTCCCAGCTGAAGTGGATATTCTTGAAGGTGTCAGCCGAAGGCTTGAAGTGAATCTGGGTGCCTGTGGTTTCGCTGTCGCCAACGATCGCCATAGGTGCTTGAGGCACGCCGTGGACGTAGGTCTGTTCCCAGATCTTACCGCTGCGGCGCACAGTCAGGATCAGTTCTTCCGACAGGGCGTTTACCACCGACACACCTACACCGTGCAAACCGCCGGATACTTTATAGGAGTTGTCGTCGAACTTACCGCCGGCGTGGAGCACGGTCATGATGACCTCTGCTGCCGATACGCCTTCTTCTTTATGCACATCTACCGGAATGCCGCGACCGTTGTCGCGTACGGTGATGGATTCATCCGGGTGGATGATGATGCTGATGTCGTCGCAATGGCCGGCGAGCGCTTCGTCGATGGAGTTGTCGACCACCTCGAACACCATGTGGTGCAGACCGCTACCATCATCGGTGTCGCCAATGTACATACCGGGACGTTTGCGTACGGCATCCAAACCTTTCAGCACTTTAATGCTGGTCGAGTCGTACGTGTTTTCTTCGCTCATGCCTTCACTCCCGATGGTCGTGGGTCTGGGTGATACGGCCTTGTTCCACGTGGAACAAAGCGACTGGCGTTTCCGTCTGCCAGCCTTCCCTCAATAATTCGTGGTCTACACAGGTAATAAATACCTGGCAGCGTAAGTCTTCCAACAAGCGGCATAGCGCGCGGCGGTGTTGCTCGTCCAATTCGGACGGCAAGTCATCCACCAGATAAATACACTGCCCGCGCCGGGCCTGGCTAACCAAGTGCCCCTGGGCGATACGCAACGCGCAGACCACCAACTTCTGCTGGCCACGGGACAAGATATCCGCGGCGTTATGTGCACCTAATCTAAGGCGCAAATCAGCGCGTTGCGGCCCTGCCTGGGTGTGGCCAATTTGCTGATCCCGTTGCAAAGAGGTGGCGAGTACTGCACTCAAGTCACGCTCTTTGTCCCAACCACGGTAGTAGCTCAGCGTCAGTCCCTCGAGTTCCAGCAACTCACTCAAGGTCTGTTCAAAGACTGGTTTCAAGGCTTTGATGTAGGTGCGGCGGTATTCATCTATTTCGTCGCTGGCCAGGCACAGTTCACGGTCCCAGGCCGCTTGCGAAGCGGCGTCAAGTGTACCATGCCGCAGCCATGAGTTCCGCTGCCGCAGGGCCTTCTGCAGGCGCTGCCACGTGGCCATGAACCTCGGTTCCACGTGGAACACTCCCCAATCGAGGAACTGCCGGCGAATTTTTGGTGCCCCCTCCAGTAAACGGAAGCTGTCAGGGTTGATCAATTGCAGGGGTAGGATTTCCGCCAACTGCGCTGCACTGCGCGCATTCTGTCCATCGATACGGATCTGGAACTCTCCCTGCCGATCACGAGATATCCCCAGGCTGCTGTGCCCGCCTTGCGCCAGTTCGACCTGGCCAAAAACGGTGCACGCCAATTGCTCGTATTGAATCACCGGTAACAGGCGGGCGCTGCGGAAGGAACGAGCCAGGCCCAGCAAGTGAATGGCTTCCAGCACGCTGGTTTTGCCACTGCCGTTGGCGCCATGGAGGATATTGATGCGGGGGGAGGGGGAGAAGGTCACCGGGTGCAGATTGCGCACCGCGGTGACCGAGACGCGACTGAGGGACATCTAGCTTCTGCTGAGCATGATTACAGGCGCATCGGCATAACAACATAAGCCGAGTCGTCGTTATCGGATTCTTGCACCAGGGCGCTGCTGTTGGAGTCCGACAGGATCAGACGCACTTGCTCGGTGGTCATCACACCCAGCACGTCCAGCAGGTAGCTCACGTTGAAGCCGATTTCCAGGGATCCACCGTTGTAGTCGACGCCTACTTCTTCTTCCGCTTCTTCCTGTTCCGGGTTGTTGGCCTGGATTTTCAGCTGGCCGTTGGCCAATTGCAGGCGAATACCACGGTACTTCTCGTTGGACAGGATCGCAGTACGGCTGAACGCTTCACGTAGCGCCTGGCGATCACCGATCACCAGCTTGTCGCCGCCTTTGGGTAGCACGCGCTCGTAGTCCGGGAACTTGCCGTCTACCAGTTTGGAGGTGAAGGTGAACTCGCCCGTGGTGGCACGGATATGGTGCTGGCCCAGGACGATGCTGACGTTACCGTCCGGCTCGGTGAGCAGGCGCGCCAGTTCAAGGATACCTTTGCGCGGCACGATGACCTGGTGGCGGTCCGGCTGACCGATATCGGCCTTCATCGAGCACATTGCCAGACGGTGACCGTCGGTGGCCACGGCACGGATGATGCCTTCGGAGACTTCCAGCAGCATGCCGTTGAGGTAGTAACGCACATCCTGCTGGGCCATGGCGAAGCTGGTGCGTTCGATCAAACGGCGCAGGCGGCTTTGCTCCAGGCTGCAAGTCAGCGAACCGGGACCTTCTTCTACCGTCGGGAAATCGTTGGCCGGCAGGGTCGACAAGGTGAAACGACTGCGCCCAGCCTTGACCACCAACTTCTGCTCATCAACCTTGATGTCGATCAGCGCATCATTGGGCAGGCTTTTGCAGATATCCATCAGCTTGCGCGCAGGCACGGTGATCTCACCGGGCTCGGCGGGTTCTTCCAGCTGTACGCGACCAACCAGTTCGACTTCCAGGTCGGTACCGGTCAACGACAACTGCTGGCCTTCGACAACCAACAATACGTTGGAAAGTACCGGCAAGGTCTGTCGGCGCTCGACGACGCCTGCGACCAGTTGCAGGGGTTTCAACAGGGCTTCGCGTTGAATGGTGAAATGCATGGTCTAGTCCCTTGCCTTAATAAGCTGCGCTGGTGTTCATCAAGTTGTCAGTGTACGCAGCAGGTTCTTGTAGTCCTCGCGAATATCCGCGTCGGATTCCTTAAGTTCATTGATCTTGCGGCACGCGTGCAAGACCGTGGTGTGGTCGCGACCACCAAACACATCGCCAATTTCCGGCAGGCTGTGGTTGGTCAGCTCCTTGGAGAGCGCCATGGCCACCTGACGGGGACGCGCTACCGAGCGCGAGCGGCGCTTGGACAGCAGGTCGGAAATCTTGATCTTGTAGTACTCGGCCACGGTGCGTTGAATGTTATCCACACTGACCAGCTTGTCTTGCAGCGCCAACAGGTCCTTCAGGGATTCGCGAATCAGCTCGATAGTGATATCGCGGCCCATGAAGTGCGAGTGAGCGATAACGCGCTTGAGCGCACCTTCGAGCTCACGCACGTTGGAGCGAATACGCTGGGCAATGAAGAATGCCGCATCGTGAGGCAGATCGACTTTCGCCTGGTCGGCTTTCTTCATCAGGATCGCGACCCGGGTTTCCAGTTCCGGCGGCTCTACCGCAACGGTCAGGCCCCAGCCGAAGCGCGATTTGAGGCGCTCTTCCAGGCCTTCGATTTCCTTCGGGTAACGGTCGCTGGTGAGGATGACCTGCTGGCCGCCTTCAAGCAGGGCGTTGAACGTGTGGAAAAACTCTTCCTGGGAACGTTCCTTGCGCGCGAAGAATTGAATGTCATCGATCAGCAGCGCATCGACGGAGCGATAGAAGCGCTTGAATTCGTTGATCGCATTGAGTTGCAATGCCTTGACCATGTCGGCTACGAAGCGCTCCGAGTGCAGGTACACGACCTTGGCATTCGGATTCTTCTTTAATAGGTGGTTACCCACAGCATGCATCAAGTGCGTCTTACCCAAGCCGACGCCGCCGTAAAGGAAGAGCGGGTTGTAACCGTGCTTGGGATTGTCGGCCACCTGCCAGGCGGCGGCGCGGGCCAACTGGTTGGATTTACCTTCGACGAAGTTTTCAAAGGTAAAGGTGCGGTTCAGGTAACTGGTGTGCTTGAGCGCACCTTCGACCTGGACCGTGCGCTGCTCGGCGCGCACCGGGGCCTGCTGCGAACTGGCTCCTGCCATGGGGTCGAAGCTGTCGCGGGACGGCTCTTCGCTCACTGGCGCATTTTTTTGCGCCACGGATTTGCTCGGGGCTGGCGCAGCGGTGGCTGGTGCGTGGTTAACCGGGGCTGCCGCAGCCTGGGCGTGCGAGGCAGCCGCGGCCAGCGGCGCATTCGGCGCGGCACGCGGCGCGGAGCTGCGTTTGCTGCCTATTAATAAGGAGAGCGCTGGAGCCATCCCATTGCCATGTTCGTCGAACAATTCGAGAACGCGGCTTAGGTACTTCTCGTTGACCCAGTCGAGAACAAAACGATTGGGTGCGTAGACACGCAACTCGTCGCCTTCGGCTTCGACCTGTAGTGGACGGATCCAGGTGTTGAATTGCTGGGCAGGCAGCTCATCGCGCAAAAGCTCCACGCACTGCTGCCAAAGTTCCACTGACACGGATATCCCCTAAGTTGAAAGCCGGTGAGGCAAAAACAGCCGCCATTGTAGCGGCGAGCGGCCCACTTATCCACATGTAGGTTGCTCACAGGCCGCCAAGAATCAATGCCTTAACCGTAAAAAAGGCGACAAATGGTCTGTGCATAAGCTCTGTGGATAAGCGCCCCTAAGCTCGTTGTACAAGTGGGGTCGAAAGTCTGTGGGTAACCGGCCTGTGGATAAGTAGCCATTCCACACACAGCTTATCCGATAGCGCAGCACAGGCAGAGCACCGTTTCTCCCCCGTGTTGTCATTCTCTGTACAGCACGTGGAATATGGTCTAAAGGTAGTTATCCACAGAAGATCGCGTGCCTAGCTTTTATAAGCTTTACAGAAAAGCTTTAAATAACTTCCTTCTTTATTTTTATATCTATGGCATTGCTCGTCAAAGTCGAACCGCACGGAATCGGTCCCGATGCCTTCAGATATCTAATTGAAGGAATAGCTGGTTGGAAATTGACCTAGAGGCTTGCTTTCTCTAGAATCCCCGGTCTCTTAAAACGGGGGCCATTCCGGCCCGTTGTGGACGAACCAGGTAACACGCCATGAAACGTACTTTCCAACCAAGCACCATCAAACGCGCCCGTACCCACGGTTTCCGTGCTCGCATGGCTACCAAGAACGGCCGTGCTGTCCTGTCGCGTCGCCGCGCCAAAGGTCGTGCGCGTCTGGCAGTTTGATAATCCGGTACTGGTGGTGAGTCAGGACTTCAGTCGGGAAAAGCGTCTGCTAACCCCCCGGCACTTCAAGGCAGTCTTTGACTCCCCCACCGGCAAGGTTCCGGGGAAAAATCTCCTGCTCCTTGCGCGTAACAACGATCTGGATCACCCCCGTCTCGGGTTGGTGATCGGCAAGAAGAGCGTAAAGCTCTCCGTTGAGCGCAATCGCCTCAAGCGTCTGATGCGCGAATCGTTTCGCCTCCACCAGGAGACTCTGGTTGGTTGGGATATTGTTATCGTCGCGCGCAAAGGCTTGGGGGACGTAGAAAACCCCGAATTGATTCAGCATTTCGGCAAGCTCTGGAAACGTTTGGCTCGCACCAGCAAGCCGACCCCAGCAGTCAGCCCCGAAACTGTAGGGGTAGACAGCACTGATGCGTAAACTGGCCCTCGTTCCGATCCAGTTTTACCGTTATGCCATTAGTCCGCTGATGGCCAGCCACTGTCGTTTCTACCCCAGTTGTTCCTGCTACGCGTATGAAGCCATAGAAAATCATGGCCTTCTACGCGGTGGCTGGCTGACCTTTCGTCGTTTAGGTCGCTGTCATCCGTGGAATCCCGGTGGTTATGACCCGGTTCCGCCTATCCCTACCTCCCGTTCTTCTTCGATGGCCGAGTAATCATGGATATTAAACGCACGATCCTGATCGTCGCCCTGGCAATCGTGTCCTACGTTATGGTTCTGAAATGGAACCAGGACTATGGCCAGGCTGCCCTGCCGACTCAGAATGTTGCTACCAATCAGTCTGCTCCTGCTATTGCAGATGCACCGTTGGGTAACAATGCTTCCGCCAGTGCCGATGTACCCAGCGCGAATGCCGATACCAGCACCCCTGTAGATAACGCGGTCATCACCAATAAAGACCTCATCCACGTCAAGACGGATGTGTTGGACCTGGCGATCGATCCACAGGGCGGCGATATCGCCCAGCTGAAATTGCCACTGTACCCACGTCGCCAAGACCATCCGGATGTTCCATTCCAGTTGTTCGATAACGGTGGCGAGCGTGTTTATCTGGCACAAAGCGGCCTGACTGGCACTGATGGCCCTGATGCTCGTGCTACCGGTCGTCCGGTTTATTCGACCGAACAGAAGACTTATCAACTGGCTGATGGCCAAAACCAGTTGAACGTCGACCTGAAATTCAGTCACGACGGCGTCAATTACATCAAGCGCTTCAGCTTCACGCGCGGTTTGTACGATCTGAAAGTCACCTACCTGATCGATAACACCAGCGAAAAGACCTGGACTGGCAACCTGTTTGCCCAGCTCAAGCGTGATGGCAGTTCCGATCCATCTTCCAGCACTGCCACCGGCACCGCGACTTACCTGGGCGCCGCCCTGTGGACAAGTAACGAGCCGTACAAGAAAGTGTCGATGAAAGACATCGACAAGGGCGCGCTGAAAGAAACGGTCCAAGGTGGTTGGGTAGCCTGGCTGCAACACTACTTTGTAACCGCGTGGATCCCGAATAAGGGCGAAGCCAACCTGGTCCAGACCCGCAAGGACAACCAGGGTAACTACATCATTGGTTTCACTGGCCCGGCGTTGACCGTTGCACCAGGAGCCAAGGCTGAAACCAGCGCCACCCTGTATGCCGGCCCGAAAAGCCAGGCGGTACTCAAGGAGTTATCCCCAGGTCTGGAACTGACTGTGGATTACGGCATCCTGTGGTTCATTGCCCAGCCGATCTTCTGGTTGCTGCAACATATCCACAGCATCGTCGGTAACTGGGGCTGGTCGATCATCTTCCTGACCATGCTGATCAAAGGGATTTTCTTCCCTCTGTCGGCCGCCAGCTACAAGTCGATGGCCCGTATGCGCGCCGTTGCGCCGAAACTGGCTGCACTCAAAGAGCAACATGGCGATGACCGGCAGAAAATGTCGCAAGCCATGATGGAGCTGTACAAGAAAGAGAAGATCAACCCGCTGGGTGGATGCTTGCCGATTCTGGTACAGATGCCGGTGTTCCTGTCGCTGTACTGGGTACTCCTGGAAAGCGTGGAAATGCGCCAGGCGCCGTTCATGCTGTGGATAACTGACCTGTCGATCAAAGACCCGTTCTTTATCCTGCCGATCATCATGGGCGCAACCATGTTCATCCAGCAGCGTCTGAACCCGACGCCTCCGGATCCGATGCAGGCCAAGGTAATGAAAATGATGCCAATCATCTTCACCTTCTTCTTCCTGTGGTTCCCGGCTGGTCTGGTTCTGTACTGGGTGGTCAACAACGTGTTGTCGATCTCTCAACAGTGGTACATCACACGTAAGATCGAAGCGGCTGCCAAAAAAGCCGAGGCGTAACTTACTCTGTGGATAACCACTCAAGACGCCCCCTCGTGGGGCGTTTTGCATTCTGTCACTTTTGTCTGGGAAACCGCTGATGAGCGCTCCTCGTGAAACCATCGCTGCCGTCGCCACCGCTCAAGGCCGGGGCGGTGTCGGCATCGTTCGTATTTCCGGGCCACTTGCGGGCATTGCCGCCCAAGCGATCAGCGGCCGCGAGCTCAAGCCCCGGTATGCGCATTACGGGCCTTTTTTCGGCGAGGATCTTGAGGTACTGGATGAGGGCCTGGCCCTGTATTTCCCGGGCCCAAACTCTTTCACCGGTGAGGATGTGCTGGAACTGCAAGGCCATGGCGGGCCTATCGTCCTCGACATGCTGCTACAGCGCTGCCTGCAGTTGGGCTGCCGTCTGGCGCGGCCTGGTGAGTTCAGCGAGCGCGCGTTTCTCAACGACAAGCTCGACCTGGCCCAGGCCGAGGCGATTGCCGACCTGATCGAGGCCAGTTCTGCACAGGCGGCGCGCAATGCCTTGCGCTCGTTGCAGGGGGCATTTTCCCTGCGTGTGCATAACCTCACCGAGCAATTGATCAGTTTGCGCATCTATGTCGAGGCCGCGATTGATTTCCCGGAAGAAGAAATCGACTTTCTTGCCGATGGCCATGTCCTGGCCATGCTCGATAAGGTACGAGACGAGTTATCCACAGTTTTGAAGGAAGCCGGGCAGGGCGCATTGCTGCGCGATGGCATGACCGTGGTGATTGCCGGCCGGCCCAACGCCGGCAAGTCCAGCTTGCTCAACGCCCTGGCGGGGCGTGAAGCGGCGATTGTCACCGAAATTGCCGGCACCACCCGGGATATCCTGCGCGAACATATCCACATTGATGGCATGCCGCTGCACGTGGTCGATACCGCCGGTTTGCGTGACACCGATGACCAGGTGGAAAAAATCGGCGTGCAACGGGCGCTCAAGGCCATCGGGGAAGCCGATCGGGTGTTGCTGGTGGTGGATGCCACCGCGCCAGAGGCCGTGGATCCTTTTGCCCTGTGGCCGGAGTTCCTTGAGCAACGGCCGGACCCGGCCAAGGTCACGCTGATTCGCAACAAGGCAGACCTCACGGGTGAGGCGATTGCCCTGGAGGTCAGCGACGATGGCCATGTCACCATCAGCCTCAGCGCCAAGTCTGCCGGCGATGGCCTGGAGCTGCTGCGCGATCATCTCAAGGCCTGCATGGGCTATGAACAGACTTCGGAAAGCAGCTTCAGTGCGCGTCGCCGCCACCTTGAGGCGTTGCGCCATGCCAGTGCCGCCCTTGAGCATGGCCGGGCGCAGTTGACCCTGGCAGGTGCTGGGGAGCTTCTGGCTGAGGATTTGCGCCAGGCACAGCAGCTTCTGGGGGAGATTACCGGGGCATTCAGTTCCGATGACCTGCTCGGCAGGATCTTTTCCAGTTTCTGCATCGGTAAATAACCCTTCGTAGTTCACAGACAGGCCATTGGTGCCTGTCTGTTTTGTCCGTTTCAGGACACCCCTGAGTATTTTCTGACAATAACCTCGCCCCGAGGTGGCCTTGCCGTGGACGGAATTTGCCGCGGCTGATGCTTTTCTGTGGATTAAGCCCTGTGAATAACCGCCCCTGTGCCCAGTTGATAACAGGGCTTGAAACCTGAGTAAAAACCCCTCTGTGGATAACCACCTGTTTAATCCACAGGCTTAAAGCACTTATCCAAGGGCCTCATTGGCACCTAACCACAGACTTTTGAATCTCTGTACAGTACGTAAATAAAGGGCTATAGAGATCTATCCACAGAAAGTAGGCTCAGTAGAAATAAACATAAAAACAAAGATTTAATAAATTTCTCTCTTTTAATTTCTATTGTCTGTGATTCATCCACAGCTGGTTAAATTTTGTGCAAAGGGTTCTTTAGGAACGGCTAAGTCCCTATACTTGCCGCCATAGCTCTAAAACTCTTTCAACAAACAATTCCTGATTACCTACATAAGCAGGCACGAGGTGCGTGGTGGATTTCCCTTCCCGTTTTGAAGTGATCGTCATCGGCGGCGGTCATGCCGGTACCGAGGCAGCACTGGCGTCAGCCCGCATGGGGGTCAAAACCCTGTTGCTGACGCACAACGTGGAAACCCTCGGTGCCATGAGTTGCAACCCCGCCATTGGTGGGATCGGCAAAAGCCATCTGGTCAAGGAAATCGACGCCCTTGGCGGTGTGATGGCCATGGCTACCGACAAGGGTGGTATTCAATTTCGCGTGCTCAACAGCCGCAAAGGCCCGGCGGTGCGTGCTACTCGGGCACAAGCCGACCGCATCCTGTACAAGGCCGCGGTGCGCGAAACCCTGGAAAACCAGGCCAACCTGTGGATATTTCAACAGGCCGCAGATGACCTGATCGTCGAACAGGACCAGGTGCGCGGTGTTGTTACGCAAATGGGCCTGCGTTTCTTCGCAGAATCCGTGGTGTTGACCACTGGTACCTTCCTCGGTGGACTTATCCACATCGGGATGCAGAACTATTCCGGCGGCCGCGCCGGCGATCCGCCGTCCATCGCCCTGGCTCATCGCCTGCGCGAACTGCCACTGCGTGTCGGTCGCCTGAAAACCGGGACCCCGCCGCGTATCGACGGGCGTTCTGTGGATTTCTCGGTGATGACCGAACAGGCCGGGGATACGCCGATTCCGGTGATGTCGTTCATGGGTTCCAAGGAGCAGCACCCCAAGCAGGTGAGCTGCTGGATTACCCACACCAACGCGCGCACTCACGAAATCATCGCTGCCAACCTTGATCGTTCGCCGATGTACTCGGGCGTGATCGAAGGCATCGGCCCGCGTTATTGCCCGTCGATCGAGGACAAGATCCACCGCTTTGCCGACAAGGAAAGCCACCAGGTCTTCATCGAGCCGGAAGGTTTGACTACCCACGAGCTGTACCCGAACGGAATTTCCACTTCCCTGCCGTTCGACGTGCAAATCCAGATCGTGCAGTCGATTCGCGGCATGGAAAACGCCCACATCGTGCGCCCCGGCTACGCCATCGAGTACGACTACTTCGATCCGCGGGACTTGAAATACAGCCTGGAAACCAAAGTGATCGGCGGCCTGTTCTTCGCTGGGCAAATCAACGGCACCACCGGTTACGAAGAGGCCGGCGCCCAGGGTTTGCTGGCCGGGACCAACGCCGCATTGCGCGCCCAGGGCAAAGACAGCTGGTGCCCGCGTCGCGATGAAGCGTACATCGGGGTGTTGGTCGACGACCTGATTACCCTGGGTACCCAGGAACCGTACCGGATGTTCACTTCCCGGGCCGAATATCGCCTGATCCTGCGCGAAGACAACGCCGACCTGCGCCTGACCGAAAAAGGTCGCGAGCTGGGCCTGGTCGATGACGCACGTTGGGCAGCGTTCTGCAAAAAACGCGAAAGCATCGAACTGGAAGAGCAGCGCCTGAAAAGTACCTGGGTCCGCCCGGGCACCGAACAGGGCGATGCCATTGCCGAAAAATTCGGCACGCCGCTGACCCACGAGTACAACCTGTTGAACCTGCTGTCCCGCCCGGAAATCGACTACGCTGGTCTAGTCTCGGTAACCGGCGGCGGCGCAGAAGATCCACAGGTGGCCGAGCAGGTCGAAATCAAGACCAAATACGCCGGTTACATTGACCGCCAGCAGGACGAGATCGCCCGGCTGCGCGCCAGTGAAGACACCAAGCTGCCTGTGGATATCGATTACACCGGGATTTCCGGGCTGTCCAAAGAGATTCAAAGCAAGCTGGGGATAACTCGTCCCGAGACGTTGGGCCAGGCTTCCCGTATCCCGGGCGTCACCCCGGCAGCCATTTCGCTGTTGATGATTCATTTGAAAAAACGCGGCGCGGGCCGTCAGTTGGAGCAAAGCGCTTGAGTTCGTTGGTCACCTCGCAACACGCCGAAGAGTTATCCACAGGTGCACGCCAGTTGGGTGTGGACCTGACCGCAGCCCAGCACGAGTTGCTGTTGGGCTACCTGGCCCTGTTGATCAAGTGGAACAAGGCCTACAACCTCACTGCGGTGCGCGATCCGGACGAAATGGTTTCGCGGCATCTGCTCGACAGCTTGAGCGTGATGCCCTTCATCGAAAACGGCCGCTGGCTGGACGTTGGCAGTGGCGGTGGCATGCCTGGCATCCCGTTGGCGATCCTGTTTCCCGAGTCGCAAGTGACTTGCCTGGACAGCAACGGCAAGAAAACCCGCTTCCTGACCCAGGTCAAACTCGAACTCAAGCTGGACAACCTGCAAGTTATCCACAGCCGCGTCGAAGCCTTCACGCCTGAACTGCCTTTCAATGGAATTGTTTCCAGGGCCTTCAGCAGCATGGAGAACTTCAGCAACTGGACCCGCCACCTGGGCGACCTGAACACCCGTTGGCTGGCAATGAAGGGCGTTCATCCAAGCGACGAGCTGTTAGCATTGCCGGCAGACTTCCACCTCGATAGCGAACACGCCTTGGCCGTACCCGGTTGCCAAGGCCAACGCCATCTGCTGATACTGCGCCGCACGGCATGATTGGGAACACAAGCAAGAATGGCTAAGGTATTCGCGATAGCGAACCAGAAAGGTGGCGTGGGCAAAACCACCACCTGCATCAACCTCGCAGCATCCCTGGTCGCTACCAAGCGTCGGGTGCTGTTGATCGATCTCGATCCACAGGGCAACGCCACCATGGGTAGCGGTGTGGATAAACACGGCCTGGAAAACTCGGTCTACGACTTGCTGATAGGCGAGTGCGACCTGGCCCAGGCTATGCACTACTCCGAACACGGCGGTTATCAACTGCTGCCGGCCAACCGCGACCTGACCGCGGCGGAAGTGGTGCTGCTGGAAATGCAGATGAAAGAAAGCCGTCTGCGCAGCGCCCTGGCGCCGATCCGCGAGAATTACGACTACATTTTGATCGACTGCCCGCCGTCGCTGTCGATGCTGACGCTCAACGCGTTGGTCGCCGCCGATGGGGTGATCATCCCCATGCAGTGCGAGTACTTCGCCCTCGAGGGTTTGAGCGACCTTGTGGATAACATCAAGCGTATCGCCGAGTTGCTCAACCCGAACCTGAAGGTCGAAGGCCTGCTGCGGACCATGTATGACCCGCGCCTGAGCCTGATGAACGATGTGTCGGCGCAGCTCAAGGAACACTTCGGCGACCAGCTCTACGACACAGTGATCCCGCGTAACATCCGCCTGGCCGAAGCGCCAAGCTATGGCATGCCCGCGCTGGCGTACGACAAGTCATCGCGTGGTGCCATTGCCTACCTGGCGCTGGCCGGCGAGATGGTTCGTCGCCAACGTCGCAACTCACGCACCGCTGCAGCCCAGCCAACTTAAGGAATCCCCATGGCCGTCAAGAAACGAGGTCTCGGACGTGGACTGGATGCACTGCTGAGTGGTCCGACTGTTACTTCGCTGGAAGAGCAAGCGGTCCAGGCCGACTCCCGTGAACTGCAACACCTGCCCCTGGACCTGATCCAGCGTGGCAAGTACCAGCCGCGCCGGGACATGGACCCGCAGGCGCTGGAGGAGTTGGCGAACTCGATCAAGGCCCAGGGCGTGATGCAGCCGATTGTCGTGCGCCCCATTGGCGGCGGTCGGTTTGAAATCATCGCCGGTGAACGCCGCTGGCGCGCCAGCCAGCAGGCCGGCCAGGAAACCATCCCGGCGATGGTGCGTGATGTGCCGGATGAAACGGCCATTGCCATGGCGCTGATCGAGAATATCCAGCGTGAAGACCTCAATCCCATCGAGGAAGCCATTGCCCTGCAGCGTCTGCAGCAGGAATTCAAGCTGACCCAGCAGGAAGTGGCCGATGCGGTGGGCAAATCCCGTGTCACGGTTTCCAACCTGTTGCGCCTGATTGCGCTTCCGGAAGTGATCAAGACCATGCTGTCCCACGGTGACCTGGAAATGGGTCATGCCCGTGCTTTGCTCGGTTTGCCGGAAAATCAACAGGTTGAAGGGGCGCGACACGTTGTCGCACGAGGTCTCACCGTTCGTCAGACCGAGGCCTTGGTTCGCCAGTGGCTCAGTGGTAAACCTGCACCGGTCGAGACGGTCAAAACTGATCCGGATATTGCGCGCCTTGAGCAGCGCCTGGCCGAGCGGCTGGGCTCTGCGGTGCAAATTCGCCACGGTAAGAAGGGCAAAGGGCAATTGGTTATCGGATATAACTCCCTCGATGAGCTTCAGGGCGTTCTTTCCCACATCCGCTGAAACATTTGCTTATGTAGCGTGCAGTCGGAAATCACTACCCGGCAGTTGAATAGGGGCAGAACCGCCCCTATACTCTGCGCGCATTTTGTCGGCACAAATTATGCCAAGTTATTGATTTCCGGCAGCCGACCATTGAGGAGCAAGAGTGATGGAAACCCGCACGCCAAACACGTTGCCGTTCCATCGCTTGGCCGTTTTTCCGGTTTTATTGGCCCAATTTGTCATTTTGCTGATCGCCGCATTGGCGCTTTGGTATTGGCATGGGGTCGTAGCCGGATACTCAGGACTCTGCGGAGGCCTGATAGCCTTGCTGCCCAATATGTATTTTGCTCACAGGGCCTTTCGGTTTTCCGGCGCCCGGGCAGCCCAGGCTATCGTCCGGTCCTTTTATGCCGGCGAGGCAGGGAAACTGATTTTGACGGCAGTGCTGTTTGCACTGACCTTTGCAGGTGTGAAGCCATTGGCGCCGCTAGCTGTATTCGGCGTCTTCGTGTTGACCCAACTGGTCAGCTGGTTCGCTCCCCTGCTAATGAAAACAAGACTTTCGAAACCTTAGGGCGTTTGAGGCAACCATGGCAGAAACAACCGCTTCGGGCTATATCCAGCACCACTTGCAGAACCTGACCTTCGGTCAGCTTCCCAACGGCGGCTGGGGCTTTGCCCACTCCGCAGCAGAAGCCAAAGAAATGGGCTTCTGGGCTTTCCACCTGGATACTCTGGGCTGGTCGGTCGCATTGGGTCTGATCTTCGTCCTGATTTTCCGCATGGCGGCAAAGAAGGCGACTTCCGGTCAGCCAGGTGCTTTGCAGAACTTCGTTGAAGTATTGGTCGAATTCGTCGATGGCAGCGTGAAAGACAGCTTCCATGGCCGTAGCCCGGTGATTTCACCGCTGGCACTGACCATCTTCGTCTGGGTGTTCCTGATGAACGCCGTCGACCTGATCCCGGTGGACTGGATCCCGCAAGTGGCCATGTGGATCAGCGGCGACCCGCACATCCCATTCCGCGCGGTATCGACCACTGACCCGAACGCTACCTTGGGCATGGCCCTGTCGGTGTTCGCGTTGATCATTTTCTACAGCATCAAGATCAAGGGCATCGGCGGCTTCATCGGCGAACTGACCCTGCACCCGTTCGGCAGCAAGAACATCTTCGTTCAAGCCCTGCTGATCCCGGTGAACTTCCTGCTGGAATTCGTCACCCTGATCGCCAAGCCGATTTCCCTGGCCCTGCGACTGTTCGGCAACATGTATGCCGGCGAGCTGGTGTTCATCCTGATCGCTGTGATGTTCGGCAGCGGCCTGCTCTGGCTTAGCGGCCTGGGCATTGTTCTGCAGTGGGCGTGGGCTGTGTTCCACATCCTGATCATCACCCTGCAGGCGTTTATCTTCATGATGCTGACCATCGTCTACCTGTCGATGGCGCACGAAGAGAACCATTAAGACCAGTCTCGACTAGTCTGATGTCCTTCCCGGTGAAACGGGAAGGTGGCCCCAAAGGGCTATGAAACGATTTGTTTTACCGCTTTAAAATCTAAAAAACCTAAACCATACGACGTAAAAGTCGGGAGGAAAGATGGAAACTGTAGTTGGTCTAACCGCTATCGCTGTTGCACTGTTGATCGGCCTGGGCGCCCTGGGTACTGCCATTGGTTTCGGCCTGTTGGGCGGCAAGTTCCTGGAAGGCGCAGCGCGTCAGCCAGAAATGGTTCCAATGCTGCAAGTTAAAATGTTCATCGTTGCCGGCCTGCTCGACGCCGTGACCATGATCGGTGTTGGTATCGCTCTGTTCTTCACCTTCGCGAACCCCTTCGTTGGTCAACTCGCCGGTTAATCACTCGTTTTTTCGAGTGATTGGTGTGTTGTGCAACGAACGAGCGAGGTATTGGCGTGAACATTAATGCAACCATTATTGGTCAGTCCTTAGCGTTCTTGATTTTTGTTGTTTTCTGCATGAAGTTCGTATGGCCTCCGGTCATCGCGGCTTTGCACGAACGTCAGAAGAAGATCGCGGATGGACTGGACGCTGCCGCACGAGCAGCTCGCGACCTGGAGTTGGCCCAAGATAAAGCGGGTCAGCAACTGCGCGAAGCGAAGGCTCAGGCAGCTGAAATCATTGAGCAAGCCAAGAAACGCGGTAACCAGATTGTTGAAGAGGCTGTTGAAAAAGCCCGTATCGACGCTGACCGTGTGAAGGTTCAGGCTCAGGCCGAGATCGAACAGGAACTGAATGGTGTCAAAGATGCGCTGCGTGCCCAACTGGGTGCTCTGGCCGTCGGCGGTGCTGAGAAGATCCTGGGTGCCACAATCGATCAAAACGCGCACGCGGAGCTGGTAAACAAACTGGCTGCTGAAATTTAAGCGAGGGCGATCATGGCAGAATTGACCACGTTGGCCCGACCTTACGCTAAGGCAGCCTTCGAGCACGCCCAGGCCCACCAGCAGCTGGCCTCTTGGTCAGCCATGCTCGGCCTGGCTGCAGCAGTGTCGCAAGACGACACCATGCAGCGCGTGCTCAAGGCCCCGCGACTGACGAGCGCAGACAAGGCCGCTACGTTTATTGACGTGTGCGGCGACAAGTTTGATGTGAAAGTGCAGAACTTCATCCACGTCGTTGCCGAAAACGACCGTCTCCCGCTTTTGCCGGAGATTGCCGCTCTGTTCGACCTGTACAAGGCCGAGCAAGAGAAGTCGGTAGACGTTGAAGTGACCAGTGCTTTTGCATTGAACCAAGAACAGCAAGACAAACTCGCCAAGGTTCTCAGTGCACGACTCGACCGGGAAGTGCGCCTGCAAGTTGCGGAAGACCCATCCCTTATTGGGGGTGTTGTCATTCGCGCCGGCGACCTGGTTATCGATGGCTCGATTCGCGGCAAACTCGCGAATCTTGCCGAAGCATTGAAATCTTGAGTTTGAAGGGGCAGCAGAGCAATGCAGCAACTCAATCCTTCCGAAATAAGTGAAATTATCAAGGGCCGCATCGACAAGCTCGATGTGACCTCCCAAGCCCGTAACGAAGGCACTGTCGTCAGCGTATCTGACGGCATCGTGCGGATTCACGGTCTGGCCGACGTAATGTACGGCGAGATGATCGAGTTTCCGGGCGGCGTCTACGGTATGGCCCTCAACCTGGAGCAAGACTCCGTAGGTGCCGTTGTATTGGGCGCGTACACCAGTCTGGCTGAAGGCATGAGCGCCAAGTGCACAGGCCGCATCCTGGAAGTTCCGGTTGGTAAGGAACTGCTGGGTCGCGTTGTCGACGCACTGGGTAACCCTGTTGACGGTAAAGGTCCACTGGGCAACACCGAGACCGACGCGGTCGAGAAAGTTGCTCCAGGCGTGATCTGGCGTAAGTCGGTAGACCAGCCTGTACAGACTGGCTACAAGGCTGTCGATGCCATGATCCCAGTCGGCCGTGGCCAGCGTGAGCTGATCATCGGTGACCGTCAGATCGGTAAGACCGCTCTGGCGATCGACGCGATCATCAACCAGAAAGACAGCGGCATTTTCTGCGTCTACGTAGCGATCGGTCAGAAACAATCGACCATCGCCAACGTGGTTCGCAAGCTGGAAGAAAACGGCGCCCTGGCCAACACGATCATCGTGGCTGCCAGTGCTTCGGAATCTCCTGCGCTGCAATTCCTGGCACCGTACTCCGGTTGCACCATGGGTGAATTCTTCCGCGACCGCGGTGAAGACGCGCTGATCGTTTATGACGATCTGTCCAAGCAAGCAGTGGCTTACCGCCAGATTTCCCTGCTGCTGCGCCGTCCACCAGGCCGTGAAGCCTACCCAGGCGACGTGTTCTATCTCCACTCCCGTCTGCTGGAGCGCGCATCCCGCGTTTCCGAAGAGTACGTAGAGAAGTTCACCAACGGCGCAGTGACCGGCAAAACCGGTTCCCTGACCGCACTGCCGATCATCGAAACCCAGGCTGGCGACGTTTCCGCGTTCGTTCCGACCAACGTGATTTCCATCACCGACGGTCAGATCTTCCTGGAATCGGCCATGTTCAACTCCGGGATCCGTCCTGCTGTGAACGCCGGTGTTTCGGTATCCCGTGTGGGTGGTGCCGCTCAGACCAAGATCATCAAGAAGCTCTCCGGTGGTATCCGTACCGCTCTGGCTCAGTACCGTGAACTGGCGGCATTCGCCCAGTTCGCTTCTGACCTGGACGAAGCGACCCGTAAGCAACTTGAGCATGGTCAGCGCGTTACCGAGCTGATGAAGCAGAAGCAATACGCGCCAATGTCGATCGCTGACATGTCGCTGTCGCTGTATGCCGCTGAGCGTGGGTTCCTGACTGACGTCGAAATCGCCAAGGTCGGCAGCTTTGAACAAGCGCTGATTGCTTACTTCAACCGAGATCATGCCGATTTGATGGCCAAGATCAACGTGAAGGGTGACTTCAATGACGAAATCGACGCTGGCCTGAAGGCTGGTATCGAGAAGTTCAAGGCCACCCAAACCTGGTAAGCCGCAGCGGGAGCCGCAAGGCTCCCGCTTGCTAACCTGATAGGTGTTACATGGCAGGCGCAAAAGAGATTCGCAGTAAGATTGCGAGCATCAAAAGCACGCAAAAAATTACCAGCGCCATGGAGAAAGTGGCGGTCAGCAAAATGCGCAAGGCACAAATGCGCATGTCGGCTAGCCGTCCTTATGCGGAGCGTATCCGCCAGGTAATTGGGCATCTGGCCAACGCCAACCCGGAATACCGCCACCCGTTCATGATCGAGCGCGCCGTCAAGCGTGCAGGTTATGTGGTAGTGAGCAGTGACCGTGGTTTGTGCGGTGGTTTGAATACCAACCTGTTCAAGGCCCTGGTCAAGGACATGGCGGTAAACCGCGAAAACGGCGTCGAGATTGATCTGTGTGTTGTTGGTAGCAAGGGTGCGGCCTTTTTCCGCAACTTCGGCGGTAACGTCGTTGCAGCTATCAGCCACCTGGGTGAAGAGCCGTCGATCAATGACTTGATCGGCAGTGTGAAGGTGATGCTGGATGCGTACCTGGAAGGCCGGATTGACCGCCTGTCCGTGGTATCCAACAAGTTCATCAACACCATGACCCAGCAGCCAACCGTGGAGCAATTGATTCCACTGGTGGCGACTCCGGATCAGGAACTCAAGCACCACTGGGACTACCTCTACGAACCAGACGCCAAAGAGCTGCTTGACGGCTTGATGGTGCGCTACGTGGAGTCGCAGGTGTACCAGGCGGTGGTCGAGAACAACGCAGCTGAACAAGCGGCGCGGATGATCGCGATGAAAAACGCTACCGACAACGCCGGTGATCTGATCAGCGATTTGCAGCTGATCTACAACAAGGCGCGTCAGGCTGCGATCACCCAAGAGATCTCGGAAATCGTCGGCGGCGCTGCCGCGGTTTAACGGTTCAAATATTCAGAGGATCCAGCTATGAGTAGCGGACGTATCGTTCAAATCATCGGCGCCGTTATCGACGTGGAATTCCCACGCGACAGCGTACCGAGCATCTACAACGCGCTGAAAGTACAAGGCGCGGAAACTACTCTGGAAGTTCAGCAGCAGCTGGGCGACGGCGTAGTTCGTACCATTGCGATGGGTTCCACCGAAGGCTTGAAGCGCGGTCTGGACGTTGTCGACACTGGCGCTGCCATCTCCGTACCGGTCGGTAAAGCGACCCTGGGCCGGATCATGGACGTACTGGGCAACCCGATTGACGAAGCTGGCCCGATCGATACCGAAGAGCGTTGGGGCATTCACCGTCCAGCACCTTCGTTCGCCGAGCAAGCTGGCGGCAACGACCTGCTGGAAACCGGCATCAAGGTTATCGACCTGGTCTGCCCGTTCGCCAAAGGCGGTAAAGTGGGTCTGTTCGGTGGTGCCGGTGTAGGCAAGACCGTAAACATGATGGAACTGATCCGTAACATCGCCATCGAGCACAGCGGTTATTCCGTGTTCGCCGGTGTGGGTGAGCGTACTCGTGAGGGTAACGACTTCTACCACGAGATGAAGGACTCCAACGTTCTGGACAAAGTGGCACTGGTCTACGGTCAGATGAACGAGCCGCCGGGTAACCGTCTGCGCGTAGCACTGACTGGCCTGACCATGGCCGAGAAGTTCCGTGACGAAGGTAACGACGTTCTGCTGTTCGTCGACAACATCTACCGTTACACCCTGGCCGGTACCGAAGTATCCGCACTGCTGGGCCGTATGCCTTCGGCAGTAGGCTACCAGCCGACCCTGGCTGAAGAGATGGGCGTTCTGCAAGAACGTATCACTTCGACCAAGGAAGGTTCGATCACTTCGATCCAAGCGGTATACGTACCTGCGGATGACTTGACCGACCCGTCGCCTGCGACCACCTTCGCCCACTTGGACGCCACCGTCGTACTGTCCCGTGACATCGCTTCCCTGGGTATCTACCCAGCGGTCGATCCACTGGACTCGACTTCGCGCCAGCTGGACCCGAACGTGATCGGCCAGGAGCACTACGACACCGCTCGCGGCGTTCAGTACGTGCTGCAGCGCTACAAAGAGCTGAAGGACATCATTGCGATCCTGGGTATGGACGAGCTGTCGGAAACCGACAAGCAGTTGGTATCCCGCGCTCGTAAGATCCAGCGCTTCTTGTCGCAGCCGTTCTTCGTGGCTGAAGTCTTCACCGGTGCCTCGGGTAAATACGTTTCCCTGAAAGACACCATTGCTGGCTTCAAAGGCATCCTCAACGGTGACTACGACCACCTGCCAGAACAAGCGTTCTACATGGTCGGCGGCATCGAAGAAGCGATCGAGAAAGCCAAGAAACTGTAATCCAGGCGCCCGGCAACGGGCGCTCATCAGGTTGAGGCAATCAGATGGCTATGACAGTCCATTGCGATATCGTCAGCGCGGAAGGGGAAATCTTCTCCGGTCTGGTAGAGATGGTAATTGCACACGGCGAGTTGGGTGACCTGGGTATTGCCTTGGGCCACGCACCGCTGATCACCAGCTTGAAGCCCGGTCCGATTACTCTGACCAAGCAGGGCGGGGAAAAGGAGGTGTTCTACATCTCTGGCGGTTTCCTCGAAGTTCAGCCGAACATGGTCAAGGTTCTTGCCGACACCGTGCAACGTGCTGGCGACCTGGATGAAGCCTCCGCTCAGGAAGCCGTCAAGGCTGCCGAGAAGGCTCTGCACGAAAAAGGTGCAGACTTCGACTACAGCGCTGCTGCTGTACGTCTGGCCGAGGCTGCAGCCCAGCTGCGCACGCTCCAGCAGATCCGCAAGAAGTAAGCGGCCAAGCCGTCATGCTTCATGCGCGATTGATTAAAAAGGGTAGCCTCGGCTACCCTTTTTCTTTTTTTGCAAAACACTTCTTTGGTCTGAAGCCGGACCGCCCAGGATTGGTAGCCATTCATGTCTCTTGAAATCGTCATTCTCGCCGCTGGCCAGGGCACCCGCATGCGTTCAGCCCTGCCCAAGGTACTGCACCCGGTTGCGGGTAACTCCATGCTTGGCCATGTTATCCACAGCGCCCGGCAACTGGACCCACAACGTATCCACGTAGTGATTGGCCACGGTGCCGATGCGGTACGTGAGCGTCTGGCAGCCGATGACTTGAATTTCGTATTGCAGGACAAGCAACTGGGTACCGGTCATGCCACCGCGCAAGCCGTACCGTTCATCAAGGCCGACACCGTGCTGATCCTCTACGGTGATGTGCCGCTGATCGAAGTGGAAACCCTGCAGCGCCTGCTCAAGCACGTAGTGCCGGGCCAGATGGGCCTGCTGACGGTAGAGCTGGACGACCCGACAGGTTATGGCCGCATCGTGCGCGATGCCGGCGGCAAGGTAGCCGCCATCGTCGAGCATAAAGATGCCAGCGAGGCACAACGGGCGATAAGCGAAGGCAATACCGGGATTCTCGCGGTGCCGGCGGCTCACCTGGCAGACTGGATGAGTCGTTTGTCGAATAACAATGTCCAGGGCGAGTACTACCTCACCGACGTCATCGAGATGGCCGTCAGCGACGGCCTGCTGGTCGCCACCGAGCAGCCCCACGACCCAATGGAAGTGCAGGGTGCCAACGACCGCAAGCAACTGGCGGAACTGGAGCGTCACTACCAACTGCGCGAAGGCCGCCGCCTGATGGCGCAGGGCGTGACACTGCGTGACCCGGCGCGTTTCGATGTACGCGGTGAGGTGACCGTGGGCCGCGACGTGCTGATCGATATCAATGTGATCCTCGAAGGCCGCGTGATCATCGAAGACGATGTGGTAATTGGCCCCAATTGCGTGATCAAGGACAGCACCCTGCGCAAAGGCGTGGTGGTCAAGGCCAACAGCCACATCGACGGTGCCGTGATGGGTGAGGGCAGCGATGCGGGGCCGTTTGCGCGGTTGCGCCCGGGCAGCGTGCTGGGCGCCAGGGCCCATGTGGGTAACTTCGTTGAGCTGAAAAACGCACGGATGGGCGACGATGCGAAGGCGGGGCACCTGGCCTACCTCGGCGATGCAGTGATTGGGGCCCGCAGCAACATTGGCGCCGGCGCCATTACTTGCAATTACGATGGTGCCAACAAGTATCAGACGACGATCGGTGAAGACGTCTTTATTGGCTCCAACAATTCACTGATTGCGCCCGTCACCATTGGCGATGGTTCAAACACAGCGGCAGGCTCAACCATCAACCAGGATGTGGATAAGTCGCAATTGGCGGTGGCCCGCGCCCGCCAACGCAACATCGACGGCTGGAAACGCCCGGTCAAAATCAAAAAGACCTGAGTTATCCACAACCTTCAGCCACCACCCATCAATGTGGGAGCTGGCTTGCCTGCGATGGCGATATTTCAGTCACGTTTTCATCGACTGATACACCTCTATCGCAGGCAGCCAGCTCCTACATTTTTGATCTGGGCTTCAATAAAATTTCATTCTTCTGCTTGACGATCCTTCGTCAATAGGTTTTGATTGCCTTCGTTATCTTTCGAAACGAAACTTATCATCACCATGTCGAAACGAAATACACCACAACGACGCCACAACATCCTCACCTTGCTCAACGAGCAGGGCGAAGTGAGCGTGGATGAATTGGCTAAGCGTTTCGAAACCTCCGAAGTGACCATCCGCAAGGACCTCGCCGCGCTGGAAAGCAACGGCTTGCTGCTGCGGCGCTACGGTGGCGCCATCACCATGCCCCAGGAACTGGTGGGCGATCCTGCCCAACCGATTTCTGTGCATAAGCGCGCCATCGCCCGGGCGGCGGTCAAGCGCCTGCGTGAACATGCGCGGATCATCATCGACAGCGGCAGCACCACCGCCGCGATGATTCCCGAACTGGGCCATCAGCCCGGCCTGGTAGTGATGACCAACTCCCTGCATGTGGCCAGTGCCCTGAGTGAACTTGAGCATGAACCGGTGCTGCTGATGACCGGCGGTACCTGGGACCCGCACTCGGACTCGTTCCAGGGACAGGTCGCCGAACAGGTGCTGCGTTCCTATGACTTCGACCAACTGTTTATAGGCGCTGACGGCATCGACCTGCAGCGCGGTACCACCACCTTCAATGAATTGTTGGGCTTGAGCCGAGTGATGGCCGAAGTCGCCCGCGAAGTGGTGGTGATGGTCGAATCCGACAAGATCGGCCGCAAGATTCCCAACCTGGAACTGCCCTGGAGCAGCGTCCATACCCTTATTACCGATGATCGCCTGCCGCTTGAGGCCCGCGACCAGATTCAAGCCCGCGGCATTACGCTGATTTGCGCGGCAGTCATCTAGGAGAGAAACCATGTGTGGAATTGTAGGCGCAGTCGCTGAACGAAACGTTACCGCCATTTTGCTCGAAGGCCTCAAGCGCCTGGAATACCGCGGCTATGACAGTGCCGGCGTGGCGGTCTTCAGCAACGCGGGCAAGCTCGAGCGCATGCGTCGCCCAGGCAAAGTCAGCGAACTGGAACAGGCCCTGGCCGGTGAGCCCCTGGCGGGCCGCCTGGGCATCGCCCACACCCGCTGGGCGACCCACGGGGCACCGTGCGAGCGCAATGCGCACCCGCACTTCTCCGGTGATATCGCGGTGGTGCACAACGGCATCATCGAAAACCACGAAGTGCTGCGTGAACAACTCAAGGGCCTGGGCTACGTCTTTACCTCGGACACCGACACCGAAGTCATCGCCCACCTGCTCAACCACAAGCTCAAGGACCACAGCGACCTGACCACCGCCCTCAAGGCCACGGTCAAGGAACTGCATGGCGCCTACGGCCTGGCGGTGATCAGCGCTAGCCAACCGGACCGTGTGGTTGCCGCCCGCAGTGGCAGCCCGCTGGTGATTGGCCTGGGCCTGGGGGAGAACTTCCTCGCTTCCGATCAGTTGGCCCTGCGTCAAGTCACCGACCGCTTCATGTACCTTGAAGAAGGCGATATCGCCGACATCCGCCGTGAAAGCGTGGCGATTTGGGATGTGGACGGCAACTCCGTCGAGCGTGAAGCGGTGCAATACCGCGACGGCGCCGAAGCTGCCGACAAGGGCGAGTTCCGCCACTTCATGCTCAAGGAAATCCACGAGCAACCGGCCGTGGTGCAACGCACCCTGGAAGGTCGCCTTGGCGACAAGCAAGTACTGGTAAACGCGTTCGGCCCGCAAGCCGCCGAGCTGTTCGCCAAAGTGCGCAATGTGCAGATCGTCGCCTGTGGCACCAGTTATCACGCCGGCATGGTCGCGCGTTACTGGCTCGAAGAACTGGCGGGCATCCCGTGCCAGGTCGAAGTGGCCAGCGAGTTCCGCTACCGCAAGGTGGTGGTGCAGCCCGACACCCTGTTCGTGACCATCTCCCAGTCCGGCGAGACCGCTGACACCCTGGCCGCCCTGCGCAATGCCAAAGAGCTGGGCTACCTGGCGAGCCTGGCGATCTGCAACGTCAGCATCAGCTCCCTGGTACGTGAGTCGGACCTGACCCTGCTGACCCAGGCCGGTCGCGAAATCGGCGTAGCCTCCACCAAGGCCTTCACCACCCAGTTGGTGGGCTTGCTGCTGCTGACCCTGTCCCTGGGCCAGGTGCGCGGCACATTGGCTGCGGGCGTGGAAGCCACCCTGGTAGAAGAACTGCGCCGCCTGCCGACCCGCCTGGGCGAAGCCCTGGCCATGGACAGCACCGTAGAGAAAGTCGCCGAGCTGTTTGCCGACAAGAACCACACCCTGTTCCTCGGCCGTGGCGCGCAGTACCCAGTGGCGATGGAAGGCTCCCTGAAACTCAAGGAAATCTCCTATATCCACGCCGAAGCCTACCCGGCCGGTGAACTCAAGCACGGCCCATTGGCCCTGGTGGACGATGACATGCCGGTGGTCACCGTGGCGCCAAACAATGAACTGCTGGAGAAGCTCAAGTCCAACTTGCAGGAAGTTCGCGCCCGTGGCGGCCAACTGATCGTGTTCGCCGACGAAAAGGCCGGCATGACCAACGGCGAAGGCACCCACGTGATCAACATGCCGCACATCCACGACACCCTGTCGCCGATTCTCTACACCATCCCACTGCAATTGCTGTCGTACTACGTGGCGGTGCTCAAGGGCACGGACGTTGACCAGCCGCGTAACTTGGCCAAGTCGGTGACGGTTGAGTAATGTTTAGCGGTAACGAGAAAGGGTGATCGTAAGCATTAGAGTCTGTCTCGTTTGGAGCCTCCGTGGGCTCCAAGCGACGATCTTCTCTCCCGCTTCTTTTGTGCCGAGTGCTCCACGTTGCGGCTCACCTTCCAGATTCAGATTTACAAAAAAAATTCGCGGAGATTGGCAAGTCGTAAATTGCGGTTGATCGTGAATATCTTCATGTACAGCCTGGATATTATAGGCGTCATAGCAACTGTGCATGGGAGCTTCGCTGGTATGCTAGATAGCCTGCGTAGAAAAGGTGGATTGGTCCGAAAAACAGATGATCTAAAACGTCGTTTAGTTGATGAACCTCTGGCTGTTTCGATAATTAAAACGGTAAATAACTTACTCAGTCTATTATGGCGTACGCACGTTCTTCATCTCGCAGTTATATTGAGGGCGGGCTGGCCTATTGCAGATCATGATGCCCACTATAATCAGTGCGCCCCCCATAAATGTGGGAGCGCTGAGCTGCTCATCCAACAAAATAGCACCCAGTAACACCGCGGTCAGCGGATTGAGCGCGATGAACACTCCGGCACGTGTTGCGCCGATCTGCTCGATTCCCTTGTAATACCAGATGTATGCCAGCGCTGAGCCTATGGCACCCAAGTACAGCAAGCTGGAAAAGTCGGCAAGGGTTAGAGCCCGCAGTGATGCCTGATTGAATTGACCAGTGACGATAGCGGTCGCCGTCAGCATCGCGGCCCCCGCGAAGATGGAGTAGGTCACCGTATGTAGGGCGCCGATTTCTTTGACTACCGACTTACCGAATACGCTGAAGGCGACCCAACTGAGTACGCAACCAAAGATCAAAAGGTCTCCGCGCCAGTCGCTTTTATCCACGATTAATGTGCCTGACGACTTATTGAGAATCACGACAGCCGCCCCTATCAGGCAAAGAAAAATGCCTGCGGTTTTCATTGCAGACATTTTTTCTCGGAAAAACACATAAGAGAAAAGAGCCATGACGGCGGGATTCAGGGCTACGATCAATGACGCGCGGGAGGCTGCTGTGTAATGTAGGCCATAAAAAAAACAGAGGTTATAAGTATAAATTCCGCAAAATCCCAATCCTACGATCTTGACTAGTTGCGACCGATCAAGCCGGACAAAGCTCTTTTTTAGAAAGAAACCTAGGAACAGTCCGAGTGTGATTCCGGCGAATATAAATCTGACACTGGCGGCTAATAGCGCGGGTGTGTCTGCGGATAGATACCGACCAGCGACAAAGGTACCTCCCCAGATCATTGCTACCAGAGAAAGCTTAAGATAGGTAAGGCTGTCTGGAGTAAGGACCAGTGGATGAGAATGGCTGGTCATGCAGGTGCCCTCTCTTCAACGATCGGTCGGGTCTTGAGTTCTATGTATTCGAGAGTCAGATCAAGGACTTCGCGTTGGGCACGGCTCCCTCCTAACAACGGCCACTGGTCTCGGCTGGTACGCAAGAGCGCCAGGCTTTCGTGATAACGCTTCAAGGTGAACAGTAGAATGCCTTTGAGCACGTCTAAGCCTGCTCGGTGCGCTTCGGGCTCGATGCCGAAGCCGTCGCTTTCGGCGATTTGCTTCTCGATGAGGAGAGTCTGATTGGTCGCAGAAAAGGCAAGCGCAGCATGGATTTTGTGAAAGTAAGAGGTTGATCCAGAGACGCTGCCGGTCCACAAAAGAGCGAGACGTTCCCAGATAGCGGCGAACTTGCTGTCTGTGGCTTTCAAACGCAGGCGCCAGAGAAAACCCACCGCATCCAGATCCTGCTTCGCGAAGGGGCTGTCCTTTAATTCATACAGTTCCTCGAACGCTTGGAGTGCCTGATCGACCTCGTTGCATCGCTCGTGGGCTATAGCCATGTGCCAATAGACGTGCATGCGCATGCCGCTATTTTCGATCCAGTCAGGCTTGCAGTCGATCAGGAAACTCGAAAGTTCCTGCCAGCGGCCCATCTCATGCAATGCATGGGCAGTAGCATGGATGCCGTAGATGTTATGGGGAATCAGCCTAACCGCCTCAAGGCCCAGTTCAAGGGCTTCTTGGAAGCGCTGGTCTTCACACAAAACAAAAGATTTTATTGCCAGGTAGTAGGAGTACAAGGCATGAGTGTGCGGTATGTGTGGTTCGCAAAACGAAAATTCTGCCGTTAATCTAGGCGTCTTACCAGTACAGAAGTCGAGCATGTGCACAAAAAAAATTGTGATGATGTCGGAGGGGTACGCTTTCAGGTGTTGCGTAAAGAGTGTACGTGCTCGCTCATATTCAAAGTTTACCCAAGCTATAAATGCCTTATGGATCAGTAACAACTCCGGGGGTAAGTTCGATCGTTGATGCATCCGATTGAGAAACAGTTTGAACTTGTAAAGTTCTTTCATCTCGCAACTCGTGATTGCATCGAACCCTAATAGAAGGTCTTTGTACAGTTCCTGAGTCTGGGTGACCGGCATCAGATGCTCGGGTATACCTCGCAGGGACAGGAATGGGCCGTTGATTTCAGGCCACAGTGCCGAAATCCCATCAGTCTTCCATTGGGCGACCATAAAACAATCCTTGGATATAAGTTGGCGAAAAGGGCTGGCCTATCTCGTTATGCCTGTTTCATCTATGCTTACGCAAAATCATGGTCATATGAAAATGAGCGATTACTCATGGATGAAAAATGACGCTGACCCAATTGGAAATTTTTGTCGCTGTCGCAGAGCGGCGTGGCTTCACCCTCGCAGCCGCCCAACTGAAAATATCCCAATCTGCGGTTTCTCACGCAATAAGGGCTCTGGAGCAGGAGTGGGGTGTTGAACTGCTACTTCGGCATCAAGGCCAGATTGAACTGACAGACATAGGGGCGCGAATCCTTCTACGTGTGCAACCTATGCTTGGTCTGGCGGATGCAATTAGGCAGGATGCCAGCGATGCCCGCGGCATGAAACTTGGCACCCTGCGAATTGGTTCATTTGGCCCAACCTCATCCCAGCTTTTGTTGCCGCGGATTCTTACAGACTACCGCCGCCTTTACCCCAATATTGAAGTTCATGTGAGTGAGGGGCCTGATCGCCAAGTGACGGAATGGTTGTTAGACAGAGAGGTGGACGTAGGGTTTGTCACCTTACCTGAAGCCCAGTTTGATACCTGGTCTTTACTTGAGGACCAAATGGTTGCCTTGCTACCGATTGCGCACCCTCTCGCTTCAAACGAAAGAGTGACATTGGAGGACTTATGTTCTGATCCGTTTGTACTAACCGAGGCTGGTTCAGCCGAACTGGTCTCGCAGCTCTTTGCTGCTGTCAAATTGAAGCCGCGTATTCGCTACAAGACCTCTCAGTTGATGAGTACCTTGGCCGCGGTGGCTCGCGGAGATGGGGTAACGATTGTCGCTGAGTCTTCGTTGCCCGAGGATAGCGAGAAGCTTTATGTGGTCAGGACACTCGATCCGGCAGTCAGGCGCCAAGTCGGAATCGCGGTGCTGGATTGCAGCGAGACTACTGCTGCAGCTCAAGCATTCATTGAGTTGGCAGAGAAGATTTACCGGAGTCGTAAGAGTGATTTGAAGGGAAATGGCTTGTAAAGAGGGAGCCCCTCCGGTCATTTCAATGCTGTCGAGCGGGTTGATTCGCTGCGCGATGCCGTGCTGTAGGCCAGCCTGCCTAGTTGCGCATTACCTTATTCCAATCAATTTCGTATCCAGCATCCTGGAGCGCCCGGCTGAAGGCTTGCTTCCAACCATCTTCGTTGATCGACGTCCAGACCAAGGGCACGGTCTTCAGGATTAAAAACGGTCCCGTTTGGGGCCCCTCGGGGCTCCAAACGACGTCCTTCTGTGCTTATCCCTCCTAGCAAAACA
The DNA here is from genome assembly GCF_059862305.1 of Pseudomonas sp. MF09156. Lineage (NCBI taxonomy): Bacteria > Pseudomonadati > Pseudomonadota > Gammaproteobacteria > Pseudomonadales > Pseudomonadaceae > Pseudomonas > Pseudomonas sp. MF09156. The sequence goes on from NZ_JCBCUR010000002.1 coordinate 142,326, forward strand.
CGCAATTACAGGTGGAAATCGCCCGCCGCCTCCGGCTGGTAAAGCACTTTCCTGATCTCAATGCGGCGGGTCCGATCAGAAATTCGCCAGTCGATGGCGTCCCCCTCCTGATAGCCCAGGATGGCGGCGCCGATGTCGGAATACACGGAATGCTTCCCTGCGGTGCTGTCCGCGTCTTCAGGGTAAACCAGGGCCACTTCGATCTCTTCTTCGTCCAGTTGCAGCAAGGCCCTGGAGTTCATCGTGACGACATTGCACGCCACCTGCTGCGGTTTGACGACAATGGCTCGCTCAAGCTCATGTTCGAGTTCAACAACGGTCGGGCCTTGCTCGAGCGCGATCAGGCTCTCGAGCCTGGCCTTGTCGATTTCAGTAATGTAGATCCTGGTGGAGTCGCCAGCGGCACCTTCGCGCAAGAGCTGGAGATAGCGCCCCGCCGTCATGGAAAATGACTTCAATGCCGGCGCTTCGCTCTCAAGCACAAAGCCGCTGCGCAGAAAGGCTTTCAGCGAGCGCGCGTTGTCCGGGTGGATCTTGGCGATGAGCTTCTTGGCCCGCATGTCGAGGAAGGCCAGTTTCATGCCTTCGCGGATCGTGCGGGCACCAAGGTTTTGGCCCCACTTGTCGCTGTCTCCGATGACCAGGACTATCTCGCAATCTGAGCCGGTCTTGATTAGACGCACAAAGCCCACCGGGGCGTCATGCCGGTCATAGGCCATGAAGAATCGCCCGCCCTGGTTGAATAGATGGGTCAGGATCGGCGATTGAGTCCGATCGATGGCTTGCTCGATGGAGCGGGAGACATGACGCGAATCGCTCAGATAGCAGGTGACGCGCTCATCCTCCAACCAATCCATCAGCGTCAGCGCGTGGGCCCGAGTAATTTCAGGGCACAGCGAAATGAAAGGCTTGTTCATCTTCATCACACTTACTTGTAAAGGATGGAAGCCCGTCATGGCTTTGGCCAGGACGGCTCTTTGGGCAACCGACCATGTTAAGACATAACGCGAGCAATGCCGAACAGCCTGGAGAGGCCGAGCAAATCATCTTTTGCCGAACCCTGTCCCTTGGTCCTACCCTGAGGCTCGCCGTAAGCGGCTCCATCAAGTCTTCCAGAAGTCTCGGTGAGTTGATCTTCCCCATACCCTGCGAGTGCCATGTCTTTGCGGGATGTTTTATTTGCGCTGGTCATCCCGATAAGTCCTGGTGCTTGATCTGAGATTAACTACTTACAGTTATCCTGACGGAATACCGCCGACCGACTTGAACAATAGAAATGAATAAAATTTATAATTAATTAACTTTTTTGAAACGATGGTTTAGTGGACGGCTCAAGATGTTCATTATCCCGGTTTCAAGGCTGGCAAAACGCCAGTTCGGCGTCGTTGAGGCGCCTTTTTTTGTGTTATGATCCTGCGCAACTTTGGGCTGGCACCAGGTTCGATAGCGATTGTCTATTTTGCCGCGCCCCAGGTTTTCCTGGCTTGGCCGCTGTTTCGGGCGTGCTTTGAGCCAACTGCTTCAAGGAAGAGCGATTTGAACGTTTGGCAATGGCTACCCCTTCCCGGCAGTGATGACCCTGCGGCTCTGAAACTCTCGGTCAGTGGTGTGAGGTATTCCGGCTATCTATGGCGATCTCGGATAAACGACTCATCCAGTCTTTTAATTAATTTTTGCGAGAGTTGGTGATGGCTTATTTTCCCTGTTTTTTATCTGTCGTTTTTGTCGTTCGTAATCAGGGCGATAAAATAGAAAAAATACTGTCCGAAGCTGCCGAAGTCATTGCGAAAACAGTCAGCGACTATGAGCTGATCGTTGTTGATAACGCGTCCGATGATGACAGTGTCATGGTCTTGAAGGGCCTGACAAGTGAGAAGGGCCTGGCCAACTTGCAGGTCTATGCGCTGACCAAGGAAGTGGACACCGACACAGCGTCCTGGGTCGGCCTGGAAAACGCCTTGGGTGACTATGTCGCGGTCATCGATCCCCTGGTGGACGACATCAACTTCGTCCCCCAGATGCTTGATCAAGCCGTCAGCGGTGCCGATGTGGTCTTTGCCCACAACGAACAAAAGAGCACCCAGAGCCTGGCCTATCGTTGGGCCAACGCGGTGTTCCACAGCATGTACAACCGCTTCAACGGGGTTCATCTTGCCAAGGAAGCGCCTCAGTACCGCATTCTCAGCAAGCGCGTGATCAATTTCATCCTGCAACACCCCCAGCCTTCGATGACGTATCGGCATCTGCCGGCCACCGGTGGTTTTGCCCGGGCCTACCTCAAGTACAGCGCCGTGCCCCAGGCCTCCAGCCCCAAGCGGCTGGGCGACAGTATTGATCGTGGCGTGCGCTTGCTGGTTTCCACCACGCGCGCGCCTATGCGCCTGGTGACCTACCTTTCGCTGTTTGGCGCGGTTGCCAACCTGGTGTACTGCGCCTATGTGATCTCGGTGGGTATCTTCAAGGCTGATGTAGCGCCTGGCTGGATCAGTTTCTCGCTCCAGCAGTCGGGCATGTTTTTCCTGATCTCACTGGTGCTGCTGGTGCTGGGTGAATACATCCTCAACATGGCCAGCCTGTCGAATGAAGGGCCGCTTTACCATGTAGGCCAGGAGTTCACCAGCGCGCGCATGACCCGGCGCGAGAAGCTGAACATTGAAGAGGTAGCACCAGCTTCGGTCGCGCCCAAGGCTCAGCCCAGCGAACGAGTTTCCTGATGTCGAGCGCCCAAGCCAGCCAGCCTGAGCAGGATGCCGTCATCATTGGTGGGGGGTTTTACGGAGCAGCCATTGCGGTCTACCTGGCCAAGCAACGGGGCTTGAAACGGATCCTGCTGGTAGAGCGCGAGCCGGCACTGATGATGCGCGCCAGTTACAACAACCAGGCACGTGTGCATAACGGCTATCACTATCCGCGCAGCTTCACCACGGCCTATCGCAGCCGGGTCAACCTGCCCAAGTTTGTGCAGGACTGGCCGCAGGTGGTCAAGCAGGACTTTACCAAGCTGTACGCCATTGCCCGGCGCAACTCCAAGGTCACGGCCAAGCAGTTCGAGCGTTTTTGCCGGGACATCGGTGCGGACCTCAAACCCGCCGATCCAGCGCTGCGCGACTTGTTCGAACCACGTTTGATCGAAGAAGTATTCCTGGTCGAAGAGTATGCGTTCGACACCACTCGCCTGGCAGCCTGGGCGGCTCGCGAGCTGGCAGAAAGCGCTGTGCAGATCCGTTACCAGACACGGGTCACTTCAATTTCCAGGGGCGCCGAGGCGCCTTTGCAGGTGGTCACCCAAACCTCCCAGGGCGAGGAAGCGCTGACGACTTGTCGCTACGTCTTCAACTGTACGTACAGTGGCCTCAATCAGTTTGCGGGTGATTTCGCGGGGGTCAGTACCGGCCTCAAGCAAGAGATCACGGAAATGGCCTTGATGCAGATGCCCGAATCCCTCGAGGGTTTGGGCGTCACGGTGATGGACGGCCCGTTCTTTTCACTGATGCCATTCCCGGCCCGTGGGCTGCATACCTTGTCCCATGTACGCTATACGCCGCACTTGCACTGGAACGATGAAAAAGGCTTCGACCCCTACGAAAAGCTACGGCTTTATGAGCGCGATACACGGGTCGATCGCATGGTCAGGGACGTCGGGCGGTATATCCCCGAAGTGCTCAAGGCCCAACACAAGGATTCGCTGTTCGAGGTCAAGACCATCCTGGTGAAGAACGAAGGGGATGATGGACGCCCGATTCTTTTCGAAAAGCACGCCGAGTTGCCAGGTTGCTTTTCCGTGCTGGGTGGCAAGATAGACAACATTTACGATGTGCTTGAAAAACTGGATACCGAGAGTTTTTCCCATCAAGGTCAATAAAACTTCAGGTTTGGAGCGGAAAAAGATGAATTCGCTTATTGGTTTCTCCGGGTTTGTCGGGGGCACGCTTCTTAAGCAGGCTTGCTTCGAGGACTTGTACCGGTCCACCAACATCGGTGAGATAGAAGGCAAATCCTTCGACCTCGTGGTCTGTGCCGGCGCCCCGGCGCAAAAATGGATTGCCAACCGCGAGCCTGAGGCGGACCGCCAGAAGATCGAAGCACTGATCGCCCATCTGAAAACCATCCAGTGCAAGACCTTCGTGCTGATCAGCACAGTGGATGTGTTCAAAAGCCCTATCGGCGTTGATGAAGACACCCCGGTCGATGAGTCCGGCCTGCATGCCTATGGCCTGCACCGTCGGCTGCTGGAAACCTTCGTTGAAAGTCATTTTCCGAATCACTTGATCGTTCGCCTGCCGGGGCTCGTCGGGCCTGGATTGCGTAAAAACGTGATTTTTGACTTCCTCAACGACAACAACCTGCAGGCGATCGATAGCCGGGGCGTGTTCCAGTTCTACCCGATGATCAACTTGTGGTACGACATCCAGACCGCACTCGAGGCGGGGCTCAAGCTGGTCCACCTGACTGCCCAGGCAGTGAGTGTCGCCGACATTTCGCAGAAGGGCTTCGGCAAGCCTTTCACCAATACCCTGGCCAATGCGGCTGCTACCTATGACATGCAGACCAAGCATGCGCAGCTGTTTGGCGGCACTGGGCGCTATCAGTACAGCGCTCGCGAAACCGTGCAGGCCGTACGGGCCTATGCGCAGTCGGAGCCGCTCAAGGCCGCATCGGGAGCACAGGCATGAGGCTGGCGATTTCCAATATCGCGTGGGAAACCACCGAGGACGAAGTCATCGCTGAACTGCTTGCGCGCTTTGCCGTGGATGCGATTGATATTGCACCGGGCAAATACTTCCCCGAGCCTGCCAAGGCCACGGACGCAGAGATTGCGCGGGTCAAGGACTGGTGGGCGCAACGTGGTATTGCATTGACCGGCATGCAGGCACTGTTGTTTGGCACGACGGGCCTGAATGTCTTCGGCTCCGTACAAAGCCAGGCGGCCTTGCTGCAACACCTCGCGGGCGTGTGCCGCATTGGCGCAGGCCTGGGTGCAACACGGATTGTATTTGGCTCGCCAAAGAACCGAGATCGCAGTGGTTTGACCGACCAGCAGGCGCAGGATGGCGCTGTGGCGTTCTTCCGGCAATTGGGCGATATCGCCCAGGCGAGCGGTGTGACGATCTGCCTGGAGCCCAACCCCACCTGCTACGGGGCGAACTTCATGACCAACAGTGCACAAACCGCAGTGGTGGTGCGGGCAATCGACCACCCGGCGATCCGCATGCAACTGGATACCGGGGCGCTTGCGATCAACGGTGAAGACCCATTCACCGTGCTTGAGGATTGTGCCGAGTTGATCGGGCATATCCACGCCAGTGAACCAGACTTGCTCCCGCTGGGTGACGGCGGTACTGACCATGGAAAAATGGCACGTGCCGTAGCCCACTACTTGCCCGGGCATGTGGTCACCATTGAGATGGTGGCGACCAAGACCGAAGCCCATGCGCAATCGATCGAGCGTGCGCTGCAGGTTGCCCGCCAGCATTACCGCGCCTGCGACGAGGTGACGGCATGAGCATCAAATGGATCATCTTGATCCTCGGTATTTTGTCGAACGCCTCCGCCAGCGTCCTGGTGAAGATGGCGATGATGCCCCCGCGCAAATTCCCTTCCTTGAGCGACCCGATGGCGGCACTCAGCAACTGGCCGTTCTGGGTCGGGCTGGTCCTGTATGGTGCTGCGTTCCTGCTTTATGCCGCAGCATTGGCCCGTTTGCCGCTGAACGTGGCACACCCGGTCCTGACGGCCGGGGCTATCGCGACGGTCGCCCTGTTTTCCCTGCTGTTTTTCCGTGAGTCCTTCCACTGGACCACGGGAGTCGGCATCGCCCTGGTTATTGCTGGCGTAGGGCTGATCACAGCTCGCGTCGTTTGATGGAAATTAAAATGACTTCTTCTGATATTGCTCCCGATGTACGTGCCGGCTGGCAGGTACCGTCCTATGACACGCCACTCTGGCTAGGTCGCCAGCACCCCTGGTGCGTGGTCATTCCGGTCATCAACGAAGGTGACCGGATCAAGAACCTGCTCGCCCGTATGGCGGCGTTCAACATCGCGGACATGGCCGACATCATCATCGTCGATGGTGGCAGTTCTGATGGCTCGCTCGAGTTGCAATCACTGCAACAGGTGGGTGTGCGCGGCCTGCTGGTCAAGACTGCCCCGGGCAAGTTGAGCGCGCAGTTGCGCTGCGCCTACGCCTTCGCCCTGGACCAGGGCTATGAAGGTATCGTGACCATCGATGGCAACGACAAGGATGACCCAGAGGCCATCCCGCGCTTTATCGAAGCGCTGCAGCAGGGTGTGGATTTTGTCCAGGCCTCGCGTTTTGTCCAGGGCGGTGTTGCCGAGAACACCCCCAAGTCCCGTGATTTTGCTATCCGTTTTATCCATGCGCCGATGCTGAGCCTGTTTTCCGGCTTCAAGTGGACAGATACCACCCAGGGCTTTCGTGCCTACAGCCGCAAGATGCTGATTGATCCGAAGATGGCGATCTTCCGTGATGTGTTCGATACCTACGAGCTGCTTGCCTACCTGTCGTATCGCGCGCCGAAACTGGGCTATCGCTGCGTAGAACTGGCGACCGTGCGCCGCTACCCCCAAGGTGAAGTACCTACCAAGATCAGTAGCGTAAAAGGCAATCTTTCGGTGCTGGCGGTATTGTTCCGAGCCTGTTTTGGCAAGTACAACTAAAGATCTGGTAGTGAAATGTTCAAGCATCTGGAAATGAATGAAAGGGTTTCTTCAGTGCTGGCGTGCGTGGTTATCACGGCGTTTGCACTGTTGTTATGTCTGGGTATCTCGACCGCACCCAAGTATGCCGACTTCATCGTGGGCTACATCAGTTGGACCGCAGATACCAAGTTTCAGGACCAGGTGGTTGCTCCAGTATTCATCGCCGTTCTTTTCTGTGCGTTGCTGTTTTTTACCTCCTTGATGGGGCGCCAGAAGAAACAATTCGGTAGCGACAGCGCACTGGTTTTATCCAACCAATGGTTGTGGTGGTCGCTCCCTGCGATTACCGCTATTGCATGCATGGTGCTTGGCACGGATTTCGAGCCGAAAGTCCTCTACTGCTCGGTGTTTGGTGTCTCGTTTATCGCTTTGGCAGCCACGGTTGGCGCGGTCAAAAAAATCAATGTGGACCCTCGGATATTCGGCCTGGGGGCGCTCGGTATCCTGTTGCTGGCGCTGGTACAGCTGGAGGTGGTGTTGGCGCTGGGCCGCGCGCCAGCTGCCTGGAGCGATGGGGTTGAGTTGTCCAGATACGCCAAGCCCACCTATGGGATAGCCATCGTCGGATGGATCCTGGGTATGGCATACATCGTGTGGAGCCCCAAGGGTTTTGCGCGAATTGCCCCATGGCTGTTGATGGCTGGTCAATTGGGTCTGTCGACCTTTTACCTGGCGCTGTATCCCGCTCGCATACAAGAGCCAGATGGCAGTATTTCCAAATACGAGACCACGGTCTGGTTGAAGATACTGGTTATCGGAATGCTGGTTTGGGGCGTGGTGGATGTACTGCGGCGTTTGCGTCGGTATACATCAACCAGCGACATTGCCACGCTGCTTTCGCCTATCGCGTTTTTCGGCTTGCTGGTGGGCTTGAAAATGGGCACGACCATTTTCCCCAACATCAGCGCCGACGATTATCACTTCGGTGAAAGCTTGTTGGGCTGGTGGTCCTATATGCAGGGGGCTATTCCCTATATTGACTACGTTCCTGCCCACGGCATCATCGGCGATGACCTGACCCAGTTCTTATCATTTGTGTTTTATGACGGTTCTGCCGGCAGCATTATTCATGTCGGTAATCTCAGCATCGCGCTGTTGTCTTTTGCCGCCTTCCTGTCGCTCTACTATTTTTCGCGCAGTATCGGGTTGGCGTTTGCCGCCATCTTCTTCCTGACGGCCAATATTATCTGGCTGTTTCTGATCCCGTTTCTCTGCCTGTGGTTGAGCCCGTCGTTGCGCCAGCGTCCCGAGCGCTGGCTGCTGGTCTGGATGATCACGGCGCCGCTGGTAGTCCTCGGAATCCCGCCACAAGGGCTGCTGCTTGCGGCGGCGTCTGGGGTGATGGCTGCTTATTACGCCTGGCACCTCTGGAAAGCTCCACGCCCCCGCAAGCTGAAGGGCATTCTGATTACAGGCGTAGTGCTACTGGTGTTGGCGGTGGTTACGCCCGCAGGGATCATGCTGTTGGGGGCTATCCGTTATGTCCTGGAAAATGGCCCTATCAACCAGGTTGCCTACGGCGTGCCATGGGCGTTGAGCTGGGAGGGCGCGCGCAAAGGCTTTGTGTTTGAAGCCTTGCGCATGTCCTGGATCGCTATTCCTCTGGCGTGCCTGATGTTGGTACATCGCTGGTTCCAGACACCCGAGCGTCGTCTCGACACCTTGCTGCCATTGCTGGTGGTGTTCCTCTTTGCGCTGTTGTTGATCCCTTATTCGATGGGACGCGTCGACCCAGGTGGTATGTCTCGTCCGGGGTTGGCGGCGAGTTTCGGCTGGGCGATCCTGTTGCCTGTCGCGTGTTGGGGCATGCTCAGTGCGCGCAATAAAGTGGTCATGGTTGTCCTGGCTGCGAGCATGAGCGCATCCCTGGGGTTCTCGCCGGTATCGATCAATAACCTGGTCAAATCCACTACGGCTGTTATCAGCACTCAAGGGTTGGGAATCAGTGATGGCGCCGCTGCAGGCCTGCCGAATATCGGCCGCTCCTTTGTACAGCCTTTTCACTGGGACAGGCTGACCCGTTTGTCGCGAGTATTGGCGGACAATGTTCCGGCTGGCGAAACCTATCTGGACCTGACTTCCCGCAACGCCCAGTACTTCTACCTGGGTTATCGGCCCCTGCTGCCGGTCACTGCGGCGTACAACATGGTGTCGCCATCCCAGCAGTTGCGGGCTATCGAGACCCTCAAACAAGACCTGCCGACCATCGCCTTGCTGGAAGGGATGAACATCATCCACGACGGCGGCGGCCTGGCGCTGCGTAATCCGTACCTGTATCGGTTCGTTGTCGATCACTACGACCCGGTCTATGTGGATGGCTTCATTCTCGGGCGTAAAAAGGGCAGCGCCTCGGCGCCAGTCACCAGTATCGAAATACCCCTGATGGACTTCACCGATGCGAACTGGAGCCACGGCATCAATCGCACTGTCGCAGCGCTCTATGTGTCCGATCCGGGTATGTTGGCGGCGTTGAAGGTGGGTGATCAGATTCAGGTCAACCAGAGCGAGATTCGCCGGATTCGCGAGATACGTGCCGCGGGTCAAAGCATATGGCTGGAGGGCCCGGCGTTGCAGGTTTCCGACGCTGACCCGATCAGCCACCCACGCTTGATCGAACCTCGTCCCGAAGCGATAGCCGAGTACCAGGCAGCCTTGCTGCAGCGCGCTTTTGCATCACCGGACCTGAAGAAAATCCCGGTTGCCTGGGGCCGTTCCCAAGTCTCCCTGAACAACAAGATGGCACTGATCAACAGTCTGGATGACGTAAAGCCGAGCCTCAATCAATTGGTGGCACAAGAAAGCAGCTACCGAGTGGATGGCGGTGATCCGTCGATGAGTTTCGATCTTGCGGCGTTGAATCTGTCTGGTCACGACGCTGGCCTGCTCAAGTTCGAGTTCCGCTGCTCCGGCCGCGCCGCCGAGCCGCGTATGCAGGTGTTCTGGTGGGGGGATGGGCAGCAGGGGCCGTTCGAGGCCTCCAGCGTTCGTTTCAATGCAGAGGACGGGACGTTGATCGTGCCACTGGATGCGTCACCGCGCTGGTTGACGTTGCAGCATGTGAAGGGCATCCGGATTGATCTGGACAATGCCGGCGCTTGCAGCAGTTTCAAGGTCGATAACCTGGGGCTCTACCAGCGACAGCACTGATGTAAGGTGCTCGCAACCCACAAGACCCGATGTCCCTGGCGGACATCGGGTTTTGTCGTTTCAGTACTGTGGGGTGCTTCAGGTCCACCAATACCGCACCAAATGAAAGAAAATCGGCGCCGCAAAACACACTGAATCCAACCGATCCAGCATCCCGCCGTGTCCTTCGATCATATGTCCCCAATCCTTCACGCCTCGGTCGCGCTTGATCGCCGACATCACAATCCCGCCGGCAAAGCCCAGCAGGTTGATCAGCAGTGCAATCAGGAAGGACTGCCAGGGGTTGAACGGGGTGGTCCACCAAAGCGCTGCGCCGATCAGGGAGGACAGCAGGATCCCGCCGACAAAGCCTTCGACGGTTTTCGACGGTGACAGGTTGGGCGCGATCTTGTGTTTGCCGAACAGTTTGCCGCACACGTACTGCAATACATCCGAGAGCTGCACCACGATCACCAGGTAGGCGATCAGCAGCAGGTTGCGGCCCTCGTAGCCGACGATATCGAGGGTCAGCAGCGCAGGCACGAAGGACACGCAGAACACCGCGATCATCAGCCCCCATTGCACTTTCGATGCGCGCTCCAGGAAGTGCGTGCTGTCGCCGCCCAGCGACGCCAGGATGGGCAGCAGCAGGAACACGTAGACCGGGATAAAGATCGAGAACAGGCCGTACCAGTCAAAGTAGATCAACAGGTATTGCAGGGGCAGCGCCAGGTAGAACGCGGCGACCAGTGCCGGGTAGTCGCTGCGGCGGGTGGGCGTGAGGGTGAGGAATTCGCGCAGGGCGTAGAACGATACGGCGTAGAACAGCAGGATCACCGCGCCGGTGCCGAGCCAGAAAGCGATGCCGATCACCACCACCATCACCCACCAGGCATTGATGCGGGCGTTGAGGTTGTCGATCACCGCGTTGGCTGTGCCACGGGTGCGCAGCTTGAGGATCAGGCCGATCAGCGAGGCGAGCACCAGGATCATGCCGATGCCGCCGAACAACATCAGGGTTTGGCTATCCATGTCAGGAATGCTCCGGGGCGAGGGCGAGCAGGGCGTCGCGGCTGCGGGCGAGAAACAGGGCCTTGTCTTCACCGTCCTGCAATTGCAGCGGTGCGCCGAAGCTGGTGGTGCACAGCAGCGGCAGCGGTAGCACCCGGCCCTTGGGCATCACACGGTTGAGGTTGGCGATCCACACCGGGATCAGTTGTGCCTGTGGGTAACTTTTTGCCAGGTGATACAGGCCGCTCTTGAAGGGCAACAGGCCATCTTCGAGGTTGCGCGTGCCTTCGGGGAAAATGATCAGCGAGTCGCCCTGTTCCAGGGCCTCGAGCATCGGTTGCAAGGGGTTATCCACAGGGTCTTTGCGCTCGCGGTCGATCAGCACGCCGTTGAACACCCGGTTGATGATGTAGCGGCGCAAGGCGCTCTTGTTCCAGTAGTCGGTGCCGGCCACCGGGCGCGTGGCTTTGCGCAGGTTCTGCGGCAGCGAGGCCCACAGCAGCACGAAGTCGCCGTGGCTGCTGTGGTTGGCAAAATAGATGCGCTGCACCGGTTCCGGGGCGCAGCCCAGCCACAGGCTGCGGGCACCGGTCACTGTGCGGGCCATGGAGGTAATCAGGGTCGCGACCACGGGTTCGAACATGAGGATTCCTTATCCGGCGAAGGGCAGCCACGGGCTGGCCAGGATGACGGCCAATGTCAGTAACACTTGCGCGCCCAGCAGGTAGGCCTGTTTGCGCAGCAATTTGAGGGCACCACGCCGACGTTCGGTCCAGGGGCGGCTGGGGCGATTGGCAGGTTGCAGGCTCAGGGCCTGCAGGGTCTGGTCCAGTTCGGCGGTACGTTCTATGTCCTTGGCCATCAGCGCAAACAGGTCGGCGTCGAAGGCCACCCGCAGCGCCCAGTACTTTTGCAGCAGCCCGAGGATAATCATCCACAGACTGAGCAGCAGGCAGATCGGCGTGATACTGACCATCAACAATTGCGCCAGGCCAAACAGCACCCCGAGCAAGGTCAGGCCTGTGGATAACTGATCCAGCGAACGGCCGCGGCGCAGCAGGCTGGCGACTACCTGAAGGTGCATGTCAGCGGGCATAAGGCAGTGCTCCCAAGGCTTGACGGTGATTGGCGTGCAGGACCACATCCGGTCGTGCTGTACGAATAATAGCCAGTGCCTCGTCTACCGTGCTCGCCCGCCCGCTGTGCAGCAGCCATGCCGCCACGGCGCTGGCACTGCGCGAGTAGCCGAGGGCGCAGCACACCAACAACGGCCCGTGTTCGCGCAAGCGCTCAATGGCTTGGGCCGCCTCCAGGCACTGTGCCGGTGTGGGGGCAGTCAGGTCGAGGACGGGCAGGGCATGGTAAGCGCGGCCTTGTGGATAAACAGGCAACTCGGCACACAGATCGACCACCGCATTGAATGAACTCAGCTGTGCTGGCGTCGGAATTCGCCCCAACCACACGTTATCCACAACCCGGTCAGGCTGTGGATGCTTGCGCGTCCACAGCCGCGAGTTGAGCCACGCCGCCGCGAGGTAAGGCGCATACAGCCAGCGTGCTGCCGGGCTGAGGCGGCCATCGGCGCGTTTCTGGAAGCCTGCGGCGCCCAGCAGCCAGTAGTTGAGCGCCACCAGCAACACCGCAACGGCAGGCCACAGCAGCCATAACCAGGCGCCGCCCCCGGTAAAGGCCGCTATCGCCAGCACCAGGGCGCCCACGGCGTAACGCACACCCAGGCGCCAGCGTTTCGGGTCTTTGGCCAGGCGCGCATGCGACAGCGGGCTTGGATGATCCACCGGCCAGAGCCACACGCACAGCCAGCCGGCCAGGGCGCCTGTGGGTAAGTCGATAAAGTGATGTTGGTACGTGGTCAGCACCGAAACACCAATCAAAGCGAACCAGCCATGCACCAGCCAGCGCCACAGGCCTTGGCTATGCCGCTGGTACATGACCCACAGGATCACCAGCAAAGCGATATGCAGCGACGGCGCCTGGTTGAACGGTTTGTCGAACCCCGCCAGCACTGCGAACAGCCAGCCGAACACGCCGTCCATTTCCGGGCGCTCAAAGGTGAACCGCAACGGCCAGAGCAGGAAGCAGCTCACGGCAATCACCTGGGCACTGAGCAGGCGCAGGGCATGTTGCTTGAGCTCGTGGCGACTGTTGGGCAGCAACAGGGAGAAGCCGTAGAGCAGGTCGATCGACCAGTAGGGCACGATGGTCCAGGCCCAGAACGGCATATGGGTTTCCCAGCCGAACACCAGGGTGCCGACATCGCTGCGCTGGCTGGTGACCCAGGTGGCAAAGCCGTAGGTGCTGAAAAACAGCGGCGCCAGAAGCAGCAGCCACAGCAACGCTGGTTTGAAGAGGCCCGGTTCGCGCATGGTCAGATCTTCTGCGCCAGCGACACGCTGAAGATGCCCCATTCATCCACACGCTGGGTGATCTTGCGAAAGCCTGCCGCTGCCACCAGTTGATCCATCTCTGCCTGGCTGCGACGGCGCATCACCCAGGCCTGGCCCTGGCGATGGCTGGTCAGGGCACGGGCGATCAGTTCCAGTTGCGGGTGCCACGGTTGGCCGGTGTACACCAGGTAGCCCCCGGGCTCCACGGCTTCGGCCAGGCCGGCGAGGGAACCCCCGACCATGGCGTTATCGGCAAACAGCTCATACAGCCCGGACACCACCGCCAGCGTCGGCTTGGGCGCCAGCGCTGCGAGGTCGGCCCGGTCGAAGGCATCGCCTTTGACGAATTGCGCAATATCCCCCAGGCCTTTCTCGCGAATCAGCGCGCCACCGTCGCGCACGTTGATATCGCTGTAGTCGCGCAACAGGATCGATTCCGGCAGTGGAGAAACGCCCTGCAAGGCTTCCAGAATGTACCTACCGTGCCCAGCGGCGATGTCGACGATGCGCACTTCGCGCCCGTCGTCGCGCAGCTTGGCCATGGCCAGGCGCAGCAACTCTTCAACGTGCAGTTTGCGCTGGCGGATCCCGCGCCAGCCGATGGAGTTCAGGTAGTTGGTGTCGATCATCCGCCCCAGCGCGCCTTTGCCGGTGGGGGTGTTGCGGTACACGTAGTCCAGGGTGCTGCCCGAGTCGAAACCGGTGTCGAAGCCCAGCTTCACCCCCTCGGACAACTTGCGGCCCAGGCCCATGCTGGCGCGGGTCATGCGCCAGTACAGGTCACGCAGGGAGTTGCGCGGCAGCGGCGCGGCGAGGGATTCGGATTCGGCGCAGGTCGCGCCGATCTTGTCGGCGTCCAGCAGGCTGGCGCGGTCCAGCGGGTGGGCAAAGTTTTGCAGGATAAAACGCCTGGCGCTGGCCAACGCCACGGCGCGATCCCGTTCGCCGAGGGTGTCGTGGAAAAAGCCGGGCAGGATGTGCAGTTCCTTTTTCAGGCTGCCAAGGCGCTCGAAGAACTGTTGCTGGGGTTTGCGATGCACCACGAAGTCCGAGCCGGAGATCAACAGCTGGGTCGGCACCTGGATCGCCTGGGCATCGGCGACCACGCGGTCGGCCGCTTCGTACAGGCCCAGCAGCACATTCACCGAGATCGCCTTGGTGATCAGTGGGTCAGTGTCGTAGGACGCAACGCGCTCTGGGTCATGGCTGAGGAACTTGGCCTTGACGTAGCTGTTGACGAAAAAGTTGCCACGAAAGCGCCGCATCAACCCCAGGCCCGGGCGGGCGAAGGGCACGTAGAGCTTGACCTTGAACGCCGGGGAGGCGAGCACCAGGGCGCGGATGTTCGGCGCGTAGTCGTGGACCCAGGTGGCGGCGATCACCGCGCCGACGCTCTGGGCGATGACCGCGAGGTTTTCTGCCTCGATGCCATAGGTGGCGCCGATATGGTCGCAGAACGTCTGCACATCCCGCGCGCTGGTGGCAAAGCTCGGGCTGTCGCCCCGCTCGCCGGGGGACTGGCCGTGGCCACGGGCGTCCCAGGCGAAGAAATCGAAATGCGGCAGGTCCAGTTCATCCACCAGGTGCGCAATGCGCCCCGAATGCTCGTGGCCTCGATGGAACAGCAGGATCGCCTGGCGTGGCTCAGGCCCGGTGGCACTGGTCGCGGGCCAATGCCGATAAAAAAGCGCTACGCCGTCGTGGGTGCTGAAGGTGTGCTGTTGCTGTTCGCGCATCGCAAGATCCTCATGCCGTCGGAGGGGTGTCGGGTTGTTCTTTGAGGCCCTGGCGTACACGGTTGACCAGGGTGTAGGCGAGCAAGGCCGCCACCAGCCACATCACCCCGTCGACCCAGCCGGCACCGAGCCAGCCCAGGGCCACGCCAGTGGCCAGTACGCCGAGGACGAACGCCCGATCACTCTTGCCCATGGGCCCGTCATAGCGTCGCGATGCGCCGACCATCGGCCCGAGCACACCGGCGTACTCGCTGAACACCGCCAGCAGTGTCACCAGCAACACCGGCGCCAGGCCGACCCCGGGGATCAGCGCAAACGGCAGGATCAGCGCGCTGTCGGCGATCACATCGCACAGTTCATTGAGGTAGGCGCCCAGGCGTGACTGTTGGCCGAATTCCCGGGCGAGCATGCCGTCGATGGCATTGAGGGCCATGCGCAGGATCATCCACAGCGGGATCAATACGAACACCCAGGCGTGCTGGGCGAAACCGGCGATCAGCAGGCCCACCAGCAGCGACACGATGCCCGCCAGCATGGTGATCTGGTTGGCGGTGGTGCCGTTGTCATACAGGCGCTGCACCAGGGGCCGCAGCAGGTTCTGAAAGCGCGGTTTGAGCTGATAGATCGAAATCATGAGAGTGACGCTTCCTTGTCCGTGATCCCGCGAAAAAGCTGCTGCGAGTGTGACGATAAATCGCGGTGCGCACTAGTGATGGCTCCTACAAGGATTCAGGAAACCAGGAAAATTTTCACAGCGCTGTAACGCCCCTCCGGCATCTCACTCTAGTGCTGTGTCGGGACTGAACAAACCGTTTAGCCGACCCCCTAGACCCATGAGGAATACCACAATGAACTTCAAGAACGCTGTTTCCGGTGCTGCCCTGGCCATCGCTGCCGCCACGCTGTTTGCCGGTGTCGCGACCCAGGCACAAGCCGCCGATGAAGCGAATGTGCACTGCTATGGCGTGACCTCCTGCAAAGGCATGAACGATTGCAAGACCGCTGAAAACGCCTGTAAAGGCCAGGCTGTCTGCAAGGGCCATGGTTTCAAGGCCATGACCAAGGCTGCTTGTGATGCAGCTGGCGGCAAAGTCGGCGAATAACCGCGAATACGTGATCCCGCAGCGGTGTGCACGTCGCTGCGGACACTTTCCAGGAGTTCGTCATGTCGGCATCGGTTCCTTGCCTGGGCTACGGCCTGGGACTACGCAGCACTTACTATCAGCAGATTATCGAGCAGTCGCCGGCGGTGGACTGGTTCGAAATCGTCTCCGAGAATTATCTGGTCCAGGGCGGCAAAGCCCTGTACTACCTGGACGCCATCGCCGAGCGCTATCCGCTGGTGATGCATGGCGTGTCCCTGTCCATCGGCGGGCCCCATGCCCTCGATAGGGACTACCTCACGCAACTCAAGCAATTGGCCGACCGGGTCAAGCCGGCGTGGGTGTCCGATCACCTGTGTTGGAGCCGGGGCAACGCCCATCAGTTGCATGACTTGTTGCCGCTGCCCTACACCGAAGAAAGCCTCTACCACGTTGCTACCCGCGTGCGGCAGGTGCAGGAGGTGCTGCAGCGGCCGCTGGTGCTGGAAAATGTCTCCAGCTATGTGCGCTCAAAGGCCGATGAGTTTACCGAGTGGGAGTTTCTAAGCGCCTTGAGCCACCTCAGTGGTTGCGAGCTGCTGTTGGACGTGAATAACGTGTATGTCAGCTCGCGCAATCATGGCTTCGATGCCTGGACCTTTATCCGCAACCTGCCGCCGCACAGCATCCGCCAACTGCATTTGGCCGGGCATATGGACTACGGCGACTACGTGGTCGATACCCATGACCACCCGGTATGCGATCCGGTGTGGCAGCTGTTTCAACAGACCCTGGAACACCTGGGGCCGGTGGCGACGTTGTTGGAGCGCGATGACCATTTCCCGCCGTTTGCCGAGTTGCTCGACGAACTGGGCAAGGCCCGTGAGCTGGGGGCTGGCGCCCTGGCCCGGAGATCGCTATGCGCTTGATCGATTGGCAACTGGCATTTGAACGGCATCTATTGGCAGACACCGACGCCAGCGGCTTTGCCAGCACCTTGATCGGTGGCCCGACCCTGGATGTCGACACGGGCCTGGCGATCTATCACCACGCCTATCGGGCCCGTTTACTGGAAGTGATGCAGGGGGATTTCCCGGCTGTGTGGCACTGGCTGGGGGATGAGGAGTTTGCCGGGCTGGTTGCGGCCTATGTGCAGCGATATCCATCGGCGCATTTCAGCTTGCGCTGGTTGGGGCAACGGTTTGCAGGCTTTATCGGCGAGCATCTGGTCGCCGAACAAAGCGCGCCGCTGGCAGAGCTGGCGTGCCTGGAATGGGCCTTTACCTTGGCGTTTGATGCGTCCCCCGGCCAACCCCTGAGCCTGCACGACATGGCGCAACTGGCGCCTGAAGATTGGCCGGTGTTGCAGGTCGAGTGGGTGCCGGCGGTACAGCAAGTGTTGTGTCGCTTCAACAGCCTGGAGATCTGGCGCGGGGTCAAGGCACAGGCGACGTTTCCCGGCAGCCAGCCGTTGTCGTTGGCCCAGGTGTGCCTGATCTGGCGTGACCAGCAGGTGTGCCGCTTCCGTAGCCTGGAGCCCGCCGAGGCTTATGCCCTGGCCGGGATGGCCGACGGCGGTTGGAGTTTTTCAGAACTGTGCGCCGAATTGGCAGTCACTTATCAAGAGGGCGCGCCGCTACAAGCTGTCACGTGGTTGAAACAGTGGGTTGAGGACGGTTTGCTGCAACGTCGGGCACCATAGAAGGCGGCTATTGAATCGATAGCCAGCTACTTTTTCGTGGATGGTCTACCCTCATTCCAGACGTCTGAAACAGGGGGGACTACTCATGCTCGCGCAACTTCCACCGGCCTTACAGAATCTTCAGCTACCGCTGCGTCTGCGACTCTGGGATGGCCATGAGTTCAACCTGGGCCCGGAGCCCAGCGTCACGATCGTGGTCAAGGACCCGGTGATGGTGACGCAACTGACCCATCCCACGCTCGATTCCCTGGGCGCTGCCTTCGTCGAAGGCAAACTGGAGCTGGAAGGCTCCATCAGCGATGTGATCCGGGTGTGTGACGAACTGAGCCACGCCCTGGTGGATGAAGATGAGCACGCCGGACCGGTGCGCTCGATCCACGACAAGGCTACGGATGCCGCCGCGATTTCCTACCACTACGACCTGTCGAACGAGTTCTACCAGCTCTGGCTGGACCGTGACATGGCCTACTCCTGCGGTTACTTCGAGACCGGCAGCGAATCCCTCGACCAGGCCCAGCAAGATAAATTCCGCCACCTGTGCCGCAAGTTGCGCCTGCAGCCTGGGGAATATCTGTTGGACGTCGGTTGCGGCTGGGGCGGGCTGGCGCGTTATGCGGCGCGCGAATTCGGGGTCAAGGTGTTCGGCATCACCCTGAGCAAGGAACAACTGGCATTGGCCAGGGAACGCGTGCTCGCCGAGGGCCTGGAAGACCAAGTGGAACTGGCGTTGCTCGACTACCGCGACCTGCCCCAGGACGGGCGGTTCGATAAAGTGGTCAGCGTCGGCATGTTCGAACATGTTGGCCACGCCAACCTGGCGCAGTACTGCCAGACCCTGTTCGGCGCCGTGCGCGAAGGAGGCCTGGTGCTCAACCATGGCATCACCGCCAAACACACCGATGGCCGCCCGGTGGGACGTGGCGCGGGGGACTTTATCGAGCGCTACGTATTCCCCAATGGCGAGTTGCCGCACTTGGTGATGATCAGCGCCGAGATCAGCGAAGTCGGCCTGGAAGTGGTCGACGTGGAAAGCCTGCGTCTGCATTACGCACGCACCCTGGACCATTGGAGCGAACGCCTGGAAGACAACCTGGAAGCGGCGGCGAAAATGGTCCCGCCCCAGGCACTGCGTATCTGGCGCCTGTACCTGGCAGGATGTGCGTATGCGTTTGCCCGCGGGTGGATCAACCTGCATCAGATCCTGGCGGTCAAGCCCCATGCCGATGGCAGCCATGAGTTGCCGTGGACGCGGGAAGATCTCTATCGCTGAGGTCTTGGCTACGCTGCAATACTAAATGTGGGAGCTGAGCTTGTGTGGGAGCTGGCTTGCCTGCGATTGCATCACCGTGCTGTAACTGCAAGAACGCGGAGTCTGCATCGCAGGCAAGCCAGCTCCCACATTTTGTCCGGTGCAATTTATAGGATCGGGGAAATCAACCGCGCCACCCGCATGCCCAGTTGCTGCAGGCGGCGGGTCTGTTGGCTTTCTTCCTGGCTGGTTTCGTGGGCCTGGGCGAAGTCGTCCAGCAGCATGTGTTCCACTTCGCTGGCGAAGGTTTTATCGACCGTCAGCAACATCACTTCAAAGTTGAGGCGGAACGAACGGTTGTCCAGGTTCGCACTGCCGATGGCGCTGATTTCGCGGTCTACCAACACCACTTTCTGATGCAGGAAGCCCGGCTTGAAGCGGAATACCCGAACCCCGGCGCGCACCGCTTCAATCGCGTACAGGCTGGATGCGGCGTAGACAATGCGATGGTCGGGGCGTGACGGCAGCAGCAGGCGTACGTCCACGCCACGCAACACCGCCAGGCGCAACGCGGCGAATACTGCCTCATCGGGGATGAAGTAAGGGCTGGTGATCCACACTCGCTCAGTTGCCGCATGAATGGCTTCGACGAAAAACAGCGAGCAGGTCTCATAGGGGTCCGCCGGACCGCTGGCCAGCAATTGGCAGAGCACACCGTCGTCGGCGTAGGTATCAGGCAGGATCAGCGGCGGCAGTTCGCGCGCGGCCCAGAACCAGTCTTCGGCAAACGACTCCTGCAGGCAGGCCACCACCGGGCCGCTGACGTGCACATGGGTGTCGCGCCAGGGCGCCAGCGGCGGTTTCTTGCCCATGTATTCGTCGCCGACGTTATGCCCACCGACAAACCCGCTCAGGCCATCGACCACGACGATCTTGCGGTGGTTGCGGAAATTTACCTGGAAACGATTGAGCCAGCCGCTGCGGGTGGCAAACGCCTTGATCTGCACCCCGGCGTCGCGCAGCGAATGCACATAGCGGTGGGGCAGGGAGTGGCTGCCGATGCGGTCATACAGCACGTAGATGGCCACGCCCTCGGCGGCCTTGGCCTTGAGCAGGTTGTGCAACTGGCGGCCGAGTTCGTCGTCATGAATGATGAAAAACTGCACCAGCACAGCCGTCTTGGCGGCGCGGATGGCGTCGAAGATGGCGCTGAAGGTGGCGTCGCCATTGACCAGCAAACGCACCTGGTTATTGGCCAGGCACGGCATGCGCCCCAGCTTGGGCATGGCGCGCAGGGAGGCGTAGGCGTGGGAGTTGCGTGCGGCCAGGGCTTCTTCGACCCAGGGGCGCCAGTTCAACTCGGTGATGGCCTTGTGCATTTCCTGGTTGGCCTGGCGGCGCGCCTGGATATAGGCATCGAAGCTGCTGCGGCCAAAGATCAGGTAGGGGATCAGGGTCAGGTACGGCATGAACATCAGCGACAGCGCCCAGGCAATCGAGCCTTGGGCGGTACGTACGGTCAGCACCGCGTGCAGGGCGGCCAGCGAGCCGAGAAAATGCAGGGTGGCGATGAAGTAACCAAGCAAGTGCGGGCCGAAGAAATCCATGGACAACATTACTCCTGACAATCCAATGCGTAACAGACCATGTTCGGCGGCGATTGTCGCTATTTTATTGAGCATGCAACGCCGACCACTTTACGACGTCTAACGCCGACAATTACCCAGGAGTTACCCGATGAATGCTCGTCTGCTTGGTTTGGCCATGGTTGTTGGTTTGACGCTGCCGGTGGCAGCGCAGGCGCAGATGTTGGCGCCGGGCTTGTGGGAATTGACCACCAGCAACATGAAAGTCGATAACCAGAACCTGCCGGACTTGTCGTTGATCCTCGGTCAGCTGAAACAACAGATGACCCCGGAACAGCGCGCCATGCTGGAAAAACAAGGCATTACCATGGCCGGCAAGGGCGTGCAGGTGTGCCTGACACCGGCCCAGGTGGCCTCCGACTCCATCCCGCTGACCGACCCGCAATCGGGTTGCAAGCAAGAGGTGACAGACAAGACCGGCAACCAGTGGAAATTCCGCTTCAGCTGCCCGAAAGCCCAGGGCACTGGCGTGGCCACGTTCCAGAGCCAGAAGGCATTTACCACCACGGTCAACGGCACCTTCAATGCCACCGGCGTGCAGCAGAACGGCAGCCTCGACACCCAGGCGCAGTGGCTGGGCAACGACTGCGGCACGGTCAAGCCCCGCGCCTGATCACACGCCCTGCAGGAGCCGGCAAGCCGGCCCCTGCGTTTAGCGCAGAAAATGCAGGGGCAGCCCCTGGCAACTGTCCACCACCTGCCCCTGGTGCCAGGCCACATGGCCTGACACCAGGGTAGTGCTGACGCTATGGCGAAAGCTGCGTTCGGCAAACGGCGTCCAGCCGCACCGGGCGAGGATCGGTTGGCTGCTCACGGGCTTGCCTTCGGGCTCGGGTTTGATCAGCACCAGGTCGGCCCAGTAGCCCTCGCGCAGATAACCCCGCTGGGGAATGGCGAACAGGTCGGCGACGCGATGACTGGTTTTTGCCACCAGCGTAGTCAGTGGCAACAAGCCGTCGGCCACCAATTCCAGCAATGCAGGCAACGCGTGTTGCACCAGGGGCAATCCTGCCGGTGCCTCACGGTACGCCTGCTGTTTTTGCGCCCAGGTATGCGGGGCGTGGTCGGTGCCAATCACATCCAACCGGTTGCTCAGCAGTGCCAGGCGCAGGGCATTGCGGTCGGCCCGGGTCTTGATCGCCGGGTTGCATTTGATCTGGTGGCCGAGGCGGGCATAGTCGCGGTCATCGAACAGCAAGTGATGCACGCACACTTCTGCCGTGATGCGTTTTTCTGCCAGCGGTTTGTCTTCGAACAGCGGCAATTCCCGCGCGCTGGTCAGGTGCAGCACATGCAGGCGCGTGCCATGGCGGCGCGCCAGCTCCACCGCCAGGGATGACGAGCGATAGCAGGCTTCGGCGTCGCGAATCAGCGGGTGGGCTACAGCGGGGATCTTCTCGCCGAAGCGATCGCGCAGCCGTTGTTCGTTGGCGTGGATGCTCGGCGTGTGCTCGCAATGGGCGAGGAGAATGGTCGGCACCTCAGCAAATAAACGCTCCAGGACGCGTGGATCATCCACCAGCATATTGCCGGTGGAGGCGCCCATAAACACTTTGACCCCGGCGACCTGCCGCGGATCAAGGGCAGCCACGGTGTCGAGGTTGTCGTTGCTGACGCCAAAGTGAAAGCCATAGTTGGCCACCGAGTGCAGCGCCGCGCGGCGTTTCTTGTCGGCCAGTGCTTCCAGGGTCAGGGTCGCCGGTTGGGTGTTGGGCATGTCCATGAAGCTGGTGATGCCACCGGCCACCGCCGCGCGGGACTCGCTGTAGAAGCTGCCTTTGTCCGGCGCGCCGGGTTCGCGAAAGTGCACCTGGTCGTCGATCATGCCTGGCAGCAACCATTGGCCTTGGGCGTCAATCTCGATAGCGGCTGTTTGCCCGTGGATGCTGCTGGCGATTTTCTCGATACGGCCGTTGGCGACCAGCAAGTCGGCGTCGAATTCCTGGCCCTCATTCACCAGGCGGGCGTTGCGGATCAGCAGGCGGCTCATGCTCAGAACTCGTTTTGCAGGGCTTTGTAGCCAAGCACCAGATCGACATTGGTACGCGCCACATCTTCAGAAAACTCCGAGGCGCTGACGCTGACGGGCGGGAACTGCGACAGGTCGGTGTTGGGACCGATGCGCGTGGTGGACGGCACATAGAAGGCGGCGGGCAAGTCGCGGCCATCCACCACCGAGTTGTGCCGCACCACGCAGCCGTCGCCAACCGCGCAGTTGAACAGCACGCTGTTGAAACCGATGAACACCCGGTCGCCGACGGTGCAGGGGCCGTGGACAATCGAGCGATGGGCGATGGAACTGAACTCGCCGATAGTCACCGCCGCACCGGATTTGGAGTGGATCACCACGCCGTCCTGGATATTGGAATTGGCGCCGATGGTGATCGGGTCCATGTCGCCGGTGGCGTCCACTTCATCGGCGCGGATCACCGCATAGGGGCCGACAAAGACGTTCTCGCCGATGATCACCTTGCCGCAGATGATCGCGGTTTTATCGACGTAGGCCGATTCGGCAATGACCGGCAGATCGCCGGAAGGGTTCTTGCGGATCATGCTGCAGGTTCCTTGAGGGGCGCGGTGAGGATATGCACGTGGTCGTCTTCGATAGCGTTGTAAAAACAGTTCGGGCGGCCGGTGTGACAGGCCGGGCCCTGTTGGTCGACGATCAGCAACACAGCATCGCCGTCGCAATCCAGGCGTGCTTCGACCAACTGCTGGCGGTGGCCGGAGCTTTCACCTTTGCGCCACAACTGCTGGCGTGAGCGTGACCAGTAGCAGACCTGGCCGCTGGCGAGGGTTTCTTCGAGGGCCTGGCGATTCATCCAGGCCAGCATCAATACCTCGCCGCTGCCGTGTTGCTGGGCGATGGCGGCGATCAGGCCGTCGCGGTTCCACGGCAAGGCATTCAGTACCGGGGCCAGGGCAAAGCGACTGCCTACACTGGCGGCTTCGAGGTCGAGCATTGTCAGCGTCATGGGGTGCCCGAGACGTTTCTCGTCCAATGGCTTTCGGCTACGGCGTCATGGGCGTGCAGGCTTTCGGCGTGGATGACTTTGAGGTGAATGGCTTGCACTGCATCCGAGCGTTTTAGCGCCAGGTTCAGACGGCGCGCGGCGTCTTCGCAGAACATCAGGTTCTGGCCGTTGGCTAGGGCAAACGCCTGTTCATCGGCGCGCTTTACGGCGGTTTGGACGGCGGTGCCGAGGGCGGCTTCGGCCTGGTCGATCAAGTCGGCCAGGGGCAACGTTTGTACGCCGGGTTGCAGTTGGACCTGCAACAGCGCACTGCTGCGTTGGCTATGGGGCGTGGCGACGATGCCATTGGCACTGCCGAGCCAGGCCAGTACATCTTCGTGCTGCAACGACTTATTGCCGAAGTCATCGACAAATTGCTGTTGAATCAACTGCCTGGCGAGGGCCGCAGAGCAAGGGCAGGTGGACGAGTAGGTCACGTCAATTTTTAGTTCCACGTGGAACATCTGCTTTTCCAGACGCGCTTCGATGGTCACCGGATAAGTCTTCCAGCCCGATAGCGGGCTGACCAATGCCGGGCGTTTAAGCAGCAAGTCGGTGTGAATCCGCAGGTAGGCGCTGCTCGATAACCCTTCATGGCTATCAAGGAATCGCTGTAAAACCTGGCGCAGCAACACGGGTTGCAGGTCTTGTTGCTCGAGCATCTCCAGCGCCAGGTACAGGCGCGACATATGAATGCCTCGCGCCTCGCCGTCATCCAGGCTCACGCCGGCATCGGCCTTGGCACTCAAGCGTTGGCCGTCGATCAGGATAGGAAGGGCAATGCCGCACATGCCCACCCAGTCGAGAGGCAAGGCTTGGCGAGAAGCCTGCGCGGCGATATCCGGCAGAGTCAGCGCATTCATGAGCAGGTCCATCGTTGGAAATAATCTGACATGTTATAGTATAACAATTAGATCTACGATGATTTTTCTACGACCGCCCTAGCACCCGCTGATACGGCTGCAGGTGAACTTGGCGCTGGAGCCTCCGGAACTGGAGAACCGGTTGATCGTGGTCCAGCCCACACGCCGGGTGTAGCCCACCCACGCCTCGCCGTCGGAAGCCAGCCCGGTAAAGAACGTCAGTTGGCCATAGCGGCTGTTGGTCTGTGCCCAATAGCGCTTGCCGATCACCTCGAACCCGCGCAGATACGTGGTGTTGCCTGCGGTCGCGACACTGTAGGCATTGCCTTGGGCATCGACGCAGGCCAGCAGGGTGGCGCTGCGAGTGCAAGTGGCCAGCGTGCCGGGCATTTGGGCGCTGGCCTGGGTCGCCACCAGTAGCAACACGCTGCATATCAGGTATTTCATCGCGCTTCTCGGGGCCTGGAGAGAATCAAGGATTACGCCCTTCGTCGTGTCGAGCAAGAGGGCGTTGGCTTATTTGTATTGTTATAATATAACATCAATGCACAGCCTGACCCGTGAATCGTCCCGATGACTGAACAAGACCTGCTTGCCCAGCCGCCCGCTGATTACATGAATGAGGCCCAGCAAGCCTTTTTCCGCGAGCTGTTGTTGGCCCAGCGCTATGACCTGCAAGCGCGCATCGAAGCCGAATTCATCGTGCTGCGCGAGCAGGAGCCCAACAGCGACCCCGCCGATGTGGGCAGCGCCGAAGAACAGCGCCAGTGGCAACTGCGCCTGCTGGAGCGAGAAAAGAAGCTGCTGGACAAGATCGACGAAGCCTTGGAGCACCTCGCCCGTGGTGAATACGGCTGGTGCCGCGAGACGGGCGAGCCGATTGGCCTCAAGCGCCTGTTGCTGCGGCCCACGGCCACCCTGTGTATTGAAGCCAAAGAACGTGAAGAGCTGCGCGAACGCCATCAACGGGCGATTTGACCGGCCACCCTGATGAGGAACACCCGATGACCGACCGTCTACCCGTTACCGTGCTGTCCGGATTTCTCGGCGCCGGTAAAAGCACGCTGCTCAATTACGTCCTGCGCAACCGCGAAAACCTGCGGGTGGCGGTGATCGTCAACGACATGAGCGAAATCAACATTGATGGCGCCGCAGTCCAGCGCGACGTCAGCCTCAATCGCGCCGAAGAAAAACTGGTGGAGATGAGCAACGGCTGTATCTGCTGCACCCTGCGTGAAGACTTGCTGGTCGAGGTAGGAAAGCTCGCCAGGGAGGGCCGGTTCGATTACCTGCTGATCGAATCCACCGGCATTTCCGAGCCGCTGCCGGTGGCGGAAACGTTCACCTTCCGCGATGAAAACGGCCAGAGCCTGGCCGACATTGCACGTTTGGACACCATGGTCACCGTGGTCGATGGCATGAACTTCCTGCTCGACTACCAGGCCGCCGAAAGCCTCGCGTCCCGCGGCGAAACCCTGGGCGAGGACGATGAGCGCTCCATCACTGACCTGTTGATCGAACAGATCGAGTTCGCCGACGTCATCCTGGTCAGCAAGATCGACCTGATCAGCCGCCACGAGCGTGAAGAACTGGTGGCCATCCTTGAACGCCTGAATGCCCAGGCGCGCATCATTCCCATGGTCATGGGCGAGGTGCCGCTGGCCGAGATCCTCAACACCGGGCGTTTTGACTTTGAGCGCGCGGCCCAGGCACCGGGCTGGCTGCAGGAACTACGCGGCGAGCATGTGCCGGAGACTGAGGAATATGGCATCGCCTCCACGGCCTACCGGGCGCGCCGGCCATTCCATCCCCAACGCTTTTTCGACTTTATCGACCGCCCATGGGTCAACGGCAAGCTGCTGCGCTCCAAGGGGTTTTTCTGGCTGGCCAGTAAGCACCGCGATGCCGGTAGTTGGTCCCAGGCCGGCGGCCTGATGCGCCATGGTTTTGCCGGCCGCTGGTGGCGCTTTGTGCCCAAGAGTCAATGGCCCGAGGATCAGGAAAGTGTCGCGGCGATCATGGGCAACTGGCAGCCGAGCACCGGGGATTGCCGCCAGGAACTGGTGTTTATCGGGCAGAACATCGACTTCGTGCGCCTGCGCGCCGAGTTGGACGCATGCCTGCTGACCGACGATGAAATGGCCTTGGGCGCTGAAGGTTGGCACCTGTTGGTCGATCCTTTTGGCCCTTGGTACGAGGAGGCAGCCGCCTGATGCTGGCACCTGTGATTCAACTGCGCCCGGTGATTCGCCAGACCCGTGGGGAAACCCCGTTGGCCCTCGCCGACATCCTGGATAACGGCGTCAACCTGGCGCTGTGGCAGCGCCAGTTGCCGCTGCACATCGCCGAGTTTGGCGCGTTGCTGGTCTCGCTGGGCGAGCCGCTGGCGGAGTCGCTGGTGGTGGAGCTGGACAGCGAAGACGCCGAACCCGACTTGCAGGGGCTGGCCGCAGGCTGTCGTGACCTTGAGGGCTACGAAGGCTTTATCGCCGATGTTGCCTGGCTGATCAGCGCTTTTGCCTGCCTGCTGGGCGCCAAGCGCATTGGCGTGCGGCTGAGGCTACTGGACAAGGCCATGTGCCCGCGCTTTCACGTCGATCACGTGCCTGTGCGTTTGATTACCACCTATGCCGGTATCGGCAGCCAATGGCTGCGCGAAGGGGTGATGGACCGAAGTCAATTGAGTCAGGCGGACGCGGAGCCCACCGAGCGCATCGAACAGATCCACTGTGGCGAAGTCGCCCTGCTCAAGGGCGAAAAGTGGCGCGGCAACGAGGGCCATGGCCTGATTCATCGCTCGCCGGCCCTGGCCGCCAATGAACGGCGGCTGATTCTGACGCTGGATTGGCTGGCATAACCGGGTAGGATCAGCGTCTCTACACGGCCTGAATAATGTCCACGATGCTGCAGAATATTCCCACGCATGTGATTGCCGGCCCCTTGGGTGCTGGCAAGACCAGCTTGATCAAGCACCTGTTCACCCAGCGCCCGGCCAATGAGCGATGGGCGGTGTTGATCAATGAGTTCGGGCAGATTGGCCTGGATGCTGCGCTGCTGACCCTGGATGACGACGGCATTGCCATCGGCGAAGTGGCCGGTGGCTGTTTGTGCTGTGTGAATGGTGCGCCGTTCCAGGTAGGGCTAGGCCGCCTACTGCGTAAGGCCAAGCCGCACCGGCTGTTTATCGAGCCCTCGGGGTTGGGGCACCCGGCGCAATTGCTGGCGCAGTTGCGCCAGGCGCCCTGGCAGACCGTGCTCGCTGTCCAGCCTTGTGTGCTGGTGCTCGACGCCCAGGCACTGGCGGCGGGCAGACCGTTGCCCGACGCGCAACGCGAAGCATTGGCCAGTGCCGGGTTGCTGCTGCTGAACAAGGCTGAAGGGTTGGACGCCGCGCAACGTAGCGCAATCGAAAGGACCCTGCCGGCCTGCGAGATTTACTGGGCGCGGCAGGCGCAGCTGCCATTGGTTCGGCTACCGGGGGTTGGCGCACAGGCCGGGGCGGCTGTGGATAACTTTCAAGTGCCCCAGGGGCTGGCGCAAATCCCGGCAATCTGGAGCGATCCGTGCGTGCCGATTTGCCTGCATCAGGCGCAGGCCGGCGGCTGGAGCATCGGTTGGCGCTGGCACCCAAGCCAGCAGTTCGACCCCACGCGGCTGTGCCAATGGTTGCAGAACCTGGAGTGGCGTCGCGCCAAATTGGTTATCCACAGCGCCGACGGCTGGGTCTCGGCCAACGCTTTGGATAACACCACACTCACCTGGCAGCCCAGCGAATGGCGTCGGGACTCGCGTATCGAGCTGATCTTTGGCGAAGAGCAGGATGTGGCAAAACTGCAAAAAGCCCTGGCCGCTTGCCGTCAGTGACGGCTCTTGCCGTGCTCCTGGCGCCACTGGCTTAGTTCAATCACTTCGGCGCTGGGCGGCGGCGTCTTTATTTCAAACGGGTAGGGCGCCAGTTCGATTTGCGCGCTGTGGGCCCCAAATTGGGTGATGGTGCCGGGATGGCGGGCTTCGCCGGTCACCGTGAACTCAAAATTGTAGACCCGTGCCAAACGCCGGCGCCCGCTGGCGTCCTTGACGAAACCGATGCGTTTCAAGGCCACGGCGCCGTCGAGCAGTTCGATGTCGAGCTTGGCGCAATGCTGTTTGACCCTCTCCAACGCGCGCTCGCGCAGGCCGTGGTTGTGCCACACCCAGGCGGCAGCCGCCGCCAGCAGCATCAGCACAAAGATATTTCCCAGGGTCAGCATTCGATTTGCTCCAACAAAGTAAGGCCAGCTTAACTGCGTCTCCGGTCTGTCGTACAGGCTGCGTTTAGTCGCATACTGCGCGGCCAGAATTTAACGGTTTTACGGAAGTTTCCTGCATGAAACGTACGCCTCATCTGCTTGCGATCCAGTCCCATGTGGTCTTCGGCCATGCCGGCAACAGCGCCGCCGTGTTTCCCATGCAGCGGGTGGGGGTGAATGTCTGGCCGCTGAACACTGTGCAGTTCTCCAACCATACCCAGTATGGCCAGTGGGCGGGAGAAGTGTTGGCGCCCCAGCAAATTCCTGCGTTGGTGGAGGGGATCGCGGCGATTGGCGAGCTGGGCAACTGCGATGCGGTGTTGTCCGGTTACCTGGGCAGCGCCGCCCAGGGCCGGGCGATCCTGACCGGTGTGGCGCGGATCAAGGCCATCAACCCCAAGGCCCTGTACCTGTGCGACCCGGTGATGGGTCATCCGGAAAAAGGCTGCATCGTGCCCCAGGAAGTCAGTGATTTCTTGCTCGACGAAGCTGTGGCCATGGCTGACTTCCTGTGCCCCAACCAATTGGAGCTGGACAGCTTTTGCGGGCGTAAACCGCAGTCGCTGTTTGACTGCCTGGGCATGGCGCGGGCCCTGCTGGCGCGTGGGCCCAAGGCGGTGCTGGTCAAGCACCTGGATTACCCGGGCAAGCTGGCGGACGGTTTCGAGATGCTGCTGGTGACGGCAGAAGGCAGTTGGCACCTGCGTCGGCCATTGCTGGCGTTTCCGCGCCAGCCGGTGGGGGTGGGCGACTTGACGTCGGGCCTGTTCCTGGCGCGGGTGCTACTGGGTGACAGCCTGCTGGCTGCCTTCGAATTTACGGCGGCGGCTGTGCATGAAGTGCTGCTGGAAACCCAGGCGTGCGCCAGCTACGAGTTGGAATTGGTGCGGGCCCAGGACCGCATCGCCCATCCGCGCGTGCGCTTTGAAGCCACGCCGATCAGCCTCTGACACCACCAACCCAATGTGGGAGCGAGCAAGCCCGCTCCCACATTTTGATTGGGGTTACACGTCGGCCTTGATTTCCTGGTAGCGCTTCTCCAGCTCCTGGCGAATCTGCCGGCGCTGCTTGCCCTGGATAAACCGGCGCTTGTCTTCACTGTTCTGCGGCTGCAATGCGGGCACGGCGGCCGGCTTGCGGTCGTCATCGACGGCAACCATGGTGAAGAAGCAACTGTTGGTATGGCGCACCGAGCGCTCGCGGATGTTCTCGGTGACGACCTTGATCCCTACTTCCATCGAGGTGTTGCCGGTGTAGTTGACCGAAGCCAGGAACGTCACCAACTCGCCGACATGGATCGGCTCGCGAAAAATCACCTGGTCCACCGACAGCGTGACTACGTAGCGGCCGGCATAACGGCTGGCGCAGGCGTAGGCCACTTCGTCGAGGTACTTGAGCAGGGTGCCACCGTGGACATTGCCTGAGAAGTTGGCCATGTCAGGGGTCATCAATACCGTCATCGACAGCTGGGCGTTTCCGGGTTCCATAGCACACTCACGGTTGTAGGCATTGGTTGGGGGGGCACCTCTGCGGATGCTGGAATCATTGCGGCGTCATCCCTTACGGGACGCCGGGACGGGCCTTGCCGTCACGCCCAAGGCGATCTGTTTCCATATATTGCACCGGCTTTCTGCCGGAAGTCGTGGTGTTACCCTTGAAAAGCCCATTTCAAGGGCATTTCTTACGATTAAGGCAGACTTCTCCTTCCGCACATTGCGCGCCGTTGTAGCGGCCGCGTGGAAACCGGGACAGCGCCAGTACCCTCAAGGAGCCCCTCGCCATGCACGCCATCAGCTTTATCCAGGATTTGGCCGTGATCATGCTGGTGGCAGGGGTGGTGACTATCCTGTTTCATCGCCTCAAGCAGCCGGTCGTCCTGGGGTACATCGTCGCCGGCTTCATCATTGGCCCGCACACCCCGCCATTCGGCCTGATCCACGACGAAGACACTATCAAGACCCTGGCCGAGCTGGGAGTGATCTTCCTGATGTTCTGCCTGGGCCTGGAGTTCAGCCTGCGCAAGCTGTTCAAGGTGGGCGCCACGGCGTTTATCGCGGCCTTCCTGGAAATCATCCTGATGATCTGGATTGGCTATGAAATTGGCCAATGGTTCGACTGGAACACCATGGACTCGCTGTTCCTCGGCGCGATCCTGGCGATTTCCTCGACCACCATCATCGTCAAGGCGCTCAACGACCTGAAGATGAAAAACCAGCGCTTTGCCCAACTGATCTTTGGCGTGTTGATTGTCGAAGACATCTTGGGTATCGGCATCATTGCCTTGCTGTCGAGCATCGCCGTCAGCGGTACGGTCAGTTCCGGCGAGGTGTTTTCCACGGTCGGCAAGCTCTCGCTGTTCATGATCGTGGCCCTGGTGATCGGCATTTTGCTGGTGCCACGGCTGCTGGCCTACGTGGCCAAGTTCGAAAGCAACGAGATGCTGCTGATCACCGTCCTGGGCCTGTGTTTCGGCTTCTGCCTGCTGGTGGTCAAGCTCGAATACAGCATGGTGCTGGGCGCCTTCCTGATCGGTGCGATCATGGCCGAATCCCGGCAGTTGCTGAAAATCGAGCGCCTGATCGAACCGGTTCGCGACATGTTCAGCGCAATCTTCTTTGTTGCCATTGGCTTGATGATCGACCCGCAGATCCTGCTGCAATACGCCTGGCCGATTGCAGTGATCACCGTGGCCGTGGTGTTGGGCAAGATGCTGTCCTGTGGCCTTGGCGCGTTTATCGCCGGCAATGACGGCCGCACTTCGTTGCGGGTGGGTATGGGCCTGTCACAAATTGGCGAATTTTCTTTCATCATTGCGGCGCTGGGGATGACCTTGCAGGTGACCAGCGACTTTCTCTACCCGGTGGCGGTGGCCGTTTCCGCCATCACGACGTTGCTCACGCCCTACCTGATTCGTGGCGCCGACCCATTGTCCTTGAAGATCGCGGCGGTGATGCCGCAACGCCTGAGCCGGGTGTTTGGCATGTATGGCGAATGGCTGCGCAGTATTTCGCCCCAGGGCGAAGGCGCGATGCTGGCGTCGATGATCCGCAAGATCATCCTGCAGGTGGGGGTGAACCTGGCGCTGGTGGTGGCGATCTTCTTCACCGGCAGCTTTTTTGCCGCGCGCATTGGTGGGTATCTGGAAGGTTGGATCAGTGATCCGAGCTGGCAGAAGGCATTGATCTGGGGCGGTGCGTTGCTGCTGTCGCTGCCGTTTCTGATTGCCGCATATCGCAAGCTCAAGGCGCTGTCGATGTTGCTGGCGGAGATGAGCGTGAAGCCGGAAATGGCCGGGCGCCATACCCAGCGCGTGCGGCGGGTGATTGCCGAACTGATCCCGATTATCTCGCTACTGGTGATCTTCCTGCTGTTGGCAGCCTTGTCGGCCAGTATTTTGCCGACCAACAAGTTGCTGGTGTTGATTGCGGTGGTCACGGCTGCGGTGGCCGCCGTGCTCTGGCGTTGGTTCATCCGCATCCATACACGCATGCAAGTGGCTTTGCTGGAGACCCTGGACAATCACAAGGACACGCCGGAGCACTGACCACCACCCTCAACTGAGCGATCCACCGTAGGCGCCGGCCGGCCGGCGCCTACAAAGGCATCAGCTTTCCAGCCAGACGTCCCGCGCCCAGTGCCACACCGACTCCCAGGACTCTTCGGTTACCAGTTCTTCTTCGCCGGACCACAAAACCACCGTGCCGTCTTCTTCGACGCAGTAGTAGTCGTCGCCATCCTGGCAAATCGGGATCAGTTCGCGAGGCACGCCGATATCCCAGGCATTGGCGGCGACTTCCGGCAGGTAAGTGTGGGACTGGGGGTCGGTGATGGTCACCGGCTCCAGGCTGCCATACACCACATCGCTGACGGTCAGCAGGAATTCCTTGAACACAAACGGGATGTTGATAAACAGCTGTTCCTCGACTTCCACCAACTGGTCTTCGTCGGGCAGTTCCAGAGGAACCGGTACCGGTTCGTTGGCTTCACGCAATTGTTCGATAACTTCTTCCACGGCCGGGATCCTCATGCTAGATGGCGCGGTTTATAGGGGCGTTTTATACAGTAGCTCGCTATAAGTGCAACCGCGAAATAGAAAACCCGGTGTTGTCGGTTAAAACTGCTTTTCCAGCTTTAGGCTGATGCTGTTTTTGTCGTAGGAATAAAGCCAGTCGACATTGCTGACGACCTTGTTGTACTTGACCGTCAGACTGGGCACCGCATCCAGCACCGCCAGGCGTGGGGCACGCAGGATAAAGGTGTAGCCTTGTTCTTTCTCATTGCGTCGGTCATCGACGATAGCGCTGTAGGCATCGTATTGGCGCTTGCGGTACGAGGCGAACAACACGGCGCTGACGCCCACTTCGAAATCCTTCGCCACCCCCAGCCGCACGCCCTTTTGCAGGTAGGCCGCCGTGCGGTCCTGGGTATTACGTTCGGTCAGGTCTACGCCGCCGAACAGCGTCCACCGTTGGGGCAGGGCCTGCCACAGGGTGGCGTAGACCGAACTGATGCCGCCGTCGAGGTTGCTATTGATCTGGTGTTTGTAGGTCATGTCCTTATATTCGCCTTCCAGCTTGAACATGCGGGTGGCCGACAGTGTATGAATCCATTCGCCGCGCAGCCCCCAGGCGCTGTACATGGCGTTATCACCAATCGTATTGAATTCAAACGACGGCCCGAAGGCGTACTGGTTTTTGGCGTCGTGGTAGCTGTAGCCAGCGTTATTGATGAGGGTGCTTTCGTTGTACTTGCTCTGTTTTTCATAGGCCTGGCCATAGAGCAGCGAGCGCATGAACACCCCGTGGTGGCCGCTGATGGCCACGCGCTTGTTGAGCGTGGCCTCGTAGTCCGCGCCGTGGGCAGACACGGCCTTGGGCAGTGAGCGTTTGACGTAGATGGTTTCGTCGGGGGTGACGTAGCGATAAGTCACCTCGCTTTCCGGGGACTGGTTGAGGTTGTAGCCCCAGGTCGGGCCGATAGCCAGGGAGCCTTGCCAGTCTTCACGGTGGTCCAGGGCCTGGATAAAACTGTCGACGGTCTTGCCCACGCCCATGGCTTGGGCGTCCGCTGGGCTGAGGCTGCTGCTGATCTGCCGGAACGCGGCGTTGGATTCGCCATCCTTGCGGTTCTCGAACAATACCCGCGCCAGCTCCAGGCGCCCCGGCAGGAAGTCGCCCTGCAACGCCAGCAGCTGGCGGTAGTAGCTTTCTGCTTGTTCAAGGTTGCCATCGGCGCGGGCCAGGCCGCCGTTGGCATAGGCGGTGAGCATCGGGTCGTGGCCGGGCAGGGCGGTGTAGCGCTTGAGGTAATCCCTGGCTTGCGGCCATTGCTGGCGCTCGATGGACAGGTACACCGCGCGGCCCAGTTCATCGAGGTTGTTGCCGACGCTGTAGGTTTGCCCATCGATATTCAACAGCGGCGGGGCGCCGTCGCTGGGCAGTTCATCCTTGAGCAACTCGCGCTCTTGCTGATTGGCGCGGTACTCGATGGTCTGGTTCAGGCGCAGGCTGGTGTCCTGGTCGGCGGCAAATACCGCCGGGGTCATGCACAGCAGCAGGGAAAAGGGTAAAGCGTGGAGCGTGAGGGATCGCATGCAATAGGGCTGGGGCATTACCGGGCTCTCGGGATCGCTTCAAAACGCCAAAAGCAAGTGCCTGGGGGCAGGCACTTGCTTGGGTGGTGCTACAACAGGTTCAACGTGCGATTACTTGGCGACACCACCGAAGGCGGTGTCGTAGTTGCGGTCGGTGAACTTGGCGATACCGGCCAGCGACGCGGTGGCGCCTGCGCCGAAGAAGCTGCCTTGTGAGGTGCCGGACGAAAGCAGTGCGTTGGTTGCGGTATTACGCGCCTGGGCAGTACCGGCGAAGCCTGCGGTGGCGGTGTCGATGGCCGCGGTGACTTGAACTTTAAGCGCGCTGTTGCTCAGCGAGCCGGTCAAGGTTGGTGTAGCGTTGCCGAACGAGGCGGTCAGGTCGCCAGACAGCACGTTCGCCCCGGAGTAGTTGTTGATGCCCTGTACCGCGTAGGTCACGTTGGCTGTTG
Organism: Pseudomonas sp. MF09156; assembly: GCF_059862305.1. Lineage (NCBI taxonomy): Bacteria > Pseudomonadati > Pseudomonadota > Gammaproteobacteria > Pseudomonadales > Pseudomonadaceae > Pseudomonas > Pseudomonas sp. MF09156. The sequence goes on from NZ_JCBCUR010000002.1 coordinate 177,216, forward strand.
GCAGTACACGGCCAGCGGTGTCGCCGGAGTAGTACACGACGCGGGTTGGATCATTGTTGGCGCCGGTCTGCGACCACTCTCCGTAGTACACCTGTTGGTTGGCGACTTGTTTGAAGTCGAAGTTGCCCAGTGTGGAGTGAGAGGGTGGCATCATCGCGGTGGTAATGGTGGAGACACCATTGGCATCGGTGGCAGCCATACCTTTCAAACCGCTGAAAGCGACTTTCGTGCCGTTGTAAAAAGCGTTAACGCCAATGGCTGGCTGGCCTGCGGAACCTGGGTGGTTAGTTGAGCCTGAACCACTGGAGCCGTCGACGACGATCGTGCCATCGTAACTTTGACCAGAAGAAGTGGCTGCTTGAGCAACGCCAGCCAGACCCAGAAGTGCCACTGCCAATACTGTGTAGTTGAAAGATTTCATTTCATCATCCGTTGAGTGATTTAAATTAAGTCAACACGTCAAGCGTTTGCCAATTTCTTCTTTAGCCTCCCATGCAGTACCTCCCAAGTTAAAAAGTAGTGGTGAAAGCGAGTTTCAACGTTCGACCGGGTGCGGGCATGGCCGAACGCGTGAGTGGGTCGATGTAATAAAGGTTGCTCAAGTTGGTGCCGGTTAACTCGATGGATGCGTCATCGGTCAATTTATAGTTAACGTAGGCGTCATAAGTGATGATCTTGTCCCATGACATGGGCGTATTCAGGTAATAACTGACCATGGCGCTGTTGGGGTAGTTGTCATAGAACTTGTTTTCATGTTGGCGGTAATAAATAGCCCGTCCGCCCACTTCCAGTTTGCGATCAAGGAAGCGCGCACCTAACCCGAGGTTGGCAGTCCACTCCGGCATTGCCATGCTCACCAGGTATCCGCCTACAAAACCGTCTTCCACGCAGTTGGGGGTGCTGCCGTCGGTGCTGACGGAGACAGCCGAGTTTTCATCGCAGACTCTGTTTTTCAGGACGTGGCCGATACTCATGTCGGTGAAAAACCGTCCGTTATCGTAGCGGCCCTGGAACTCCACGCCGGAAGTGACTTGCTTCTCAAGGTTACTGAAGCGCAGTTGTGGGTCGCGTTCGATCACGTTTTTTGTCGTGTTGTAGTAATAGCTCAGCTTGATGTCGGCGCTTTCACTGCCACCCCAGCCGGCCAGGTTATGGATGTAGGCGGCTTCGTAGTTATGCGCATGTTCTGGCTCAAGCCCCCAGGGGTTGACCGATGAGGAAAAGCCCATGGTGCTTTCAAACATGCTTGGGTAACGGATGGCCTCGCTGTAGCGCAGGTAGACCCGGCCATTTTCCGAGGTATAGAAGGTTGCAGAAAGCGAAGGTGTCCAGCCACTGTCTTTCTGGTGTTTGGCTTTGATATCTTTTTCGTAGCCCTTGCCGTTTCCGGAAGAGCTGCAGGAAATAATATTTTCGCCTGCACTCAATCCATTGATACATGGATTGTTATAGCGTGAATAACGACCTTTTCCGTCACTCGCCCAATCCGCCCTGTGCTGAGTGTCTTGCACACGTGGCGTTTGTTGTTTGATTACGTCAATTAGCTCCTGACGTTCCGACTCCGGGGTATCAAACATATCCCAGAAAACTTTGTTGCTTGCAATTTGTCGATCGATGTCGGCTTGCAACTCAGAGTCGGTCAGCGTCTTTCGCGTGGTGTAATCCACCCGACGCCCGGTATCTTCAAATTGTGTTGTTATCCCACTCTTGTCCTGGGCACTTTTCAAGTAATCATCAAATGCCCAATAAGACGAATAACGCATCCCCGCCTCAAATTTGGCAAAACTTACGGGCCGCCAGTCGAATTTGAAGTTGTACTCCTGTTCCTCGCGGCGCCCGGCCCGAGGGTACATGCGCAACGTGTCGCTGATGATAGGGTCGTAATAGTTGTCGTTCGATCCCAACTTTTCATGCTGATAACTACCACCCAGGGTCAGGTCGAGGCTGTCGAGCAACTTCAACTTATTGCTTGCGGTCAGGCCGATACGATCATGCTTGGCGTTGGCCAGGGCGGTATTGCGGTACACCGGGTCGGCAATGGTGGTTTGATTGGGGACGCCACCGCTGCTGTAGGTATCGCTGCGGGTGTTGGTCATCCACAGGTTGGAATAGAAATCCACCCACGGGTTACCTTCGGGCTTGAGGTTGTATTCCAGGTTGTAGGCTTTGCTTTGTACATGGCTCAACGGCCATTGCGGCACGCCGTTGGTGGCGGCGTCGTAAGTCGTGCCGGGTTTAAAGAACGAGATCCGTGATGGCAGGATCTCGCCGTACAGCGCATCGGTGTCGCGATAGCCGAATTCCAGGGACTGGTTTTCATCAATCTTGAGTTTGGCCTTGCCCAGCCAGGACTCCATCTTGCTGGAGGTGTTGGGCACTTCATCGCCCGGTTTGTAGATAGTGGCGAGGTTGGGAATGTAGTCAAACTCGCCGTTGACTTTCTTCCCGCTGGAATAGAAGCCGCTCTTGTTCTTGCCTGCGTAGTGGTTGCCTTTTTCACGGAAGGCGTAGGCTGCCAGCAGTTCGAATTTTTCCTGGCGCGTGGCCAGTGCCAGGCGGTAGGCGGAGTCATCGCTGGACAGCAGTTTGTTACTGCTGCTGGTGCGTGGGTGTTTGTACAGCGAGTGATCGTAATAGCCCCTGATGGGTGAATATTCATAACCGGGGCTGGGCATTTGCCCGGTCATCAGCGTCGGTAGTTTGGGTGACACCGAGTTGTTGCTGCCTTCGATTTTAAGTTCGCCACCATATTCCTGGTCCTGCTTGAGCACATCGTCGACGTTTAGAGTGCTGGCCACCACTGCGCCGCCAATGCCGCTGTAGACGTTACGCTCCAGGTTCGGGCCCTTGAGCACCTTGATGCTGCCGATCAGGTTGGGGTCGATGTAGTTGCGGTTGTTGGCGCCCATGTAGCCGCGGTAAGCGGTGATTGCCTGTTCGGTACCGTCGATGGTCACAGGCACGCGGCCGGGGCCCTGGATGCCGCGGATGTTTGGGTCCAGTGCGCCGCTGTTGCGCGAGTCGCCGCTGTACACGTTGAGCATGCCCTTGAACATATCGGCGGGGGCTGCGCCTTTGTAGCGTTCGATCTGCTCCTTGCCGGCATACACCGAGGAGATGTCCTGGTCGTAGATATCGTTGTAGCCCTTTTCGTCCCGGGACTGCTTGCCTTCCATGCCCATGACGTAGGTCGGGTGCAAGTCGCCGGCCTGGATACCCGCCGAGTTCGGTGCCGATTGCACCTGGATGATCGGGCGCTCGGCTGAGCCGGTGAGGCTGTAGCTGACTCCTTGGTTGGCCAGCAGCGTTTGCAGCGCGGTGTCCAGGGACAAGCGCCCCTTGACCGGGTTGCCGTAGCTGTTGGTGAAGTCGTTGCTGCCCAGGTACAACTCGACACCGGCCTGGCGCGCCAGCAGGACCAAGGCTTGATCCAGCGCCAGGGCGGGCACGTCGAAGTTGTGCACGTCAGTGGCCGGGGCGTGGTTTGCGCTTGGCGCTGCCAGCACCGGGCTGATGGTGGCGGCATTGGCGACCAGCGCAATGGCGGCCGACGCAATCCCCAGGCTCAGTCGGGTGCGTTTTGTTGCCTGGCGTTTTTTGTTGTTCTCTTGCGTCTGCAAAACCGGCCTCACTAAAGTAAATAAGATTTATTCACATGTAGTAGAAACGGCCCAGCTGCAAAAACGCGATAGATCGTTATGATCTATAAATATTGTTATTTATATTTTTTTGAAATTGACGCCGTGCGAGGCGGCTCAGTAGATCAGTGTCAGTCCTGGCAGCTCGAACATGCGCCCGTGGACTTGCGCCACCAGATGTTCAAGCGCGGTGTCGAGGTTATCCAGGCGCATTACCGCACTGACCCGCACGTTGCGCAGGGCCTCGCCCTTGACCAGCACCAGCCCCGGTCGGTAACGGTTGATGCGGGCGGCGGCGTCGGCCAGGGATTCGCGTTGGAATACCAGCCGGCCTTCCTGCCAACTGGCCAGTTCCTCGGGGCTGGTGTTCAGCGGCACCAGGCCCGTTCTGGGGCTGAAGTGCAGGCTGTTGCCCTGCTCCAGCAGCGCGGAACCTGCGGCTTCATCGCGCCCGTGCTGGGTCAGGTTGACCTCGACCCGATGCTGCAGCACCCCCACCCAGCCTTCGCGATCCTTGCCGACACCGACCAGGTAACGCGTGCCTCGCGCGGTGATATCGGCCCCGGGCGCTTGTACGGTGAAGGGCCGCCGCTCCTGTTCATTCATTGGCGCAGGGGTGAAGACCGCCTCGCCCTGGCTCAAGCGCACCCGACGGGTCTGATCGTCGTAGGCCAGGCTCAGGATGCTGTGGCTGCCCAGTTGCACCTGGCTGCCGTCGGCCAGGGTGATCTGGCGCACCTCGCCAAACCCGGTGTGATAGTCGCTGTTCAGGGCCTGGACCCAGAAAGGTGGTGCCAGCAGCATCCAGCAGCCCAACGCCAGCGCCGCCACGGCGCTGCCGCCGACCACCGGCATGCGCAACCAGGCAGAGCGCGGCGGGCGTTGGGGTTTTACATAGCCGGGACGTTGCTTGAGCTGCGCGGTGGCCAGCCAAGCACGATTGGCGCGCTCGGCGGCAGCGGCGTGCAAAGGGTCGGCGGCCAGCCAGCGCTGAAACGCCTCGAGTTCACGTGCCGAAAGCTGTCCTTGGCGATGGCGCATCACCCAGTCGGCAGCTTTGCGCTCTACCGGGTCGATAGTCTGTGGGGAGGCGTTCACGGTTCGGTCTATTTACCTTTTGGCTCTTTGTCGTACACAAGGCTCAGCCCTCTTGGTCCGGCTCAAGCGCCCGGCCAATCCTGGCCAGGGCCATTGCCATGTGTTTTTGTACAGAGCTTGTGGATATCCGTAAATAGCGCGCGGTCTCTTTGTGCGTCATGCCTTCCACCCGGCACAGCATGAACACATCGCGGGTACGCGGCGGCATGCGTTGCAGCAGGCTTTCCAGGTGCTCCAGTTCCAACGCGCCGAGGGCCTGTTCTTCAGGGCAACTGGTTTCGTCTACCAGGGTGGCGAAGAAGGCGCTGGGGTCGTTGTCGTAGCGCTTTTCACCATAGCGGCGGTGATGGTCGATCATCAGGTTGTGCGCTACCCGAAACAGATAGGACGGCGCGCACAGCACGCGCTCCAGGCTCTCCAACTGGGCGATGCGCAGGAAAGTGTCCTGTACCAGGTCCGAAGCCAGGCTTGGGGAGCACTTTTTGCGCAACAGATACCGATGCAACGCGGGTGCATGTTGAGTGAACAGTTTTTCCAGCACGGCGGCACTTTCCTATGCTCGGGCAGAACCGGGGAGGGCGAGTATAATGAGAGTCGTTCTCATTAATCCAGCAAAACCCCATGCTGACTTTTCCACAGGCAAAAAAACACCCCGGCTGTGCAGGCTTCTTAAAGCGCTGCACAAGACCGGGGTGTTTCTTACAGCAGGCTGTAGGCCTTTGCGGATCAGCCGTTCTGGCGGATACCGGCTACCAGCCAAGGCTGGTTTTCGCCCTGTGGACGTTCCATGTTCCAGCTTTCGCTGAACACTTCGCCCTGGTCGAAGCGCGAAGTCTTCGACGTACCGCTGAAGGTCAGGGTAGCGATGGTCTTGTCGGCGCGATCATCCACACCTTCCAACTGCACGCGCAGGTCGTCGATGTAGGTCGACTGGAAGCCGTCGCCCAGTTCGGCACGTTCGCGCTTGAGGAACTCCAGCAGTTGCGGGGTCACGAACTCGGCGATCTTGTCCATTTCGTTGGCGTCCCAGTGTTGCTGCAGGGACTGGAAGTGGTTGCGGGCCGCTTCGACGAAACGCTCTTCGTTGAACCAGGCTGGCGCGTTGATCACCGGACGAGCGGCAGCAGGTGCTGCCGAGCCGCCGAAGATCGAACCCATGGCAGGCTTTTGCTCGAACACTTCACGCTGCATCGGCGCGCCGGCTGGAGCCAGGTGCTCCTGCTGCTTGCGGCGACGGGCGGCGATGAAGCGGAAGATCACAAAAGCGATGACCGCCATGATCAGGATGTCGAAGATCTGCATGCCCTGGAAGCCGCCGCCCATGAACATGGAAGCGAGCAGGCCACCGGCAGCGATACCGGCCAGAGGGCCCAACCAGCGCGAAGCACCGCCGGCCTTGGCAGCAGCGCCAGCGGCACCGGCTGCACCTGCGGTGGCAGCCGCTCCGCCCATGCCGCCAGCGGCTGGGGCCATTTGGCTGGTCTGGTGGCTCGGTGCTGCGCCGGAGCTTTTACCGCCACCGAAGCGTTTGGCGTTGGCGTCGAGGCTCATCGTCAGGCCGATGCACAACGCCATGGCGATGCTAAGAAAACGTTTCATAAAGGGAATTCCCATTTGTGGATTGCACGCGCGCCATGTTGCACAGGTGCAGAGGCAGTGGCTAGCGGCATAATGTTTCGGGCTTTTGCGTAAGACCTTTGCGAATGGTCTGTAGGACTAATTACAGATATTGGCCCGTACTGGTTAAAAACAAGGGCAAGGCGACCCATCTCACCGAGGCAGAGCGCCCGATCGTTCCCACGCAGAGCGTGGGAACGCTCAGTCAGACCGCTTCGAGCTTGGCGTAACCCATCATCAGCCACTTGCTGCCTTCGGCGAAGTTCACCTGCACCCTGGCCTGGGCTCCGGCGCCTTCGAAGTTGAGGATCACCCCTTCGCCAAAGATCGCATGCCGGACCTGCTGGCCAAGGCTGAACGGGGTCTCGGGAATTTCCGAGCCGGCAAACATGTTGCTGGAGTTCTGCTGCTGACCGCCACCAAACGGCCGGCTGACGCTATTGGACAAGCGCACTTCCTGAATCAGCCCTTTGGGCACTTCCCGTACGAAACGCGACACCTTGTTGTAGGTCTCGCTGCCATACAGGCGTCGTGTCTCGGCGTAGGTCATCACCAGGTTCTGCATCGCCCGAGTGATACCCACGTAGGCCAGGCGGCGTTCTTCTTCAAGGCGGCCGGGCTCTTCCAGGCTCATCTTGTGCGGGAACAGGCCTTCTTCCATGCCCACCAGGAACACGTAGGGGAATTCCAGGCCCTTGGCACTGTGCAGCGTCATCAGTTGCACGCTGTCTTCGTGCTCGTCGGCCTGGGTATCGCCGGCTTCCAGGGAGGCGTGGCCGAGGAACGCCGCCAGTGGCGACAGGTCGGCATCTTCCTCGCTGTTCTCGAACGCGCGGGCGGCGCTGACCAGTTCCTCAAGGTTTTCTACCCGAGCCTGGCCTTTCTCACCCTTTTCCGCCTCGTGATAAGCGATCAGGCCGGATTGTTCGATCACGGTCTGGGTCATCAGGTGCAGCGGCATTTCCAGGCATTTGGCGGCGAGGCTGTCGATCAACTCGACAAACCCACCCAACGCTCCGGCAGCGCGGCCGGTCAGGCCTTTATTGGCGATCAGCAGACGCATGGCCTCCCACATCGACACATCGCTGTGACGCGCATGTTCGCGGATCGCCTCGACGGTTTTCTCGCCGATGCCCCGTGCCGGTACGTTGATCACCCGCTCCAGCGCGGCATCGTTGCCGCGACCTTCCAGCAAACGCAGGTAGGCCATGGCGTTCTTGATTTCTGCGCGCTCGAAGAAGCGCTGGCCGCCGTAGATGCGGTATGGAATGCGCTCGCGCAGCAAGGCCTCTTCGAGTACCCGTGACTGGGCGTTGGAGCGGTACAGAATGGCGATATCACTGCGGGCCAGCCCGGTTTTCAGGGCGCTTTCAATGGTTTCCACCACGTAGCGCGCTTCGTCGTGCTCGTTGAAGGCCGCGTACAGGTTGATTGCCTCGCCTTCGCCGCCGTCGGTCCACAATTCCTTGCCCAGGCGCCCGGTGTTATTGGCGATCAAGGCGTTGGCGGCCTTGAGGATCCCGGCGGTGGAGCGATAGTTCTGCTCCAGGCGAATGGTCTCGGCGTCTGGGAAGTCGTCGGAATACTGGTAGATGTTCTCGATTTTCGCGCCGCGCCAGCCGTAGATCGACTGATCGTCGTCGCCCACCACCATCAGGCTGTCGCCGCCCTTGGCCAGCAGGCGCAACCAGGCGTACTGCACGGCGTTGGTGTCCTGGAACTCGTCCACCAGGATGTGCCGGAAGCGCTTCTGGTAATGGGCCAGCAAGCCGGGGTTGTCGCGCCACAGGTCGAGGGCCCGCAGCAGCAGCTCGGAGAAGTCGATGACGCCGGCACGCTGGCAGGCCACTTCATAGGCTTCATAAATGCTGCGCATGGTGGCCAGGAACAAGTCGCCACTGGCCTGGATATGTTGCGGGCGCAGGCCTTCGTCTTTCTGGCCGTTGATAAACCATTGGGCCTGACGCACCGGCCAGCGTTGTTCATCCAGGCCCAGCTCGCGGATCACCCGCTTGACCAGGCGTTGCTGGTCATCGCTGTCGAGAATCTGGAAGGTCTGGGCCAGGCCCGCCTCCTGCCAGTGGGCCCGCAGCAAGCGGTGCGCCAGGCCGTGGAAGGTGCCGACCCACATTCCGGCCGGGCTGATGCCCATCAACTGCTCGATGCGGTGGCGCATCTCGGCAGCGGCCTTGTTGGTGAAGGTCACCGACAGGATGGAATGCGGCGACGCGTTCTCGACCTGGATCAACCAGGCGATACGGTGCACCAGCACTCGGGTTTTACCGGAGCCAGCACCGGCCAGGACCAACTGACGGCCAACGGGGGCTGCTACGGCCTGGCGTTGGGCATCGTTGAGGGAATTCAGCAAAAGGGAGAGATCATCGCGCATCGGCGCATTCTAGGGTGCCGGGGGAAGGGGGGCAAATCCCATTGCCGGGTGGTCGGCACAAAAAAATCCGCGGCGATCTTCAATCGGCAAATAATCGATCCACGGTGATGACCGGTAAGTCATCGCCTGTAGCCCGCGCCCTGTCTTGTTCAGCCCCTCTGGGCCCAAGGTTTGCGATGGTTTATTCGCCGATTTTTATGATCCAGAGCAGTTTGGTCTGCCCGCCCGCTTGTGTATGCTCCGTCGACGTTTCGGGCTCACCATTATAAGAACACTGCCTATGACCCTCAGCACCGACTTGCCTGGCCCTTCTGTCGCGCCGGCGCAAGTTATCCGCAAGCACTACGCCATGGAGATGGCGGTCGAGCGCACGCGTCTGTTGTACCAAGGTTCGTTGCTGCCCACTTTATTGATGTTGATTAACGGTCTGGTCTGCGCCTGGTTGCTCTGGAGCCCGCAGCGCTACGTGCTGGTCGGCAGTTGGCTGGTGTGGTTGCTGGCCCTGGTGGCGATGCGCGTGATCCAGGTGGCGGCCTTCGATAGCGCCCTGCCCAGCCGGCAGGCGCAGCCGGTCTGGCGGCGTATGTTCATGTTGGGCTCGGCGGCCAGCGGCCTGACCCTGGCGAGCGCGGCCATTGTCCTGGTGCCCCTGGACAGTTTCGTGCAGCAGGCCTGGATCTTCGGCCTGATTGGCGTGGCCACCTTATCGGCCAGCGTGGCCTACGCGGTGAGCGTGCCGGCGTTTTTATCGTTTGCCTTGCCCTGCCTGGTGCCCACCATCCTCTATTTATTCTGGAGCGGCGAACCGCAACTGCAGGGCTGGAGTTACCTGGGCCTGATTCTGCTGGCATCCCTGAGCCTGGTGGCATGGCAGGTCAACCGCCTGATCCAGCGCGGTTTGCTGCGCCGGTTCCAGAACCAGGCCCTGATCGAGCACCTGCAGCAGGCCCGCCAGCGCAGCGAGCAGTTGAATCAGGACCTGGTGCGCGAGGTTGAGCAGCGGCGCCAGGTCGAGCAGGAGTTGCGTGAAGCCCAGGTCGGCCTGCAACACCGTGTCGAACAACGCGGCCAGCAACTGGACGCCGCCAGCCTGGCCCTGAGCAAAAGCGAAGCGCGCCTGGCGATGGCATTGCAGGCCAGTGAGTTGGGTTTGTGGGACTGGAACCTGCAAACCGACGAGGTCCACCACACCCAACTCAAGGAGTTGTTCGGCCTGGAGCCGGAATACGTCACGGCGATGTTGCGCGACCTCACGCCTCGCCTGCACCCGGACGACTTGCCGCTGCTCAAGCGCGCGCTGGTGGAGCACTTGAAAGGGCGCAGCGAGGACTACCAGGTGGAGTACCGCGTGCGCCATGGCGACGGGCGCTGGGTGTGGATCGAGGACCGTGGGCGCGCCGTGGAGCGTGCGGCCAGCGGGCGCGTGACGCGCATGCTCGGTACCCGGCGCGATATCAGTGCCGGCAAGGCGGTGGAAGAACAGCTGCGGCTGGCGTCCACGGTGTTCGAGGCGGCCAGCGAAGGCATCGTGATCCTGGACCCGGAGTACGTGCTGATTGCGGTCAACCAGGCCTTCAGTCGCGTGACCGGCTTTGATATCGACGACATGCTCGGGCGCAATGTCGTGGAGTTGCCGTGCAGCCGCGATGCCCGCCGACACTTCCCGGTGATCCGCCAGGCGTTGTTGAGCCACGGCAGTTGGCAGGGCGAATTGGTGGAGGCGCGCAAGAACGGCGAGCTGTACCCGCAATGGCTGCAACTGAGCGTAGTGCGCGATGTTCGGGGAAACGTGAGCCATATCGTGGGCTTCTTCGCCGATCTGTCGGCGCGCCGCGAATCCGAGGAGCGCATGCGCTACCTCACCCATTACGACGAACTGACGGGCCTGGCCAACCGCTCGCTGTTTCGCGAGCGCCTGCGCGAGGCCCATCAGCGGGTGCGCCAGGGCGGCCGCAGCCTGGCGTTACTGCATATCAACCTGGACCGCTTCAAGCTGCTCAATGACAGCCTGGGCCATGAAGTCGCCGACCAATTGCTGCAAAAAATGGCGCGGCGCCTGATCAACGCGTTGCCGGAGGCCGACACCATTGCGCGGTTGTCCGGCGATGAATTTGCGGTGTTGTTCGACGCTTATGGCAGCCTGTCGAGCCTGGCGCGAGTGGCCACCCGGCTGCTGGCCAAGTTGCGGGTGCCAGTGGCGGTGGAGGGACATGAGTTGGTGGTCAGCGCCTCAATCGGTGTCAGCCTGTTGCCGGATAACGCGCGGGAAATTTCCGCGTTGGTCAGCCAGTCGAACATGGCTATGCAGCACGCCAAGCATTTGGGCGGCAATAACTTCCAGTTCTACACCGACAGCCTGCAAGCCAGCACCCTTGAGCGCCTGCAGCTGGAAAACCAACTGCGCAAAGCCATCGATGAACGCCAATTGAAGGTGTTCTACCAACCCAAGCTGTGCCTGGCCACTGGCAAGATGAACGCCGCCGAGGCGCTGGTGCGTTGGGATCATCCGCAATGGGGCAGTGTGCCGCCCGGTGATTTCATTGGCTTGGCAGAAGAAACCGGATTGATCGTGCCGTTGGGCGAGTTCGTGCTGCGCCAGGCCTGCTGGCAGGCGTGTGAATGGCAGCGCCAGGGCCTGGCGCCGATCCGCGTGTCGGTCAACCTGTCGGTGCACCAGTTGCGCCAGGGCAAGCTGGTCAGCCTGGTGCGCCAGGTGCTGGACGAAACCGGGCTGGCCCCGCAGTACCTGGAGCTGGAGCTGACCGAAAGCCAGTTGCTCGACAGCGTCGAGCACATCATCGCCACCTTCCAGCAACTGCGCGACCTGGGGGTGAAGCTGGCGATTGACGACTTTGGCACCGGCTATTCGTCCCTCAGCTACCTCAAGCGCATCCCCGTGGATTACGTGAAGATCGACCAGACCTTTATCCGGGGCCTGGGCCAGGGGCGCGAAGACTTGGCGATTACCCGGGCCATCATCGCCATGGCCCATGGCTTGGCGCTCAAGGTGGTGGCCGAGGGTGTGGAGGATCAGCAGCAGCTGGATTTCCTGCGCGCCGAAAACTGCGATGAGGTACAGGGCTATTTGATCAGCCGGCCGATCGAGGCCGAAGGGCTGGCGGATTTGTTACGGAAAAATGCGGATTTTCCTGGCTGCTAGCGAGGCGCCATCGGGTGCTACATCGCATATGCCCGCTGATTCAGGGGGTAGTAGGGCGATTTAGTGATGCATCGAACGGGCAAATCCGCAATTCTTGTAGTATAACTACAAGCTTGCTACATCCCTGGCGCCTGCCAATAACAAGAGTCCTGCCCTTTGAACCTGTTGCAACATATCGCCCAGTCGCGCCACCTGTTACGCAAATCGGAACTCAAGGTTGCCGATCACGTGCTGCTTGACCCTGCGGCCGTGATGCACAGTTCCATGGCTGACCTGGCCCACAGCGTGGGGATCAGCGAGCCGACCATCGTGCGCTTCTGCCGCGCCATCGGTTGCTCGGGGTTCCAGGACTTGAAGTTGAAACTGGCCCAGAGCCTGGCGGCCGGTGCCAGCTTCGGGCAGTTTGCGATCCACGAAGACGACTCCGTCGCCGACTACAGCCTGAAAATTTTCGATACCACCCTGCACACCCTGATGGAAGTGCGGGAAAAGCTCGACCCGATCGAACTGCAAAAAGCCGTGACCGCCATGTCCCAGGCCCAGCGCGTGGAGTTCTATGGCTTTGGTGCCTCCGGCGCGGTGGCGGCGGATGCCCAGCACAAATTTTTCCGCCTGCTGCTGACGGCGGCGGCCTACAGCGACCCACACATGCAGGCGATGTCAGCGGTGACGTTGAAGCCCACCGACGTGGCGATCTGTATTTCCCAGTCGGGCCGTTCCAAGGACTTGTTGATCACCGCCAACCTGGTGCGTGAAAGCGGCGCGTCGCTGATCACCTTGTGCCCGAGCCAGACGCCATTGGCGGAGCTGTCCACGGTCAACCTGGCGATCGATGTGCATGAAGACACCGAGATCTATACGCCGCTGACCTCGCGCATCGCCCACCTGGTGGTGATCGACGTGCTGGCGATGGGCGTGGCGATGGCGCGTGGCCCGAGCCTGGTCAACCACCTCAAGAGCGTCAAGCGCAGCTTGCGCAGCCTGCGTCTCTCGCCCAAATCGGTCAAAGCCCTCGACGACTGACCCAAGGTCGCACTCGATCAACTGTAGGAGCTGGCTTGCCTGCGATAGCGGTCTGCCAGCCCCACACTTATCGCCTGAGGCACCGCCATCGCCGGCAAGCCGGCTCCTACAGTTTTGGCCGGTGTTGCATTCGCAAGATTCATCGTCCTGTAACCCTCGCGCCGCCAAACCGTCATCCCCCGCGCCCATCCTGAACTCCCCGTACTCGCATTGGGAGACTCGAAATGGCCCGGCACTACGAAGACAGCACCAGCACCGTCAAGACCCGTCGTCAGCAGGAAGACCAGCGCCGCATGGCATTCCGACGTGCAATTGAAGATCGCTGTGAACAACGCCAACTGCTGCAAAGCATCAGTGACTACCCGGAGCTGCACTGGCAGGCGCCCGCGGCTGCCCAGCGAAACGTTCAGCCAGCGCGCTGATCTGCACCCGTTCGCTGCGGATAAAGCCCAGGAACGCATGGGCCACCGGTGACAGGCGCTTGGCCTTGGCCTGCACCAGGCACCAACTGCGGTACAGCGGCAGCTCTTCCACCGCCAGCTCCTTGAGCCCACCGGTGGCCAGCTCCAGGTTCAGGGCGTGGCGCGTCAGCAGTGCCACGCCCAACCCCGCCACCACGCACTCGCGCTGCGCCTCGGCCGAGGCCACTTCCACCGTCTGGGTAAAGTGCACGCGCTTTTCCTTGAAGTATTCCTCGCAGGCCAGCCGTGTCCCTGAGCCCGGCTCGCGCAGCAACAAGGTGTAAGGCTCCAGGTCCTGCAGGCGCAGCGGCCCTTGCAGGCTCAGCGGATGGTCCGGCGGGGCCACCGCCACAATCGGGTTATTGAGAAACGGCAGGAATTCCAGGCCCATGTCCTGGGGCACCATGGACATGATCACCAGGTCATCACGGTTGTCCGACAGCCGGCGGATCACCTGGGCGCGGTTGACCACCGTCAGGTGCAACTGCACCTCCGGGTGCTGGCGCTTGAAGGCGGCGAACAAGTGCGGCACGAAGTATTTGGCGCTGGATTCCACGGCCAGCTTCAATTGCCCCTGCAGCGAGCCTTGCATGTCCGAGAGCTGCATATCGAGGTTTTCCAGGCGTCCGAAAATGTCCCGGCTGGCCCGTTGCAGGGCTTCGGCGGCTTCGGTCATGTAGAGCTTTTTGCCGACGTAGTCGAATAGCGGCTGGCCGATCAGCTCTTCAAGCTGGCGAATTTGTAGGCTGACGGCGGGTTGCGTGAGGGACATTTCCTCGGCAGCGCGGCTGTAGGAACGCAAGTCGCAGACTTCATTGAAGATTTGCAACTGGCGTAATGTCATACGCATCAATGACTTACGCATAATTCAAGACGGCTCGCTGGGTTTGTACGGCCAACTATAAGTCTTTACTTATACACAACCCAATAATTATTGATTTTTGTTAATCCCTAAGTGCGCATAGTGTGTGTCTCGCGACTGGCTTGAAACATTTGGTCACGCGCCGACCTGGTCTAGCAGGTCGATGAACGCAGCAATCGGCTCAAGGGAATTTCCAAGTGATAACAAAGATCCTGATCGCCAACCGTGGTGAGATTGCCGTCCGCATCGTGCGGGCCTGTGCCGAAATGGGTATCCGTTCGGTGGCGGTCTATTCCGACGCAGACCGGCATGCCTTGCACGTCAAGCGCGCCGACGAGGCCCACAGCATTGGTGCCGAGCCCCTGGCCGGCTACCTGAATCCGCGCAAGCTGGTGAACCTGGCGGTGGAAACCGGCTGTGATGCATTGCACCCAGGCTACGGCTTCCTGTCGGAAAACGCCGAACTGGCGGATATCTGCGCCGAACGCGGCATCAAGTTCATTGGTCCATCGGCCGAAGTGATTCGCCGCATGGGCGACAAGACCGAAGCGCGCCGCAGCATGATCAAGGCCGGCGTGCCGGTGACGCCGGGCACCGAAGGCAACGTCGCCGACATCGCCGAGGCGCTGACCGAAGGCGACCGCATCGGCTACCCGGTGATGCTCAAGGCCACCTCCGGTGGTGGCGGGCGCGGCATTCGTCGCTGCAACAGCCGTGAAGAACTCGAACAAGCCTTCCCCCGCGTGATCTCCGAGGCCACCAAGGCCTTTGGTTCGGCGGAAGTGTTCCTGGAAAAATGCATCGTCAATCCCAAGCACATCGAGGCGCAGATCCTCGGTGACAGCTTTGGCAACGTGGTGCATCTGTTCGAGCGCGATTGTTCGATCCAGCGCCGTAACCAGAAGCTCATCGAAATCGCCCCCAGCCCCCAGTTGACCCCCGAGCAGCGCGCCTATATCGGCGACCTGTCGGTGCGTGCGGCCAAGGCTGTGGGCTACGAGAACGCCGGCACCGTGGAGTTCCTGCTCGCCGAGGGCGAGGTGTACTTCATGGAGATGAACACTCGGGTGCAGGTGGAGCACACCATCACCGAAGAAATCACCGGCATTGATATCGTCCGCGAGCAGATCCGCATCGCTTCCGGCCTGCCGCTGTCGGTAAAACAGGAAGATATCCAGCACCGTGGCTTTGCGTTGCAGTTTCGTATCAACGCCGAAGACCCGAAGAACAACTTCCTCCCAAGCTTCGGCAAGATCACCCGTTACTACGCCCCCGGCGGCCCTGGCGTGCGTACCGACACGGCGATCTACACCGGCTACACCATCCCGCCGTTCTACGACTCCATGTGCCTGAAGCTGGTGGTGTGGGCGTTGACCTGGGAAGAAGCCATGGACCGCGGCCTGCGTGCCCTGGACGACATGCGCCTGCAAGGCGTGAAGACCACCGCCGCCTACTACCAGGAAATCCTGCGCAACCCGGAATTTCGCAGCGGCCAGTTCAACACCAGTTTTGTGGAAAGCCACCCTGAGCTGACCAACTACTCGATCAAGCGCAAACCCGAAGAGCTGGCCCTGGCCATCGCCGCCGCCATCGCCGCCCACGCAGGCCTGTGAGGAACATTCCAATGTCTAAGAAAATCTTCGTAACCGACACCATCCTGCGCGACGCCCACCAATCGTTGCTGGCCACCCGCATGCGCACCGACGACATGCTGCCGATCTGCGACAAGCTCGACAAAGTCGGCTACTGGTCCCTGGAAGTCTGGGGCGGCGCGACCTTCGACGCCTGCGTACGCTTCTTGAAAGAAGACCCATGGGAGCGCCTGCGCAAACTGCGCGCGGCGTTGCCTAACACGCGCCTGCAAATGCTGTTGCGTGGGCAGAACCTGCTGGGCTACCGCCACTACAGCGACGATGTGGTCAAGGCCTTCGTCGCCAAGGCCGCGGTAAATGGTATCGACGTGTTCCGCATCTTCGACGCGATGAACGACGTGCGTAACCTGCGGGTGGCCATCGAAGCGGTGAAAGCTGCGGGCAAGCACGCCCAGGGCACCATCGCCTACACCACCAGCCCGGTGCACACCATCGAGGCGTTCGTGGCCCAGGCCAAGCAGTTGGAGTCCATGGGTTGCGATTCCATCGCGATCAAGGACATGGCCGGCCTGCTGACCCCGTACGCCACCGGTGAACTGGTCAAGGCGCTGAAGGCCGAGCAGAGCCTGCCGATCTTTATCCACTCCCATGACACCGCTGGCCTGGCCGCGATGTGCCAACTCAAGGCCATCGAAAACGGTGCCGACCATATCGACACCGCCATCTCCAGCTTCGCCTGGGGCACCAGCCACCCGGGCACCGAGTCGATGGTCGCCGCCCTCAAAGGCAGCGAATTCGACACCGGCCTGGACCTGGAACTGCTGCAGGAAATCGGCCTGTACTTCTACGCCGTGCGCAAGAAATATCACCAGTTCGAAAGCGAATTCACCGCCGTCGACACCCGCGTGCAAGTCAACCAGGTGCCGGGCGGGATGATTTCCAACCTGGCCAACCAGTTGAAAGAGCAGGGCGCCCTCAACCGCATGAGCGAAGTGCTGGCGGAAATCCCACGGGTGCGCGAAGACCTCGGCTTCCCGCCGCTGGTCACGCCAACCTCGCAGATCGTCGGCACCCAGGCGTTCTTCAACGTGCTCGCTGGCGAGCGCTACAAAACCATCACCAATGAAGTGAAGCTGTACCTGCAAGGCGGCTACGGCAAGGCGCCGGGCACCGTGAACGAGAAATTGCGGCGCCAGGCCATCGGCAGCGAAGACGTGATCGACGTGCGTCCAGCCGACCTGCTCAAGCCGGAAATGACCAAGCTGCGCGGCGAGATCGGCGCATTGGCCAAGTCCGAAGAAGACGTGCTGACCTACGCCATGTTCCCCGATATCGGGCGCAAGTTCCTGGAAGAGCGCGATGCCGGCACCTTGTCCCCTGAAGTGCTGCTGCCGATCCCTGAAGCCGGTGGTGTAGCCCGTGCTGGCGGTGAAGGTGTGCCGACCGAGTTCGTCATCGACGTACACGGTGAAAGCTACCGCGTGGATATCACCGGTGTTGGCGTCAAGGCCGAAGGCAAGCGCCACTTCTACCTGTCCATCGACGGGATGCCGGAAGAAGTGGTGTTCGAACCGCTCAACGAGTTTGTCGGCGGCGGCACCAGCAAGCGCAAGCAGGCCAGCGCGCCGGGCCATGTGAGCACGGCGATGCCGGGCAATATCGTCGATGTTCTGGTCAAGGAAGGCGACGTGGTCAAGGCCGGCCAGGCCGTGCTGATCACCGAAGCGATGAAGATGGAGACCGAAGTGCAGGCGGCCATCGCCGGCAAAGTCACCGCCGTTCACGTAGCCAAGGGCGACCGGGTCAACCCGGGCGAAATCCTGATCGAAATCGAAGGCTGATATCCAGCCTTCGACACTACCGCTTAATCCTCGGGGGGGCATGTTGCCCCCTTTTTTTGCCTGTAATAAAGCGCCAATCAGAAGCTCAGGGTCCATTGGCCCATGACGGCCTGGCTGTTGCTGCGGGCGCCAAAATCGCCGGTGTAGGTCAGGCCGAGGCTTTGGCTGGTGGAGATGCCCAGGCCCAGCCCGGCTTGCAGCGCCATACTGTCGCGGTCCAGGGACGTGCCTTCGATGGTGAAGGTGCTGTTGAACTCGTCCTTGTTCACCCATGCCGACGACTGGCGCACGCGGCTGTCGACGTCGCCGTACAAGTGCTTCCAGCTGGCGCTGGCGTGGGGTTTGAGGGTCATCTGGTTGTCCAGGGTATAGAGGCTGGTCATGCGCAGGCCGAAGGTGCTGTTGAGGTTCGCCTGGGTCTGCTCGCCGACATTGAGGGCGCTGAGGCCGCCTTTTTCCTTGAAGCGCTCGCGTTGGTAACGCTGATAACCGACGCCCGCGAACGGTTCGACGGTGAAACTGCCGTGGTCCACGCGATAGCCCAGCTCGCTGAAAAGCGTCTGGCTTTGCGCAGAATACTTGCCCTTGAGCTGCTCTTGATGGTCGATGAAATCAAAATCGACACTGCGCTTGTTCAGCCCGGCGTGGTGGCTGTGGATTGCCCCCAGGCGCAACGCCAACGGTCCGTCCTGGCGCACCGCGTATGCCCCCAGGTGCCAGCTGTCGAGCGCGGCCTTGAAGCGTTTGGCGCTCAGGTCACTGGTCGTCTTGGCCCCCATTACACCCACGCGCCAAGCGGGGTCCACGGCCCAATCGGCGCCCAGCACCAGGCCCTGGTTACGCTGTTGCAAATCACCACCGCCGTGCTGGCCGTCCAGGCTGCCGGCGTTGCCCAGGCCTTGCAGCCAGACGCGGCTGTTGGCGTCGCCGTTCATCTCGCCCATGGCCGACAGCAAACTGCTTTGCAGTGGCTTGAGGCTGCTTTGGGTGACGTTGCCCAGGTTGGCGTTCTGGCTGCCGGCCAGTTGCTCAAGCACCGCGCCGATTCTTCCGGGGGCCAGGTTGCCCATATAGCGGGCGTCATCTGCAATCAGATACTGCTCGCGCACGCTCAGGTTGCCTGACTCCAGCAAGGCATCCACTGCACGGTCCAGCACCTGGGCCACGCCCCGGCCATTGCCGGTGGTGGCGTAGTCAATGAAATAAAAAGGGCTGGCCGGGTCCGGTTCGCTGGGCGGTGGCCCCATATCCCCGCGTGCGGCGGCCAATTGAATGCTCAAGGCACTCAGCATGAAAGTGATGGCAAGGGCGAGTCGCTTGGATGTGCAGTGCATAGGGTCCGACCTCTGATATGTGAGGCGGGGAATTTAGCGAGGCGGCGGAGGGATAACTGTCAGGAGCAGCGTTTTAGGTGGGAGGGAGATGTCTTTAGTCCGGGGCGAATACGTACGTGCGGGTTGTGGCCTGGACACGCGCTTTGTTGATCCAGAGCGCAAAGCAGGGCCTGGCCGAAGGCACCCTGCAGATCGGCGAAGCCGTGCGTCGGCTGGGCGTGGACGCCACCGGAGTGCACCAGAGCCAATGCGCCAGGATGTGCAAGATTTCCCTGCGCACCCTGGTGCATATCGAGCATGGCGGGGGCAATCAGACGCTCAAGTCGTTGAACGCGGTGTTCCGGCCGTTCGGTTTGCAGATGGGTGTGGTCAAGGTCCAGCGGTCGCTGAACTGACCGTCAGCCCCGGCATTGCGCCAGGCTTTTCGCCTGCCCATCCGCTGTCTGGTTAGTCTCGGATAGCCACGCCTCAAACCCCGCGCCTACCTTCGGCCATTCCCCATCGAGGATCGAGTACCACGCGGTATCGCGGTTCTGCCCCTTGACCACCATATGCTGGCGGAACACCCCTTCAAAACTGAATCCCAGCCGCTCGGCGGCGTATTGGGAGCGGGCGTTGCCGTTGTTGCACTTCCATTCCAGGCGGCGGTAGCCCAGCTCGAACGAGTGCCGGGCCAGCAGGTACACGGCCTCGGTGCTTTTGGGTGAGCGCTGCATCGGTGCGCCGAAGGTGACGTGGCCGATTTCGATGCGGCCCTGGGCCGGGACGATCGACATCAGGCTGAGGATGCCCTGCACGTCGCCGCTGGCGCGGTCGATCACGCTGAAAAAGTATGGGTCGCTGTTGGCCGCGTGGTTGTTCAACCACGCGTCGAACGCGGCGCGCTCGGGAAACGGGCCGTAGGGCAAATAGTCCCACAGCTTGGGGTCGGCGCCGGGGCCCTGGAGGGCTTGCCACAAGCCATCGGCGTGGCGGGCCGGGTCGAGTTTTTCCAGGCGGATAAAGCGTCCTTCGATCAATTGGGCGGTGGGCGCGGGGGCGCCTTTCCAATCTGCAAGTGAGGTCGACATGGGGTACTCCTTAAAGGCCTTTGCGAAATTGGATAAAGCCGGGACGTTCGGCAATGCGTTCATACAACTGGATCGCCGTGGCGTTGCTCTCATGGGTCAACCAGTGGACCTTGGCGCACCCCTCGGCCTTGGCGGTGGTGTAGACGAACTCGATCAGTTGGCGACCAACCCCGGTGCCGCGTTGGCCGGGTTCCACGAACAGGTCTTGCAGGTAACAGGAGTTTTCGATGCTCCAGTTGGAGCGGTGATAGATAAAGTTGACCATGCCCACCGCCTTGCCATCCTGCCAGGCCAGGGCCGAATGGGTCGGTTCGCTGGGGTCGAGCAGGCGTTGCCAGGTGCTGGCGCTGACCGCGTCAGGCAACTCGGTGTTATAGAAGCGCAGGTAGGCCTGCCACAGCGGTAACCAGGCGGCGTGCTCGGTGGCTGCTACCCGGCGGATTTCGATCTGGCTCATGTGCGGTCCTTGGGAATGAATCGGGCGAGGGTTTGGTCACGCATATCAACGCTGGCGGCCAGTCCTTCGCGCACCCCGGCAATGTCGGCCGCGCTGCGGTTCTGGCTGAGCTTGCGTTTGCCGATCAGGCGCTCGATTGGCAGGACGAAGCCGACGATGGCCTTGAGCATGCCGTCAATGTAGCTGGCCGGGGCGTCGCTGACTTTCCATGGCTGGGCGCGGCGGCCTTCATGGCGATCGGTCAGCGCACTGACCACCGCCAGCAAGCGCTCGGCATCGGTAAACACCTGGGCCTTGCCGTAGGCGTGTACCGCCAGGTAGTTCCAGGTTGGTACCACTTTGCCGTGTTCGGCCTTGGCCGGGTAGAACGCCGGGCTGACGTAGGCCTCGGCGCCCGCGAAGATCACCAGCGCTTCGCTACCATTTTGTAGGTCGCGCCACTGAGGGTTGGCCTTGGCCAGGTGCCCGTAGAGGGTGCCGTTGGGGCCCTCGTCGGGGTTGAGCAGCAGCGGCAGGTGGCTGGCTTGCAGGCCTTGTTCGCCAAAGGTCACCAGTTGCGCCAGGCGCGTGTGCTGGATCAGTTGCTGCTGTTCGGGCAAATCGTCGAGAGCAAAGGCGGACGGTGTGTACATGAATTTTTTCCTTGGCGAATACGTGCATCCTAGGCAGGCTAATGGTCCGTTGTAAGAGCCATCTCAGACCAATTTCATAGGTCCAATATGTCGCCCATGTCGTTTAACCCTGCTGGTATCGAGCTTGATCGTCGCCAAGGCCTGACACGCCAGTTGTACGAGGCGCTGCGCCAGCGCGTGCTGGATGGGCGACTGGCCAGTGGCACTCGCCTGCCGGCTAGCCGCGACCTGGCAGCGGCCCTGGGGATTTCCCGCAATAGCGTGGTGCGGGCCTACGACCAGCTGTATGCCGAAGGCTTTATCGAAGGGCGGGTGGGTGACGGGACCTATGTGGCGCAATTGGAAAAAAAACTATCCACAAAAGTGTCCACAGGGTTATCAACAGGCTTATCCCCAGCTTTATCCACAATTCACGCCGACCTGCCTGGATTTTCATCCAGTGCAGTTATCCACAGCGGCGCCTTGGGACGTCTGGAAAGCAACCATTTACCCTTGCCGCCGGCTGGCCCGCCACGGGCTTTTCGCGTGGGTGTGCCGGCCTTCGATCTGTTCCCGTTTGACGTGTGGGCCAAGCTGAATGCGGCTTTTTGGCGCAAGCCGAACCTGCAGCAGTTGTGCTACGGCGACCCGGCAGGGGACGCGCGCCTGCGCGGGCTGATCGCCGCCTACTTGCGTAGCTCGCGAGGCATGCAGTGCACTGCTGAGCAAATAGTGATCACCAGTGGCGCGCAACAGGCGATCAGCCTTTGTGCACAGCTGCTGGTGGAGCCCGGGGATGGAGTGGCGATTGAAAATCCCGGTTATCGGGCGGCCGGACATGCGTTCGCCATTGCCGGGGCGAAACTCCAAGGCGTGGCAGTGGACGCTGGCGGCATCGACTGCACCGCGTTGAACGCGCTCAGCGATTGCCGCCTGGCATACGTCACGCCCTCGCACCAATACCCGACGGGAGTGGTGATGAGCCTGGCCCGGCGCCTGGAGCTGCTGGCCTGGGCCGAGCGCACCGGTGGCTGGGTCATC
This sequence comes from Pseudomonas sp. MF09156, assembly GCF_059862305.1. Taxonomy (NCBI): domain Bacteria; kingdom Pseudomonadati; phylum Pseudomonadota; class Gammaproteobacteria; order Pseudomonadales; family Pseudomonadaceae; genus Pseudomonas; species Pseudomonas sp. MF09156. The sequence continues at coordinate 199,410 of NZ_JCBCUR010000002.1, forward strand.
GAGGACGACTACGACGGCGAGTACCGCTACAGCGGCGCGCCCTTGGCCCCGCTGGCCGCCCTGGACCGCAGTGGCCGGGTGCTCTACGTGGGCACCTTCGGCAAGGTGGCGTTCCCGGCGTTGCGCCTGGGCTATCTGGTTTTGCCCCAGGCGCTGGTGAGTGCCTTCACCCGCCGCCGCGCCGTGGATGTGCGGCACTCTGAGGTCAGCACCCAGGCAGTGATGGCCGAGTTCATGGCAGCGGGGCACTTCCAGCGGCATATCCGCCGCATGCGTCGCGCCGCCCTGAGCCGGCGCAATGCCGTGCTGGCCGGCTGGCCGGCCGATGTGCCGGGCGTGGGGAGCCTGCCCGGTGTTGCGGCCGGCTTGCACCTCACCGTGCGGGTGCAGGGCCTGGCCCGTGAAGCGCAACTGGTGGCCCAGGCCTTGGCCGCGGATGTGGAGATCAACGCCCTGAGCAGCTACTGGCTGCCCGATACCGGGCCGGCACCGGAGCTGCGTGCCGGCCTGGTGCTGGGTTTTGCCGCCGTGCCCGAAGAGGCTATTGCCCAGGCGCTGGCCCGGTTGCGCCGGGCCTGGCAGGCCGGTTGAGCCTCAGTTCTGGAAGAACAGGGCACGCGCCAGTGGCGGGCGGATTTCACTGCGATAAATCGCGATCTGGTCGCGCTCGCTCAAGCCCGTACGGTGGATCGCGCCGCCGAGCTTTTGCTGGTCGCGGGTCTTGAGGTGGCCGGCGGTGTAGTTGTCGAGTTCGGCTTGCGGCGATTCGTAGTGGAAGTGCGCATACCACAGCACTTCCTGGCTTTGGTGATCGCGGATGGCGTACTCATCCAGATAGTTTTTGCCGGGCCCCTTGAGGCGTCGGCGGGTGACCACCTTGACGATATTTACCTTCCCCAGGCTGTGCAGCCATTCCACCCGTTCGGCGGTGGGCAGTTGCTGTTTGGTCATGCTGATACGGGTGTTGGTGCCCAATTGGTAGAGGCGTTGCGCCGCCTCGTTGAGTTTGCGGTTGAGTGTGGCAGCAGAGGGGCGATCGCTTTCGGTGAGGTTGCGCTGGGTCAGCGCCTCCTCGACCGTGTTAACCGCCTGCTCCAGGCGTGCCGCGTACTGATGCAGCATTTCTTCGATCTCTACCGGGATGCGTCCGGCTTTTTTGGCATGCGCCAGCACCCGCTGCGTGGCGGCGGGTTCCTCATCCAGCAGGTGCTGACCATCGTTCATGCTGGTATTGAGGTCGGCAGCCTGTGGCTTGGGCAGCTTTGCGGCAGGCCTTGCGCGTTCCACCCACACGCCGGGGCTTTTTTCGTGGAAGGTGGCAATGACCTTGCCCGTCACCGGCGCCCTGACATCCAGCAGGCCTGCCTCGTCAGGCCGCAACTCCCCCACCAGCACGCCGCTGAAACGGGTCTTGATAACCTTTTTTTTCGGCGTCTGCGGCGTTCTGGACGAGCCGGCCTTGGGTTCCGGGGGCTTGCGCTCACGCAGCAGCAGCACCAGTTCGTGAGTCGCCTGCTGGTTGAATTCGTCGATCCGCTGGCGCAGGTCTTCCAGGGGCTCTCGCTGCACGTGTTCAGGGTATTCGGCGTGCAGGTCCAGCAAGCGCTGGTCAATGATGGCGAACTGTTCTACCAGGCTGTTGAGCACATCGAGGCGCTCGTCCGGGTTGCTGATGGTCGATTCGCTCAGGGTCTCGACCCAGGTCAGGATGTTGATATCGGCGCAGTTGACGATTTCATCGAGCTGGCGGTGCGCATCGGTGAACGCTTCGCCGGTGCCTGGCGTGATGCACAGGTAGCGGGTCAGGGTGATTTGCAGGGCTTTGAGGTCGTACAGCTTGAAGTGGGGCAAGGCGCGCAGCGTGGTCTGGATGATTTTGGTGCCCTCGATACCGAGCTTTTCCAGCTCGCGATAACGCGACTCGGCGTATTGCAGGCGCTTGATCATGTCCAGGTTGAGCTTTGATACCGTTCCGGCGAGCTGCGCCTGAAGCTTGGCGTCCCGCGAGGTGATCGTTTCCAGCTCCTGGAGCGTGGTCAATAGCTTGGTGCGAAACATGGGCAGGCGTTGCGCAACGGCCGAACGGGTCAGCAGCAGTTGTTGGCTCAAATAGTCAATCATGTTGCCCTGGTAATTGGGCACCGTGTCGATGATGTTCAGTGCCCGCAGTTGGCGGATGGGCACGTCGTATTCGGCCATGCGGGCGTCGACCTTGTCGATGTACGCCTCGCGCTGGCGCTCGGAGGAGGGGCCTGGCTTTGGCTCTATCGCCGCATGTGCCTGGGTGATTTCGGTTTGCCCGCGTCGCTGGTCGGCGTTGAACGCGTTGAGTTTTTGCCGCAGGTCGAGGATGCGCGAAGGTGCTTTGGCTTGCGCAGCTTTGCGGCGGTTCCTGAACCCGGCACCGCGCAGGCGCAGGCGGGTGTCGACAAACCATTGGCCGGCCAGGTTGCTTAGCAGCAAGGGGCCGTTGTGGGTGGGGCGTTTGGGGTCGATGATCATGACGTTGTCGTTCTCATCCACCGTCACCTCGAACCAGCGTGGGCCGACCGGTGCGTACCATTTATCGGCAAGGGCATAGAGATGCAGGTGCACCCCGGCCTCCGTGATCGGCTCCCCCAGCCCCTCGGGTTTGTCAATTTTGAAGCGATCCAGGGTCGCCCCCAGGCTTGAGCGCGCACGACTGAGTGCGCCGCTGCTGTGCAGGGGGCCTTGATGACGTGCGGCCAGGTCGCTCTCGGACACGTTGGCTTGCTGGCTGACGAGGACTTTGGGCGCCGGCGGCAGTGCTTTTTGCGTCTTTTCCAGAACCGTGGTTTCAGGTTCTACCGGTGTGGGTTCAGGCTCCACCAGCGCCACCTTTTGCGCTGCTCGCTCAGGTGGATGGCGCAAGGTCACGTGCAGCACCAGGGCCATGCCCAGGTTGAGCAGCAGGTCGACCTGAGCCGTCCAGGAAACCTCCCCATTGGGCCCCGGTTCGGCCTGGGCCGTGGCTTGCAGGTCGTCCATGATTTGCCAGATCCATGCGGCGATCCCCACCGTGCGCCCCAAAAAGGGCAGCGCCGCGCCGAAGATCATCCAGCCGGCCTGCCGGTAACTGGCCCAGCGCTTCTGCACATTGGACACCGATTGGCGGTTGGCCAGCTCCACCAGCGCATTGGCGTTGTCCGTGAACAACGTCGCCAGGGCATCATTGCCCAGCACTTCGTCGCTCAGGGCCATGGGGCCACTCATTTGCAGCACCACTTGCGGTTCCACCAGCGCGCGCACCACCGTCCATGGCGAGGGCAGGGCGGCGGGGAACACGTACTGCTCGTAGTTAAAGCGTATGTCTTCGGCCAGCCAGGCCAGCACCGAATCGCGCAGGGTGCGCTGATGCTTGATCGCATACAGCAGGTTTTGCCGGGACGGGAACTGGATCAGCACCGGAGCCAGCAACGGGCGATACAGCAGGCACGGGCCCTGGGTGTGGTCGCGGGGGCCGATCACGAACATATTCGCCACCCCATCCTGTTCCTTGCTGGGGCGCAAGGTCGGGACAAAGGCCAGGCGGCGGAACACGATCTCTTGCCCTTCCACCTGGCGCTCGTGCGCCTCTGCCTGCACGGCCGCCGCCACATAGCGGTAACCGCGCTCGTCGATGCCATGCAGGCGCTGGATTTTCCACTGCAAGGCCAGCAGCGGCAGTTGCACCCGCAAGTGCGAGGTGTAGAGGGTCTGCCGGCTCTTCGACTCAGCTGGGTCGTCGAGCAGGGTGCGTTTGATCAGCGCCGGGTAGTGTTCGCCGATATCGAGGGTTTCGATCAGGTCCTTGAGGTAGGTGTAGGTCAGCCAGGTCGGGCTCTTGCCGCCGTTGTAGAGCACGCTGGTTGTTCCTGTGGGCAGCCCGGTGAGGTTTTCCAGGGCCAGGTCGATCAGGCTGCGCCGGGTGATGTCGCTGGCCCCGGGCAGCACAAAAGTGCCCCAGACCACCGGGCTCTCGATGCTGATCTCGACCTTGTCCAGGTTCAGGCTCGCGCCATTGGGTTGCTGTTTGAGTGTGCCTTGCAACTGCTCCCGGGCGTAGTCGCGGATTGCCGGGATACCGTCCTGGAACGTGCGCCCGTGGTTGTGGGTGTGCAGTTCGGCCAGGTCGATCAGGTAGCGGCTGTAGGTCGAGATGTCGAGGTCTGAGGCGCCGGTCAGCCACTCGGGAAGCTCTTCATGTATCTGGCGGATGTTCGACAGTGAGTGGCTGCTCAGGTCCTCAATCACCGGCAGGATGCGAGCGACCGCCTTGCCGCCGACCGCTGCTGCGGGAGGTGCTTCGATAGCGGATGAGCCCACCGAGCCGATGGCCTCCAGTTGCAGGGCGACCAGGTTACACGCCTGGCTCTCGAAGAAATCCCCCTGCGGTTCGTACAGGCGCCATTGCACGTTCACCTGCGCCGCACTTTGCGTCAGGCCTGTGGGCAGGGCTTGGCCGAAGGCGTCCAGGGAGTCGAATTTCGCATAACCAGTGCTCAGCGAATACGTGAGGATGCGCTGCTGTTGCTCATGTACGCCGATCAGCACCGCGATATCCGACAGGCCAACGTGAATGGACTGGTTTTCGTGGCTGGCATCAATGTCGACCAGGTAAGCGTGGGTCTGGAAGGTATCGGAGGTTTTGCGCCTGGCCAGCTGCGGGAAGTGGAACAGCGTCCTGGCCATGGCGCAATCTTGCTCATCCCAGCCTTCCTGGGCCGTAACGTTCCACACGTTGCGCAAGGAATGGGCGAGTGTCTGCCAGCGGGGGCCTGCCAGGCCGTTGGAGGCATTCCAGTAGTCCAACTGCTGCTCCTGGAAAGCGCTGAAGATCAGGGCCGACAGCTCGTTGACCAGCCGCGCGATAGCATCGATTTTCACGGGCAGGTGGTCGGGGGGCTGGGCTGCGGGCTCCAGGGTGAGGAAATGCTCGCCGTCGATATAGATCACCGGCTCAGGCGACAGGGCCTGGTTGGCCAGGACCGAGGTCAGAGATTCGGTAGACGCCGGCGCTGCCTGGATCGCATCGCCGACGATGCGCCAATGCGGTGTGACGACCATGGCCAGGTCCGGCTCGATGTTCAGTGTCGGGTATTGCTCCTTGAGGGCTGCACGTAGCAGGTTCGCGGCGACTTCACGGATGGAGGGGCCGGTACTCAATTGCATCAGCAGCTCATAGGCACTTGGCGGACGGTTATGGGGGGCGGGTGAGTCGTTGGGCATTTGCAGCTCCTTGGCCAGTGGAAGGCTTGAAGAGCTGCACGGTAGTTTCTGCGGCGGCGGCGAAGACGGTAGATAAATACCCTGGCCGGGGCCGGCGCGCCCAGGCCAAGGTCGATCAGGTGCCGGACTTGATCTTGCTCCAGGCCCGGGTCCGCGCACGCTCGGCGTCGCGCTCCAGGGGCTTGAGGGTGTAGAGCGTGGCCATCGCCGCTTCGGTGGGATACAGGTTGGGGTTGTTGCGAATCGCCGGGTCGACGTGCTCGGTCGCATCCTTGTTGGGGTTGGGGTAGCCGACAAAATCACTGATGGGCGCGATCACCTGGGGTTGCAGCAGGTAGTTGATGAAGGTGTAGGCGTCCTGCGGGTTTTTCGCGCCCTTGGGAATGGCCAGCATGTCGAACCAGATCGGCGCGCCTTCCTTGGGCAGGCGCATGTCGACAATCACCCCGTTCTTGGCCTCCCGGGCGCGGTTGGCGGCCTGGGAGAAACTGCCGGAGTAACCGACGGCCACGCAGATATCCCCGTTGGCGATATCGGCCATGTATTTGGATGAGTGGAAGTAGGTGATGTAGGGGCGGATCTTCATCAGCAACGCTTCGGCTTTGACATAGTCCTTGGGGTTGCTGCTGTTGGGGTCCAGGCCCAGGTGCTGCAGGGCCAGGGGCAGGATTTCCGACGGTGAGTCCAACAGTGCCACGCCGCATTGCTTGAGCTTGCTGATGTGCTCTTCTTTGAAGATCAAATCCCAGCTGTCCACCGGTGCGTCGGCGCCCAGGGCGGCCTTGACCTTGTCCGGGTTGAAGCCGATGAGGATGGTGCCGTACATGTAGGGCACCGCGTGTTTGTTGCCCGGGTCGTTGGCCTCGATCAGCTTCATCAGCTTGGGATCGAGGTGGTTCCAGTTGGGCAACTGGCTGCGGTCCAGGGGTTGGAACACCCCGGCTTCGATCTGCTTGGCCAGGAACACATTGGACGGCACCACCACGTCATACCCGGAGTTGCCGGTCAGCAACTTGGCTTCCAGGGCTTCGTTGGTGTCGAAGATGTCGTACACCAGCTTGATCGCCGGGTTCTGCGCCTTGAAATCTTCCAGGGCCTTGGGCGTGATGTAGTCGAACCAGTTGTAGACCCGCAGGGTTTTTTCTTCGGCGTGGGCGGCGCTGCTGAGCACGGCGGCGCAGAGCACAAGCGACTTGAGCATGTTCATTGGGCTGCCCCTTCAAAACCTTCGAGAACGTTGACGGCATTGATGCCGATTTCTGCCACCGCGTAACCGCCTTCCATCACAAACAGCGTCGGCTTGCCCAGGCGGGCGATACGCGCGCCCATGGCCAGGTAGTCCGGGCTGTCGAGCTTGAATTGCGAGATGGGATCGTCCTTGAACGTGTCCACGCCCAGGGACACCACGATGATGTCGGCGCCATAGCCCTCGATCTCCCGGCAGGCCTGCTCCAGTGCCGCGCTCCAGGTGTCCCAGGCGGCACCGGCCGGCAACGGGTAATTGAAGTTGAAGCCTTCGCCGGCACCCTCGCCCAGCTCGTCGGCATAACCGAGGAAAAACGGAAACTCGGCCTGCGGGTGCCCGTGGATCGAAGTGAACAGCACATCGCTGCGCTCATAGAAGATCGACTGGGTGCCGTTGCCGTGGTGGTAATCCACGTCGAGGATCGCGACCTTTTTGTGGCCCTGGTCGATAAAAGCCTGGGCGGCGATGGCGGCGTTGTTGAGGTAGCAGTAACCGCCCATCAAGTCGCCAGCTGCGTGATGCCCCGGTGGCCGGCACAAGGCGAAGGCGCTGTGGGCGCCTTGTTGGATCGCCTGCTGCGCGGTCAGCGCGACCTGCGCCGCGCTGTAGGCCGCCTGCCAGGTACCGGCGGTGATCGGCGCACCGCCGTCGAAGCTGTAATAGCCCAGTTGGCCGTGCAGGCTGGTGGGCAGCACGCGGCGCAAGGTCCGGGCGGGCCAGGTGTAGGGCAGCAGGTCGCCGTCCTGGCCGAATTCGACCCAACGGGCCCAGGCACCCTGGAAGAACTCCAGGTAGTCGCGGCTGTGGATGCGCTGCAGCGGCGCCAGGCCAAAGTCCTGGGGCGCTTGCACCGGGCCCAGTGCACGGTCCTTGACCCGTTGCAGCACATGGTCGGCGCGCGAAGGCATTTCGAAGCAGGGCATCAACTGGCCGTCCATCAATTCGCAACGGCCATGGTGCAGGTGGTGATCGTGCGAGTAGATCGTCAGCATTTTTATTGTTCTCCGCAGGCAGGTTGGGATGCCTTGCAGTGTTGCGGTGCGCACAGGTTTGGAGAACGGCAGGAGCGGCCAAAAGGGGATAAATATGGCCAAATTGTCTGTCCGAAATTCGCCCCTACATGGGGCGTCAGGCTCGAAATTGACTCGGCGCTACACCGCTCCAGCGTACAAAGGCATGCCGGAAGCTCGCGGTCTCACTGAAACCCAACTGCTCGGCGATGCGGTAGATCGGCCACTGGTCTTGCGCCAACAACTGCTTGGCGCGCTCGAAGCGCAGTTCGTCCAGCAGTTCCTGGTAGCTGCAGCCCAGGTCGTGCAGGTGCCGGCGCAGGGTGCGCGGCGAACAGTTCATCTGCTGGGCCAGGCCATCGAGCCCCGGTGCGGCGTGCAGTTGTGCCGCGAGCAACTGGCGGACCCGCCCCAGCCAGGCCTCGCGCCCGGTGAATTCGGTGTTCTGTTTGCGGCAGCGTTCGGCCATGGCCCGGTGGGTCACGGTGTCGGCCAGGGGCAAGGGTTGGGCGAGCCAGCGCTGGTCGAAGGCGAACGCATTGGCCGTGGCCTGGAACTGCAACGGGCAGTCGAAACACTCGGCATAGCGCGCCTGGTAATCCGGCGCAGCATGCTCAAAGCGCGCGCCCAGCAAGGGCAGCGGATGGCCGAGCAGGTCGTCGCAGATCACCTTCAGCGACCCCAGGCACAGCTCCACGTTGAAGGCGGTCAGCGCCGGGCTCTCGCGGTAATCGCTGGCGGTGAACCAGATACGCTCTCCGTCTTGCTCAAGGCTCAGTTCGAACAGTGTTCCCAACAGCGCCGGATAACGCAGGGCCAGGCGCAAAGCGTCACCGAAAGTGGCACTGGTGAGCAGGGCATAGCCGAGCATGCCGTACGCCGATACGTGCATCCGTCGCCCCACGATCAGCCCGATATCGCGCTGCAAGGCCACGGCATTGGCGCACACTTGCATCTCCTGGTGCGTGGCGATGCGTGTGTCGGCGCGGCTCAGGTCCGCCGCACAGATGCCACTGCCGGCCAGCAGCGCTTCGGCGGGCAAGCCTTCGGCCTTGAAGGTGCTGAGCACCAGGGAAACGGCGTTGAGGGTAGTGAGGTGGGAGTGCAGCATGGGAACTTCCAGCCAGGGGATGGCTGGAAGTGGAGCAAGTTATATGCCGCTCAGCTCAGTTCGCCGCACAGGTCCAGCTCGACCAGGCGCCGTACTTCGTCGTTGGGCAGCCCGGCGCCGAGCAAGGCTTGCAGCTTGCCGAACACGGCTTCGCGGGTCATGCCGCCACCGGACAACACACCGACCCCACGCAGGCGGCTGCCGGCTTCATATACGTCCAGTTCCACACCGCCTTCATGACATTGGGTGATCGCGACGACCACGATGTGCCGAGCCTGCGCACGTTGCAGGCTGGCGAGGAACGCCGGGTTATCGCTGGGCCCGGTGCCGCTGCCAAAGCATTCGAGCACCAGTGCCTGGATGCCGCTGTCGACCAGGGCATCCAGTTGCCCGGCATCAATGCCCGGCACCAGCGGCAATACGCCGACATTGGCCAGGGCCTTGGGCTGGCGGTAGTCCAGTGCGGCAGGCAGCGCCTGGGCCTTGGCCACGCCGCCGTTGCGCTGCAGTGCAGCAAAGGGATGGCGGCCAAAACTGCGGATTTTCGCACAGCGGGTCGGCGCCATCAGTGCGCCGTGGAAGTACAGGTGCACCCCGGGCGCCAGGCCTTCACCCAACGCTGCCAGGGCGCCGCTGACGTTTTCCCAGGCATCGCTGTCGGGCACGCCGGCCGGCAGCATCGAACCGGTGAACACCACCGGCGCCGGCAGGCCCAGCAGTTGGAAACTCATGGCCGCCGCGCTGTAGGCCAGGGTGTCGGTGCCATGCAGAATCAGCACGCCATCGCAGCCCTCGTCCACAGCCTCGACCACGGCGCTGCGCAGGTGTTGCCAGTAGGCGGGCGTCATATTGGCGCTATCGATCAGCGGCGACATTTCCCGAAAGCGCCAGGCTGGCGCTGGTAGGTGGGCAAGCTGTTCGCGCATGCGCGCTTCAAAGCCCGAAGCGGGCGCCAGGCCGTTGGCGCTGGCTTGCATGCCGATGGTGCCGCCGGTGTAGAGCACCATGAGGGTGTTAGCTTTGGACATCGAACAATCTCCTGAACGAAAAACGCCGCCGGGCCCAGAGCATGCCCAAGGCCGGGCGGCGTGTCATCTATCTAGGCTCAGCGTTGCACTTGGGCGTTCAGCTCAGCAGTCGCTTGAGCGGTTGGCTCAGGCTGCACCGGGTTGGCCGGCCAGGCCTTGCGGTCCAGGTCCAGGTCCGGGAACTGGCTGGAGTCGAACACCGGGGTCTTGATGCCCGCCGCGCGCTGGTTGTCGTAGTCGTTGAGGATACGCATGGCGATCTTGAACAGGAACGCCAGGGCGAACAGGTTGACGAACGCCAGCATGGTCATGGTGATGTCGGCGAACGCGAACACGGTGCTCAGGTTCTCGATCGAACCCCAGAAGATCAGCACCAGTACCAACGCGCGATAACCGATCAGCACCTTGCGGTTGTTGCCCACCAAAAAGCGCAGGTTGCTCTCGCCCAGGTAGTAGTTGTACATGATCGATGTAAACACGAACAACGCCAGGGCCACCGAGATAAACATCCGCCCCCAGTCACCGACCACCGCCGCCAGGGAGTTCTGGGTCAGGGCAATGCCGTCGCCTTCGAAGCCTGGGGTGTAGAAGCCCGAAAGCAGGATCAGCAGGGCGGTGCAGGTGCAGATGATAAAGGTGTCGAGGAACACGCTGAACGCTTGCACCACACCTTGAGCGACCGGGTGTTCCACCGAGGCTACCGCGGCCACGTTGGGCGCGCTGCCCAGGCCCGCTTCGTTGGCGAACACGCCGCGCTTCACACCCATGATGATCGCGCTGCCCACCAGGCCACCGAAGGCCTGGTCCAGGCCAAAGGCGCTCTTGACGATGGTCGCGAGCATGGCCGGCACCTGGTCGAATTGCAGCACGATCACGTAGACCGTCACGGCGATATAGACCAGGGTCTTGACCGGCACCAGCAGGTCGGCAATCGAGGCAATGCGCTTGATCCCGCCGATAAACACCAGGCCCAGCAACACCGCCAGCGCCAGGCCGGTGTAGGTGGTGTCGAAACCAAAGGCGTTATTGAGCGAGTGGGTCACGGCATGGGCTTGCAGGCCGTTGAAGGCGAACCCGAAGGTCACCAGCAGCAGGAACGCCATGACCATCCCCAGCCAGCGTTTTTGCAGGCCGTGCTGGATGTAATAGGCCGGGCCACCACGGTAGGTGCCTTCGGCGTCGGTGCGTTTGTAGAGCTGGCCCAGGGAGCACTCGATAAAGCTCGACGACATGCCCACCAGCGCGGTGACCCACATCCAGAACACTGCGCCCGGGCCACCCAGGGTCACGGCAATGCCGACCCCGGCGATGTTACCGGCGCCCACCCGCCCGGCCAGGCTGAGCATCAGCGCCTGGAACGAACTGAGTTGGCCGGCGCTGCTTTTGAGGCTGTCGCGAAACACCGCGAACATATGAAAGAAGTGACGAAACTGAACGAAACGCGAGCGGATCGTGAAGTAACCACCGAGCCCGACAATGAGCACGATCAGTACTTTTCCTGAGAGGAAGTCGTTGATGACTTCTAGCATGGAGTATTCCTCGCTGTTTTTTTGTAAAGGCAAAAGCCGGACGGGTCGAAACATCGCGTTACACACCGTCGCGCAGGCAGCACGATAGGTGGGGCGAGTGCTCGTCCCGGTTCCAAGTCGCGGGTTGTTATTAGTTCGGCGTTCGCATGCGGTTGACGATCGTGCATGCGAAGAGGGGCGGCACTATACCTAGGTGTGCGCCAGCCGTCTGCAAGCAGCGCAACTGAGCGAGGAATGGTCGAAGCGTCACACTGACCTGATGTGGGGGCTGTCGAGCTTTGGTGAGGCTGCGTTAGGCATGAGTATCTACACGACTTGCTCTTTTTTGGTTGTGGGGTGTGAGTACATATCCGTTGCTGCGGTCATGGCCACTTAGGGTTCCGCCCTTACGGCGGCTCACTTTGGAAAAGCCCCAAAGTAAGCAAAGGGCTCTTGCCCCACCACTCGGCACCTCGCCTAGGCTCGGTGTGCCCGTCATCCGACATTGATTTGGGGGGCCGCCGCGATGGGCCATCCCTGGCCCAGCGCGGCTAACCCGGCGTCCTGCCGGGTTACCCCCCAAATCAATATCGGATGACGGCCAGCGTGGTTTAACGGGGCGCTGGGATCAAAATCACAAGCAACGCGAGGCGGCCTGACAGCCGACCTGATCATCGAGGCGTACGCGTACCCTGTAGGAGCTGGCTTGCCTGCGATAGCGGTGTATCAGTCGATGAATCTGTTGGCAGACCTGCCGCCATCGCAGGCAAGCCAGCTCCTACAGGGGAATGCAGCTTCGCGCTCTGGCTTTGCTGTTGCTCTGTTTTTGATCTGGCTTTTGATCTCAGGCGCCCCGTCAAACCACGCTGGCCGCAGGCAGGTATTGCGCAGTGGGCACCCCGGCAGGATGCCGGGGTAGCCGCGACACGGCCATGGATGGCCGATCGCGGCGGGCCCACGGAGCAATGCCTGACTGCGGGCATGCCGAGCCTAGGCGAGGCACCGAGTGGTGGGGCAAGAGCGCTTTGGTTACTTTCGCGCTTTTCGAAAGTGACCCGCTGTAAGAGCGGAACCAATAGCCGCCATGACCGCAGCAACGGATATGTACTCACCCCCCCCACCTTTGTTTTTTGTTGCCTGGTTAAAAGTAGTAACCAATATTCACGTTGGTGCGGTAATACCACTCGTTGCTGCCCACCGAACTGGTGTTGGTAAAACCACTGCCATTCTCTGCGCCGCCATAGGGGTTGGCGTTGCGCGCCCAGGTAAAGTCGACCCAGGCCATCACCGGCATGGCCAGGAACTGCGCGCCTACGGTGAACATCTGCGAATCATCCCAGTCGCTCTTGTCTTTCATCATCCGGCTGTAGTCGGTGTACAACTTGACCTTCTTCAACTGCCCCAGCCTCGGCGTGTAGACGTCATAGCCGAGATTGATCGACGCCAGGCTGGCCTTGGACGCGATCAGGTACGCCGGGGTCAGGCCGTTGCCGCCCATCAGCACCGAGTCCTTGCTGACGCCGGTGGGGTTTTCGGGATCGTATTCGTAGCGGATGGCCTGGGTGGTGACGGTCCACAGCCCCTTGTTGATGATGGCGTGTACACCGGCGGCCCAATAGTCGCCATCGTCCTTGGTGGTGGCGTTGTACAGCTGGGCGGTGGCCAGCGAGGCGCCGATCTCGGTTTTCCAGCCATTGCTGTTGAAGGTGCGCGCCACGCGGGCGTTGAGCTGGTTGCGCTTCTCGTTGTCCTGGCGCGACTGGGTGAAGGCAATCGCGTTGTCGTTCAGGTCGGCGTAACGCCCGACTTCAGGCGAGTAGCGAAGGTCGCTGGGCAACATACGTGGGAAAAAGCCAAGCTGCACGTCCCAATCCTGATCCTTGTAGCTGTACTTGAGGCCGGTGCCGGCACTCACTGCATAGCCCATGAAAAACGGCAGGTGGTAACTCCAGCCAAATTGCGGATACGGCTCCAGGCCAAACGGCTTGAACGGTGCGCCCAGTTGCAGGTTGGAGTTGGCATTGAGCCGATAGCCAACGAAGCCACGGTCGATGGAGCGCTTGCCGTCGTCCTGGAACCAGTAGCCGATATCGCTATAGAGGCTCTTGTAGGTGGCCTGCACGTCCAGGCGGAATGTGTCGAAGAGGAAGCGGCCATTGTTCTCGGTGGTGTCCCAATGCTCGTCGCGATAGTTGGTGCGCAGCGCGCCGCCGATGTCCAGGCTGGCGTCCCCGGCGTCACTGCGCCAGGCAATGTGGGGGAAAGGTTTATTGGCGGCGTTGGCCCGCACCGGCTCGGAAGGGATGGGTTCTGCGGCGAAACCGCTGAAACTGGCAAACATCAATCCTGCACATAAGACACGCTTCATAGAGACCTCTCTACCGGGTGATCGGCAACACTCGTCCGCTTGCCTTTAAAGGCAACTAAGGAGGGAGCGGGTCTTACCGGGTTTAAGTGTTGGTTCTTATTGTTTTATCGGCGAAACGCCGTTTAATCAGTGGATGCACGGGAGTAGAGCAGGAAGTGTGCCAGGCGGTAAATTAGTTTGGATTTTATAAAAAACCGCTTAAAAACAATTGTTTATATGGGAAACAAAGCGCTGTGTATAACCCATGAAACAATCCGTAAGTGCGGTAACAAAGTTGCCCGTGATAGGTGCGTCTTTATTGCACGCTGCCAATGAAACGGGCACTTTGCGGGTGATCCTGTAGGCGCGAGCGAAGAACTTGAGGGTAACGCGGTTATTCAGGATAAACCGCGTTATCGTTAACGTTCTTCGCGAGCAAGCTCGCTCCTACAGGGGGGCTAGAGGTCCAGCACCAACCGTTGGCTCTTGCAGCCCGAAACACACACCATCATCGATTTGTTCGCCGCGCGCTCGGCCTTGGTCAGCACCCCGTCGCGGTGGTCGATCTGGCCTTCCACCACCCGGGTTTCACAGGAGCCGCACACCCCCTCGCGGCAGCTGTGATCGATGTCGCAACCGGCTTCGAGCAGCACATCCAGCAAGCTCAAGCCGGGCTCCACCGACAGCGTCTTGCCGGACTTTTTCAACTCCACGCTATAGCGGTTCTGCGCATCTTCGCTGGGCGGCAGTTCGGCGGCGGTAAAGCGCTCGATATGGGCATGGGGATAACCCAGGCGCTCACAGGTGCCCTCGAACGCATCCAGCATCGGCGTTGGGCCGCAGCAGTAGAAGTGCGTATCCGCAGGTTGGCCGGCGAGGTAGGCGGCGAGGTCCGGCGGCACGCCTTTTTCGTCGTTGAAGTGGTACACCACCCGCGCACCCAGGCCGTTCAAGGCTTCCACCAATGCCGCTTCCTGGCGCGAGCGCGCGCAATAGATCAGCTCGGCGGATTTGCCCTGGGCCAGCAGTTGGCGAAACATGCAGTAGATCGGCGTAATGCCGATGCCACCGGCCACCAGCACACTGTGGCTGGCGCTCAGGTCCAGCGCGAAGTTGTTGCGCGGCGCCGAGATCGACAGCGCCATGCCGACCCGCAGTTGGCTGTGCACATACTCCGAGCCGCCGCGGCTGTTGCGGTCACGCAGGATGCCCACGGTGTAGCGCCCCTGGTCGCTGGGAGAATTGAGCAGCGAGTAGCTGCGCACCAGGCCGTTGGCCAGGTGCAGGTCGATGTGCGAGCCGGCCTCGAACGGCGGGAACACGGTATCGCCCAACGGCCGAAACTCCACGCTGATGATGCCTTCGGCTTCATAGCGCAGGGTGTGTACGCGGGCGTTGAGCAGGGAGGGCTTAGACATCATTCACCTCTGTGACGGTACGCAGGTCGACATCGAGCCGGGCACTGGCCTCGATCTCGACCCGAAGTTCAGGAAACACCAGCGCGCTGACGGCCACCAGGGTGGACGTGGGAAATACGGCCTGCCCGGCGAAGAAATCGCGGCGTGCGCGGCCCACCTGGTCCTTGTCGGCGATATCGGTGAGGTACACCGTCAGCCGGTAGATATTGCCCAGATGCCCACCGGCCGCCGTCACCAGCGCCTGGATCTTGCCCAGCACCACCAGGGTCTGGGCGTAGCAATCCAGGGTCGCGTCGCGGCTGGCGGGGTGTGCGGTCATCCCGGACATCACCACCTCGCGACCGATCAGCAGCGCATTCGACCAACTGGCCCCGGCGGGCGCCACCACGACCGGGTTCATGGCAGTTGCTTCGCGTCGATCAGTTCGAGCTGGGCCTTGGCCGCGTTCTTCAGGTAACGGCGCATGCGCACCACACCCAGGTCGTGCTGGTAGAGGTTTTCGCGCTGGTTGGCGTCCGGTTCCATGAACTCCAGCAGCACCCGATCCTGCTCCAGCACGGCCCAGTGCCGCGCTTCCAGGCGGTTTTTGTAGAGGAAGCGCCAGGTGTCGCGCTGCCAGCCGGTCAGCGGTCGGCAGCGCCAGTGGAACACCGCCGAGAGCGCGCGGCTGCTTGGGGTGTAGCTGCCGATAATGGTGAAGTTGCCGCCCGGGCCGCCGGTTTTCGGGTAGGGGATTTCCAGGCGCAGCCAATGGCAGCCGTTGTCCATGAACTCGGTCCAGTCGAAGTTCACCCCGCGCTGGCCTTCCTTCTCGAAGAAGAACCCGTTGTCAGTGTCGCGGGTGACGAACTTGGCGGTGGCTTCGCCTTCACTCATCGAGTGCGACATCTTGTGCAGGTAGGTGCCGTGCATCGGGTCCATGACGTTGTCGATCACGTAGCGGTAGTCGCCTTTCCACTCGGTGTAGCAGACGAAGCTGCTCCACTCCGGGGACGTCAGTTGCTCGGGCAGCACCAGGTCCGGCGGGGTCGCTAAATGCGGGTCGGTGGCATTGAACAAAAAGATCGCGCCTGCCGCTTCGCGGGTATGGAACATGCGGGTCGGGCGGCTGCCTTCGAGTTTGCAGCCAGGGCTGCCCGGTACCTTGGTCACGGTACCGTCACAGCGCACTTCGATGCCGTGATACGGGCATTGCAGGCGATCACCCAACACCGGGCCCTGGGACAGCGGCGCACCGCGATGGGGGCAATGGTCTTCGAGGGCGTGCACGCGGCCATCGTTGTCGCGCCACAGGGCGATCTTGTAGCCCAGGCGGCGTACCGATACCGGCTTTTCACCCAGCAGGTCCGAGGGTAATACCGGGAACCAGAGGTCTTTGAGGCCATTGGCCAGATGGTTTTCAACAGGGTCGACGGTCAATTGCATAGTCATTGTTTTATTCCTTCTGCCGGGTCATTCGCCCAGCCGGGCCATCAGGGTTTGATAGGCATCTGCCGTCCACTCGCCGCTGGTCAGCGGGCAGGGCGGGCCGGCCAGGTTGAGGTGGGCGAGCAGCGCCGCCAACTCGGTCACGCCGTTGCCGAAGGCGCGCTCGATGGAGTCGCCCAGCAGCTCTTCAAACTGGGTATTGGGCCGTTTGCGCGCCTGATGGGGCTCGAGGAATCGTTCGGTAGTGCTCATGTCATTGACCTCCGTTGCGTACCCGTTCGCGGATGGTTTCGCGCACCGGGATAAAGTCGTATGTCGGGAAAACTTCAGTGCTGAACACGCCCCACGCCGAGCGCTCAAGCTCCACGTTAAGGGACGGCAGCAGGCCCGGCGCCAAGCGCAGGGTGACGATCTGGCCCAGGCCCATGGCCACGGTCCAGCTCACCACCTCCACGCCTTGCGGTGGAAAGCGCTCCCACCAGTCCTGCTGCTTCATGTGCCGCTGAATGTCTTCCAGGTTTTTTGATTGGTCGTGCTTGAGCAGCACGGTCACCAGCAAGGTGTCGCTCATGGTCAGGCCGCGCTTTGGGTGGGGATGGTCCAGGCGTCGTAGCCGTAGACCCAATCGGCATTGCCGCCGTCCTTGAGCCACTGGTTGCCGCGCGAGCCGATCTGGATCTGGCTGGTGCGTTCCAGGCGCGCCTGCTGATAGCCCTGCAAGGCAGCGGCGACCTGGGACGGGCTGTCGAGGTCTTGCAGGTAACGGGCGAGCACCACCGCATCCTCGATGGCCTGGCCGGCACCCTGGGCCATGAACGGCATCATCGGGTGGCACGCATCGCCCAGCAGGGTGATCGCGCCCTTGGACCAGAACGGCAGCGGGTCGCGCTCATACAGCGCGGTCTTGAGCACATCGCTGCACGCATCCAGCAGGGCACGGGCGTCGGGGTGGAATGCCTGGTAGTGGCTGCGCAGTTCGTCGGCATCGCCGGCGCTGGTCCACGACTCTTCATGCCAGCTGTCCTGGGCGGTAGTGGCGAAGATAAAGATGTCCTTGCCCTGGTTCAGCGGGAACGTAACGATCTGGCTCTGCGGGTTGGGGCCCCACCATTTGGTGAAGGCCTGGATATTCGGCACATGGGCCACCAACTCGGCCGGCACCACCGCGCGGTATGCCACCACCCCGGTAAAGCGCGGGTGCTCTTCGCCGAACAGCGCGTTGCGCACCACCGAGTGGATACCGTCGGCGCCGATCAGCACGTCACAGCGGTGCTGGCTGCCATCCTTGAAATGCAGGCAGATGCCGTCGTCAGTGTGCTCGATCCGTTCGGCACGCTTGGCGAACTGCACCTGCTCCAGCGGGAACACTTCGGCCAGGGCCGCCAGCAGATCGGCGCGGTGGATGGTCAGTTGCGGGGCGCCGTACTTCTGCTCGGCGGCGTCGGACATTTCCAGGCGTGACGTCTCTTCGCCGCTGTCCCACATCCGGCTGATACGGTGGGTCGGCCGCGCGGCCGGGATGCGCACGGCGGCGCCAATTCCCAAGCCATCCAGCGCCCGTACCGCGTTGGGGGTGAGGTTGATGTCGGCACCGACCCGCAAAAAGGCCTTGGACTGTTCAAACACGGTGACCTGGTGACCGGCGCGGTGCAGGGCGATCGCGGCGGTCAGGCCGCCGATGCCGGCGCCGGCGATAGCAATATTTAAGGAAGGCATGTGCGACTCCTGCTCAAGGTTTCGGTTTGTCGGTGAGGAACTTGCCTTGCGGCGCCTCGACGTGTTGCTGGCGCCGGGTATTGCCGTCGATACCGCCGGCAATCGCCCATTCGGCGAACACCGTGGGCCCCGGCTCAAAGGTGCGGGGCTGCCATTCGCCGGTCAGTTGGTCTTCGTCGGCGTAGTACTCCACCAGCGCGCCAGCGGGGTTTTTGAAGTACCAGAAAAACGCCGAAGACACCGGGTGGCGCCCAGGGCCGATCTCGGTCGGCCAGCCGCTGCGGGACACGTGCATGCCGCCGCCAAACACCTCGTGCACATCGCGTACGGTAAAGGCCACATGGTTCAGCCCCGCCCGTGGCGCCGGCAGTTGCAGCATGAACAGGTCGTGATGGCCGCCTTCCTCGGCGGTGCGCAAAAAGGCCCCGCGGTCCGGGTAGCGGTCCGAGGCCTGGAAGCCGAAACGTTCGTGGTAGAAGGCTTCGCAGGCGTTTACGTCCTTGACGAAAAACACCACGTGGCCGACCTCAATCGGCGTGGCGCGCTCGTAGATCGGCGCCGCCTTGTTGATCCGGCCCTTGGTCTGCCAGGTGTTGTGGCCGCTGCACTCGATCTCCAGCTCACGCTTGCGCGTCACTTGCAGGCGGATCGCCAAGCCGTTGGGGTCGGTGCAGCCGATACGCCCGTTGCCCTCGACAAACCCCGGGTCGTTGGCGATGCGTTCGGCGTACAGCGCAAGGTCCGCCGCGTCGGCCACGCCCCACACCACTTCGCGCACGGTCGAGCCGGCCTCGATGGCGGGCGGCAGGCCGGGTTTGTTCAGGTCGGCGAGCACTACGCGGCAGCCGTTGAGGGTCTCGAAGATCACCTCATCGGGTTGCGCGCTGACCTGGGTCAGGCCCCAGTCGCTGAAAAAACGCACGCAGGTGTCGAGGTCCTCGACGCCATAGGTGACTTCATCAATACCTAAAACGCTCATCACGCTACCTCGTGTGGCACACCGGCCCAGGCCAGTGGCTGTTGGTTCATGCCCCAGTAGAGGCTCTTTTGTTCCATGTATTGCAGGATCCCCAGCCGGCCTTTTTCGCGGCCCAGGCCGCTGTCGCGCCAACCGCCGAACGGCGTGGAAATCGAGAACTGCTTGTAGGTGTTGATCCACACCGTGCCGGCCTGCAAGTGCCGGCCCAGGGCCCAGGCGCGCTTGTAGTCGCGGCTCCAGATGCCTGCCGCGAGGGCGTACAGGCTGTCGTTGGCCTGCTCCAGCAGTTGCTCTTCATCGTCGAAGGGCATGGCCACCAGCACCGGGCCGAAGATTTCTTCCTGGCACACCTGTTGTTGGTTGTGCAGGCCTTCGAGGATGGTCGGCGGGTAGAAGTAGCCCTGGTCATACAGGCCACCGCTGGGGCGCTGCCCGCCCAGGCGCAGGCGCCCGCCTTCGGCCAGGCCGAGGGCGACGTAGCGTTCCACCGATTCACGATGGCTGGCGCTGATCAGCGGGCCCATCTGCGTGTTTTCGTCGGCCGGGTCGCCCATGCGCAGGTTCGCGGCGGCGGCTACCAGGCGTTGCATGAAGGGTTCGTACAGGGCGCGCGCGACAAACAGCCGCGAGCCGGCAATACAGGCCTCGCCCGAAGAGCTGAAGATGCCGTAGAGCACGCCCGCCACCGCGTGGTCGAGGTCGGCGTCATCAAGGACGATGGTCGGCGACTTGCCGCCCAGCTCCAACGACACCGGCATCATCTTGTCGGCGGCGATATGGGCGATGTGCTTGCCAGTGCGGGTGCCGCCGGTGAACGACACGCGCTTGACCAGCGGGTGGCGGGTCAGCGCGTCGCCCAGCAGCGAGCCCTTGCCGGGCAGCACGCTGATCAGGCCCTTGGGCAGGCCGGCCTCTTCACACAAGCGCGCCAGGCGCAGGGCCAGCAGCGGGGTGATTTCCGCTGGCTTGATCACCACCGCATTGCCCGCCGCCAGGGCTGGCGCGACCTTTTGCGCCTCGCTGGCAATCGGCGAGTTCCACGGAGTGATCGCGGCGACCACGCCCATCGGCTCATACACGCTCATGCTGACGAAATCGCCGCGCGAGGGGGTGATGGTTTCTTCGAGGGTTTCGCAGGCGGCGGCGAAGAACTGGAAGGTGCCGGCCGCACTGGCCACCAGCGCGCGGGTTTCATTGATCGGCTTGCCGTTGTCCTGGCGTTGCAGCTGCGCCAGTTCTTCACTGTGCAGGCGGATCAGCTCGGCGATGCGGTACAGCACGCTGGCCCGCTCATGGGGTTTGCGCTGGGCCCAGCCGCTGTGCAGGAAGGCCTGGTGTGCGCCCTGGATGGCGTCTTCTACATCCTGCAGATCGGCAGCGTTAAGCCAGGCCACGGCCTCGCCGGTGGCCGGGTAGCGGCTGGCGTAGCGTTCGCCACGGCCCAGGCGCCAGTGGCCGGCGATGCAGATCGGTAAAGTCTGTTCGAGAGTCATCGACGGGCTCCTAAATTGAGATGGCATGGGCGTGGTTGCCCAGCGCACGGACCACGCTGTACACGGTCAGCGCCGAGGTCTTGGGGTTGGCCAAAAGCGGCTTGCCGCGCAGGCTCAACTCGAAACGGCCAAAGGCGCCACGGGCTTCGAAGTGGTGGACGTTTTCGTCGCTGTGGGGGTCGGCGATCAGCGTGACGTGGGTGCGATCCAGGCCCAGCCCGGCCAGGGACAGGGTGGCGGCGACGTTGGCGTTTTTCGGATACAGCCGCGCGGCTTCGCGGGCGCTGCCCTGGAAGATCACCGTGGCTTGGCTGATGGTGTCGAGGTCGCACGCCTGCTCGCCGGGAGTGTTTTTCCAGGCGCGGGCCGGCTTGCGCCCGGTGTAGTTGACCGAATCCAGGCCGCCGACCTTGGCCGCCGACAACGCATCAATACCGCCAATCGCACCGGGCAGCAGCTCGATGCGGGTCTTGCCGCGCTCAGCGGCTGCTTCCAGGCGCTCGACCAGACCCACTTCGGACAAGGCGCCGACCGACACAATCAGGCAGGCAATCCCACGCTCCAGGGCCGGCAGCACATGTTCCTCGATAGCGCGGTGGCCGGCGCACTCCACCAGCAAATCCGGGCGCGTATCGGCGGGCAAGGCGGTGAGCACCTGCGGCGGTCGCTGGAAACTAGCCAGGCGCTGGCGCACCAAGGCTTCGGAGCCCTCGGAGGCGATGACGTAATCCACGCACAGCTGCGGATCGTTCTCCAGCAGCTCCAGCACGCCGACGCCAATGGCGCCGCAGCCGATCATGGTGATATGCAACATGCGGCGATCCTCAGGCGGTGGCCTTCTGGGCTTTGGTTTCGCTGTTGGGCGGGCCGGCGAACTGGGTGGCGAAATTGCCCACGCTGAGCATGTCCACTTCCAGCAGGAACGGGCCGGGTTGGCTCAGGGCGCTGTCGACCACCTTGCCGAAATCCTTGAGGTCGGTGACCAGGCCGTGGCGCAGGCCCATGGATTCGGCGAGCTTGGTGTAGTCCGGGGTGTGCAGGTCGACATAGCAATGCCGGCTACCGTAGACCGCGTCCTGGATATTGCGGATGACCCCATAGCGCTGGTCGTTCATCAGCAGGATCACCAGGTTGGCGCGCTCCTGGACCAGGGTCGCCAGCTCACCCAGGTTGAGGATGAAACCGCCATCGCCCGCCAGGGCGAACACCTTGCGCTCGGGCGCGGTTTCAGCGGCTGCGACCGCGGCGCCGATGCCCATCGCCAGGCCTTGGCCGATACCGCCGCCCAAGGCGTGAACCCCGGCACGCGGGTGGTACAGGTTGAGCAGGCGGTTGCCCCAGATGCTGTTGGACAGGGTCACATCGCGCACCCAGGAGAAGTTGCGCCCGGTGCTGGCCTGCAATTGCTCGACCATCGCCGAGTACGGGCCCAGGTCCGCCACCAGTTGGTTGCGCGATTGCTCGCGCACGGCCTTGAGTTCGACGAGGAATTGCGGATCGGTATGCAGGCGGCCTTCCAGGCGGTCAGCCAGGCCGTCCAGGGCCAGGGCCGTATCGCCGCAGATAAACAGCTCGCTGGCATAGCTGCGGCCTTCGATGGCCGGGTTGGCGTCGATGCGCAGGGTGTTCTGCGGCAGCTTGAGCGCGTACTTGAAGGTCTCGTTGCTGCGCAGGCGCGACCCGGCGATCAGCAGTGCATCGCAGGTTTGCAGGAACTGCTCGACCCGTTTGTTCTGCGAAAAGGCCCCCAGGCAGCGCTCGTCGTCTTCATTGACCACGCCACGGCCTTGGGTCGAGGTGATCACCCCCACGCCCATCGCCAGCAGGCGCTTGACCTGCGCCCCGGCATGCCGTGCGCCGCCACCGAGCCAGAGCATCGGGCGCTTGGCACTGGCCAGGCGCGCGGCCACCAGTTCGAGGGCTTCCGGTGCCGGCACGGCAACCGGGATCGGCAGCGGCGACAGGTCGGTAGGCATCGGGATAAAGGTCGACTGGATATCGATCGGGATCTCGACGCTGACCGGGCCGGTGGGCGCGGTGAGGGCGGTCTGTACCGCGAGCTTCAGGGTGCTGATGGCGGTCTCGACGCTGCGCACGCGAAAGGCGGCCTTGGACACGGCCTTGAGCATGTTCAACTGGTCGCGGGCTTCGTGGATATACGCCAGTTCCTGATCCAGGTATGGCGTCTCGATCTGCCCGGTGATGTGCAGCAGCGGGGTGCCGGCAGTCTGCGCTTCAACCATGGCGCCGGCGGCATTGCCGGCGGCGGTGCCGGTGGAGGTCAGGCACACGCCCAGGCCGCCGGTGGTACGGGCATAGGCGTCAGCCATGTTGGCGGCGCCGGCTTCACCCCGGGCCATGACAAAGCGGATATTGCCGCGCACGGCGAAGGCATCGAGGATCGGCATGTTGTGGATCGAGATCACGCCAAACGCGGCCTTGACGTCGCATTGTTCGAGAAAGGCGGTGATGGCAGCGCCCACGGTGACAGTGTTTTCATTACGCATGGCGGGACAGGCCTCCGGATACATCGATATGGCTGCCTGTGGTGTAAGCCGACAGAGGCGAGGCCAGAAACAGGATCGCGCGGGCCGCTTCAATCGGCAGGCCCAGGCGCCCCAGGGGAATATGTTTTTGTTGGGCCAGGCGGGCGGTCCATTGCGCCCAGTCGAGGTCGCGTTCTTCACGCGCTTCGAAGCGGCGGCGCCATTGCCCGGACTCCACCAGGCCAATCAGGATGCCGTTGACGCGGATGCCTTGCGGGGCGAACTCGGTGGCCATCGAGCGCACCAGGTTCTTGATCCCGGCGCGGGCGGCCGAGGTGGCGACCATGTGCGGCTCCGGCTGGCTGGCCAGCAGTGAGTTGACGCAGACGATGGCGGCATCGGCCTGGTTTTGCAGCTGCGGCTTGAAGGCGCGGACCGGGTTGATCACCGAAAAAAACTTCAGGTGCAGCTCTTCGGTCCAGGCGCTGTCGGTGGTGTCTGCGAAGGTCGAGACCCGGCCTTGCCCGGCGTTGTTGATCAACACACTGGCGGCGCCCAGCGCGGCCTGGCTGGCGCTGGCAAAGGCGTTGACCGCTTCGCCATCGAGCACATCGCACACCTGGGCCAGCAGTTGGCCTTGGGGGAAACGTTGGCGCAGGTCGCTTTCGGCACGGCGCAGGCGTTCTGCATCGCGACCGCAGAACGCAACGGCGGCGCCGGCTTCCAGCAGCAGCTCGACGCACGCCAGACCAATGCCCGAGGAGCCTCCGGTGACGATTGCAGTGCGGCCCTGCAATGGATAAAGGCTCATCTCAATCTCTCATCAAGGCAGTGACGCGGGGCTGGCTGCTGTGGGCGCCGCCGTTGTAGTTGAGCAGGCGCGACAGCTCGTCGGCGCTGCGTCGTACCTGGGTCAACAGCTCTTCAAAATTCACATGACCGATCTGCGTGGTCGGGATGGTTACGCCGAGGGCGGCCACGATGTCGCCGCTCTGGTCGCGCACGGGCGCGGCCACTGTGGAAATCGCCGATTCAAAGAACCCTTCGCCGCTGACAAAGCCGCGCTGGCGGTCGGCCTGGAGCATGTCGAACAGCTCCATCACGGTTTTGGGGGTGCAGTGGGAGTGCTGTTCCAGGTGCTCCTCGGGGTACAGCTCGCGCAGTTCGGCCAGTGACAGGTCTTCGAGGAGGATGCGCCCCAGCACCGTGGCATGGGCCGGCAGGCGGGTGCCGACGTTGACCGCGTTGGAGAACACCGACGGCGGCGAAACCTTGGCCACATAGACGATGGAACGCCCGTCGCGCACCACCAGGTTGCTGGGGTAGTTAACCCGGTCGCACAAACGGGCCAGCAGCGGCTGGCCGAGTTCGGTCAGCTCCAGCGAGGCCAGGTACTCGAAGCCCAGGCGCAGCACCGACATGCCCAGGCGGTATTCGTTGCCGCTGCGGGTGACGAAGCCCATGGTTTCCAGGGTGGTCAGCAGGCGGAAAATGGTCGAGCGCGGCAGCGCCAGGCGCCGTGCCAGTTCCGGCGCGGTCAGGGTGCGGTTGCGCCGGCTGAACTCGCAGAGCAGCAGCAAGCCGCGCTCCAGGCCCGGCACGATGTATTTGTCCTGAGCATCCTTCAGCAGATCTGAGTCGTTCATAGGGTTCTACCTGTCAGGGATTGTTTGAGGGCGTAGGCCAGGCGACCGGCAACCACCAGCGGTTGTTCGATGGGGCTGGCATGGCCTGCGTCGGCGATCAGGTTGAAGCTGGCACCCAGGGCCTTGGCTACGCCCAGGCAGGTGTCGGGCGTGGTGATGGCGTCGGCTTCGCCGCAATGCACTTCGCAGGGCATTGCAGGTTGGCCGTGGCGCAGCAAGTCGTCGCCGCACAGCAATTCGATGGCCTGGCGATAACCCAGCGGGTTCAGGCGGGCCATGTTCCAGTGCACCCAGGCCAACGCTTCGGGCTGGGCCCGCGACGAGAGCATGTGGGCGCTACGTTGTGCGGCCAGGCCGGCGATACCCAGGCGTTGCAGGTTATCCAGGCGTTGCTGGCGTACTTGCTGGCGCTGCTGGCTGCGCTCGGGTGCGCCATAGCCGCGAGCCGGGCTGATCAGCACCAGGCGGCTCACCCGCTTGGCCTGGGCACTGCGGGCCAAGGCCAGGGCGGTCAGTGCGCCCAGGGAATGGCCGACCAGCACGCACTCGTTCACCTCCAGCGCATCGAGCATCTGCACCAGGCGGGCGGCGTATTGCTCGGCCTTGGGCACGTCCGACTCCAGGGGGCTGGAGTCGCCATAGCCGGGCGCGTCCCAGGCGATGACCCGGGCCTGGGCCGCCAGGTGCTGTGCCACTTGCAGCCAGGACGCCGCGCCCGAGCCGATACCGTGCAGCAACACCACCGCCGGCCCCGTGCCGCATTCGCGCAGGGCCTGCTGGCCACCGGCGGCGGCGACCAGGCGCTGGGGGAAGTCGCGCTGCAGTTGGGCTTGCAGGTCGGCCGTCGGCGCGGCTTGGGTGAGTCCTGGCAACATGGGCTTACCCGCGCTTGATCGAGGCCAGAGGGTGCTCTGGCGGATAGGTCGGGGTGATCGGCTTTTTCGCGCCGAGCATCACGCACATCAGCGCGTCTTCGTCGCCGATATTGATCTCTTCGCGGTACACGCCCGGCGGCACGGAAATTACGTCGCGGTCGGTGAGGATGGTTTCGAAACGCTCGCCGTCCTTTTCCAGTACCACCTTGAGTTTGCCGCGCAGCACGAAAAACACTTCTTCGACGTCAATGTGCAGGTGCGGCGGGCCTTCGTGGCCGGCCGGGATGACCATGGTGGAAAAGGTGAAGTGCTCCGACGGGATGGTGTTCATGTCGGTGCTGATGCCGGTACCGCCAGTGCCGATGTAGCGCATTTGCGCACGGCGGAACTTGGGGTCGTAGTCGGCCTGGAACTTCAGGGCATCCCAGTCGTACTTGCGCGTCTCGTAGCGGGCGATGCGCGTGCTCATCCAGCTTTCCAGGCTGGCGCCGGCAGGGCGGTCCCAGCTTTTCGGGGTGTCGTTTTGGGCAGATAGATCAGTCATGACAGTCTCCAGATCAAGGCATGACGAACCCGCCGTTGACCGGCAGGGTTTGTCCAGTGATAAAGCGGGCAAGGTCGGACAGCGCGAACAGCACGGCGCCGCTGACGTCTTCGGGCAATTGCGGGCGTTGCAGGGCCCGTTGGTCGTTGTACAAACGGTGGCGCGCCTCGGGCACGTAGGCGGTGGCTTCCACCAGCACCAGGCCGGGGGCGATGGCGTTGACGGTGATGTTGTCGCTGCCCAGCTCACGGGCCAGGCTGCGGGTCATGGCGATGATCGCGCCCTTGCTGGCGACGTAGGCCAACAGGTTCGGTGCACCCCACAGCGGGGTGTCCGAGGCCAGGTTGACGATGGCGCCCTGGCCGCTGGCGCGCAGGGCCGGCAGGCAGGCGGTGGTCATCAGCCAGGTGCCGCGCACGTTGACCTGCATCACCTGGTCCCAGGTGTCGATGCTCAGCTCTTCGCAGCCCTTGCCCCCGGAGTTGGTGATCGAGGCGTTGTTCACCAGGCCGTCGAGGCCGCCCAGCAGGCTGATCGTTGCGTCGACACAGGCCTGGATCGAGGCGGGTTGCGCCAGATCGACAGCCACGGCCTGCACGTCCAGGCCCAGCGCCCGTAATTCACCGGCGGCCTGCTGTACACGCTCGTGCAGCACATCGGCAATCACCACCCGGGCGCCGGCCTGGCCGATGGCCTGGGCAAAGGCATAGCCCAGGCCCCGGGCGCCACCGGTGACCAGCACGCGGCGGCCTGCAAGCAAAAGGTCATGGCGGCTCATCATTGGGTGCTCAACATGGCTTTGGGCATGTAGTGCAGGACGCGTTTTTCCGCCCACACCACTGCGCCGTAGGCGATCACCCCAATCAGGGTCAGCGCGACAATGGCGACGAACACCCCAGCGGTGTTGCCCTGGCCCTCGGCGTCTACCAGCAAGAAGCCCAGGCCCTGGTTGCCACCGACCAGCTCACCGACGGTGACGCCGATCACGGCCAGGGTCGAGGCGATACGCAGGCCGGAAAACAGTGCGGCCATGGCCGACGGGAACTCCACCAGGCGGAAGATCTGCCAGCGGCTGGCATTCATGGTGCGTACCAGGTTGATCATGTCCGGGTCGACGGTGCGGATTGCCGAGAGCACGTTGATCATCACTGGGAAAAACACGATCAGGATCGCGATCAGAATCTTCGGGTAGATGGTGTAGCCCAGCCACATCACGAACAGCGGCGCGAAGGCGACTTTCGGGGCGATCTGCAAGGCCAGGATGTACGGCGACAACATGGCTTCGGCCGCCGGCGACAGGCCCAGCGAGACGCCGATCATCACTCCCAGCAGGGCGCCGAGGGCGAAGCCGACGACGATCTCCAGGGCGGTGATCAGGGTGTGTTGCAGCAGGCCGCCGGTTTGCCACATCACCAGGCCTTCCTGGGCCACGCGGCTGAGTTTGGGCATGACGAACTCGGGCATGCCGAGCAGGCCGGGGCCCCATTGCCACAGCACCAGGAACAGGATCAGCAGCGCGACGCTACCGAGCACGGAGTTGTTGTTTTTCATCGTGTACGTACCTCAATGTCCCGGTGGTTCACTGTGCGGCGACCGGGCTGTCGACGAATTGGTTGGTGAAGAGGTCTTCAAGCGGAGTCGCCTGGGTGACGATGCCTTCGCTGACATAGAACTGCAGGACCTTGTCCAGGTGCTGCGGATCGATGTGCCCGAGCACGGCCTGCTTGGCGTAGACGTGTTCGACGTAGAGCTTGAAGATCTTCTCCAGCGAGTCTTCCTTGCCGGCGTAGGCCGGTACCGCCTTGGCGAAGGTCGCGGCGGCGGCGCGCGGGTCCTGGATGATGTCGCGCATGCCTTGCAGGGTGCCCTGGACCACGCCGCGCACAATCTGGGGCTGGTTCTTGATCGCGTCGTCGGAGGCGAGAATCGCCTGGGCCATGCTCTCGAAAATCTGGTCCTGGGGGATCAGCTTGATCTGCACCCCGGCTTCCTCGGCATTGATCACCCAGTCCGGCACGCCCGCCATGGCCTGGGCCTTGTTGGCGGAGAACAATTGCCAGACCCCGGCGGGGCCGGCGGCCTGGATGTTCACGTCGTTCTTGCCCAGCCCGGCTTTGCGCAGCGAGGCGAGCAGGGCGTAGTAGGTGGTGTCGGAGTACGACATCACCGTCATGGTCTTGCCCTTGAGGTCGCTGACGCTGTTGATGTTGTCCTTGGCATTGGTGGCGATCATCGTCACCCCGCCGTCGCCCAGCACCGCCACGGCGCGCACCGGGATGCCATTGGCCCGCACCACGATCGGCGTGTCACCGATGGCTCCGCCGATCAGCGCATTACCGGCGCCGATCTGCTTGGCCACGTCCACGCCACCTTTGGCGGCGATAAAGGTCAGGTCCAGGTCCTGGGCCGTGTAGTAGCCCTTTTCCTTGGCGATGATCCACGGAGCGAACGCGGGCGAGTTGGGCGGCGCCGGCAGCAGGTAGGTGACCTTGGTCGGCTGCGCCTGGGCGGCACAGGCCATGCCGAGGCCCAGGCTGAGGGCGCAAAGACGTTGAAACAGAGACTTGAGCATGGGGACTCCTGAATCGGTTGGGGGCCGCAAGGGCGGTGATCAGTGCAGTTCGGTGTCGGCGCCGACCTGGAGCAACTCCATCAGGCGGCCGACCAGCGGGCCGATTTCCGGCAGCTTGCGGCGCTCCAGGGGGTTGTCGCGAAACGGCAGGTCGATACTGATTTCTTCGATGATCGTGCCGGGGCGGGCGCTCATGACCAGCAAGCGGTCGGACATGGCAATGCCTTCGATCAGGTCATGGGTGATGAACAGCGCGGTCTTCTTCTCGTCGAACAGCATCCGCGCCATGTCCTGTTGCAGGATCATCTTGGTCTGGGCATCGAGTGCCGAGAACGGCTCGTCGAGGAACAGCACCTGCGGGTCGATGGCCAGGGTGCGAGCCAGGGCGGCGCGCTGGCGCATGCCACCGGATAGCTGGAACGGGTAGTGATCGGCGTAGCCATTGAGGTGGCAGCGCTCGAGCAGGTCGAGGGCGACTTTCTGCCGGGTGGCGGCGGGTACGCCCTGGATCTCCAGGCCCAGCTCGACGTTGCGGCGGATGCTGCGCCAGGGCATCAGCAGGTCCTTTTGCAACATGAACGCGACCTGCGGCACCGGCCCGGTGACCGGCTCGCCACCAACGAACACTTCACCTTCGCTGGGGCGGTACAGGCCTGAGCCCATGTTCAGAATGGTGCTCTTGCCACAACCGGATGGGCCGATGATCGACACCACTTCACCCCGGCGAATCTTGAAGTTCACCTCGCGAATGGCGAAGGGCGCGTCTGCTTTACCCTTGGCCGGGAAACATTTACCGACATTGCGAAATTCAATTTCAGTCGGCTCCAGCTCTTCCCTGAGAGCTTGGTTATTCCATTGGGGCGTCACGGCGTACATCTCTTTCACAGCCATCAGGTAGGTACTCTGGTCTGTTTTATAGGTGATACGCCGTTTAGTGCATGAACAATGCCAGGGGGTTATTTCCTACAAACTATTAGTAAATATCCTTTGATATTAGTGATTTAGGTTCTAGTAGTTGGAAGTTGGTTGTTTCATATATGAAACGTTGGTTCTTATATGGCACGAAATTGCACACTGCTTGAGCGTGTAATGGGAAGTTGCAAGAAGTCGGTGCTTTATTGGGTAACGCGGGGAAGTTGCGAAAGGCGTTATTTGTTTTATATGTAAAACGCATTCGAGGGACTGGTTGCGTTTATGTAGGAGCCGGCTTGCCGGCGATGGCGTTCTTGAAATGTTGTACCTGCCTTGAGGACCTCATCGCCGGCAAGCCGGCTCCTACAAAGGTTGGGGGTTGGCAAATTGCGGGCAAAAAAAAGGGCCTGAAGAGCAAGTCTTCAAGCCCTCAAAAGGGTGAGAGGTGTCTAGTCCCTCAACCTGGTGAGCGGTGCTACATGCGTTCAGGCCTTCAAAGGCACCAGACGCGGGGCAATCATGTTTTCCGGGCGCAGGATGTCGTCGAGCATGGCGTCGTCGAGCAAGCCTTCTTCGCGCACCAGTTCCAGCACGCCGCGGCCGCTTTCGAGGGCAATGCGGGCGATGCGGGTGGCGTTTTCATAGCCGATGTACGGGTTCAGCGCGGTGACCAGGCCGATGGAGTGCTCCACCAGTTCGCGGCAGCGTGCTTCGTTGGCGGTGATGCCGACGATGCAGTGCTCGCGCAGCATGTCCATGGCGCGTTGCAGCAGGCGGATCGAGTCGAAGATCTTGAAGGCGATCAGCGGCTCCATCACGTTCAGTTGCAGCTGGCCGCCTTCGGCCGCCATGGTCAGGGCCAGGTCGTTACCGATGACCTGGAAGGCCACCTGGTTCACGGCTTCCGGGATGACCGGGTTGACCTTGCCGGGCATGATCGAGCTGCCTGGCTGACGCGCTGGCAGGTTGATTTCGTTGATCCCGGTACGTGGGCCGCTGGACAGCAGGCGCAGGTCGTTGCAGATCTTCGACAGCTTCACCGCCGTACGCTTGAGCATGCCGGAGAACAGCACGAACGCGCCCATGTCGGAGGTGGCTTCGATCAAGTCGGCCGCCGGTACCAGCGGCTGGCCGCTGATGGTGGCCAGGCGCTGTACAGCCAGGGCCTGGTAGCGCGGGTCGGCGTTGATGCCGGTACCGATGGCGGTGCCGCCCAGGTTGACTTCGGTCAGCAGCTCCGGCGCCAGGGTCTTGAGGCGTGCCAGGTCTTCACCCAGGGTCGTGGCGAAGGCACGGAATTCCTGGCCGAGGGTCATCGGCACGGCATCTTGCAGCTGGGTACGGCCCATTTTCAGGACGTGGCCGAACTCGACACCCTTGGCGGCGAACGCCTGGATCAGGCTGTCGAGGCTGGCCAGCAGCGCGTCATGGCCCAACAGCAGACCCAGGCGGATCGCGGTCGGATAGGCGTCGTTGGTCGACTGCGCCATGTTCACGTCGTTGTTGGGGTGCAGGTATTGGTACTCGCCCTTGTTGTGGCCCATGGCCTCCAACGCGATGTTGGCGATGACTTCGTTGGCATTCATGTTGGTTGAAGTGCCAGCGCCGCCTTGAATCATGTCCACCACGAACTCTTCGTGGAAGTCGCCGCGGATCAGGCGGGCGCAGGCTTCGCTGATGGCAGCGTGCTTGGCTTCGCTGAGCTGGCCCAACTCGCGGTTGGCATCAGCGGCGGCTTGCTTGACCATTGCCAGACCGACCACCAATTTCGGGTAATGCGAAATCGGAACGCCGGAGAGACGGAAGTTATTCACGGCTCGCAGGGTCTGGATGCCGTAATACGCTTGGGCAGGTACTTCGAGTACGCCAAGCAGGTCTTTTTCTGTGCGGAATGATGCAGCGGAGGACATGACGGAAATCATCTCGATATGGACCCGGGCTAGGCCGGAACGCTGTGAATGCTAGGCTTGTGGGAGTTTTTGGGCCAATGCTATTAAGCGCTGGCCTATGCACAAACGGCATAATGTTGATGTGACCCGGTTAACATGGCGGGCGTGTGTGCCAAAATGGTGCATGCCCTGGAGAATCAGATGAACCTTGAAAGCAAATGGCTGGAAGACTTTAGCGCCCTGGCGGCCACGCGCAGCTTCTCCCAGGCGGCGGAGCGGCGCTTTGTCACCCAGCCGGCCTTCAGTCGACGCATCCGCAGCCTTGAGGCCGCCCTGGGGCTGACGTTGGTCAACCGTTCGCGCACGCCGGTCGAATTGACGGCGGCGGGGCAGTTGTTCCTGGTAACGGCGCGCACGGTGGTCGAGCAACTGGGCGAAGTGCTACGCCATTTGCATCACCTTGAAGGCGGCCAGGGCGAAGTCATGCAAGTCGCGGCGGCGCACTCCCTGGCGCTGGGCTTTTTCCCACGCTGGATCGCGCAATTGCGCAACGAAGGGCTGAACATCGCCACGCGGCTGGTCGCGACCAACGTCGGCGACGCGGTGCATGCCCTGCGCGAAGGTGGCTGCGACCTGATGCTGGCGTTCTACGACCCGGATGCGGCAATGCAGATGGACCCGGATATTTTCCCGTCGCTGCACCTGGGCAACACCGAAATGCTTCCGGTGTGCGCCGCCGATGCCGATGGCAAGCCGCTGTTTGACCTGGAAGGCGAGGGCAGCGTGCCATTGCTGGCCTACAGCGCTGGGGCATTCCTCGGGCGTTCGGTGAACCTGCTGCTGCGCCAGCGCGCCCTGCGCTTTACCACGGTGTATGAAACCGCCATGGCCGACAGCCTTAAAAGCATGGCGCTGGAAGGGCTGGGGATTGCCTGGGTACCACAGTTGAGCGTACGCGCCGAGCTGGCCCGGGG
The DNA here is from genome assembly GCF_059862305.1 of Pseudomonas sp. MF09156. Taxonomy (NCBI): domain Bacteria; kingdom Pseudomonadati; phylum Pseudomonadota; class Gammaproteobacteria; order Pseudomonadales; family Pseudomonadaceae; genus Pseudomonas; species Pseudomonas sp. MF09156. The sequence continues at coordinate 231,821 of NZ_JCBCUR010000002.1, forward strand.
TGAACTGGTAGTGTGCGGCGGGTCGCAGTGGCATGTGCCGCTGGAGATCCGCCTGTATCGCTGCGCGTTGGTGCGCAAGGCGAACGTGCGGTTGTTGTGGCGCAAGTTGGAAGGTGGGGCAACGCAGAATCCGCCGGCCGAACGCGGTTAACTATAGGAGCTGGCTTGCCAGCGATAGCAGTGTGCCAGTCGAATATTTGGTGCTGATTGACCGCAATCGCCGGCAAGCCGGCTCCTACAGGTTTTGGGTGTTTTGGCTGACTCTGAAGTCAATAAAACCGCAGGTTTGACCGGTAAGACAGATGGTCATTCCAGGGGCTGTTTATCTGCATTATTACGGTATACTGCGCGGCCTTCGGCCGGTCCAACCGGCCTTAATTCGTACAACAAGCCACGCCGGATTTCCCGCGTGGCTTGTTGTTTTTTGACGCGCCTGCGGGCGCCCAGAGAGAAGAGGCACGACGATGAGTGCATTGGTTGGCGTGATCATGGGCTCCAAGTCCGATTGGTCCACCCTTAGCCACACCGCCGATATGCTGGAAAAACTCGGCATTCCGTTTGAAGTGAAGGTGGTTTCCGCCCACCGCACGCCGGACTTGCTGTTCCAGTATGCCGATGAAGCAGAATCCCGTGGCATCGAGGTGATTATCGCCGGTGCCGGTGGCGCAGCCCACCTGCCGGGCATGTGTGCGGCCAAGACCCACTTGCCGGTACTCGGTGTGCCGGTGCAGTCGTCGATGCTCTCGGGCGTGGATTCGCTGCTGTCCATCGTGCAGATGCCCGCCGGCATTCCGGTGGCCACCCTGGCGATCGGCAAGGCTGGCGCGATCAACGCGGCATTGCTGTCGGCCAGTATCCTGGGCGCCAAGCATCCACAGTTCCACGCGGCCCTGAAGAAATTTCGCGCCGAACAGACTGACAGCGTCCTGGACAATCCAGACCCACGCATCGCCTGAGGTTGTTGATTGATGAAAATCGGTGTAATCGGTGGCGGCCAACTGGGTCGCATGCTGGCCCTGGCGGGTACGCCGCTGGGGATGAACTTCGCGTTTCTTGATCCGGCGCCGGACGCCTGTGCGGCGGCCCTGGGCGAACACCTGCGGGCGGACTACAGCGACCCGGACCACTTGCGCCAACTGGCCGATGAAGTCGACCTGGTGACCTTCGAGTTCGAAAGTGTGCCGGCCGAAACCGTGGCGTTCCTGTCGCAATTCGTGCCGGTGTACCCGAGCGCCGAAGCCCTGCGCATCGCCCGTGACCGCTGGTTCGAAAAGAGCATGTTCAAGGACCTGGGCATTCCGACCCCGGCCTTCGCCGACATCCAGTCCCAGGCGGACCTGGACGCTGCCGTCGCCAGCATCGGCCTGCCGGCTGTGCTGAAAACCCGCACCCTGGGTTATGACGGCAAGGGCCAGAAAGTCCTGCGTACCGAAGCCGATGTGGTCGGCACCTTCGCCGAGCTGGGCAGTGTCGCCTGCCTGCTGGAAGGCTTCGTGCCGTTCACCGGCGAAGTCTCGCTGGTGGCCGTGCGCGCCCGTGATGGCGAAACGCGCTTCTACCCGTTGGTGCACAACACCCACGACAGCGGCATCCTCAAGCTGTCCGTGGCCAGCACCGACCACCCGTTGCAGGCCCTGGCCGAAGACTATTCCAGCCGCGTGCTCAAGCAACTGGATTATGTCGGCGTGATGGCCTTCGAATTCTTTGAAGTGGACGGTGGCCTCAAGGCCAACGAAATCGCCCCGCGTGTACACAACTCCGGGCACTGGACCACCGAAGGCGCCGAGTGCAGCCAGTTCGAAAACCACCTGCGGGCGGTTGCGGGCCTGCCACTGGGTTCCACGGCCAAGGTGGGCGAGAGCGCGATGCTCAACTTCATTGGTGTGGTGCCGCCGGTAGAGCAGGTCATTGCGATTGATGACTGCCACCTGCATCACTACGGCAAGGCCTTCAAGGTCGGGCGCAAGGTCGGCCACGCCAACCTGCGCTGCAAGGACCGCGCGACACTCGACGCTCAGATCGCCAAGGTCCAGGCACTGATCGCCGCGCAATAAGCCATGGAGCGGCGGGAACCATTGGTGACCGCCATCCTCTGATTGCAGGATGCCAAAGTCTGACTAGGCTTCAGCTAACTTTCATTCAGAGGGAAATGCCATGGGTATCATTGGGACCATCTTTATCGGTTTGATCGTCGGCCTGCTGGCGCGTTTCCTGAAACCAGGCGACGACAGCATGGGCTGGATCATGACCATCCTGCTGGGTATCGCCGGCTCCCTGGCGGCGACCTATGGCGGCCAGGCGCTGGGTATCTACCAGGCAGGCCAGGGCGCAGGCTTCATTGGCGCGCTGGTCGGTGCCATCGTGTTGCTGGTGATCTACGGTCTGCTGAAAAAGAAATGATTTAGCGACAAGCCCTCTGCGCTGCGCAGGCGCAGAGGGCTAGAATGCCGGCACTGTGTTCATTTGCCGAGCTCCTTCATGCGCCGCCTTCTGTTGACTGTCCTTTTGCTGGGTTCAAGCCTGGCCCACGCCGCCCAATTGCCGGAAACCGACTGGCTGGAACTGATGCCTGAGTCAGACCAGAAAGCCCTGGAGCAAATGCCGGATATCGACCACAACTCCCCGGAAGCCCTGGGCACCTTTACCGAAAAGGGTGGCTTGAAGCAGAGCAAAGGCTTGCCGGCGGTGATGTATTCGACCAAGACCGTGGCCGCCCTGAACGGCAAGCATATCCGCCTGGGGGGCTACCCGGTGCCATTGGAAACCGACGCCAAGGGCCGCAGCACCTTGTTCTTCCTGGTGCCTTACCCGGGCGCGTGCATCCACGTGCCGCCGCCGCCGCCAAACCAGTTGGTGTTGGTGCGTTATCCCAAGGGCTTGAAGCTGGATGATATCTACACGCCGCTATGGGTGACCGGCACCTTGAAGGTCGAGACGGTCAACAACGACCTGGCGGATGCGGCTTATGCGCTGGATGCGGGAGTGGTGAGGGTGGTGCAGGAAGCGGATCTATAACCAGCGCTACAAAACCCTGGGCTTGGGTGGGAGCGGGCTTGCTCGCGATAGCGGTGTATCAGTCGCCGAATGTATCGGCTGAAACACCGCCATCGCGGGCAAGCCCGCTCCTACATTTTGGTTAGGTTACAGGGGCAGACTGGTGATGCTCACGCCCATGGTGTGACTAGCGCCCGGTGCCAGTGCCACCACATCGTCCAGCACATTTGCCGTCTCGATGCACAGCATGCCCTGCCAGCCATCGTCGGCCATGTCATCGAAGGCCTTGGCGCGTTCAGTCCAGGGGTTCCAGATCACCGTCGATTTTGATCCTTCGCTGGTGAGCTGGATCTGGCGCTGCCAGTCTTTATCAACGATGTTCAATTGTGCCGGGGTGTCGAGGTAGATGCGGTCGGTCTCGGCAGTAAAGTGCAGGAGGCCAAATTGCTTTTTGGTCACCCAGCCGTCGGCGGTATCGATGTAGTCCAGCCCATCCAGGCCATCGACCTGCACCTTGCGCACGTCGCTGACCGCGAAGTAGCTGTGCAGCGCCTGGCTGATGGTCACGGTGTCGGTGCTGCGGTTGTGGCTGGTCAGGCGGATATGCAGTTGATCGTCGAGCAGGATGCTCATTTTCAGATCGACCTGATGGGGCCAGCCAGGGAAGCCGCCAGCAGGTGCCGGCAGTACCAGCTCAACCCGGTTGTCTTCGACGCCGGCCAGGGTCCAGATGGCTGTGCGCGCGAAACCATGGGCGCCGGCCGGCTGATCACTCTGGCGCATCGCCTTGACGCTTTGCGGGTTGCGCTCGAACACACCAAACCACGGCCAGCACACCGGCACACCCGTACGGATACCTTTGCCAGCCTTGAACACCGCCTTGTCGTTAGGCCAGATCACCGGCTTTGCGCCCGCGGGCTGGTAGCTGAAGATGTGCGCGCCTTGTTGGGCCACCAGCACTTCGGCGCCGTTGTGGCGGATGCGCCAGCAGTCCAGCTCATCCATTTTCACGGCTTCAACGTGGGGCGTAGGCATACAAGGCTCTCTTAGTGACAGGCAATGGGGCAATGGACCGTCAAACCGCCGCGAGGTTTAACGCGCCCGCGACGGAACCGACCGGGTGCGCCCGCTGCCATCGATGGCGACGAACACAAACACCGCCTCGGTGACTTTGCGCCATTCGCTGGACAGCGGGTCATCGCTCCACACTTCGACCATCATCTGGATCGAGCTGCGGCCGATTTCCAGGGCCTGGGTGTAGAAGGACAACTGCGCGCCCACCGCCACCGGAACCAGGAAGGCCATGCGGTCGATGGCTACGGTAGCCACGCGGCCGCCGGCGACCTTGCTGGCCATTGCCGTGCCGGCCAGGTCCATCTGCGCTACCAGCCAGCCGCCGAAAATATCGCCGAAACCGTTGGTTTCACGGGGCAGTGCGGTGATTTGCAGGGCGAGATCGCCTTGCGGGATAGGATCTTCTTGTTCGAGTTCGATCATGCCGGGGGTGCCTCTGACCCGTGACTCTTGGACTATGTAATCGGTGAATAGCCGTCTTGGAAAAACGATTCAGCCCCGAACATACTACGTTCGTCACGTTTTTCGAAAGGCGCCTTGAGGGAAACTCTGCGAAATCGGCTGGCCGGTGCCAACGACGTTTTCGCGCAACTTCCACTGATATGCCGGTGCAAGGCGGGCAGTATATCGGTCGCTAGCCTGCGCGACGACCATTGGGGCCGGATTTTGTACATCTATCTGCGTGGCTTTGAAGGTGTCGGGCAAATGGCCAAAACAGTCATGCAACTTGAGGGGTTTGACCATTGTTTCTTTTAAACCCAGCACCCCAGTATTTGCTGGCGTTTTTGGTCCCCGACAATAATTCGAAGAAGGAAGAGGCGGGCCTTGCAAGGTGGTGACTTTGCGAGTCGGCGCCAACCGCTGTGCAGGTGTTTAGACTGTGCTTTTCCAGGCAATTTGTTATCTTGCCGGACCTGCCAGGCCAAACCAGCACTGTTGCGGATTCCTGATCTGACCTAATAAGAGAAGCCTTGCCATGACCACAGTGCCTTCAAGCATTGCGCCGCCCGCACGACCGCTGAACCGCAACGACTACAAAACCCTGTCGCTGTCGGCCCTGGGCGGCGCGCTGGAGTTCTACGACTTCATTATCTTCGTGTTCTTCGCCACTGTGGTCGGGAAGCTGTTTTTCCCCGCCGACATGCCCGAATGGCTGCGTCTGATGCAGACCTTCGGCATCTTCGCCGCCGGCTACCTGGCGCGGCCGCTGGGCGGGATCATCATGGCGCACTTCGGCGACCTGCTGGGGCGCAAGAAGATGTTCACCTTGAGCATCTTCATGATGGCCGTGCCGACCCTGATCATGGGCCTGTTGCCGACCTACGCGCAGATCGGCCTGTGGGCTCCGATCCTGTTGCTGCTGATGCGCGTGATCCAGGGCGCGGCGATTGGTGGCGAAGTGCCGGGGGCGTGGGTTTTTGTTTCTGAACATGTCCCACCACGCCATATCGGCTACGCCTGCGGCACCCTGACCAGCGGCCTGACCGCCGGGATCCTCCTGGGTTCGCTGGTGGCCACCGCCATCAACACCCTGTACACCCCGGAGCAGGTGTCGGACTACGCCTGGCGGATCCCGTTCCTGTTGGGCGGTGTATTCGGCCTGTTTTCGGTGTACCTGCGCCGCTGGCTGCACGAAACGCCGATCTTCGCCGAAATGCAGCAGCGCAAGACCCTGGCCGCCGAGCTGCCCTTGCGTGCGGTCCTGCGTGACCACCGTGGCGCCATCGTGCTGTCGATGCTGCTGACCTGGCTGCTGTCGGCCGGTATCGTCGTCGTGATCCTGATGACCCCGACCGTGCTGCAGACCATCTACCACTTCAGCCCGACAGTCTCGTTGCAGGCCAACAGCCTGGCGATCGTCACCTTGAGCCTGGGCTGCATCCTCTCCGGCGCGCTGGCTGACCGCTTTGGCGCCGGTCGCGTGCTGATCGCCGGTTGCGCATTGCTGCTTGCGACCTCGTGGACGCTGTATCACAGCCTGCTGGACCACCCGAACTGGCTGTTCCCGCTGTACACCCTCACCGGCCTGTTCGTCGGCGTGGTCGGCGTGGTGCCCTACGTGATGGTCAAGGCCTTCCCGCCGGTGGTGCGCTTCAGCGGCCTGTCGTTTTCCTACAACGTTGCCTACGCGGTGTTCGGTGGTCTGACGCCGTTGGTGGTGTCGCTGCTGATGAAAGAAAGCCCAATGGGCCCGGCGTACTACGTTGCCGTGATCTGCACGATGGGGATGCTGGTGGGTGCCTACCTGTGGAAACGCGGGCGCTGAACCTGGCAAGTCCCCTGTAGGAACCGGCTTACCGGCGATGGCGTCCCTTGATCAGTGCACAATTCAAGGGCCCATTGCCGGCAAGCCGGCTCCTGCAACGTTTACAGAGTGTTTCTGAAATTACCGCAATCCCTCGCCTCGCCCCCGCGTTTACTCAGCGTCCCCCCCCGCATCCGCTTTCCTAGCCAATACTGGCCTTTCATCTAATTGTCATATTCCAGACATAGAGTGTTCACACGGCCTACCGATACTTGGCCCCGATCCAACTATCCCTATCTGCTAGGAGTAAGGCATGAAACTGAAGCGTTTGATGGCGGCAATGACTTTTGTCGCTGCTGGCGTTGCGACTGCCCACGCGGTGGCCGCTGGTGTTGACCCGGCAATTCCGGCCTATACCAAGACCACTGGTGTATCGGGCAACTTGTCCAGCGTCGGTTCCGATACCCTGGCCAACCTGATGACCCTGTGGGCCGAGAACTACAAAAAAGAATACCCGAACGTAAACATCCAGATTCAAGCCGCCGGCTCTTCCACCGCGCCGCCTGCACTCACCGAAGGCACCGCTAACCTGGGCCCGATGAGCCGCAAGATGAAGGACAACGAACTGCAGGCTTTCGAGAACAAATACGGCTACAAGCCGACGGCTATCCCGGTGGCCGTGGACGCCCTGGCTGTATTCGTACACAAGGACAACCCGATCAAGCACCTGACCATGGCTCAGGTCGATGCCGTGTTCTCGTCGACTCGCCTGTGCGGCGCCAAGGCTGACGCCAAGACCTGGGGTGACCTGGGTGTGACCGGTGACCTGGCCAACAAGCCAGTGCAACTGTTCGGCCGTAACTCGGTATCCGGCACCTACGGCTACTTCAAGGAAGAAGCGCTGTGCAAAGGTGACTTCAAGCCAAACGTCAACGAACAACCAGGCTCGGCTTCGGTCGTTCAGTCCATCAGCTCCTCGCTGAACGGCATCGGTTACTCGGGCATCGGCTACAAGACTGCCAGCGTGAAAACCGTGGCCCTGGCCAAGAAAGAAGGCGGCGAGTTCGTCGAAGATACCGAAGAAAACGCCCTGAACGGCAAGTACCCGCTGTCGCGTTTCCTCTACGTGTACATCAACAAAGACCCGAACAAGCCTCTGGCCCCGCTGGAAGCCGAGTTCGTGAAACTGGTTCTGTCCAAACAGGGCCAGGAAGTTGTAGTCAAGGATGGCTACATCCCACTGCCAGCCAAAGTTGCCGCCAAGGCACTGGCTGACCTGGGTCTGAAAGAAGGCAAATAAGCCTGCACTACCTGGTGTAGATGCATGCTCTTGTGTGGGAGCGGGCTTGCCCGCGATGCAGGCGACGCGGTTTAAAATTGAAATCGTGTTGATGCCATCGCGGGCCAACCCGCTCCCATGACAAGCCGGTCTACACCCCTAATTTTTCGGTCCGCTGCCAGCCCTGCTACGCGGCGGATTTTTTGCGTCACTGCATTGTCATCTTTCTGTCATACAGGATCGCTAGGGTGTGCGCATGAATGATCTGGCCAATTCCACCATGACGACGACTTCTCCTCCCAAGCGCATTGATTTCAATACGCCTGAGCTGCAACGCAAGCGCCGCATCCGCGCGCTCAAGGACCGCCTGACCCGTTGGTACGTACTGGTCGGCGGCCTTGCCGTCCTCGGCGCTATCACGCTGATTTTCTTCTTCCTGGCCTACGTGGTCGCGCCGCTGTTCCAGGGTGCCAGCCTGACCAAGGACGAGGCCCTGAGCCCGGCCTGGATGCAGGATGCCGGCAAGCCGTTGCTGATCTCGCTGGAAGAGCAGAACCAGGTCGCCATGCGGGTTTCCGACAAGGGCCAGGCGTTGTTCTTCAGCGTTGATTCCGGTGCTGAACTCAAGCGTGTCGACCTGGCCCTGCCGGCCGGCGCCAGCGTGGTGTCCATCGGTGAAGACCAGCCCGGCAGCCCGCTGGTAATCCTTGGCTTGTCCAATGGCCAGTCCCTGGTGTTCCGTCACTCTTATAAAGTGTCGTACCCGGACGGCAAGAAGACCATTTCGCCCGAAATCGAATACCCCTACGGCGACACGCCAATAGTGCTCGACGAAGCCGGTCGGCCGCTGGAACATGTCGCCCTCAACGCCACTGACAGCTCGCTGATCGTTGCCGGTTCCGCCGGTTCGCACCTGAACGTGCTGTCGGTGAGCCGCGAAGAAAACATGATGACCGGCGAAGTGGTCAGCGAGCAGAAGCGCATCGACCTACCGCAAATGACCGAGCCTGTTAAAGCGATCTTTGTCGATCCGCGCCAGCAATGGCTGTATGTGATCAACGGTCGCGCCCTGGCCGATGTGTTCAGCCTGCGGGACAACAGCCTCAACGGTCGATACAAATTATTGGAAGATGGCAACGCCGAAATCACCGCCAGCACCCAACTGGTGGGCGGTATCTCGCTGATCGTCGGCGACTCCAAGGGTGGCCTGGCCCAGTGGTTCATGGCCCGTGACCCGGATGGTGAGCAACACCTCAAGCAGATCCGTACTTTCCAGATGGGCACCACGCCTATCGTTGAAATCACCGCTGAAGAGCGTCGCAAAGGCTTCACCGCCCTGGATGCCTCCGGCAAGTTCGGGGTGTTCCACAGTACCGCGCACCGCACTTTGCTGGTGGACCCGGTGGTCGAAGGCCAGGGCATCTTTGGCATGTCGCCACGGGCCAACCGCGTGATCGTCGAAGCCGGCGGCAAGCTGCAGCCGTTGACCCTCGACAACCCGCACCCGGAAGTGTCCTGGAGCGCGTTGTGGAGCAAGGTCTGGTACGAAAACTACGACGAGCCTAAATACGTCTGGCAATCGACCGCCGCCAACAGCGACTTCGAACCGAAGATGAGCCTGGCGCCACTGACCTTCGGTACGCTCAAGGCCGCGTTCTACGCCATGCTGCTGGCTGCACCCCTGGCCATCGCCGCGGCGATCTACACCGCTTACTTCATGGCTCCGAGCCTGCGCCGCAAGGTCAAGCCGGTGATCGAGCTGATGGAAGCGATGCCGACGGTGATCCTCGGCTTCTTCGCCGGCCTGTTCCTGGCGCCGTATGTCGAAGGGCACCTGCCGGGGATTTTCAGCCTGCTGATGTTGTTGCCGATTGGCATCCTCGTCGCCGGCTTTGTTTTCAGCCGCCTGCCTGAGTCGATCCGCCTGCGGGTTCCCGATGGCTGGGAAAGCGCGATCCTGATCCCGGTGATCCTGTTTGTGGGCTGGCTCTCGCTGTACATGAGCCCGTACCTGGAAACCTGGTTCTTCGGTGGCGACATGCGCATGTGGATCTCCCACGACCTGGGCATCACCTACGACCAGCGCAACGCCCTGGTAGTCGGCCTGGCCATGGGTTTTGCGGTGATCCCGAACATCTACTCCATCGCCGAAGACGCCGTGTTCAGCGTGCCGCGTGGCCTGACCCTGGGCTCCCTGGCGCTGGGCGCTACGCCTTGGCAGACCATGACCCGTGTGGTGTTGCTGACCGCAAGCCCGGGGATTTTCTCGGCGCTGATGATCGGCATGGGCCGTGCAGTGGGCGAAACCATGATCGTGCTGATGGCCACGGGTAACACCCCGGTCATGGAAATGAACCTGTTCGAAGGCCTGCGAACGCTCGCCGCCAACGTCGCGGTGGAAATGCCCGAGTCGGAAGTGGGCGGCAGTCACTACCGCGTGCTGTTCCTCTCGGCGCTGGTGCTGCTGCTGTTTACCTTCGTCATGAACACCCTCGCCGAGCTGATCCGTCAGCGTCTGCGCAAGAAATACTCGTCGCTTTAAGAAAGGTAGAAGTCTGTGAAACAGAACTCCCTGAATGGATGGTTCAAGAGCGGCGCCCCTGGCGTCTGGATCAGCGGTGGCGCGGTGGCCATCGCGGTCATCATGACCATTGGTTTGCTGGCTGTGATTGCCGTACGCGGCTTGGGTCACTTCTGGCCGGCCGACCTGATCCAGGCCAACTACAACGTGCCGGGCCAGGCCAACCACATCGTCATCGGCGAAGTGGTACAGAAAGAACAAGTGCCGCGCGAGCGCCTGAAAAGCGCTGGCCTGCCGGTGCCGGACGAAGGTCCGGAGTTCATGACCCGCGAGCTGATCAAGGTCGGCAACCGGGACTTGAACGGCAATGACTTCACCTGGATCGTCGGCGAGTGGCTGACCAACCAGACCACGCCTGTCGAGTTGATGGCCATCGAGCGTCGTGAGTGGGGCAACTTCTACGGCACCCTGGTCAACGTCAAGCAGGATGGCAAAGTCATCGCCGAAGGCGAGGCGGCGTGGCCCGAGCTGCAGGCGCGGGTTGAGCGGGTGAACAGGTTGGCCGCCGATCTCAAGACCCTTGAGAAGAGCGACATTGGTGCGATCAACGCCGGCCTGGAGCGAATCCGCCTGCACGGTCGCAAACTGGAACTCAGCGGCAAGCTCGACGCTGCCGCCCAGGCTGACATGGATGCCGACCGCGCCGAGCTGAATGCGCGTTACCAGGCCGTCGAGGCGCGCCTGACCGACCTGCACGCCCAGTTCAACCGCGACAGCCTCACGGCCCGTGATGCCAACGGCAAAGAGCTGGAAATCAACATCGGCCATGTGGTGCATGCCTACCAGCCGAACGCCATGGGCACCCTGACCAAGATGGGTTTCTATGTCAGCAAGGTCTGGGAATTCCTCAGCGATGACCCGCGGGAAGCCAACACCGAAGGCGGGATCTTCCCGGCGATCTTCGGCACCGTGATGATGACCCTGATCATGGCGATGATCGTGACTCCGTTCGGCGTGCTGGCGGCGGTCTACCTGCGTGAATACGCCAAGCAGAACACCTTGACCCGCATTATCCGTATCGCGGTGAACAACCTGGCGGGCGTCCCGGCGATTGTCTACGGCGTGTTCGGCCTGGGCTTCTTTGTGTACGTGCTGGGTGGTTCGGTGGACCGCCTGTTCTTCCCCGAAGCCCTGCCGGCGCCGACCTTCGGTACGCCGGGCCTGTTGTGGGCTTCGTTGACCCTGGCGCTGCTGGCGGTGCCGGTGGTGATCGTGGCCACCGAAGAAGGCCTGGCGCGAATCCCACGCACGGTGCGTGAAGGTTCCCTGGCACTGGGTGCGACCAAGGCCGAAACCCTGTGGAAAATCGTCCTGCCCATGGCCAGCCCGGCGATGATGACCGGCATGATCCTCGCGGTGGCCCGCGCTGCGGGTGAAGTAGCGCCGCTGATGCTGGTGGGTGTGGTCAAGCTGGCGCCATCGCTGCCGCTGGACGGCAACTACCCGTACCTGCACCTGGACCAGAAGATCATGCACCTGGGCTTCCATATCTACGACGTCGGCTTCCAGAGCCCCAACGTCGAGGCCGCCCGTCCGCTGGTGTACGCCACCGCGTTCCTGCTGGTGCTGGTGATCGCCACGCTGAACCTGTCGGCGGTATGGATTCGTAACCACCTGCGCGAAAAGTACAAGGCACTGGATAGCTGACACGGTCCAATGTGGGAGCTGGCTTGCCTGCGATGCAGACGACGCGGTGTATCAGTAAGACCGCAGTGATGCCATCGCAGGCAAGCCAGCTCCCACAGACACAGAATTTGAGTAAGCCGCTCCGGCGGTTCAACGAAACGAATTGGTAGCACAGGGAGCATCCCATGCAACATGAAACCCATTCCCACGGCATCAACATGTCAGCCCTGGGTCGCGACAAGCAGAGCCTGAGCCTGGCCGAAGAAACCGTGGCCATCGAAGTCCCGGGCCTGAGCCTGTACTACGGTGAGAAGCAGGCCCTGTTCGACGTCAGCATGAACATCCCCAAGCAGCGCGTGACCGCCTTTATCGGCCCGTCGGGTTGCGGCAAGTCCACGCTGTTGCGCACCTTCAACCGCATGAACGACCTGGTGGACGGTTGCCGTGTGGAAGGCGCGATCAACCTCTACGGCAGCAACATCTACCGCAAGGGCGAAGACGTGGCCGAGCTGCGTCGCCGGGTGGGCATGGTGTTCCAGAAGCCTAACCCGTTCCCCAAGACTATCTACGAAAACGTGGTCTATGGCCTGCGGATCCAGGGCATCAACAAGAAGCGCATCCTCGACGAAGCGGTGGAGTGGGCCCTCAAGGGCGCGGCGCTGTGGGACGAGGTCAAGGACCGCCTGCACGAATCGGCCCTCGGCCTGTCCGGCGGCCAGCAGCAGCGTCTGGTGATTGCCCGGACCATCGCCGTGGAGCCGGAAGTGCTGCTGCTCGACGAACCGTGCTCGGCACTCGACCCGATCTCGACGCTGAAAGTCGAAGAGCTGATCTACGAGCTCAAGTCCAAGTTCACCATCGTCATCGTGACCCACAACATGCAACAGGCGGCGCGGGTTTCCGACTACACCGCGTTCATGTACATGGGCAAACTGGTGGAGTTCGGCGATACCGATACCCTGTTCACCAATCCGGCGAAGAAGCAGACCGAAGACTACATCACCGGTCGCTACGGCTAGGAAGCTGTGGTTTTTATTGCACTGACGCTGCGGTTCTCCGCACCTTACCGGACGCTCCAAGGACGCCAACATGATTAGCAAAGAAGGCCTTACCCACCACATCTCCGCGCAGTTCAACGCCGAGCTTGAGGAAGTGCGCAGCCACCTCCTGGCCATGGGCGGGCTGGTGGAGAAGCAAGTCAACGACGCGGTGACCGCGCTGATCGAGGCCGACTCGGGCCTGGCCCAGCAAGTGCGCGAGATCGACGACCAGATCAACCAGATGGAGCGCAACATCGACGAGGAATGCCTGCGCATCCTCGCTCGTCGCCAGCCGGCGGCCTCCGACCTGCGGTTGATCATCAGTATTTCCAAGTCGGTGATCGACCTGGAGCGCATCGGCGATGAAGCCACCAAGATCGCCCGTCGCGCCATCCAGTTGTGCGAAGAAGGCGAAGCGCCGCGCGGTTACGTCGAAGTGCGTCACATCGGCGACCAGGTGCGCAACATGGTGCGCGATGCGCTGGATGCGTTTGCCCGCTTTGACGCCGACCTGGCGTTGTCGGTGGCCCAGTACGACAAGATCATCGACCGCGAGTACAAGACCGCCCTGCGTGAGCTGGCGACCTACATGATGGAAGATCCGCGCTCCATCTCGCGGGTATTGAGCATCATCTGGGTGCTGCGCTCCCTGGAGCGGATCGGCGACCACGCGCGCAATATCTCGGAATTGGTCATTTACCTGGTACGCGGCACCGACGTACGGCACATGGGCCTCAAGCGCATGAAAGCCGAAGTTGAAGGCACGGCCGATCAAATCCCTAATGTTCCGGCCGAATCTGACGATAAGTAAGATTGCCCGAGAAATAAACGCCCGGCCTCTGGTCGGGCGTTTGCGTTTGTGGCGTATGAGTTTTGCGCTGCGGGCAGCCATAAAGTCCCGGCGTGACTGACGAGTTTTTGGCAAAATGCCATCAGTTAAGCGTTTTGCTTGCCGGGGTTTTGAGAGGATGAAGGGTCGATGAGTAAAGTCAGTGTATTGGTGGTGGATGACGCCTCGTTTATTCGCGACCTGGTGAAGAAGTGCCTGCGTAACTACTTCCCCGGTATCAAGATTGAAGATGCGGTGAACGGCAAAAAGGCCCAGGCCATCCTGATGCGCGAAACCTTCGACATGGTGCTGTGCGACTGGGAAATGCCGGAAATGTCTGGCCTGGAACTGTTGACCTGGTGCCGTGAGCAGCCACAGCTCAAGTCCATGCCGTTTGTCATGGTCACCAGCCGTGGCGACAAGGAAAACGTGGTCCAGGCCATCCAGGCCGGCGTCTCCGGCTATGTCAGCAAGCCGTTCACCAACGAACAGTTGCTGAACAAGGTCAAGCAGGCCCTGAATAAGATCGGCCGCCTCGACGCTTTGCTGGCCAGTGCGCCGACCAAGATGAACTCGGCTTTCGGCAACGACTCCCTCAGCGCCCTGACCGGTGGCAAGCCCGAAGCGGTCAAGCCCGCCCCGGTGGCCGCGCCGAGCAAAGGCCTGCTCAACAGCCCGCCCGTTCAGTCCACCGCCGCCCCCTCGGCCGCCAGCGGTCGCGGCCAGGGCCAATTGCGCCTGTCCAGTGGCACCCAGCAATGTGTGATCAAGGGCCTGAGCATCAAGGAGGCGCTGCTGGTGGTGCGCCGTGGCGACGTCCTGCCGCAAGTGCTGGAAAGTGCTGTGCTTGACCTTGAACAAGGCGAGAACGCCGAAACCGCCCGCCTCAACGGCTACCTGCACGCCATCGTCGCCTACGAACCACGCCCCGACAGCGACTGGCTGCAACTGACCTTCCGCTTTATCGACCAGGACGCGCAGAAGCTGGACTACATCTCCCGGCTGATTGCCCGGGGCACCGCGCAGAAGCATTTTGTGCCGGGTGCCTGAACCAACCCCCTGATCCCTGTAGATGCTGGCTTGCCAGCGATGGCGTGGCGCGGTGACTGATAAACCGCCATCGCCGGCAAGCCGGCTCCTACAGGGGCTTCGGTCCACACAACAGTGTCATGAACCCTTGCTAGCCTGCCGTTCAGTCATACCCGGCAGGTTTATCCGATGCTTGTGCGTTTTATGTTGTTTTGTGGCCTGTGCGCGGTCGCTTCATCGACCCTGGCCATGACCCTCTATCGTTCCACCGATGCCCGTGGCGTGGTGTTTTTCAGCGAGCAGAAGACCCCCGGCGCCCAGGCGTTTGTGTTCCAGGAACGGCGGGTGGTGCCGGTGAAGCGCCAGGTGCTTGATCCCCAGCCGCGGCGCAACTTGCGGCCGGCGCAGTTCCAGCGCTACCCCTTGCCCTGGCGTGGCGGGCCTTTCCGCCTGACCCAGGGGCCTGGCGGCACGTTCAGTCATTCTGACGTCAAGAGTCGCTACGCCATGGATATCGCCATGCCCGAGGGCACGCCGATCATCGCTGCGCGGGCCGGCTTGGTGGTGAAGACCGAGAACAACCAATCCGGGCGCGGCAGTGACCCGTCGGGCAACTTCGTGCGGGTGTTGCACGATGACGGCACCCAGGGTGTGTATCTGCACCTCAAACGAGGGTCGGTCAGCGTCAGGGATGGGCAGCACGTGGGGGTGGGCAGCCCGCTGGGGCAGTCGGGCAATACCGGTAACAGCAGCGGGCCACACCTGCATTTTGTGGTGCAGCGCGATACGGGGGCGGGGTGGGTGTCGATTCCGTATGAGTTCACGCAGCCGGTACAGGCCTTGCCCAACTTTGCGTCGGGCACGCGGTAAGGCTTTTGTAGGAGCGAGCTTGCTCGCGAAAAACCTGAGGGCGCTGCCGGGTGTCAGGATCCCAGCGTTATCGTTAACGTCCTTCGCGAGCAAGCTCGCTCCTACAGGGGGTGTGCCCTAGTCGAGCATCAGGACCTTGGCCAGCACGATTTTCGGGCCTTTCATCTTCTTGATGATGATCCGCAGGCCTTCCACTTCCAGCACTTCTTCCTCTTCCGGCACCCGGTTGAGGGTGTCGTAGATCAAGCCAGCGAGGGTTTCGGCCTCGATGTGGTCCAGGTCGATGCCCAGCAGGCGCTCGATCTTGAACAGCGGCGTGTCACCACGCACCAGCAGTTTGCCCGGCTGGTAGGCGAGGATGCCGCGCTCGGCCTTGCGGTGTTCGTCCTGGATATCGCCCACCAGCACTTCCAGCACGTCTTCCATGGTCAGGTAGCCGATGATGTTGCCGTCGGCTTCCTCTACCAGGGCAAAGTGCGCGCCGCCCTTGCGGAACTGTTCGAGCAATTGCGACAGCGGCATGTGCCGCGACACGCGCTCCAGCGGGCGGGTCAGCTCGGCCAGGTTGAACGACTCGGGAATATGATCCAGGGCCGCCAGTTCCAGCAGCAGATCCTTGATGTGCAGCAGGCCGACAAACTCACCACGCACCGGGTCGTACACCGGGTAGCGACTGAATTTGTGGCGGCGGAACAGCGCGAGGATTTCCTTGAGCGGCGCGTTGAAGTCCAGGGTCACCAGGTCTTCCCGCGAGTTGGCCCAGTCCACTACTTCCAGCTCGCCCATTTCCACGGCCGAGGCCAGCACGCGCATGCCTTGGTCGCTTGGGTCCTGGCCACGGCTGGAGTGCAGGATCAGCTTGAGTTCTTCGCGGCTGTAATGGTGCTCGTGATGGGGGCCGGGCTCGCCCTGGCCGGCGATGCGCAGGATCGCGTTGGCGCTGGCGTTGAGCAGGTAGATTGCCGGGTACATTGCCCAGTAGAACAGGTACAGCGGCACCGCCGTCCACAGCGACAGCAGCTCGGGCTTGCGAATGGCCCAGGACTTGGGCGCCAGCTCACCGACCACGATGTGCAGGTAGGAAATCACGAAGAAGGCGGCAAAGAACGACACGCCCTTGATGACTTCAGGCGACTCGACGCCCATGGCCCCCAGCAACGGCTCCAGGATGTGCGCAAAAGCCGGCTCACCGACCCAGCCCAAGCCCAGGGAGGCGAGGGTGATACCCAACTGACAGGCCGACAGATACGCGTCGAGCTGGCTGTGTACGGTGCGCAGGATCTGCCCGCGCCAGCCGTTGGTGTGGGCGATGGCCTCGACCCGGGTGGAGCGCAGTTTGACCATGGCAAATTCCGCCGCAACGAAGAAACCGTTGAGCAGTACCAGGATCAGTGCAAAAAGAATCATGCCGAAATCGGCGAAGAGTGTCGCGAGGGTGATACCAGGGGAAGGGTCCATGATGGGGTTTTGCGGGTTCCGTGTATTCAAAAAGGGGTGATGGCTGTGCCTCAAGGGCGGGCACAAGTCAGGCAATGTAGCGGCTGAAGGGGCGCTTGCCTAGTGGCGGCTGCCGGGCGGATCCGTGAATGCCTGCTGCATTGGGCTTATGTGGGAGCTGGCTTGCCTGCGATGCAGGCGCCTAGGTCTTACAGATGCACCGAGGTGATGCTATCGCAGGCAAGCCAGCTCCCACAGGAGGGTGGGGGTTATTTTCAGATTAATCCTTCGTCGCGATTGCTTGCGAACGACTGACCTGCGTCGGCGCAAAGTGGCAGGTAAAGGTGCTGCCGTGGCCCAGGACGCTGCTGATTTCCAGGCGGGCCCGATGGCGCAACAGCACGTGCTTGACGATTGCCAAGCCCAGCCCCGTACCGCCGGTGTTGGAGTTGCGGCTGGAGTCGACGCGGTAGAAACGCTCGGTCAGGCGTGGCAGGTGTTTGCTGTCGATACCAATCCCCGAATCCTGCACGCTCAGGTGCGCCCCCTGCTGATCGACCCACCAGCGGATGCGGATCGTGCCTTTGTCCTGGGTGTACTTCACGGCGTTGAACACCAGGTTGGAAAAAGCACTGCGCAATTCGCCCTCGCTGCCCTTGAGCAGCACCGACGGGTCGGCTTCCAGGGTAATGATCTGGCCGCGCTCGCCGGACAGGGCCTGGGCATCGTTTTTGATGGTCTGCAGCAGGCTCTGTACGGCCACCGGGTGGTTGTCCGAGGGGTAGTCGGTGGCTTCCAGTTTGGCCAGCAGCAGCAGGTCGTTGAGCAGGGTCTGCATGCGTGAGCCCTGTTGCTGCATCTGCTGCAAGGCACGGTTCCAGCGCGGGTTGACGCCTTCGACGTTGTCCAGCAGCGTCTCCAGGTAGCCACAGATCACCGTCAGCGGCGTACGCAATTCGTGGGAGACGTTGGCGACGAAATCCTTGCGCATCTGTTCCAACTGATGGATGCGGGTGACGTCGCGCACCAGCATCAAGTGTTCATTGTTGCCATAGCGCGTGAGGTACAGCTGGATGCGCACCCGATCGTTGGTGGGCGACGGGATTTCCAGGGCTTCTTCGTAGTTATCCTGCTCGAAGTATTCCTTGAAGCGCGGATGGCGTACCAGGTTGGTCACCGGCTGGCCGCTGTCCTGGGGCGTCTTGAGGCCCAGCAGGGTCTCGGCGGCGCGGTTCCACCATTCCAGGTTGCCGTCGCTGTCGAGCATGATCACCGCGTCCTTGAGCGCGGCCGTCGACTCCTGGACCCGGTCGATCACCGCTTGCAGGCGGCCCCGCACCCGCTGGTCGCGGCGTTGCAGGTGATAGATGCTGTCGAACACCTCGCCCCACAGGCCGTAGCCGTCGGGTGGTGCTTCGTCGGGTTTGTGCTGGCGCAGCCACTCGTGCAGGCGCAGCAATTGCTTGAGGGTCCAGCCCAGGTAGAGGCCCAGGCCGATGGCCAGGCTCCAGCCGTAGTAGCCGCTGATCAGGCCGACCAACAGGCAGCCGGTGACCAGCAGGAGCATGTGGCGGATCAGGGTGCCATGCCAGTTTTGGTTCACTTGAACATGCGTCCTTGTCGGCTGTTAAGTCTGGGAAGGGCTGGCTCAGCCTTTGGTGGAAAACCGATAGCCGGTACCGCGCACGGTTTGTACCAGATTCTCGTAGGCATCGCCCAAGGCTTTGCGCAGGCGGCGGATGTGCACGTCCACGGTGCGCTCCTCGACATACACATTGCCGCCCCACACCTGGTCCAGCAATTGCCCACGGGTATAGGCGCGTTCCTGGTGGGTCATGAAGAACTGCAACAGGCGGTATTCGGTGGGGCCCATTTCGGCAGGCTTGCCGTCGATGGTCACGCGGTGGCTGATCGGGTCCAGCAGCAGGCCGCCGACTTCAATCGGCGCCTCGCCATCGGTCGGGCCGGCGCGGCGCAGCACGGCCTTCAGACGTGCAACGAGTTCCCGTGGGGAAAACGGCTTGGTGATGTAGTCATCGGCGCCGACTTCCAGGCCCTGGATCTTGTTGTCCTCTTCGCCCTTGGCGGTGAGCATGATGATCGGGATATCCCCGGTCAGCTCATCGCGCTTGAGGCGCCGGGCCAGCTCGATGCCAGAGGTGCCGGGCAGCATCCAGTCCAGCAGGATCAGGTCCGGCTTGCGGTCGACGATAATGGCGTGGGCCTGCTGGGAGTTCTCTGCCTCCAGGCAGTCATAGCCGGCCATTTCCAACGCAACGGCGATCATTTCGCGAATGGGCGCTTCGTCGTCAACGATCAGAATGCTCCTGCCAACCATGCTAAGTCCTCTTGTCATTTAACTGTCTTGCGCCGCATTAGATAACGGAATTATTGCAGTCGTGTGACAGTATTTTACTGGCCTGCGCAATCGGCCTAGTCCTGAACTACGCTTTGAGTCCGAATCCTGACAACCGCAAAAGGAAGGTTCTGATGACTCAAGGTATTTTTTCCTGGAAAGCCCTGCTGGTCACGGCGGCGTTGACGCTGCCGACACTGGCTGTCGCGGCGGACCCGGCCATGACTAAAGACGGGATGTTGGTGGACCACAAGGGCATGGCGCTCTATACCTTTGCCAAGGATGCCGACGGCAAGTCCAACTGCAACGACAAGTGCGCCACCAACTGGCCGCCGTTGAAGGCCGAGTCCACCGATAAACCGATGGGCAAGTGGACCGTCATCACCCGTGACGACAACACCAGCCAATGGGCCTATGACGGCAAGCCGCTGTATACCTTCATCGCCGACAAGAAGGCCGGCGATGCGACCGGCGACGGCAAAATGGACGGCGCCTGGAAGGTCGCCAAGCCCTAATCTCCCCTGTAGGAGCCGGCTTGCCGGCGATGGCGGCCCTGAAATCACCGCAGGGCTGCTGGCCTCATCGCCGGCAAGCCGGCTCCTACAAGCTACAGGGCATTATCGGAAGGCGTAGTCGGCCACAATCCCGAGAAAAATCGCCAACCCTGCCCAATGGTTGTGCAAAAACGCCTTGAAGCACTTCAACCGGTCCCGATCCCGGGTGTACCAGAACTCCCAGGCAAAACACCCCGCCGCCGCCACCAGCCCCAGGTGGAACCAGCCGCCCAGTTCGAAGCGTGAGCCCGCCAGTAGCAGGCAAAGCAGCGCCAGCCCCTGCAAGGTAAGGATGATGATCCGGTCGGCATCGCCAAACAGGATCGCGGTGGATTTGACGCCGATTTTCAGATCGTCATCGCGGTCGGTCATGGCGTAGTAGGTGTCGTAGGCCACGGTCCACAGCAGGTTGGCGATGTACAGCAGCCACGCAATGGCCGGCAGGCTGCCGGTCTCGGCGGTAAACGCCATGGGCATGCCCCAGGAAAACGCCGCGCCGAGCACCACTTGCGGGTAATAGGTGTAGCGCTTCATGAAGGGGTAGCTGACGGCCAGGGCCAGGCCGCCCAGGGACAGCCAGATGGTGGCGGCATTGGTCAGCAGCACCAGCAAAAAGCTGATGGCCATCAGCACCGCAAAGAACACCAGGGCCTCTTTGGAGCTGATCTTGCCGCTGGCCAACGGGCGTTGCGCGGTGCGCTTCACATGGCCGTCGACCTTGCGGTCAGCCCAGTCATTGATCACGCAGCCCGCCGCCCGGGTCAGGGTCACGCCCAACACAAAAATCACGATATTGCTCAACGATGGCGAGCCCTTGCCGGCAATCCACAGTGCCCACAGGGTGGGCCACAGTAGCAGATAGATGCCGATGGGCTTGTCCATCCGCGTCAGTTGCACAAAGTCCCAGGCCCGTGGGTTCAAGCGGTTCAGGGATTGGAGCAGGCGCTGGTACATCAGCAATCCTCCGCAGATTGCTGCACGGCTTGCCACAGGCTCGGCAGGAACACTTCCGCCACCAACACGCTCAACGCGCCGCGATCAAAGCGCGAGCGCCGCGCCCACAAGCCATTGGCCTGATCGGCTTGCGGCAGCCAGGCGCGTGGGTAGTGGCAGACCTCGATGGCCTGGCGGGTGAAGGCCTGGTCACAAAACAGCAACTCGCCCAGGGAGCGACTGCCCAACTCATCCATATGCAAGCCATCGCCCTGCAAGGCACTGCGCGCCGCCACGCTGCGGGCGAACACCCAGGCCTGGCCGTGACCGCGCAAATACACCTCGCGTACCCAGCCAATACTGGCCGCTGGCAGGTCGAGGGCGGCGCATTCGTCGTCTCGCAGGGGCTGCCAGCCTTCGTACAGCGGCGTAACACTGAAACCATCGTTGGACAGGTGCGTCAGGCGGCGGGTCAGCGAGCCTTCATCGAACAGCCAGTCAAGGGCAGGGGGGGCGGGCAGAGGGCGCAGAAGGCTCTGGTTCAGCCATTGGCAGGCATCGGGAACGGCAATCGAATGCGGCACGGGGAGTCATTATTGGCAGTTAATGAGGCGCCGAGCTTACCATGGCAGCCTGGATTGTTGCCGGCGTGTGCCGGGACATTGGGTCGAACATGCTTGCATCTGGGCGCCCCGATCAGTACAAAACGCCCTGAGCCGCACGGCAATGCTGGATCTATCGACCGTCGGCCAGTAAGCCTGGACCCTGAGGAAGCAAGTAATGAAGAAGTGGCAATGTGTAGTCTGTGGCCTGATCTATGACGAGAAGGACGGTTGGCCGGATGACGGGATCGCCCCAGGTACCCTGTGGCAGGACGTCCCGGAAGACTGGCTGTGCCCGGACTGCGGCGTCGGCAAAATGGATTTTGAAATGATCGAAATCGGTTGATTCGCTGAATTTAAGAAATGCACTACAAGGAGAATGGAATGAGCGCACCTGTCGTGATCATCGGTACGGGCTTGGCCGGTTACAACCTGGCTCGGGAGTTTCGCAAGCTCGACAGCGAAACCCCGCTGTTGCTGATCACCGCGGATGATGGGCGTTCCTACTCCAAGCCCATGCTCTCCACCGGTTTTGGCAAAAACAAGGATGCCGATGGCCTGAGCATGGCGACCCCTGGCGCCATGGCCGAGCAACTCAAGGCCGAGGTGCGCACCCATACCCGAATCAGTGGGATCGACCCTGGGCATAAGCGCCTGTGGATCGGCGAGGAGGCGGTGGCCTACCGCGACCTGATCCTGGCCTGGGGCGCCCAGACTGTGCAGGTGCCCGTCGAGGGCGATGCCGCTGAATTGATTTTCCCGATCAACGACCTGGAAGACTACGCGCGCTTTCGCCACGCCGCTGTCGGCAAGCGCCGGGTGTTGCTATTGGGTGCGGGCCTGATCGGCTGTGAATTTGCCAACGACCTGATCCTGGGTGGCTACACCATCGACCTGGTGGCACCGTGCGAGCAAGTCATGCCGACCCTGCTGCACCCGGCGGCGGCTGCAGCGGTGCAGGCCGGGTTGGAAGGCCTGGGCGCACGCTTCCACCTGGGCCCGGTGCTTAACCGCCTGCAACGCACGGCTGACGGCCTGGAGGCCCACCTGTCCGATGGCACGGTGATTGATTGCGACCTTGTGGTTTCCGCCATCGGCCTGCGCCCCCGGGTGGACCTGGCGGCTGCGGCCGGCCTGCAAATCAGCCGTGGGATCATGGTCGACCGCCACCTCAAGACCTCCCACGCCAATATCTACGCCCTGGGCGACTGCGCCGAGGTCGATGGCCTGAACCTGTTGTACGTCATGCCCCTGATGAGCTGCGCCCGCGCCCTGGCCCAGACCCTGGCGGGCAACGCCACGGCGGTCAACTACGGGCCGATGCCGGTCACGGTGAAAACCCCGGCGTGCCCACTGGTGGTCTCACCACCGCCACGGGGCACTGAAGGCGTGTGGAGTGTCGAAGGGCAGGGCGGGGACATCAAGGCCTTGTGCCGCGATGCCAGCGGTCGCCTGCTGGGCTATGCGCTTACCGGTACGGCAGTCATGGAAAAACTGGCCCTGAATAAGGAACTTCCGCCTCTGCTGGCGTAAATGCTGGTCGTTCTGTCGGAATAAGCACCTTTTTCCCCCTAGAAAGGTCGCCGCGAGACTGGCGCAGGCACCAATGGCATGCCATCCTCACTCCCGTCTGCCGCAGAGTAGAGCCTGCGGCGCCTTGGCGCTGCTCCAGCAGAGAGCAGCACGGACATAACAACAAAAAACCGTCAAAGAGGCTTCACCTATGCGTAAACCAGAACTCGCAGCCGCCATTGCAGAAAAAGCAGACCTGACCAAAGAACAGGCCAACCGCGTCCTCAACGCCGTTCTTGAAGAAATCACTGGCGCCTTGCACCGCAAGGACAGCGTCACCCTGGTTGGTTTCGGCACCTTCCTGCAGCGCCACCGTGGCGCCCGCACCGGCAAAAACCCGCAAACCGGCGAGCCGGTGAAAATCAAGGCGAGCAACACCGTAGCGTTCAAACCGGGCAAGTCGCTTAAAGACAGCGTCAACCCGTAAGCGCGGCACCGCCTCGAAGGGAGGCGTGGAGGTATGAAAAATGGGCACGCCGACTGGGTCGGGTGCCCATTTTTGTTGGGGCGCGTTCTTGGGCCACGACGGTTGTGTGGGTGGCGCTTGGAGTGACCGACTGGGCACCGATGCCTTGCCCTGACGTTTAAGCCAAGTTGTTGCTATAAGCGGTAAACGCCAGCCGATCTCCGGCTAACGCGGGAGATCGGTGGCGTTCCGCGCGCAAATCGTTAAACTGCTGCGGCCACCCAATAATTACACTGAGGCCGTGTGCATGAAATTTCGTTTTCTCCTGTGGGTGCTGGGCCTGATGATGGCCAAAGCCAGCCGCAACAACCCCGCGTTCCAGCAGCAGTTGGGTGACAAAGACCTGGCATTCCAGCTGCAGACCCTCGACGGCAAGGTCGCCCGCCACTTCATCGTCAAAGACCAGCGCATCACCAGCCGCTCGGGCGTACACCCGGAGCCTGCGTTCGCCATCGCCTTCAAAGACGCCGCCTATGGCTTCGCCACGATGCAGGCGAAGAACAAGCAACTGGCGTTTATGACGGGGATTCAGGACAAGTCGATCCAGATCAAGGGCAACCCGGCCCTGGTGATGTGGTTCCAGGGCTTGACCAAGTATTTGAAGCCGAAGAAAAAGAAGGCCTGAAAGACCGAGTTGCATTCATCGCAGGCAAGCCAGCTCCCACTTTTGACCGAGTTCCAACGCTGGAATGCACTCAAAATGTGGGAGCTGGCTTGCCTGCGATAGCGGTACAACAGGCACCAGCTTTACCCCTGGCTGAACTGCGACGCCAGTTCGCGCAATAACACCTCAGCATCGAGCACCTTGCTCACCACGTCCTCAGCCTTGTCGCGGCTCAGACCCAGGCGCTCCAGCAGCTCGTCCGGAATCTCGGCCTCAGGCCCGGAACCAATCCCCCGCCCGCGCAGCAAACGCACCGCCAGGCATACCAGGTTCGGGTATTCGGCGTATTGGCCGTCGTAGCTCGGGTCGTGCTGGAAGCGCAGGGCCGTGGACAGCTCTTGCGGCATATCCCAGTAACGCATCAGCCAGGCGCCGATCTGTTCGCGGCTGATGCCCAGCAAGTGCTGCTCGATATAGCTGTGGCACAGGTGCGGGTTGACCTCCAGGTGCCGGCAGATCAGTGAGAAGTGCGGTGGGAAGACGTGGGCCAGTAACAGGTAACCAAAGTTGTGCAGCAGGCCCGCCAGGTAGGTCAGGCCGGCCTCCGGACGCTGGGCGCGGGGCATGGCGCGGGTCAGGCCTTCGATCACCGCAGCGGTGTAGATCGACTGGTGCCAGTAGGGCGTGGCCTGTTGCGGATGGTCCTTGGGCAGGCTCAGGGTCTTGCCCAGCGCCAGGCCCAGGGCCAGGTTGATCACCAGGTCGAAGCCCAGCACGCGCACAATCGCATCCTCTACCGAGCGGATCTTGCCCGGCGAGGCGTAGTAAGGCGATGCCGCCCAGCTCACCACTTGGGCGGCCAGGGCCGGGTCGGTCTCGACCACGCCGGTGATGTCGTCGATGGTCGCGTTCGGGTCAACCCGCAGCTTGATGATCTTCTGCGCGGTGTCGGCCAGCGGCGGAATCTCGATGGTGGCTTCCAGCCTTTGCTGGATGCGGCGGGCGGTAAACGCCTGCATGGCCTGGGAGATTTCGTCGCGGTCATCGTTAGGGCGATCGAAGTTGGGCCGGATGCTGCTCAAGGGCTCGCCGAAGTTGGCGGCGCTGGCTTTGCTCAGCATGCGCTTGAAGTCATCGCTGGCGATTTCCAGCAGCACCGTGGCTTCGCCCGAGTGCACCAGCAGGGTCGGCTCGCGCAGCAGGCGTTCTTCATACAGGCATGGCGAGCTGGTCAACGGCGGCAGGCCGGGCAGCAGGCTCAGGCTGTGTTTGCCGAGCATGCGCTCCAGGCGCTCCGGTGCGACGGCGGTGAGGTTGCGCCCGGTCAGCTCGGTAAGGCGATTGAGATCCAGCAACTGGCTCTGGGGGAACAGCACCATCAGGGCGCCCACCGCGTCATCGAGCAGTACCGCTTGAACCTTTCGGGCCGGGTTAAGGCCTGGGTGTTCGGTGACTTCCGTGTAGCTGATGGCGAGTTTCGCGAGCAGGTCCCGAATGACCGATGGGGCAGTCGGCGGGGCTGTGGCGTGGGCAACTTCTGACATGGCCGGATCCAATTTCCTACATTTGCTTGGAGTATAACCAGCTTGGTTCGGCGGGGGTGTGTCTAACTGCGGTTTGTGATGGTGTCGGCTACTGGCAGTCTGTCAGACCTGGCCGTATTGCTGGCCGTGGCGTAGCCAGCGATCCAGCAGCGGGCTGACGTGGTGCGGCCAGCGTTCCAGCAGGGCCTGGGCGGCGTCGCGCACGGCGGGCAGCAGGTCGGCGTCGCGCATCAGGTCGGCCACTTTAAATTGCAGCAGGCCGGTCTGGCGGGTGCCGAGCATTTCGCCGGGGCCGCGCAGTTCCAGGTCTTTTTCGGCGATCACGAAGCCGTCGTTGGTCTCGCGCATGATCCCCAGGCGCTGGCGGCCAATCTGCGACAGCGGCGGATGGTAGAGCAGCACACAGTGGCTGGCGGCACTGCCCCGGCCGACACGACCGCGTAGCTGGTGCAGTTGCGCCAGGCCCAGGCGCTCGGGGTTTTCGATGATCATCAGGCTGGCGTTGGGCACATCCACGCCGACTTCGATGACTGTGGTGGCGACCAGCAATTGCAGGTTGCCGGCCTTGAACTCGGCCATCACTGCAGCTTTTTCCGCAGGCTTCATGCGCCCGTGGATCAGCCCGACCTTGAGCTCGCCCAGGGCGCTGGTGAGGTCTTCGTAGGTGGTTTCGGCCGCCTGGCAGGTCAGCTCTTCGGACTCTTCGATCAGCGTGCATACCCAATACGCCTGGCGCCCCTCGGCGCAGGCGCCGCGCACGCGCTCGATGACTTCGACGCGGCGGGTGTCGGTGACCAATACGGTGTTGACCGGGGTGCGGCCGGGCGGCAGCTCGTCGAGGATCGAGGTGTCGAGGTCGGCGTAGGCACTCATGGCCAACGTGCGTGGGATCGGGGTGGCCGTCATGATCAGCTGGTGCGGGTTCATCCGCCCGCCCACGCCCTTTTCGCGCAGGGCCAGGCGTTGCTGCACGCCAAAGCGGTGCTGTTCGTCGATGATCACCAGGGCCAGGTTCTTGAATTTCACTTCGTCCTGGAACAGCGCGTGGGTACCCACCACCATCGGTGCGCCGGCGGCGATCTGCTCCAGGGCGGCAGTGCGGTTCTTGCCCTTGAGCTTGCCCGCCAACCACGCCACTTCCAGGCCCAGGGGTTCGAGCCAGCGCTTGAAGGTGATGAAGTGCTGCTCGGCGAGGATCTCGGTCGGTGCCATCAACGCCACCTGGTAACCGGCCTCCAGGGCCTGCAGCGCGGCCAGGGCGGCGACCACGGTCTTGCCGGCGCCAACATCGCCCTGGATCAGGCGCAGCATTGGTTCTTTCTGACTCAGGTCGTAGGCAATTTCGTTGCCTACCCGCTGCTGCGCGCCGGTCGGCGCAAAGCCGAGGTTGGCCAGGTATTGCGCGGGCAGGCGCGTGGCCTTGGGCATCGCTGGCGCACGCAGGGAGCGCATGCTTTCGCGCAGGCGCTGCTGGGACAGTTGGTGGGTCAGCAACTCTTCAAAGGCCAGGCGATGCTGGGCCCAGTGATGACCCAGGGCCAGCTCATCGACATCGGCATCGGCCGGTGGATGGTGCAGATAGCGAATCGCATCCGCCAGGGGCGCCAACTGGTAGTCACGGGCCAGCTCCTGCGGCAGCCAATCGGGCAGGCTTTGCGGGCCGAGCAGGGTCAGGGTCTGCATGCACAGCTGGCGCAGGCGCTGTTGCGTCAGGCCCTCGGTGAGCGGGTAGATGGGAGTGAGGGTGGTGTCTACCGGCGGCGGTTCGTCGCCGGTAATGGCGCGGTATTCCGGATGGTAGATTTCCAGGCCCGAGGCGCCCGGGCGCGCTTCACCGTAGCAACGCACGCGAGTGCCGCGCTTGAGGCCTTCCTTTTGCGCGTTGCTGAAATGGTAGAAGCGCAGGCTCAGGCCACCGGTGCCGTCCTGCAGGCGCACCACCAGACTGCGGCGCTTGCCCATCACTACATCGGCACCGCTGACGGTGCCTTCGACCACCGCGTCCTGCCCGGGGCGCAGATGGCCGATGGGCACTACGCGGGTGCGGTCCTGATAGCGCAGGGGCAGGTGAAAGAGCACGTCCTGGAGGTTTTCCAGGCCGACCTTGGCCAGCTTCTCGGCCATGGCTTCACCGACACCCTTGAGTGCCGTCACCGACACCTGCGACAACTCAGTCATACAAGGCTTAGCTCGCAGCGGGCGGCTTGGCCACCGAGCACAGGCGGATCGAGTCGGCGAGGATATCAATCGCTTTCGGGCGCGGGAAACTGGCCCGCCAGGCAATCGCCACGGTGCGGAACGGCACGGGTGGGGTGAGCGGACGCACTTCGATCACGCCGGCTGCATAGTGATGGCTGTCCACGGCCGACAGCGGCAGGATCGAGATGCCCAGGCCAGACGCCACCATATGGCGGATGGTCTCCAGGGAGCTGGATTCCACCGTGGTGTGCTTGGCGCCGTCGTTGCCCTTGGTCAGGGTCGGGCAGGCTTCCAGCACCTGGTCGCGGAAGCAATGGCCTTCACCGAGCAGCAGCAGGCTCTTGTCGTTGAGCAGGCCGGCGTCGATCGTGTCTTTTTGCGTCCACGGGTGGGAGGCGGGCATCAGCACGTAGAACGGCTCGTCATAGAGTGGCAACGTCAGCACGTCGGCTTCGTTGAACGGCAGGGCGATGATGATCGCGTCCAACTCACCGTTGCGCAGTTTGTCGCGCAGTACGTGGGTGAAGTTTTCCTCGATATACAGCGGCATCTGCGGCGCAACGCGATGCAGTTGCGGGATCAGGTGTGGGAACAGGTACGGGCCGACGGTGTAGATCGCGCCGACTTTCAGCGGGGCAGTCAGTTGGTTCTTGCCGGCCTGGGCCAGTTCACGAATGCTCTGGGCCTGCTCCAGTACCTTCTGGGCCTGGGCCACAATGCCTTCGCCTACCGGAGTGAGGCGCACGGCGCTCTTGCTGCGCTCGAAAATCAGCACACCGAGTTCGTCTTCAAGCTTCTTCACACCCACCGACAGCGTCGGCTGGCTGACATG
This sequence comes from Pseudomonas sp. MF09156, assembly GCF_059862305.1. NCBI lineage: Bacteria > Pseudomonadati > Pseudomonadota > Gammaproteobacteria > Pseudomonadales > Pseudomonadaceae > Pseudomonas > Pseudomonas sp. MF09156. Next base: position 260,487 of record NZ_JCBCUR010000002.1, read on the forward strand.
GCAACGTTCGGCGGCATGGCCGAAGTGTTGCTCTTGGGCGAGGGTCACGATGTAGCGTAATTCTGTAAGAGTCATAGCGGGCGTCCATGAGGTTGCGGGCCAAGCATACCGGCTGCAATCGATAGGCGCACGTTATCAGAACTAGATTGGGGATTGAGCGGTTTGTGCGGGGGATTTTGCTTAATGGCGTTGGCGGCTTTGTGTGGGGGTGGGCTTGTTCGCGATGGCGGTGTGTCAGTCATTGTGGATGTTGACTGTTACACCGTCATCGCGGGCAAGCCTGCTCCCACACAAGCCCGCTCCCACAGGGGTTAGCGGCGACGCTTCTCGATGTTGTAGACAAACGGCGCAACGATTTCGATGCTGCCGTTTTTCAACATGTCGGCCGGTGGCTTGGGCAGCGGCTGGGCACGACGGATCATCTCCAGAGTGGCGCGGTCCAGGTCGGCGTTGCCGGAACGGCCCACCAATTCATAAGACAGCACCTTGCCTTCAGCATCCACCACGAACCGCAAGCGGTTCAAGCCTTCCTTGCCACGGGCCTGGGCGCCTGGCGGGTACTTCTTGTATTTCGCCAGGTGACCGAGCAGCGTGCTTTCCCAGGTGGCCTTGGCCGCGACTTGCGCCGGCGAAGGGCCGGGTTGCGGTTGGGCCGACTTTTCCGAAGGCGCGTTGTTCTGAGGGCTTTCGCTCGGCGGGTCCTCGGAAGGTTTCTCCTTGGGCTGCTCGACCTTTTTCTCAGGCTTGGGCGGCTGCGGCTTGGGCTTTGGCTTGACCGGCTTGGGCACGGAAATCGTCGGCTTGGGTGCCTCGGCCAGTTTCGGTAAGGGCAACTCTTCCACCGGCGCCGGCGGTTGCGGCGGCGTCACCACCTTCGGCGGGGCCGGAGGCGGTGGTGCCGGCATCGGCGCCAGGTCGATGACCATGGCCGCCGGTGGCAACTGCACCATATGGGGTGCCGACCATTGGTACGCGAGGATGATCGCGACGGCGTGGACGCCCAGCACGACGGCGAGGCTGGTGCCATAACGCGTCAGTTTGTGGCGCGTCGTGATCATTTTTTGGCTGCCGTCTCAAGTCCGACCAGACCGACCTTGAGGTAGCCGGCCGCCCGCAGGGCATCCATCACGCTCATCAGGTCGCCGTAGTCCACGCCTTTGTCGGCTTGGAAGAAGATCGTCGTGTCTTTCTTGCCCTGGGTCCGCGCGTCGAGCACCGCACCCAGGGTTTCGGATTTGACTTCTTCTTCGCCCAGGAACAGGCGCTGGTCAGCCTTGACGCTGAGGAACACCGGTTTCTCCGGCCGCGGCGCAGGTTTCGCGCTGGAGGCGGGGAGGTCGACCTTGATGTCCACCGTGGCCAAGGGTGCTGCCACCATGAAGATGATCAGCAGCACCAGCATCACGTCGATAAACGGCGTGACGTTGATTTCGTGGTTCTCGACGAGCTCGTCGTCGCCTTGATTCAAATGCAGGCCCATGGCCGATTACCCCACTTTCACCATGTGCGGTTGCGAGCTGCGCTCGGTAGGCAGGTGATCGAGGTCACGGCTGACCAGCAACAGGACTTCTGCCGAAGCATCCGACACCTGGGCCTTGTAGCCGGCGATCGAGCGTGCGAAGACGTTGTAGATCACCACCGCCGGAATCGCGGCGACCAGGCCCAGGGCGGTTGCCAGCAGGGCTTCGGCGATGCCGGGGGCAACGACGGCGAGGTTGGTGGTCTGGGTCTTGGCGATGCCGATGAAGCTGTTCATGATGCCCCACACGGTACCGAACAGACCGACGAACGGTGCGGTAGAACCGATGGTTGCCAGCACGCCGGTGCCGTTGCTCATGTTGCGACCGCAGGCCGCTACCAGGCGCTCCAGGCGGAAGCTCACGCGTTCCTTGATGCCTTCCTTTTCGCGGGTGTTGGCCGACAGGCGCATTTCTTCCAGCGCGTCGTGCACCAAGAGATGCGCCAGGGTGCCCTTGATGGCCGCGCTTTCGCTGGCTTCTTTAAGGGTGGTGGCTTTTTTCAGGTTGACGATTTCAGTGCGCAGGCGGCGTTTGGCGCCCAGCAGTTCGAAGCCTTTGGCGATCCAGATGGTCCAGGTGATGATCGAGGCGATAGCCAGGCCGACCATCACGATCTTCACGATGATGTCGGCGTTCTGGTACATGCCCCACGGCGACAGGTCGTGGGCCATGCCCAGGGTGTTGTCTTCTTCCAGGACCACGCCGGTTTCATCTTGTTGGGTAACACCTTCGGCTGCGACCGGGTCGGTGGCCGCAGGTGCGGCAGCCGGTGCGCCGGGAGCGGCGGCGTTTTGCTCAGGTGCTGGGGCTGCAGCCGGGGCTGGTGCAGCGGCGGCAGGCGGGGTGGCCGGTGCCGTGGCATCGGCGAACGCGGCGGTCGGAGCCAGCAGGACGCTGAGCAGCAACGCAGTTATCGCGCGCCAGGCGCGGGACGGGCTGTGAGGCTTGGTTGGCGAAGCGGGGAGGTTATTGCGTGTCATGCTGGCCGGACCTGAGAGGAAAAAATAAGGGATTGCCCTGCCAGGCCGCAAAAGGGCCGAGGACAAATGGGCCGTTATTATTGCAAGTAATTCTTGTTAACAGAAGTAATACAGTAACTTTATTTGTGCTTTTTCTGGCCGCTGGTCACCTGCGAGGGCTAATCTAGACCTTTGAGAACGGAGTTTTGTGATGTCTGCGCCTTCTGTGGTGATTGCCGGTTGTGGTGATGTAGGTAGTCGGCTGGCGAGTCAATTGCTGGTCGCGGGATGGGAGGTGCATGGCCTGCGACGCAATGTCTCGCGCCTGCCGGAAGGGGTGATTGGCATTGCCGGCGACCTGTTCAAAAAGGAATGCCCCGACACCTGGCCGATTGGTGGCGTGGACTACCTGGTGTACTGCGCGGCTGCGACCGACCACGATGAAGCGGGCTATCGCAAAGCCTATGTCGAAGGTTTGCAGCATGTGCTGGAGTGGCTCGATGACTATGGTCAGCAGCCCAAGCACCTGCTGTTTGTGTCCAGTAGCAGCGTCTACGGCCAGCAAAACGGTGAATGGGTCGATGAAACCTCGCCCACCCATGCCGTTGGGTACTCCGGGCAGGTGATGCTGGAAGCCGAGCAAGTGGCATTGGACAGCGGTATCCCGGCCACGACTGTACGCTTGACCGGTATCTATGGTCCTGGTCGCGAGTGGTTGTTGAGCCAGGTGCGCCAAGGCTATCGCGTGGCGGTTGAGCCACCTTTATATGGCAACCGCATCCACGTCGATGATGCGGCAGGGCTGCTGGCCTTTTTGCTGCTGCATGTGGAGCAGGGCGGTACGTTGGACAAGGTCTACATCGGTGTCGACAACGCGCCTGCGCCGCTGGCCGAAGTCGTGGATTGGCTGCGCGAGTACCTTGGGGTCACCGAGTGGGCCGAAGACGCCAGCGTGCGGCGTGCGGGCAGCAAGCAGTGCAGCAATGCGCGAGCCAAGGCGCTGGGCTGGACGCCAACCTATCCAAGCTACCGCGAAGGCTACGCCGCTATCCTCAAGGGCTGACCTCTCCTGTGGGAGCCGGGCTTGCCTGCGATGCAGGCAGCTCGGTGTGTCAGTGAAACAGAGGTGATGCTATTGCAGGCAAGCCAGCTCCCACAGTGGTCTTACTGTTTTTCCAGCAGCCACTGGCGCTGCCCAGGGCTCAACTGAGGAATTTCGTCTGGCCTGGAATGATTGATCGCCTGGAAAATTTCCAGCGTGTTGCCGTTGCGCACGAAAATCCAACTATCCCCCGCGTCGCCTTTGCCCAGGTACAGGGTGTCATTGCCGGCGCCCTGAGTGGCGCAGTCCCCGCCCAGGCACAATTCGTATCGGTCATTCTTCCCCAGGCCCGACAGGTTGCCATGCGCATTGAACACTACGGTGCCGCCGGCGCCTTCGCCCTCAAGGATTTTCCACGGGCCACCCATGTAAGCTGAGTTCAGTGCCTGCCGGAATGTACTCCCCCATTGCGCTCCCTCCGTGGTCGATGGGTGGGCACGCTGGAACACCTGGCCGGGCAGATCCTTGCGAGGCAGTTGGAGCAGTTGCTGATCCTTTAATTGCAGTTCGTCACGGCCATGGCCGTTGTGATCGACGGTCCATGCGCCAGGTGCTTTTGGCAGGAGTTGGCCTTCATCTACCTCAAAGGCACTGCTGGCATGAGCTTGGCCGGTGCGGGTGTCGACATTCCACTCCAGGTTCCTGCCGTTGGCTTGCAGGCTGTTGAGCAGCGGCCGGCCCTGGGCGGCGGCATCGATGGCGGCCTGGTTGATCCAGATCCCGCTGATGTCGACGGGTTGCGATACGTGGGTGCAGCCGCCCAGCAAGGCCAGGCCAATGAGGAGTGGTTTGAACATGGCGTAGTCCGAGGCAAAGGATTGCTGGCTAAAGAAAAAGGAGCCTGTAGGCTCCTTTGTTTCGTATCACTGTTTTTCCAGCAGCCACTGGCGCGGCCCAGGGGTGAACGAAGGCACTTCGTCGGCCTGGGAGGTATTGATCGCCTGGAAAATCTCCAGTTGCTTGTCGTTGCGACTGAAGATCCACGGGTTGCCCTGGCCGCCTTGTTGCAGCCAGATGCTGTCGTAGCCACCGCTCATGGAGGCGCAATCGCCTGCCAGGCACAGTGAATACTGGTCGGCACCCGGCAGGCCGGTAACCTGGCCGTTGGCCTGGAACTGTACGGTCTCGCCCAGGCCGCTGCCGCTGGTGATTTTCCAACTGCCGCCCATGTAGGCCGCGTACAGCGCCCGTTCGAAGTTGGCACCCAACGGTGCGCCTTCAGGGGCAGGGTCCTTGGGGCGATCAAAGAGCTGTTCGGGCTCGTTGTCGTTGGCCACTTGCAGCAGCTGTTTGCCCTTGCGCTTGAGTTCGGTGGTCGAGCTGCCGTAGAAATCAACGTTCCAGGTGCCGGATTTTTCGCCGGCCAGGGTGCCTTCAGGGCGTTCAAAACCGTTGAAGTAGCGCGCCTGGTTGGCCCGGGTGTTGACCTCCCATTCGAGGTTCGGGCCGTAGGCTTGCAGGGCTTCACGCAAAGGGCCGCCCTTGGACGCCGCATCGATGGCAACCTGGTTGATCCAGGTGCCGCTCACATCCCGGGTGGCAGGACTGCTGGCGCAGCCGCCAAGAAGAAGGGCCAGCAGCGTGGAGGCAACGAGCGCTTTGCGCATTACGAAATCCTTTTAAAACGAAGTCGGCGCAACCCCGTGGGTTGCGCCGAATGTATTACTCGATGACCAGAATCGCGTCCATCTCAACCTGGGAACCCTTGGGCAGGGCAGCAACGCCAATGGCGGCGCGGGCTGGGTAGGGTTGTTCGAAGTACTTGCCCATGATCTCGTTGACCTTGGCGAAGTGGCTGAGGTCGGTGAGGAAGATGTTCAGCTTGACGATGTCCTTGAACGAACCGCCTGCTGCTTCAGCTACCGACTTGAGGTTCTCGAAGACTTGTACGGTCTGGGCTTCAAAGCCTTCAACCAGTTCCATGGTCTTTGGGTCCAGTGGGATCTGGCCGGACATGTAGACGGTGTTGCCCGCCTTGATCGCCTGGGAATAAGTACCGATGGCAGCAGGTGCCTTGTCGCTGGTGATAACAGTCTTGGTCATGAATGACTCCTTGTAATGTCCGGGCTATAGGGGGGTGTTATGCGCGCATGCGAGTGATGCGGATAACCCCGGTCAGGGCACGCAGTTTCTTGATCACACGGGCCAAGTGCACGCGGTCGTGCACGCTGACCACCAGTTGGACCACGCTGATGCGACCATCGCGTTCGTCCATGCTGATTTTTTCGATATTGCCGTCGGCCGCGTTGACACTGCTGGCCAGCAGGGCGATCAGGCCGCGCTGGTGCTCCAGCTCCACCCGCAGCTCGACGTTGAATTCGCCGGTCACATCCTTGGCCCATGACAGCTGGATGCATTTTTCCGGGTTGTGGCGGATTTCGCTGATATTGCGGCAGTTGTCCAGGTGCACCACCATGCCTTTGCCGGCGGACAGGTGCCCGACAATCGGGTCGCCCGGGATTGGCGTACAGCATTTGGCGTAGCTCAGCACCAGGCCTTCGGTGCCACGAATGGCCAGCGGGCCTTCGGGGCTCGGCAGTTGCTCGCCTTCGCCCAGCAGGCGACGGGCGACGACGTAGGCCATGCGGTTGCCCAGGCCGATATCTTCGAGCAGGTCTTCGATGGTTTCCTGGCGGTACTCGTGGAGGATCGCCTGCACGCGCTCGGCGGGAATCTTCTCCAGGGAACTGTCGAAACCGTTGAGCACCTTGTTCAGCAGGCGTTCGCCCAGGCTGATGGACTCGGAGCGACGTTGCAGCTTCAGCGCGTGGCGGATATGGGTGCGAGCCTTGCCGGTGACCACGAAGTTGAGCCACGCCGGATTCGGCCGGGCCCCCGGCGCGCTGACGATTTCCACGGTGGAACCGCTTTGCAGCGGTTCCGACAGTGGGGCCAGGCGACGGTTGATCCGGCAGGCAATGCAGCTGTTACCGACGTCGGTGTGAACCGCGTAGGCAAAGTCGACCGCCGTGGAGCCCTTGGGCAGCTCCATGATCCGGCCTTTGGGCGTGAACACGTAGACCTCGTCCGGGAACAGGTCGATCTTCACGCTTTCGATAAATTCCAGGGAGTTGCCGGCACGCTGCTGCATTTCCAGCACGCCCTTGACCCACTGGCGGGCGCGGGCATGGGTGCCTTTGGGCTGCTCGTCGCCGCTGGACTTGTACAGCCAATGGGCGGCGATGCCGTTGTTGGCCATCTCTTCCATTTCCCGGGTGCGGATCTGGATCTCGATCGGCACCCCATGCATACCGAACAGCGTGGTATGCAGCGACTGATAGCCGTTGGCCTTGGGGATCGCGATGTAGTCCTTGAAGCGGCCTGGCAGGGGTTTGTACAAATTATGTACAGCACCCAGCACGCGGTAGCAGGTATCGACCTTGTCGACGATGATCCGGAACGCATACACGTCCATGATCTCGTTGAAGGCCCGGCGCTTGCCGCGCATCTTCTTGTAGATGCCGTAGATATGCTTCTGCCGCCCGCTGACTTCGCCTTCAATCTCGTCGATTGCCAGGCAATGGCTCAGGGACTCTTCGATCTTGTTGACGATTTCCTTGCGATTGCCCCGGGCGCGCTTGACCGCCTGGTAGATACGCGCTGAGCGCATCGGGTGCATCGCCTTGAAACCAAGGTCTTCGAATTCGATACGAATGGCATGCATGCCCAGCCGGTTGGCGATGGGCGCGTAGATTTCCAGGGTTTCCTTGGCAATGCGCCGACGTTTCTCGCCGGACAGCACTTCCAGCGTGCGCATGTTGTGCAGCCGGTCGGCCAGTTTGACCAGGATCACCCGGATATCCCGGGCCATGGCCATGGCCATTTTCTGGAAGTTTTCCGCCTGGGCCTCGGCCTTGGTTTCGAAGTTCATCTGGGTCAGCTTGCTGACCCCGTCGACCAGGTCGGCCACGGTTTCGCCAAATTGCGCGCTGAGCGCTTCCTTGGCAATGCCGGTGTCTTCGATCACGTCATGCAGCATCGCGGCCATCAGGCTTTGATGGTCCATGTGCATGTCGGCAAGAATATTGGCCACCGCAAGAGGATGGGTGACATATGCCTCGCCGCTGCGGCGGCGTTGGCCGTCGTGGGCTTGTTCGGCGTAGAAATACGCTCGGCGGACCAGGTTGACCTGGTCGGTACCGAGGTAGGTCGATAAGCGATCGGCGAGGGCGTCTATGCTCGGCAAGGTATTAACTCCTGCCGAAGGCTTTGACCCCGCGCCGTGCTACGTCGACCAGGCATAGGCTTAGACGGCCTCGTTGGACTCGTCCTCGAACGCTGCAAACAGCGGTTCGTCTTCAACGATCTCGGCGTTGGCGATGAACTCGTAGCTCATCACGCCGGCAGCGATTTCGCGCAGGGCCATCACGGTAGGCTTGTCATTTTCCCAATTGAGCAACGGCTCTTTGCCGCCAGTGGCCAATTGACGGGCACGCTTGGTAGAGAGCATGACCAGCTCAAAGCGGTTATCCACGTGTTCTAGGCAGTCTTCAACGGTTACGCGGGCCATGGTATTCCTCGGAGCGAATGCAAGATGCGCGCTGCCCGGTTGGGCGAGCGGACTCAACAGTTTAAAAAATCACCAGCGTTTAGGGAAGCGCTGATTTTCCGCAGGCCCCGGCAAACACGCTACAAGCGCCAATGTAAGGCCCTTGCAGCGGTTTTGGGAAGAGCCATTCAACCGAGCAGTTCGGCCAACAATTTGCCAAAACGCTGCTGCTGGCGTTTTTGCTGGAGCTGATTGGCACGGAAAATCGCCTTCAGGTCGTCCAGGGCGTGGGCAAAGTCGTCGTTGATGATCAGGTAGTCGTAGTCCACATAGTGGCTCATTTCACTGACGGCTTCGCGCATGCGCCCAGCGATGATCTCGTCACTGTCCTGGCCGCGATTGGTCAGGCGCTGGTGCAAGGCTTCCAGGGACGGCGGCAGGATAAAGATCGAGCGCGCCTTGGGCATCAATTGGCGCACCTGTTCGGCGCCCTGCCAGTCGATTTCCAGGATCAGGTCATGACCTTCGTCGAGGGTCTGCTGCAAATGGCTCTGGGACGTGCCATAGAGGTTGCCGAACACTTCGGCACGCTCCAGGAAGTCACCGTGTTCGATCATCTTCACGAACTCGCTGCGCTCGACGAAGTGATAGTTCACGCCGTTCACCTCACCCGGACGCATGGCGCGGGTGGTATGGGAGACCGATACGCGGATCTCCGGGTTGGCGTCGGTCAGGGCCTTGACCAGGCTGCTTTTGCCCGCGCCCGAGGGCGCGGAAATAATGTAGAGGGTGCCGGTGCTGTGGGTCATGGGAGTTGCCTTACTCAATATTCTGTACTTGTTCGCGCATTTGCTCGATCAACACTTTGAGGTTGACCGCAGCCTGGGTGCTGCGCGGATCGAAGGCTTTGGAGCCCAGTGTATTGGCTTCGCGGTTGAGTTCCTGCATCAGGAAGTCCAGGCGCCGACCAGCGGCACCGGCCGACTTGAGCACGCGGCGCACTTCCAGGATGTGGGTGCTCAGGCGGTCGAGTTCTTCGGCGACGTCGCTTTTTTGCGCGAGCAGGACCATTTCCTGCTCCAGGCGCACCGGGTCGAGGTCGGCCTTCATGTCGGCGAAGCGGTCGAGGACCTTCTGGCGCTGGGTGGCCAGCATTTGCGGGACCAACTCGCGCAGGGTCACCACGTCGGCTTCGATAGCGGTCAAGCGCTCGCTGATCAGGCGCGCCAGTTCGGCGCCTTCGCGCTCGCGCCCGGCCTTGAGCTCCTTCAGGCCTTGGTTGAACAGGGCCAGGGCCTCGGCATTCAGCGCCTGCGGGTCAGTGGCGTCGGCCACCAGTACGCCGGGCCAGGCCAGGACTTCCAGCGGGTTCAGGGCTGCCGGCTGCTTGATCAGGCTGGCGATGGTCTCGGCGGCGGCGACCAGTTGCGCGGCGCGTTCGCGGTCAACCTGCAGCGGCTTGCCGGTGGTTTCCTCGGTAAAGCGCAGGGTGCATTCCAGCTTGCCACGGGAGATGCCGGCGCGCAGGGCTTCGCGCACGGCGCCTTCAAGGTCGCGAAAGGATTCGGGCAGGCGCAGGTGCGGCTCCAGGTAGCGGCTGTTGACCGAGCGCAGTTCCCAGCTCAGGGTGCCCTGGGCGCCGGCTTTTTCGACGCGGGCGAAGGCGGTCATGCTGTGCACCATGGAGGTACCTCGCGATACAGTCCCGCAAACGGGCGGGCTGGTAGGTAGATTGAAGCCGACTGGCTGCGAAGGCGCAGAATTGTAGCGCAACGGGGCGAGCGCCCCCAAATGCTGGCTGTGACAAAGGGTGGCAGCGCTTGTCCATTCGTTACCGAATTTATTAGCAGTGCCGAGAAGCGGCCTGCGGCTCTATAATGCTCGGCAGTTTTTCGTCCTTAGTACAGGTATCCCCTATGAAACGTCCAAGTGGTCGCGCTGCCGATCAGCTCCGCTCGATCCGCATCACCCGCAACTACACCAAACACGCCGAGGGATCTGTACTGGTCGAGTTTGGCGATACCAAGGTCATCTGCACCGTCAGCGTCGAGAACGGCGTGCCGCGTTTTCTCAAGGGCCAGGGCCAGGGTTGGTTGACTGCAGAGTACGGCATGTTGCCGCGCGCCACCGGCGAGCGTAACCAGCGTGAAGCCAGTCGTGGCAAGCAGGGTGGTCGTACCCTGGAAATCCAGCGCCTGATCGGCCGCTCCCTGCGCGCTGCGCTGGACATGTCCAAACTGGGCGACGTGACCCTATATGTCGACTGCGACGTGATCCAGGCCGACGGCGGCACCCGCACCGCGTCCATCACTGGCGCCATGGTCGCCCTGGTCGATGCGCTGAAAGTGATCAAGAAACGCGGTGGCCTGAAAGGTGGCGACCCGCTCAAGCAGATGATTGCCGCTGTGTCGGTGGGCATGTACCAGGGCGAGCCGGTACTGGACCTGGATTACCTGGAGGACTCGGCTGCCGAGACCGACCTGAACGTGGTCATGACCAGCACCGGTGGCTTCATCGAGGTGCAGGGCACCGCCGAAGGTGCGCCATTCCAACCGGCCGACCTGAACGCCATGCTGGCCTTGGCCCAGAAAGGCATGAGCGAAATCTTCGAACTGCAGAACGCCGCACTGGCTGACTGAAACCGGCCTCAAGGAGCAACGCCATGAGTGACAACCAGCTTCCCGTGTCGGCCCAGAACAAAGAAGTGCGTCAGTGGGCGATGCTCTGTCACTTCGCGGCGTTCCTCGGCCTGGTGTTCCCCTTTGGCAGTGTGTTGGGGCCGTTGATCCTGTGGCAGGTGAAGAAGGACATGGACCCGCTGATCGATGACCAGGGCAAGGAAGCGCTGAACTTCCAGCTGACCGTGGCCATCGCGTGGCTGGTCTGCTTTGTCCTGGGGTTCGTGGTGATCGGCTTCCTGTTGATGGTGGTGCTGGTAATTGCCGCGCTGGTGTTGACCATCATCGGCGGGGTCAAGGCGAACAAAGGCATTGCCTACCGTTACCCGCTCACCTGGCGATTGATCAAATAATCATCGCCCACAAAAAAACCGACAGCGATGTCGGTTTTTTTGTGCCTGGATATTGACCTCAGATGGTCAAGGTCCAGTCGTAGTCCACGATCAACGGCGCATGTTGCGAGAAGCGCGGTTGACGCGGCAGACGTGCGCTGCGCACAAACCGGCGCAGGCCGGGGGTCAGCAACTGGTAGTCGAAACGCCAGCCCAGGTTAAGCATCTCGGCCTGTTCGTTGTCCGGCCACCAGCTGTACTGGTCGCCTTCGCGGCTGACTTCACGCAGGGCATCTACATAACCCATGTTGCCGACAATCTCGTCCATCCAAGCCCGTTCCGGCGCCAGGAAACCCGGGGATTGCTGGCTGTCGCGCCAGTTCTTGATATCCAGCTTCTGTTGCGCCACGTACAACGAGCCACAATAAATGTACTCGCGACGTTTGCGTCGCTGTTTATCCAGATAACGGGCGAAATCGTCCATTAGCTTGAACTTCTGGTTCAAGTCTTCATCGCCGTTCATCCCCGAAGGGAGCAGCAAGGTAGCAATACTGACTTTGTCGAAATCGGCTTGCAGGTAGCGCCCGTAGCGATCGGCTGTCTCGAAGCCGAGGCCGCTGATGACCGCCTTGGGTTGCAACCGTGAATACAGAGCCACGCCACCTTGGGCAGGGACTTCGGCATCACAGGCATAAAGGAAGTAGCCATCCAGTTGGAAGGCTGGGTCGTCCAGTTCAAAGGCGGAGGCGCGGGTGTCCTGCAGGCAGATGACGTCGGCATTCTGGGCTTGCAGCCAACTGAGCAAACCACGCTCGACTGCAGCCTGAATACCATTAACGTTCACACTGATGATCCGCATAAATGGCCCCAAAAATCGCGTGCGTGTATGATACACGCCGTCTACCTATTTAGCTAAATCCGTGGTATCTGAGGCTTTTTTCATGCAGGCGTATCAACGCGATTTCATTCGTTTTGCCATCGATCGCGGGGTTTTGCGCTTCGGTGAGTTCACCCTCAAGTCCGGGCGCACCAGCCCATATTTCTTCAATGCTGGCCTGTTCAACTCGGGTTCTGCCCTGGCGCAACTGGGGCGTTTCTACGCCGCCGCCATTGTTGAAAGCGGTATTTCCTTCGATGTGCTGTTTGGCCCTGCCTACAAAGGCATTCCGTTGGCCGCCGCGACCGCAGTGGCCCTGGCCGAACATCACGACCGGGATCTGCCATGGTGTTTCAATCGCAAGGAAGCCAAGGCCCACGGCGAAGGCGGCAGCCTGGTCGGCGCACCGCTGGCCGGTGATGTGCTGATCATCGACGATGTGATCACCGCCGGCACCGCGATTCGTGAAGTGATGCAGATCATTGCATCCCAGGACGGCGCCAAGGCCGCCGGCGTGCTGATCGCACTGAACCGCCAGGAGCGCGGCAACGGTGAGTTATCGGCGATCCAGGAAGTAGAGCGTGATTTTGGCATTCCAGTGGTCAGCATCGTGTCGCTGAACCAGGTATTGCAGTTCCTCGAAGACGACCCGCAGCTCAAGCAGCACCTGCCGGCAGTGCGTGCGTACCGCGAGCAGTTTGGCGTCTGACCCCTTGTAGCTGATGAGCTTGTGTAGAAGCGAGCTTGCTCGCGATGGCGATCTGTCAGTCAACATCAGTGTTGAATGGACTACCGCTATCGCGGGCGAGCCCGCTCCTACAGGGGATCTCCACGATGCTGCAGGTCGGTGCACATAAAAAAGCCCCCGTTCAACCAGGTTGAACGGGGGCTTTTTGTTTCAGCGGTCAGGGACGCTTGCGATTGCTGATCAGCGTGCCCATGCCCGTATCAGTGAAGATCTCTAGCAGCACCGCATTGGGTACCCGGCCGTCGATGATCAGCGAGCTGCCGACACCACCTTGCACGGCTTCCAGTGCGCAGCGGATCTTCGGCAGCATGCCGCCGTAGATAGTGCCGTCGGCGATCAGGTCGTCGACTTGCTGGGTGGTCAGGCCGGTCAGGACCTTGCCTTCCTTGTCCATCAGGCCGGCGATGTTGGTCAGCAGCATCAGCTTCTCGGCCTTCAGGGCCTCGGCCACCTTGCCGGCTACCAGGTCAGCGTTGATGTTGTAGGACTCGCCATTGGCCCCCACGCCAATCGGCGCGATCACCGGGATGAAGTCGCCCTTGACCAGCAGGTTGAGCAAATCGGTGTTGATGCCGATCACTTCGCCCACCTGGCCGATGTCGATGATTTCCGGCTGGGTCATCTCCGGGGTCTTGCGGGTCACGGTGAGTTTCTTCGCGCGGATCAACTCGGCGTCCTTGCCGGTCAGGCCAATGGCGCTGCCGCCGTGACGGTTGATCAGGTTGACGATGTCTTTGTTCACCTGGCCGCCCAGGACCATCTCCACCACATCCATGGTCTGTGCATCAGTGACACGCATGCCGTCGATGAAATGACTCTCGATGGACAGGCGCTTGAGCAGGTCGCCGATCTGCGGGCCGCCGCCGTGCACTACCACCGGGTTGATCCCGACGGCTTTCATCAACACGATGTCGCGGGCAAAGCCGGTTTTCAGCTCGTCGCTTTCCATGGCATTGCCGCCGTACTTGATCACCAGCGTCTTGCCGACGTAGCGTCGAATGTAAGGCAGCGCTTCGGAAAGGACCTTGGCGGTATTGGCGGCGGCGTCGCGTTCGAGGGTCATTCAGGGCTCCGGGGCAAATAATCAGAACGGTAGTTGGAGATCAGGGGCAACACGTTTCAACTGGGCGTGGAACACGTCCTTGATGCGCTGCAACTCGGCCTCGGTATCCGCCTCGAAACGCAGGACCAGCACCGGAGTGGTGTTGGACGCGCGAACCAGGCCCCAGCCTTCGGCATAATCGACTCGCACACCATCAATGGTGGTCAGGTTGGCGCCTTCACCCCATTGCGCATCGTGCAATGCGTCAATGATGCTGAATTTGCTCTCTTCGGTCACATGGATATTGATTTCCGGCGTAGAAATATCGTTCGGGAAGGTCTCGAACAAGTCTTCAGCGCTGGATTTCTCCTTGCTGAGGATCTCCAGCAGGCGGGCGGCGCTGTAGATGCCGTCGTCAAAACCGAACCAGCGTTCCTTGAAGAACACGTGGCCGCTCATTTCGCCGGCCAGCAGGGCACCGGTTTCTTTCATTTTCTTTTTGATCAACGAATGACCGGTCTTCCACATCAGTGGGCGGCCGCCATATTCCTTGATCAACGGCGTCAGGCGCCGGGTGCACTTGACGTCGAAGATGATCTCGGCGCCTGGGTTGCGTGCAACCACGTCGCGGGCGAACAGCATCAGCAGGCGGTCGGGGAACACGATGCTGCCGGTGTTGGTCACCACGCCCACGCGGTCGCCGTCGCCATCGAAGGCCAGGCCGACATCGGCCCCCACTTCTGCGACCTTGGCGATCAGGTCCACCAGGTTTTCAGGCTTGCCCGGGTCCGGGTGATGGTTGGGGAAGTTGCCGTCGACATCGCAGAACAGCGGGATCACTTCGCAGTTCAGGGCTTCGAGCAGTTGCGGGGCGATCACGCCGGCTGCGCCGTTGCCGCAGTCCACCACGACTTTCAGGCGGCGCTGGAGCTTGACGTCCCGGGTGATTTCGTCCGAATAGCGCTGGAGGATATCGACCTGGGTGATGCTACCCTGGCCGCTGGTCAGGTCATTGGTCTTGAGGCGAGTGTGCAGGGCCTGGATCTGCTCGTTGGCCAGGGTGTCGCCGGCAATCACGATCTTGAAGCCGTTGTAGTCCGATGGGTTGTGGCTGCCGGTGAGCATCACGCCGGATTTGCCGGCCAGCACGTTGGCGGCGTAGTACAGCGCCGGCGTTGGCACCAGGCCTACGTCACTGACATGGCAGCCGCTGTCGGCCAGGCCCTGGATCAGGCGCTCCACCAACTCGGGGCCGGACAGGCGACCGTCACGCCCCACCGAGACGTTGGGCTCGCCCTGGGCCAGGCTTTGGGAGCCGATGGCGCGGCCGATCCAGTAGGCGGTTTCGGCGGTCAGGGTTTTCGGGACGACGCCACGGATGTCGTAGGCGCGGAAAATGCTGTCGGGAAACGTCGGTGCGACTGGGGCTGCGTTGCTCATCACTGGGAAACTCCATCGATACGGGGCGGACAGGCCTGAGTGCGGCGACCGGCAGGCTCAAACTGAAGGGTAAGACGGCGTTTTAGCCCTAGAGTTCGTAGTGCGAAAGTGCCACTGGGGCATACCGGACGCTGCGCCCGGCATGCCTGAGCGTAGTCAGTGGCTGCCGGAATGCCCGAAACCGCCTGCGCCGCGCTGGGTTTCGTCGAACTCGGTCACCAGCTCGAAATGCGCCTGCACCACCGGTACCAGCACCAGTTGGGCGATACGCTCGCCGACGGCGATGTTGAAGGCGGTCTGGCCACGGTTCCAGCACGAGACCATCAGCTCACCTTGGTAGTCGGAGTCGATCAGGCCCACCAGGTTACCCAGCACGATCCCGTGTTTGTGGCCAAGGCCCGAGCGCGGCAGGATCAACGCAGCCAGGCCAGGGTCGCCGACGTAGATCGACAGGCCGGTAGGGATCAGCAGGGTCTGGCCCGGCTCAAGGACGGTGTCTTGCTTGAGCATGGCGCGCAGGTCCAGGCCGGCGGAGCCGGGTGTGGCGTAGGCCGGCAGTGGGAAGTCGGTGCCGATGCGGGGGTCGAGGATCTTGGCTTGCAAAGCGTGCATGGAAATTAAACCTGGTTCAGCCGTTGGGCGATAAAAGAGATCAGTTGGCGGGCAATCTTGCCCTTGCTGGTCTGGGCGAAAAGGGTGGCGTGCAGCTCGCGGTCAATCACGCTGCAGGCGTTTTCCTCGCTGTTGAAGCCGATGCTGGGGTTGGCAACATCATTGGCAACGATCAGGTCGAGGTTTTTGTCTTTCAGTTTGCGTGCGGCGTAGTCCAGCAGGTTTTCGGTCTCGGCGGCGAAACCGACGCTGAACGGACGATCGGCGCGGGTGGCAATGGTGGCCAGAATGTCCGGGTTGCGGACCATTTGCAGGAGCAGGCCATCGCCGCTTGTAGGGTCTTTCTTGAGTTTTTGCGGCGCAACCACTTCCGGGCGGTAGTCTGCGACCGCTGCCGAAGCGATAAACACATCACAGGGAATCGCCGCCTCACAGGCCGCGAGCATGTCGCGGGCGCTGACGACGTCGATGCGGGTGACCCGGTCCGGGGTTGGCAGATGCACCGGGCCGGTGATCAGGGTCACGCGCGCGCCTGCCTCAACCGCCGCCTCAGCCAGGGCAAAGCCCATTTTCCCTGAGCTATGGTTGGTGATGTAGCGCACCGGGTCGATGTTTTCCTGGGTCGGGCCGGCGGTAATCAACACGTGCTTGCCGGTCAGGGCCAGGTGCTGGAAACACTCGGCGGCGCACAGCGCCAGGTCCGTGGCTTCGAGCATGCGGCCCAGGCCGACGTCACCACAGGCCTGGCTGCCGGAGGCCGGGCCAAAAACCTTGAGGCCACGGCTTTGCAGCAATTGGGTGTTGGCCTGGGTGGCCGGGTCGCGCCACATGGCCTGGTTCATCGCCGGGGCGATGGCGACGGTGGCGTCGGTGGCCAGTACCAGCGTGGTCAGCAGGTCGTCGGCAATGCCTTGGGCGAGGCGCGCGATGAGGTCGGCGGTGGCGGGTGCGATCAGCACCAGGTCGGCCCATTTGGCCAGTTCGATATGGCCCATGGCGGCTTCGGCAGCCGGGTCCAGCAGGTCCAGGTGTACCGGGTGGCCGGACAGTGCCTGCATGGTCAGTGGGGTAATGAACTCACTGCCGCCACGGGTCATGACCACGCGCACTTCGGCGCCCTGGTCCAGGAGCCTGCGAACCAACTCTGCGCTCTTGTAGGCGGCAATGCCGCCGCCGACGCCGAGAACGATGCGTTTCCGATACAGACGCTGCATTGGTTTGCCTTTCCAGTTCAGTGATGGCGTTGCGATCCCCCCTCCCCAGGGTGAAATCGCGCGCAAAAAAGAGCGGCTAAGATAACACAGCGTCCGCCATGCAACAGCGGCGCACATGCACACGGAGGTGCCATGAGTATTCGCAATTGGCCTGCGGCGGAGCGTCCGCGGGAGAAGCTTTTGGAGTTGGGCGCGCAGAGCCTCTCGGATGCCGAGTTGCTGGCGATTTTCCTGCGTACCGGTGTCTCGGGTAAAAGCGCGGTGGACCTGGCGCGCCACCTGTTGGGGCAGTTTGGCAGCCTGCGTACGCTGCTGGAGGCGCGCCAGGCCGTATTCATCCAGCACCTGGGCCTGGGGCCGGCCAAGTTCGCCCAGTTGCAGGCGGTACTGGAAATGGGGCGGCGTCATCTGGCCGAGCATGTGCGTAACGAGTCGGTACTGGAAAGCCCGGTAGCCGTGCGTGATTACCTCAAGGCCCTGCTGCGCCACCAGCCCCACGAGATATTTGGCTGCCTGTTTCTCGACTCCCGGCATCGGGTGCTGGGTTTCGAGGCGCTGTTCCAGGGCACCATCGACAACGCCACGGTCTACCCGCGACAAGTGGTCAAGCGCGCCCTGGACTACAACGCGGCGGCCTTGATCCTGTGCCACAACCATCCCTCCGGGAATGCCGAGCCGAGCGTTGCTGATCGAAAATTGACCAAAGTGCTGCAAAAGGCCCTGGATCTGGTGGATGTGCGGGTACTGGACCACATCATTGTCGGCGACGGTGACCCGCTGTCGATGGCTGAATATGGCTGGCTGTAAAGCAACCTCTTGTAGGAGCCGGCTTGCCGGCTCCTACAAAGGCCGGGTCAGGGTTTTACGCTGACCTTGGAGAAGTCCTGGCGCCCAAACGGGCTGACCTGATACCCCTCGATACTCTTGCGTGTCAGGGCAAAGGCCGTCGGGTGGGCCAGTGGCAACCACAGTGCCTGCTGCTGGATCTGCGCCTGCGCCTGTTGGTACAGCTTGCTGCGCACGCCTTGCTCGTTGGTGGTCTTGCCGGCACTGATCAGCTTGTCCAGCGCGGGGTCGCAGTAGCGGGCGAAGTTGGTGCCGGATTTGACCGCTGCGCAGGAAAACTGCGGGGTCAGGAAGTTATCCGGGTCGCCGTTGTCGCCGGCCCAGCCCATAAACAGCAGGTCGTGCTCGCCCGCCTTGGCGCGGCGGATCAGCTCGCCCCATTCGATCACGCGGATCTCGGCCTGGATGCCGACCTTGGCCAGGTCCGCCTGCAACAACTGGGCGCCCAGGCTTGGGTTGGGATTGAGCAGGCTGCCCGAGGGCCGGGTCCAGATGGTGGTCTTGAAGCCGTCACTCAAGCCGGCACGGGCCAGCAGGGCCTTGGCCTTGGCGATGTCCTGTGGATAACCCGGCAATTCCTTGGCAAAGCTCCAGGTATTGGGCGGATAGGGGCCGGTGGCGGCTTCGGCGGTGCCTTCAAACACGGCCTTGAGGTAGCTGGCCTTGTCGAAGGCCAGGTTGATCGCCTGGCGCACTTCTGGCTTGTCCAGCGGAGGGTGCTGGCTGTTGATGGCCACAAAGGCGGTCATGAAGGCTGCGGTCTTTTCCACCTTGAGCGCCGCATCCTTTTGCGCCTCGCCGATATCCAGGGGCTTGGGTGACAAGGCGATCTGGCACTCATCCCGGCGCAGTTTCTGCAGGCGCACGTTGGCGTCCGGGGTGATCGCAAAGATCAAGTTATCCACAGCCGGTTTGCCGGCAAAGTAATCCGGGTTGGCCTTGTAGCGAATGGCCGCATCTTTCTGGAAACGCCCGAAAACGAAGGGCCCGGTGCCGATGGGTTGGCTATTGAGCTTCTCCGGGGTGCCGGCCTTGAGCAGCTTGTCGGCGTATTCGGCCGGGTAGATCGAGGCAAAGCCCATGCTCAGCGCGGCAAGGAACGTGGAGTCGGCGTGATTCAGGGTAAAGCGCACGGTCAGCGGGTCGAGGGCGTCGATCTTCTTGATCAGCGCCGGCAGTTGTAGCGACTGGGCGTGAGGGAAGCCGCTCTGGGCAATCTGGTGCCAGGGGTTGGCCGGGTCGAGCATGCGCTCGAAGCTGAAGCGTATGTCTTCGGCGGTGAGGCTGCGGCTTGGGTTGAAATACGCGGTACGGTGAAATTTCACGTCCGGGTGCAATTTAAAGGTGTAGGTCAGGCCGTCTGGCGAGACTTCCCAGCTGTCGGCCAGGCTCGGCACCAGCTTGCCGCTTGCGGCGTCGAAGTCCACCAGGCGGTTCATCAACACATCCGCCGAGGCGTTGGTGGTGGTCAGGGAGTTGTACTGCACCACATCGAACCCTTCGGGGCTGGCCTCGGTGCAGACGCTCAACGTGGAGGCCGCCTGGGCCAACGGGGCGAGGAAGAGCGGGGCGAGCAGGAGTGGCAGGGCAGCGAGGCGCATGGTCGGTTTCCTTTGCAGATCGGAGGCCCATCTGCGAGTGCAGTCTGGAAAAGGCCTACCGTAGTGGCCTGATTCACAAATGACTAGCCCATTTTTGCCTGTGCATTTGCAGCAAATACTGTTTTGATGGCGCCTCAGGTCATTTTGCCCGGGGCCTTGGCCTACAAGCAGCGGCGATAAATCATTTGGTGCGACGAGCGGTTCGCCAGCACGGCGGCCCACCCTGGCAGCGCTTGAGAGCTGTTCGGGCGAGATTTACAGCGGGAAAAACACACCGGCTGTTGTTGCACTGGGGTCTTTCTGGTATAAAGCAGCGCTCTTTTCTAGGGGCCCGGTTCCTTCACTGTAGGTGTAGCCGGTAAGACCCTTAAAGAAACGCGGCGCCTGGCGCCAAATGACTGAGAGATTAAGCGGCCAACCCATGCCGGGTTGGGCATGTGGTTTTAGAGGGCTGAGGCATGTCGAGAGTCTGTCAAGTTACCGGTAAGGGTCCGGTGACTGGGAATAACATTTCCCACGCAAACAACAAAACCCGTCGTCGTTTCCTGCCAAACCTGCAGCATCACCGCTTCTGGGTTGAAGAAGAGAAACGTTTTGTCCGTCTGCGCGTATCTGCCAAAGGCATGCGTATCATCGACAAGCGTGGCATCACTGTCGTGCTCGCTGAACTGCGCCGCGACGGCAAAATCTAAGGAGCTAAATCATGCGTGAATTGATTCGAATGATCTCTAGCGCCGGTACTGGTCACTTCTACACTACCGACAAGAACAAGCGTACTACCCCGGACAAGCTCGAAAAGAAAATGTTCGACCCGCGCGTTCGCAAGCACGTGATCTACAAAGAAGGCAAAATCAAGTAATTGGTTTTCTTTCTTGTGAAAAAAACCCGTATCTCACGATGCGGGTTTTTTTTGCCTTTTGAAAAGTCGCGCTCGACCGATCAGGCCTTTTCTTCGAACACCACGTAGATCTTGCGGCACGGCTCCAGCACTTCCCAGGTGCCACTGAACCCGGCCGGGATCACGAAGCGGTCACCGGCGCGCAAGGTCTTGGCGTTGCCTTCGGCATCGCGTAGCACCGAAACCCCCTGCACGATCTCGCAGTACTCGTGTTCGGTGTAGTTCACCTTCCATTGCCCGACTTCACCTTCCCAGACCCCGGCGTTCATCTGGCCGCACGGGCTGTTGTAGTGGTTGTAGAGCGTCTGCTCGGGGTCGCCCTTGAGGACTTTTTCTGTGGCGGGGCGGTAGCGTTCGGCGGCGGTGTTCGCCTGGCTGAAATCGACGACATCCTGAATGTTCATGCACGTATCCCGTCTAGGCCTGGGGTTGGAGAGCCAAAGTCTATGTTTATTAAAATGAACATCGCAAGGGCGTTTGCCGCGGTTATGTCAAATATATTGAAACATCCCTTGCGGCTGGTTTAGGGTGGCGGGTGCCTCGGACCGAATAGCTGGCTGGCCGGGCAAGCATTTGGAAGGGAGCGGTTATAACGCCGGGCCCTTATATTTAATAAGAGGAGGACACTCGCATGACCACCCTGACCCGTGCCGACTGGGAACAACGCGCCAAGGACCTGAAGATCGAAGGCCGCGCCTACATCAATGGCGAATACACCGCCGCGGTTTCCGGCGACACGTTCGAATGCCTCAGCCCGGTCGATGGCCGCCTGCTGACCACGGTTGCCAGCTGTGACGTCGCCGACGCCCAGCGCGCCGTGGAAAACGCCCGCGCCACCTTCAACTCCGGTGCCTGGTCACGCCTGGCCCCGGCCAAGCGCAAAGCCACCATGATCCGTTTCGCCGCGCTGCTCAAGGCCAATGCCGAAGAGCTGGCCCTGCTCGAAACCCTGGACATGGGCAAGCCCATCGGCGACTCCCTGGGCATCGACATCCCTGGCGCGGCGCAAGCCCTGAGCTGGAGCGGCGAGGCCATCGACAAGATTTACGATGAAGTGGCCGCCACCCCCCATGACCAACTGGGCCTGGTGACCCGCGAGCCCGTCGGCGTAGTGGCGGCCATCGTGCCGTGGAACTTCCCGCTGATGATGGCCTGCTGGAAGCTGGGGCCGGCGCTGTCCACCGGTAACTCGGTCGTGCTCAAGCCGTCGGAAAAATCCCCGCTGACTGCCATCCGCATCGCCGCCCTGGCCGTTGAAGCCGGTATCCCCAAAGGCGTGCTCAACGTGCTGCCGGGTTATGGCCACACTGTCGGCAAGGCCCTGGCGCTGCATATGGACGTCGACACTTTGGTGTTCACCGGTTCGACCAAGATCGCCAAGCAACTGATGATCTACTCCGGCGAATCGAACATGAAACGCGTCTGGCTGGAAGCCGGCGGCAAGAGCCCGAACATCGTGTTTGCCGATGCCCCGGACCTGCAAGCCGCCGCCGAATCCGCTGCGGGCGCCATCGCCTTCAACCAGGGCGAAGTCTGCACCGCCGGCTCGCGCCTGCTGGTGGAGCGTTCGATCAAGGACAAATTCCTGCCAATGGTGATCGAGGCCCTCAAGGGCTGGAAGCCGGGCAACCCGCTGGACCCGGCGACTAATGTCGGTGCGCTGGTGGATACCCAGCAGATGAACACCGTGCTGTCGTACATCGAGGCCGGGCACGCCGATGGCGCCAAGCTGGTGGCCGGTGGCAAGCGCACCCTGCAGGAGACCGGTGGTACTTATGTCGAGCCGACGATTTTCGACGGCGTGACCAACGCCATGAAAATTGCCCAGGAAGAGATCTTTGGCCCGGTGCTGTCGGTGCTGACTTTCGACAGTGCTGAAGAAGCGGTGGCGATTGCCAACGACACGCCTTATGGCCTGGCCGCTGCAGTCTGGACTTCGGATATCTCCAAGGCGCACCTGACCGCCAAGGCCCTGCGCGCCGGTAGCGTGTGGGTCAACCAGTACGATGGCGGCGACATGACTGCGCCGTTTGGTGGGTTCAAGCAGTCGGGCAACGGTCGCGACAAGTCGCTGCACGCGTTCGACAAGTACACCGAGCTGAAGGCGACCTGGATCAAGCTGTAAGTCCGGACTCCGGGCCCAAGCTGCAGTAGACCCAAATGTGGGAGCGGGCTTGCCCGCGATAGCGGTATATCAGTCACTCATGAGTTGGCTGGTACTCCCTCATCGCGGGCCAGCCCGCTCCCACAGTATTTTGTGTGATCTGGAAATAACCCACAGGAGCGTGGCAATGCGTTGGGCGACTTACTTCGCCGTCCTGGCGTCGGTACTCAGCGTCGGCCTCGCCCTGGGCGTGAGCATGCCGTTGGTGTCCCTGCGCCTGGAAAGCTGGGGCTATGGCAACTTTGCCATCGGCATCATGGCGGCCATGCCGGCATTCGGTGTGTTGTTGGGCGCCAAGGTGTCCAGTCGCCTGGCCTCCTGGTTGGGCACGGCGAACCTGATGCGCCTGTGCCTGTGGGCCGGGGCGATTTCCATCGGTTTACTGGCGGTACTGCCCAGCTATCCGGTGTGGCTGGTGCTGCGGTTGATGATCGGGGTGATCCTGACCATCGTGTTTATCCTCGGCGAGAGCTGGATCAACCAGTTGGTGGTGGAGCAGTGGCGTGGCCGGCTGGTGGCGCTGTATGGCTGTACCTACGCCTTGAGCCAGCTGTCGGGGCCGTTGTTGCTCGGTGTACTGGGCACCGATCATGACTATGGTTTCTGGGTTGGTGTCGGCCTGTTGATCGTTGCGCCGGTCCTGCTCCTGGGGCGCAGCGGGGCGCCGACGGCAGAAGCCTTCAGCGTGACCTTTGGCGACTTGTGGGGTTTTTGCCGTGGCCTGCCGGCGATTGCCTGGGCGGTGGCGCTGTTTGCCGCGTTCGAAGCGATGATTCTGACGCTCTTACCGGTGTATTGCCTGCAACAGGGCTTTACCGCCGAGGTGGCGCTGGCGATGGTCAGCACCGTGGTCGTCGGCGATGCCCTGCTGCAATTGCCGATTGGCGCCCTGGCCGATTACCTGCCAAGGCGCACCCTGTTTCTGGGCTGCGCGGTGCTGTTGCTGCTGTCGAGCCTGGCGATTGCGCCGTTGCTCGATACCTGGCTGATCTGGCCGATCTGGGTGCTGTTCGGTGCCAGTGCCGGGGGCTTGTTTACCTTGTCGTTAATCCTGATCGGCGAACGCTACCGTGATGATGCGCTGGTGCGGGCCAATGCCCATATCGCGCAGTTGTGGGGCATTGGTTGCCTGATCGGCCCACTGGTAGCGGGGGCTGGCAGCCAGTGGATCAGCGGGCATGCGTTGCCGTTGTTGATGGCGGTGGGGGCCTTGGGGCTGGTGATTCTGTTGTTGCGCCAAGGAGCGTTTGGCGTTGAGCAGCCAGCCTAGGTAAACCTGTAGGAGCCGGCTTGCCGGCGATAGCAACTTACCTGACCCGCCGCTATCGCCGGCAAGCCGGCTCTTACAGGGGTTAGAGCATGCGCTCCAGGCCCACGGTGGTAGCGAACCAGGCATTGAACCGGCGCCACCAGCTACCCGGCTCACGGGTCAGGGTGTGCAACTGGCCGTTATCTTCCGTCACCCAGACCACCTGGCCTTCCTGCAGTTTCGCCTCATAACTCAAGGCGGGCGCCATCCCTTGCAGGGCCAGGTTGCGCACGTGTTCGGCCAGCTCAGGACTGTCCACCAGCACCCCGACCTCGGTGTTCCACAGCACCGAGCGCGGATCGAAATTGAATGAGCCGATAAACGACTTCTGCCGATCAAAGATCATCGCCTTGCTGTGCAGGCTGGAGTCCGAGCCATGCAGCGCGCGGCTACCCAGCAGGTGCGGGCCACTGCCGCCGCCGTCGCCCGGTTGGCGGCGCAGTTCGTACAACTTCACCCCGTGTTCCAGCAGCGCCTTGCGATAGGGCGCATAGCCGCCATGCACCGCCGGCACGTCGGTGGCTTCCAGGGCGTTGGTCAGCAGGCGTACGTCCACACCCGCGTCTGCGCGGCCGGTCAGGTACACCAGGCCCGGCTGACCGGGGACGAAGTAGGCCGAAATCATCATCAGTTCACTGTGCACGCCTTCCAGTTCTGGCCCCAGTTGAGTGGTGAGCAGCAGTTGCGGGTCGGGATCGGCCTTGGCCAGGACCTTGCTCGGTGCATCCCACAGTGCCTGGTTCCAGGCCCAGATCAGTTCTCGGCGCCAGATGTCCATGCGGGGCCGGGTCTGGTAGGTGCGCAGACGGTTGTACAGGGCATGGTTTTGCTGGCGCGACTCGGCCAGGGACTTCTCCAGGAGCCCGCGCGCGGTGGCCAGGTCGCGGGAGGAGGGGGCGCTGGAGATAAAGTCGGCGATGGGTTTGCTCAGTGCACTGTTCCAGTACTGGTCAAAGCTGTGGCCCAGTTGTTCGGCCACAGGCCCGACGCTGAGCATGTCGATATCGGTGAAGTTCAGGTTGGGCTCGGCATCGAAATACTCATCCCCCAGGTTGCGCCCGCCGACTATCGCCACGCTGTTGTCCGCCAGCCACAGCTTGTTGTGCATGCGCCGGTGTTGCAGCGATAGGTTGAACAGCCGACCCATGGCCCGCGTCACGCCGGTGCTGCGCCCCAGGTGCAAGGGGTTGAACAGGCGAATCTGGATCTGCGGGTGCGCGGCCAGGGTGGCGATGATCTGGTCCAGACCGTCGCTGGTGGTGTCGTCCAGGAGGATGCGCACCCGCACGCCCCGGTCGGCCGTGGTGAGCAACTCGTCCACCAGCATGCGCGTGCTGATGCCGTCATGGACAATGTAGTACTGCAGGTCGAGGCTGGTCTGGGCATTGCGGATCAGTTCGGCGCGGGCCATGAACGCTTCGCTGCTGTTGGGCAGCAGGCGGAACCCGGAGCGGCCCTGATAGGGCGCGGCCTGGGCCTGGATCGAGCGGCCGAAGGCGGACTGCGTGGCCGGCAGCGCTTCGCTGGGTACGCGGGGTACGTTGAGGGTGGCGCAACCGCCCAGGCCCAAGAACCCCAGCAAAAGAAGCGCTAACAGCCGTTGGCTCATCAAGGAGGCAGGTTCCGAATCAGGGCGGTGGTGGGCATATGACGGTGATTGCTGGCAAAAGGTCAGTCCACCCGCTGTTCGGCTTCGGCGAGCATCTTGATCGCCGTGGCCCCGACCTTGCGCACCGCCTCTTCAATCTGGGGTGTTGGCTTGGCAGCGTAGTTCATCCGCAGGCAGTTCCGGTATTTGCCCGAGGCAGAAAAGATGCTGCCCACGGCAATCTGTACGCCTTGCTCGACCAGGGCGCGGTTGAGCCTGAGGGTGTCGAAGCCCTCGGGCAGTTCCACCCACAGCATAAAGCTGCCCTGGGGCCGGCTGGCGCGGGTGCCGGCGGGGAAATAGCGGCTGACCCAATCGAGCATCAGGTCGCGATTGCGCTGGTATTGGCTGCGCATCCGCCGTAAATGAGGCTCGAAGTGCCCGTTCTTGAGGAACTCGGCAATGGCGATCTGCGGTTGGGTGGCGGTGGAGCCGGTGCTGATGTACTTCATGTGCAGCACCCGCTCCAGATAGCGGCCAGGGGCTACCCAGCCGATCCGCAGGCCGGGGGCCAGGGTTTTGGAGAAGGAACTGCAGAGTAGGACGCGGCCATCTTCGTCGAAGGATTTGATTGTGCGTGGTCGCGGGTAGCTGTAGGCCAGTTCGCCATACACATCGTCTTCGATGATTGCCACGTCAAAGCGCTGGGCCAGGGTCAGCAGCGCCCGTTTGCGGGCCTCGGGCATGATGTAGCCCAGGGGGTTGTTGCAGTTGGGGGTCAACTGGATGACTTTGATCGGCCATTGTTCCAGGGCCAGTTCCAGGGCTTCGAGGCTGATGCCGGTGAGCGGGTCGGTGGGGATTTCCAGGGCTTTCATGCCCAGGCCCTTGAGGGTCTGCATGGCGCCATGAAAGCTTGGCGAGTCGACGGCGACGATATCGCCAGGCTCGCAAATCGCACGGATGCTGGAGGACAGCGCCTCATGGCAGCCGGTGGTGATCACGATGTCCTGGGCGTCGAGCTGGCAGCCGGAATCCAATGACAGACGGGCGATTTGCTCGCGCAGCTCCATACAGCCGTAGATATTGTCGTAGTACAGGCCTGGCAGGTCCTGGCGCCGGCTCACCCGGGCCAGGCTGCGCAGCAGCGGCTTGATGGTCGGCGACAGTACATCCGGCATGCCTCGGCCCATCTGTATGACATCTTTGCGCGGTACCGCGCGGACCAGTTCCAGCACCTGGTCCCACTGGGAAATCTCCACCGGGCGCTGGGCCGGCCGACCTACGGCGGGCAACGCCGGCAGCTCGCGCCCGACAGGCACGAAGTAGCCGGATTTTGGCTTGGGCGTCGCCAGGCCGTGGTCTTCCAGCAGCCGGTAAGCCTGCTGGACGGTGCTCAGGCTGACCCCGTGTTCCACGCTCAGGGCGCGCACCGAGGGCAGGCGGTCGCCGGGGCGATAGAAGCCCTGTTCGATTCGGGTGCCCAGCAGTTCGGCGAGGTTGACGTAAAGCGTCATGGCGGTTGCTCCCGAGGACCAGTACAGATGCCTGGAAAATACAGGATTCAGCGTGTGCTGTGGAGTATCTGTATGGATTTAATATAGGTTGGTTGAATCTGTAATGGTTTTGCTGCGGCGCTCATTCTAGTCACTCATGGCAACAGGCAAATGAGGGGCAAGACAATGAGTGGCTTGAGCGACGTGCGGCTGGCATTACACAGTCAGGAACTGGAAGCAGGGCAGGAGCGTGGGCTGGCCGGGCTGGCGCCTGGCAATCCGAGCCGTTGGGAACTGTTCTGGCGCCGGCGCCACACGCGCAAGGCCTTGCTGGAGTTGAGCCGGGAGCAACTGCGCGACATCGGCCTGAGTGCCGAGCAGGCGCGCCAGGAAGGCTTGAAGCCGTTCTGGCGCGGCTGAGTCAGAGCAGTTCTTTCAAGCGGTGCCAGAGCATGCCCAGGGCCAGCAGCGGTGAGCGCAAGTGCTTGCCGCCAGGGAAGGTGATGTGTGGCACCTGGGCAAACAGATCGAAGCGCCCACTGTGCTGGCCGCTGATGGCTTCGGCCAACAGTTTGCCGGCCAGGTGGGTGGCGTTCAGGCCATGGCCGGCGTAGGCCTGGGCAAAGTACACATTGGGCTGGTCGGCCAGCCGGCCAATCTGCGGCAGGCGGTTGGCGCCGATGCCGATCATGCCGCCCCATTGATAGTCGATCTTCGCCTCGGCCAATTGCGGGAAGACCTTGAGCATCTTCGGCCGCATATAGGCGCCGATGTCCTGGGGATCGCGTCCGGAGTAGTGGCAAGCACCGCCGAACAGCAGGCGCCGGTCGGCCGACAAGCGGAAGTAGTCCACCGTGACCCGCTGATCACACACCGCCATATTTTGCGGCAGTAACTCGGCGGCCTGGGTTGGGCTCAAGGGTTCGGTGGCAATGATGTAGCTGCCAGCGGGCAGCACCTTGCCGCTCAGGTGCGGGTTGAGGCCATTGAGATAGGCATTGCAGCCCAGCACCAGGGTCTTGGCGCGCACGCTGCCCTGGGCGGTGTGGACTTTGACTTCCGGGCCGTAGTCGATGCGCAGGGCTTCGGACTGCTCGAACAGCCTGACCCCCAGTTGCTGCGCGGCGGCGGCTTCACCGAGGGCCAGGTTCAGCGGGTGCAGGTGGCCGGAGCCCATGTCGATCATGCCGCCCACGTAACGGTCGGAGCCGATCACGCTGCGCATCTCCCCGGCTTGCAGCAGGCGCAGTTCATGGCGATAACCAAGCCCGTGCAGTTCTTCGGCGTCGGCGGCCAGGCCTTGCAGGTCGCGGGGCTTGTTGGCCAGGTCGCAGTAGCCCCAGGCCAGGTCGCAATCGATCTGAAAGCGCTCGACCCGCTGGCGCACGATTTCCACGGCTTCCAGGCCCATCAGCTTCATCTGCCGCACACCTTCGGTGCCGACTACATTGGCAAACTGATCCAGGCCGTGACCGACGCCACGAATCAACTGCCCGCCGTTGCGCCCGCTGGCGCCCCAGGCGATCTTGCGCGCCTCCAGCAGCGCCACGCTAAAGCCGCGCTCGGCCAGCTCCAGCGCGGTGTTCAGCCCGGAAAACCCGCCGCCCACCACGCACACATCGGCGACGACTTCGCCTGCCAGCACCGGATAATCGGGCTGCGGCCGGCTGCTGGCGGCGTAGTAGGAAGTGGTGTGCCGGGCGCTGGCGGTCATGGGGAGCATCCGTGTTTGGAAAATTTGACGCAGGATACAGCGGTCGGGTGAAGCTGTCTCACTCGGGGCTTTTAGGGCAAAATCCACGCCTATTCGCCGTTCGGTATGGGTTTCGATGAGTTGCAACAGCCAGAAAGTCAACGCGCTGCGCCGGCAGATTCCCTCGTTCGAGTGTGTGCCGGGTTGCCATGATTGCTGTGGGCCGGTGACTACATCCACCGAGGAAATGTCGCGCCTGCCGCGCAAGACGGCGGCCGAGCAGGAAGCGGCCATGGATGAGCTCAATTGCGTACACCTGGGCCCCGACGGCTGCACGGTGTACGACGAACGCCCGCTGATCTGCCGGCTGTTTGGCACTACCCCCAGCCTGCCATGCCCCAACAACCGTGGCCCGGTGGAGTTGATTCACCCGCGGGTGGAGAAGCAGATCCACGAGTATATGGCGACCACCCGGCAGGTCCTGGTCTGACTGCTCCCCTTGTAGGAGCCGGCTTGCCGGCGATGGCGTCATTCAATTGAATGCATGACTCCAGGGCCTCATCGCCGGCAAGCCGGCTCCTACACGGTAGGGGCGTCAATCCGGGATCGGCAGGTTCAGGCTCTCCTTCACCTCTTCCATCACGATATAGCTCTTGGATTCGCGCACATGGGGCAGCTTGAGCAGGATGTCGCCCAGCAGTTTGCGGTACGAAGCCATCTCGGAGATCCGCGCCTTCACCAGATAGTCGAAATCCCCTGAGACCAGGTGACACTCCAGCACATGGGGCAGTTTCAGCACGGCACGTCGGAATTCTTCGAAGGTATCGCCGGATTTGTAGTCGAGGCTGATCTCGACAAACACCAGCAGGCTACCCTTCAAGTGCTGCGGATTGAGGCGGGCGTTGTAGCCCATGATGATCCCCTCGCGCTCCAGGCGCCGGACCCGTTCGGTGCAAGGCGTGGTCGACAGCCCGACCTTCTCCCCCAGCTCGGTAAACGAAATCCGCCCGTCGGCCTGCAGGATGCGCAGGATGTTGCGGTCGATCTTGTCCAGCTCCCGCTTGGTCTGGGTATTGGTCCGCATAGGGGATGCTCCTCCGTGAAAAGGGTTTTTGCCGAGAATTGTCGCCAAATATAGGCACTTATATAGTGAAATGCACTGGCCATTGCTTTTTATACTGCCCACATCTTTGTGCTGAACAACAAACGTCAGCGGTCAAGCCGTGATGAGGATATAAAAATGCGCGTTTTGGTCTTGGGTAGCGGTGTCATTGGTGTGGCCAGTGCCTACTATTTGGCGCGTGCCGGTTTTGAGGTGGTCGTGGTCGACCGTCAGCCGGCCGTTGCAATGGAGACCAGCTTCGCCAACGCCGGCCAGGTCTCGCCCGGTTATGCGTCGCCATGGGCCGCGCCGGGCGTGCCGCTCAAGGCCATCAAGTGGTTGCTGCAGCGCCATGCGCCGCTGGCGATCAAGGCCACCGCCGATATCGACCAATACCTGTGGATGGCGCAGATGCTGCGCAACTGCACGGCCAACCGTTATGCGGTGAACAAAGAGCGCATGGTGCGCCTGTCCGAGTACAGCCGCGACTGCCTCGACGAACTGCGCGCCGAAACCGGTATCGCCTACGAAGGCCGTAGCCTGGGTACTACGCAATTGTTCCGCACCCAGGCGCAACTCGATGGCGCGGCCAAGGATATCGCCGTGCTGAAAGAGTCCGGGGTTCCGTTCGAGCTGCTTGACCGCGCCGGCATTGCCCGCGTCGAGCCGGCCCTGGCCAGTGTCACGGATATCCTGGCCGGTGCCCTGCGCCTGCCCAATGACCAGACCGGCGACTGCCAGATGTTCACCACCCGCCTGGCCGATATGTGCAAGCAGTTGGGTGTGGAGTTCCGCTTTGAACAGGACATTCAGCGCCTGGACCACGCCGGCGACCGCATCAACGGCGTGTGGATCGACGGCAAGCTGGAAACCGCCGACCGCTACGTGCTGGCCCTGGGCAGTTACTCGCCGCAGTTGCTCAAGCCGCTGGGGATCAAGGCGCCGGTGTATCCGCTCAAGGGTTACTCCCTGACCGTGCCGATCACCAACCCGGCGATGGCCCCGACCTCGACCATTCTCGACGAGACCTACAAGGTCGCGATCACCCGTTTCGACAACCGTATCCGGGTCGGTGGCATGGCTGAAATAGCCGGTTTTGACCTGTCGCTGAACCCGCGCCGGCGCGAAACCCTGGAGATGATCGTCAACGACCTTTATCCTCAGGGCGGTGATTTGAGCGAAGCCACCTTCTGGACCGGCCTGCGTCCGACTACCCCGGACGGTACGCCGATCGTCGGCGCCACGCCCTTCAAGAACCTGTTCTTGAATACCGGCCACGGCACCCTCGGCTGGACCATGGCCTGTGGCTCTGGTCGCCTGCTGGCGGACCTGATGGCCAAGAAAACCCCGCAGATCAGTGCCGCAGGCCTTGATATTTCCCGTTACGGCAACCCTCAGGAGTCCACAAAACATGTCAATCCAGCGCCAGCTCACCAATGAGCGCATGAGCCAGATCGTTGTCCACAGCGGTACCGTGTATCTGGCAGGACAAGTCGGCGACGACATGAGTGCCGGGATTGAACAGCAGACCCGAGAAACCCTGGCCAATATCGAGCGATTGCTGGATCTGGCCGGTACCGACAAAACCAAGTTGCTGTCGGTGACGATCTATCTCAAAGACATCGACGCCGACTTTGCCGGCATGAACGCGGTTTGGGACAAGTGGCTGCCAAAAGGCGTGGCCCCGGCCCGTGCCACGGTCGAGTCGAAGCTGTGTGAGCCAGAAATCCTGGTGGAGCTGTCCGTCGTGGCTGCTCTGCCATAAACGATCCCTCTTCCGGTGCCGGCGCTATTGGCCGGTACCGGTTTTTTCTTCCCACCGCCGCCTAGAAGCCTGCCGCCATGCGTCCTGCCCGTGCCCTGATCGACCTACAAGCCCTGCGCCATAACTACCAATTGGCCCGCGAACTGACCGGGGCCAAGGCCCTCGCCGTGATCAAGGCCGATGCCTATGGCCATGGTGCCGTGCGTGTGGCCCAGGCCCTGGAAGACCAGGCCGACGGTTTTGCCGTGGCCTGCATCGAGGAAGCGCTGGAGCTGCGCGCCGCTGCAGTTGGTGGGCCGGTGTTGTTGCTCGAAGGATTCTTCGAGGCCGACGAGCTGCCGCTGATCATCGAGCATGACTTGTGGTGCGTGGTGCATTCGCTGTGGCAACTGGAGGCGATTGAACAGGCGCGCCTGAGCAAGCCGCTGACGGTGTGGTTGAAGCTGGATTCGGGCATGCACCGGGTTGGGCTGCATCCCAAGGACTATCACGATGCGTACCAGCGCCTGCTGGCCAGCGGCAAAGTCGCAAAGATTGTGCTGATGAGCCACTTCGCCCGTGCCGATGAGCTGGACTGCGCCAGCAGCGATGAGCAGGTCGCGGTATTCGAGGCGGCGCGCCAGGGCCTGGCGGCCCAGGTCAGCCTGCGCAATTCGCCGTCGGTGATGGGCTGGCCGAGCGTTTCCAGTGATTGGGTACGACCGGGCATCATGCTTTACGGTGCGACGCCCTTTGGCGAAGACCAGGCAGTTGCCGCGCGTTTGCAGCCGGTGATGACCCTGGAGTCGAAAGTCATCTGCGTACGCGAGCTGCCTGCGGGCGAGCCAGTGGGTTATGGCGCGCGCTTCGTGACGCCCAAGCCGATGCGTATCGGTGTGGTTGCCATGGGGTATGCCGACGGTTATCCACGGCACGCGCCGACCGGCACACCGGTGCTGGTCGCCGGCCAGCGCAGCCAGTTGCTGGGGCGGGTGTCGATGGACATGCTGTGTATCGACCTGACCGACGTGCCCCAGGCCGGCCTGGGCTCGACCGTGGAATTGTGGGGCAAAAACATCCTCGCCAGCGATGTGGCGAGCGCCGCCGATACCATTCCCTACCAGATTTTTTGCAACCTGCGCCGCGTGCCACGGCTCTATTCCGGCATATAGCCGCAGGCCGCCGATCACGCCCACCAGGATTCAGACCAAAGTGTTGTAAATACTGAACGCTGTCGCCATGATAACGCTCAATTACAACAAAGCCTGAATCCTAGGAGGCTCCTGCATTGGACGTCGGCGAACGACTGCAATCCATCCGTAAACTGAAAGGTCTTTCCCAGCGTGAACTCGCCAAGCGTGCGGGCGTCACCAACAGCACCATTTCGATGATCGAGAAAAACAGTGTCAGCCCCTCCATCAGCTCCTTGCGCAAGGTGCTGGGCGGCATTCCCATGTCCATGGTCGAGTTCTTTTCCGAGGAGATCCTCCAGGAAAAACCGACGCAGATCGTCTATAAAGCCAATGAGCTGATCGACATCTCCGATGGCGCGGTCACGATGAAACTGGTGGGCCGGGCGCATCCCAGCCGGGCGATTGCGTTTCTCAACGAAATCTACCCGCCAGGCGCCGATACCGGCGAGGAAATGCTGACCCATGACGGTGAGGAAACCGGGATCTTGTTGGAAGGTCGTCTGGAGTTGGTCGTGGGCGTCGAAACTTTTGTGCTCGAAGCCGGCGATAGCTACTACTTTGAAAGCACCAAGCCGCACCGTTTTCGCAATCCGTTCGATGTGCCGGCGCGACTAATCAGCGCAGCCACGCCCGCGAACTTTTAACAGAAGAGGCGCCCTGCCTACCTTGCAGAGGTGCCCATCGTTGTATTTCGCCCTACTGAATCTCCCCTTGGATAATAGGGTTGTTTCAGTGAGGCGGCCTAACCGTTATACTTTCGCCGCCTGCGAAACCGTGGCCGCAGGCGTGAATAGCCACCATGAGGGTGAACGCGTGAACCTAATTATGAAAATGCTGGCCGTACCAGCAACCGTACTGGCCCTTTGGGCTGCCAGCGCTCAAGCTGCGACCAATGATGATATTGCCAAGCGCCTGGCGCCTGTCGGACAGGTGTGTGTCCAGGGGCAAGAGTGCAAGGGGATGGAAGTCGCTGTGACAGCAGGCGGCGGCGGTGCGAAAACGCCGGACGAAGTCATTGCCAAACACTGTAACGCTTGCCACGGCACGGGCCTGTTGGGTGCACCGAAAATCGGTGACACCGCAGCCTGGAAAGAACGCGCCGACCACCAGGGCGGCCTCGATGGCATCCTGGCCAAAGCCATCACCGGCATCAACGCCATGCCGCCTAAAGGCACCTGCTCCGATTGCTCGGATGACGACCTCAAGGCTGCGATCGAGAAGATGTCTGGTTTGAAATAAACCGATCTTCGCCAAAAAGCCGCTGACCAGCGGCTTTTTTGTGGGCGCAATTTGGCGGCCAAGGCTGTTCATTGCAGCAAAGACCCGGCAAGCTCGGTCCAACCCCTAATCACGGAATGTTCAGGAGGGTCGGATGGTGCAGTTGTGTTCAATCGAACAAGCGGTCGATGACGTACTGGAGCGCTTGCCTGCGCATATCCACATGGGTATGCCGTTGGGCCTGGGCAAGCCGAATCTGTTTGCCAACGCCTTGTACCGGCGCATTGCCAAGCTGCCCGAGCGGGCGCTGACCATCTACACGGCCCTCAGCCTGGGCCGCCCA
The DNA here is from genome assembly GCF_059862305.1 of Pseudomonas sp. MF09156. Classification (NCBI taxonomy): domain Bacteria; kingdom Pseudomonadati; phylum Pseudomonadota; class Gammaproteobacteria; order Pseudomonadales; family Pseudomonadaceae; genus Pseudomonas; species Pseudomonas sp. MF09156. The sequence continues at coordinate 294,695 of NZ_JCBCUR010000002.1, forward strand.
CCGTTGGGAGATGGCTTGCAGAAGCGTTTCCTGGAGCCGTTTATCGAGCGGGTGTTTGGCGATTATCCCGAGCTGGACTTCCTCGCCGCCCTGCGCAAGGACAGCCTGCCGGCCAATATCCACGTGCAGCAGTTCTTTATGCAGCCCGGCAGCCTGCTGCATAGCGCCTCGGCCCAACAGGACTATGTCAGCAGCAACTACAGCCATGCCGCCCGCGATATCAACGCCGCCGGCCTGAACCTGGTCGCGCAGTTGGTGGCCAGCAGCAGCGAACACCCGGATCGCCTGAGCCTGAGCTGCAACCCCGATATCACCCTCGACCTGTTGCCGATGATCGCCAAGCGCCGTGCGGCCGGGGAGACCATCCTGGTGGTCGGCCAGGTGCATGAAGATTTGCCCTACATGCCCGGTGATGCCGAGCTGGGCATGGATCAGTTCGACTTCCTGATCGACGAAAAAGACCGCACCACGCTGTTCTCCACGCCAAACATGCCCGTGGGTTTGCAGGACCACTTCATCGGTTTGCACGCCAGCACCCTGGTGCGCGACGGCGGTACGTTGCAGATCGGCATCGGTTCGATGGGCGACGCCCTGACCGCTGCGCTGCTGGCGCGCCAGGCCGATAACGAAGGCTACCGGCAGTTGCTCACAGACCTTGATGTGTACCAGTGGGCACCGCTGATCAGCCGTGAGGGCGGGGTCGAGCCGTTTGCCCGGGGCCTTTACGGCTGCAGCGAAATGTTCGTCAACGGCTTGCTGGTGCTGGCCGACGCCGGGATTGTGCGGCGCAGGGTGTACCCGGATGTGGCGACGCAGCAGCAGGCTAACGCTGGCCTGCTGGACGATGCGGCGCAGCCGGATGGCGTTTCGATCCACGGTGGTTTCTTCCTCGGGCCACGCAGTTTTTACCAGCGCTTGCAGGAAATGACTCACGCCAAGCGCCTTGAATTCAACATGACCCGCATCAGCTACATCAACGAGCTGTACGGGCAGGAAGAGCTCAAGCGCTTGCAGCGCCTGGATGCGCGGTTTATCAACAGCGCGATCATGGTCACGTTGCTGGGCGCCGGTGTTGCCGACCAACTGGAAGACGGTCGCGTGCTCAGCGGGGTGGGCGGGCAATACAACTTTGTCGCCCAGGGCCATGCGCTGGAGGGCGCGCGCTCGATCCTGATCCTGCGCAGCTGGCGCGAGTCGGGTGGCGATGTCAGCTCCAATATTGTCTGGGAGTACGGCCACTGCACGATTCCCCGGCACCTGCGCGACATTGTGATCACCGAATACGGCATCGCCGACCTGCGCGGCCAGACCGACGCCAAGGTGATCGAGGCGCTGCTCAATATCACCGACTCGCGATTCCAGGCCGACCTGATCGAGCAGGCGCAAAAAGCCGGCAAGTTGCCCAAGGACTTCCAGCTCGACCCGCGCTTTGCCGACAACACGCTCGAGCGCTTGGAGGCCGTGCAGGCGCGGCATCCAAGGCTGTTCCCGGAGTACCCGCTGGGCAGTGACTTCACCGATGAAGAGCGCGATTTGTTGCGCGCGTTGAACTGGCTCAAGAGCAAATTCAAGCTGACGGAGATTCTGGAACTGGGTAAGGCGGCGCTGGATGCACCGGAGCCTGAGGCGTTTGCCGAGCACCTGCTGCGCATGCGCCTGGAAAAGCCGGAGGGGTTTAAAGAGGATTTGTATCAGCGTCTATTGCTTGCTGGCCTACAGGCCACCGCACGCTGACAGGTAACACAAGGCAAATGTGGGAGCTGGCTTGCCTGCGATGAGGGCCTGACAGTCGACATCTCTGTCGCCTGACACTGCGCTATCGCAGGCAAGCCAGCTCCCACATTTTTAACTGTGCTCGCTCACCTTCAGTCGATGAAGGTCACGACACCGCCAGCCAGGGACTTGACCCGCGCCAGCGACTCAACCCGGTAACCCTGGGCATCCAGCTCGGCACGCCCGCCCTGGAACGACTTCTCGATCACGATCCCCAGGCCTGCCACGGTGGCGCCAGCCTGCTTGATGATCGAAATCAGTGCCTGGGACGCCTTGCCGTTGGCCAGGAAGTCATCGATCACCAGCACGCGGTCGCTGCTGGTCAGGTGGCGCGGGGAAATTGCCACAGTGCTTTCGACTTTCTTGGTGAAGGAATACACCGTCGCCGACAGCAGGTTTTCCGTCAGGGTCAGGGACTGCTGCTTACGGGCGAAGATCACCGGCACGCCCAGGTTCAGGCCGGTCATGATCGCCGGCGCGATGCCAGAGGCTTCGATAGTGACGATCTTGGTGATCCCCGAGTCCTTGAACAGCGCGGCGAATTCGTCGCCGATCAGCTTCATCAGCGCCGGGTCGATCTGATGGTTCAGAAAGGCGTCGACCTTGAGTACCTGGTCGGAAAGCACGATGCCTTCTTCGCGAATTTTCTTGTGCAGTGCTTCCACAAAAGCTTCCTCTGGTGGCGCAAGGGGCGCCGAAAGTAGATTAAAAAGTAGTCGATTCTAGCGCTTTAGCATCGCGCGTATATCCGCCAGGGCGGTGTTGCCGCGTACCGCCTTGACTTCAGTTGGGGTGTCGTCGTTGCCTTCCCAGGCCAGGTCGTCCGGTGGCAGCTCATCGAGGAACCGGCTCGGGGCGCAGTCGATGATCTCGCCGTACTGCTTGCGCTTGGCCGCAAAGGTGAAGGCCAGGGTCTGACGCGCGCGGGTAATACCCACGTAGGCCAGGCGCCGTTCTTCTTCGATGGTGTCGGCTTCGATGCTGGAACGGTGTGGGAGGATTTCCTCTTCCATGCCCATGATGAACACGTAGGGGAATTCCAGGCCCTTGGACGCATGCAAGGTCATCATTTGCACACCTTCGGCGCCATCCTCTTCTTCCTGCTGGCGCTCGAGCATGTCGCGCAGCACTAGCTTGCCGATGGCGTCCTCGACGGTCATTTCGCCGTCTTCGTCTTTTTCCAGGGTGTTCTTCAACGCCTCGATCAGGAACCAGACGTTGCCCATGCGGTAGTCCGCCGCCTTGTCGCTGGAACTGTTGGTGCGCAGCCAGTTTTCATAGTCGATATCCATGACCATGCTGCGCAGGGCGCTGATCGGGTCTTCGCCGGCGCATTGCTCGCGCACCTTGTCCATAAAGCGCTTGAAGCGCGACAGGCGATCGGTGAAGCGCGTATCCAGGTGCTCGCCCAGGCCGATTTCATCGGTGGCGGCGTACATCGAGATCTTGCGTTCGGTGGCGTAGTTACCGAGCTTTTCCAGGGTGGTGGAGCCGATTTCCCGGCGTGGCACGTTGATCACGCGCAGGAAGGCGTTGTCGTCGTCCGGGTTCACGATCAGCCGGAAGTAGGCCATCAGATCCTTTACTTCCTGGCGTCCGAAAAAGCTGTTGCCGCCTGACAATCGATAAGGAATCTGGTGGTGCTGCAACTTCAGCTCGATCAGCTTGGCCTGGTAGTTGCCGCGATACAGGATGGCGAAGTCGCTGTAGGGGCGGTCGGTGCGCAGGTGCAAGGTCAGCAGTTCGACGGCCACGCGCTCGGCTTCGGCGTCTTCGTTGCGGCAGCGGATCACGCGGATCTCGTCGCCGTGGCCCATCTCGCTCCACAGTTGTTTTTCAAACTCGTGGGGGTTGTTGGAGATCAGCACGTTGGCGCAACGCAGGATGCGGCTGGTGGAGCGGTAGTTCTGCTCCAGCATCACCACTTTCAGGGACGGGTAGTCGTCCTTGAGCAGCATCAGGTTTTCCGGGCGCGCTCCGCGCCAGGCGTAGATCGACTGGTCATCGTCGCCGACCACGGTGAACTGGTTGCGCGTGCCGATCAGCAGCTTCACCAGCAGGTATTGGCTGGCGTTGGTGTCCTGGTATTCGTCCACCAGCAGGTAGCGCACCTTGTTCTGCCACTTTTCCAGGATGTCCTTGTGTTCCTGGAACAGTTTCACCGGCAGCAGGATCAGGTCGTCGAAGTCCACCGCGTTGAACGCCTTGAGCGTGCGCTGGTAGTGGGTATAGACAATGGCGGCGGTCTGTTCCTTGGGGTTGCGCGCGTTTTCCAGGGCTTCGGCGGGCAGGATCAGGTCGTTTTTCCACGAGCCGATCATGTTCTTGATCTCGTCTACGCCGTCGTCGCCGGCATATTCCTTCTGCATGATGTCGGTCATCAGGGACTTGACGTCGGTCTCGTCGAAGATCGAGAAGCCCGGCTTGTAGCCCAGCCGCACATGCTCCTTGCGGATGATGTTCAGCCCCAGGTTGTGGAAGGTACACACGGTGAGGCCACGGCCTTCGCCACCCTTGAGCAGGGTGCCGACGCGCTCTTTCATTTCCCGCGCCGCCTTGTTGGTAAAGGTCATGGCGACGATGTACTGGGCACGGATGCCACAGTTCTGGATCAAGTGCGCGATCTTGCGGGTGATCACGCTGGTCTTGCCGGAGCCAGCACCGGCGAGCACCAATAGAGGGCCGCCGACGTAGTTCACGGCTTCTTGCTGCCGGGGATTGAGTCGGGACATACAGGGTTTTGGGAGTCTTTGAGCGAAAAGGGCGGGCATTTTAACAGGCTGGCAAGATTCTGCCGCCTCTGAACGACAGTGTGACGTACCACTCGATCTAAATTTGCCGGTTTTGTTACTTTGCCGCAGGATGTGCGGGGTTTTTGGGTCTATTGTTCGATCTAGAGCCGCACAGCACGTATTTGATAACCAATATCATTGGTCATTATCAGGCTGCACGTCATAATGCCCGCCGCCAACGAAATTTTGCAAAGTCTAGGGAGCTAGCTTGTCTACGCCTGTCGAACCCTTGCGTTTGCTGCTACTGGCCGATGAGCCTGCGTGGGCAGCGTTGTTGCGCGAGTGCCTGACGCCGATGGGCGATGGGGCTGTGCTGATCAGTGCGCCAAACTGGGAGTCGGTGAGCAGCCTGTTCGACGACGACCGCACGGCTGTATTGCTGACCACCCCCAGCCTGCAACCCGGCCCTGGCCGCTGTAGCCTGCCCACCGTGTTGCTGCTGGAGCAGGAACCGCTGGTTGCGCCATTGGGCGCCAGCGACTGGTTGATCCGTGGTGCGTTTGACGTGGATACGCTGCGCCGCTGCCTGCGCCACGTGCGCGAGCGCGGCGTGCTGGAAAATACCCTGCAACGCCTGGCCGAACAGGATCCGCTGACCGGCATCGCCAACCGTCAGGGCTTCCAGACCTTGCTGGCCGCGCGCCTTGCCGAAAACGACGGGCGTGGCCTGGCCCTCGGCCACCTGGACCTGGACAACTTCCGCCACGCCAACGATGCCCTCGGCCACCAGGCGGGCGACCGGCTGATCCTGCAAGTGGTCTCGCGGCTCAAGAGCCAACTGGAAGTCGGCGACCAACTGGCACGCCTGGGCAGTGACGAATTCGCCTTGCTGATCGACACCCGCCGTGCGCCGCAGCGCGCCGAGTGGATGGCCGAGCGCATCACCGAGGCCATGGCGGAACCTTATTGGGTCGATGGCGAGAGCCTGCTGATCGGTTGCAGCCTGGGTGTGGCCCATGCCCGCGCCAAGGCCGGCGCCGACCCGTTGATGTGGCACGCGCATATCGCCATGCAGCAGGCCAAGAGCACCCAGGGCTGCACCTTTCATATCTTCAATGAACGCATCAACCGCAACGCCCGCAGCCTCGCCGACCTGGAAAGCGAACTGCGCCGGGCGCTGCGCCGTGACGAACTGGAACTGCATTATCAGCCGCGTCTGGACCTGGACGATGGGCATATCGTCGGCCTCGAAGCCCTGGTGCGCTGGCGCCATGGTGAGCGCGGGTTGTTGCCGCCTAGCGAGTTCGTGCCGCTGGCCGAGCAGAGTGGCCTGATCGTGCCGTTGGGCTACTGGGTGATTTCCCGGGCCCTGCGCGATATGCAGGACCTGCGCGAACGCGGCCTGCCGCCGCTGCACATGGCGGTCAACCTGTCGTTCCGTCAGTTCCAGGACAGCCAGTTGCTGTCGACCTTGAGCCGCTTGATTGCCGAGCGCGGGGTGGAGGCGCAGTGGCTGGAGTTCGAGCTGACCGAAACCGCCGTGATGCGCCGCAGCGACCTGGTCAAGCAGACCATGGATGCCCTGGGCCGCCTGGGGGTGCGTTTCTCCCTGGATGACTTTGGTACCGGTTTCTCGTCCTTCGTACACCTCAACAGCCTGCCGATTGCCTTGCTCAAGATCGACAAGAGCTTTGTCGGCGGCATGGAAGAACGCGAGGAAAACCGCAAGCTGGTGCATGCCATGATCAACCTGGCCCACAACCTCAACCTGGAAGTGGTGGCCGAAGGCGTGGAAACCCCCGAGCAACTGGCGTTGTTGCGCTTGTTTGGGTGCGACCAGGCCCAGGGTTACCTGATCAGCAAGCCGTTGCCGCTGGCGGAATTGGTGGAATACCTGACGTTTGGCAGCAGCCAGCAGGCGTTGTTGGGTGAAGTGATCTAGGCCGGTGCGGTCAAACCAATCATTGTAGGAGCTGGCTTGCCAGCGATAGCAGTCTGTCGGTCAACGATACTGTGACTGATACATCGCCATCGCTGGCAAGCCAGCTCCTACAGTGAACGCGTACCTTCTTCAGTTTGTCTGGGCAATCATCCGCCTCATCTTTCTTTCAAACGCCCACGTCAGGGTAATCGCCGCGCAGGCCAGCCCCAGCGCCAACCCCCACCACACCCCGGTCGGCCCCCACCCCAGGGTAAACGCCATCAGCCAGGCCGCCGGTGCGCCAATCAACCAGTAACAGCCCAGGCCGACGAGGAAGGTCGTCTTGGCATCCTTCAGCCCGCGGATGCAGCCCATGGCGATAGTCTGCACACCGTCGAACAACTCGAACCACGCCGCCACGGCCAACAGGCTCACCGCCAGGCTGATCACCTGGGCGAAGGCCGGGTCGTCATGGTCGAGGAACAGGCCGATCAGCGGGTCTGAAAACAGCCAGAACACCATGGCAAACCCCAGCATCACCGTCGCGCCGAAGGCGATACCCACACGCCCGGCGAGCCGTGCGCCGAGCAGGTGCCCGCCGCCGTAATGCAAGCCGATGCGCATGGTGACCGCATAGGACATGCCCGCCGGGACCATGAACGCCACCGAGACGATTTGCAGGGCAATCTGGTGGGCCGCCAACTGCGTACTGCCCATGGTGCCCATGCACAGCGCCGCGAAGGCGAACAAGCCGACTTCCACTGCATAGGTGCCGCCAATCGGCAGGCCCAGGCGCCACAGCTCGCGCAAGTAATGCAGGTTGGGCTGCAACAGGCCCTTGCCCAATGGGTAGGCGGCGTAGGCGCGGTTGTATTTGATGTACCACAACAGCGCCAGGGCCATGCAGTTGGCGACAATCGCCGTGACCAGGCTGATGCCCATCAGGCCCAGTTTGGGCAGGCCGAACATGCCTTCGATCAATGCATGGTTGAGCAGGTAGTTGATCACCGTGCCGCACAGGCTGATCACCATCACCGGGGTGGCTTTGCCGATGGCGCTGGTGAAGCCGCGCAGGGCCATGAATGTCAGGTAGCCGGGCAGGGCAAACGGCAGGATCATCAGGAACTGGCCGGCCGACTGCACGTTGGTCTCGGTCTGGCCGAACATCAGCAGCACCGGCTTGAGGTTCCACAGCAGCAGGCCCGCCACCAAGGCCATCAGCCAGGCCAGCCACAGGCCGGCCTGGGTCAGGCGGGTAGCGCCTTCGATATCACCGGCGCCCTGGCGAATGGCGACCAGGGTGCCCACGGCGGCTATCACGCCGATGCAAAAGATCGACACAAACGAATAGCTCGCCGCGCCGAGCCCACCGCCGGCCAGGGCTTCGGGGCTCAGGCGGGCCATCATCAGGGTGTCGGTCAGCACCATCAGCATGTGCGCCAGCTGTGAGGCAATCAACGGCCCTGACAGCCGCAGAATGGCCCAGAGTTCGGTACGCGCCGGATGCTGCATGATCATCACGCTCAATATTTGCACAAAGGGTAGAAGGGTTGATTCTCGGCGCTCTCAGCGCTTTGCACAAAGGGATAAATGCGATCATTGGCATGATTAAAACTCATGCCAGGATGATTCTGGTAGGGTTTGCGGATCGTGCCGTCGGAGTTTTCCTCATGTCTCGTCGCCTTCCTCCGCTGTATGCCTTGCGTGCATTTGAAGCCGCCTCACGGCACAACTCCTTCACCCGTGCCGCCGAAGAACTGTCCATCACCCAAAGTGCAGTCAGCCGGCATATCCGCACCCTGGAGGAGCATTTCGCCTGTCGCCTGTTCCAGCGCAGCGGGCGCACCTTGCAGCTCACCGAATCGGCGCGCTTGCTGCTGCCGGGCGTGCGCGAGGGCTTCGCCGCCCTGGAGCGCGCCTGCCATACCTTGAATGCCGAAGATGACATCCTGCGCATGAAGGCCCCGTCGACCCTGACCATGCGCTGGTTGCTGGCACGCCTGAGTCGGTTCCGGCACTTGCAGCCGGGCAACGAGGTGCAGTTGACCAGTGCGTGGATGAGCATCGATGAGGTGGATTTCAACCAGGAGCCGTTCGACTGCGCGGTCCTACTGAGCGATGGGCACTTTCCCACAGATTGGGAGGCCAGTTACCTGTTCCCCGAACTGCTGATCCCGGTGGGCGCGCCGAACCTGCTCAGCGATGGCCCCTGGGATGTGGAGCGCCTGGCCGGCGCTGAACTGCTGCACCCCACGCCGGACCGGCGTGATTGGCGCCGTTGGTTGCAACGCACCGGCCTGGCCTCTCGTGTCGCCATCAAGGGCGGGCAGGTGTTCGATACGCTGGAGTTGGGCATGATTGCCGCCGCTCGGGGCTATGGCGTGTCCATGGGGGATTTGCTGATGGTTGCCGAAGATGTGGCGCAGGGGCGCTTGAGCCTGCCCTGGCCTACTGCGGTGGCCAGCGGCGAAAGTTACTACCTGGTCTGGCCCAAGACCCGCCCCGGCGGCGAGCGCCTGCGCAGGCTCTCGGACTTCCTGCAAAGTGAGGTCCGGGCCATGACACTGCCGCCAGTCGAGCAGCTCGACTGAATCGATGCAGCGCGCGCAAACAATGCGTTTGAGTGATACCCCTGTAATTTGCTCAAGTATTGATCCAGGCCGCCGAAGTAGGTGTGTCGGAGCCGCCATTAGTTGCGGCTCAGCGTGCCCCCCAATCCAAGAAATTCGCCGATTAGCGCTATGAGATCAGGACGATCCGGGCCTCGGCCAGGAGCTGTCATGTCTCAACCCCGCGCCCGCATCGCTTCGCAGCTGGGCATTGCCTTGGCGGTCATATTGGCTGTCGTGATCAGCGCCAGCACCCTATTTGCCCTGCGCTCCCTGGATTCGGCCAACCTGCAAACCCGCGAAGAACACCTGGCCAGCGAAGCGCGCTTGCTCGCCGACCAACTCAATACCTTCCACAGCACCCTGCGCGAGAGCACCGAGCGTTTGAGCGGGTTGTTTGAGCAGCGTTTCGCCGCCGGGTTGCGCGTGGGTTCCGAGCAGAAAGTGAATGTGGCCGGGGTACAGACCCCGAGCCTGTACCTGGGCGACCAGGTGTTGAACAACAACTTCGACGAGGTTGATGAGTTCAAGCAGATGTCCGGTGGCGTGGCTACGGTGTTCGTGCGCAGTGGCGAAGACTTTGTCCGCATCAGCACCTCCCTGACCAAACAGGACGGCAACCGTGCGATCGGCACCGTGCTGGATCGCCAGGGCCCGGCCTACCAGCGCCTGCTTGCCGGGCAGAGCTACATTGGCCGTGCGGTTCTGTTCGAGCGCTCCTACATGACCCAATACAGCCCGGTGCGCGATGCCAGCGGCCAGGTGATTGCGGTGTTGTTTATCGGTTTTGACTACACCGATGCGCAGAACGCCCAGTTCGCCAACCTCAAGCGTTTTCGCATTGGCCAGACCGGCTCGCTGGCGTTGCTGGACGAGCAAAAGCACTGGCTGGTGCCGCCCGCTGGTGTGCAAGCCCCGGAGCAGGCGGTTGTGCCGATTCTGGAGCTGGCGCAAAAGCCCGGCCAGGGGCGTTTCTGGAGTGACCAGGGCGAGGACTTCTACAGCGTTGCGGTGCCGTTTGACGGCGGCCCGTGGTCGGTGGTGGCGAGCATGCCCAAGGCCGAGATCCGGGCGGTGACCTGGGCCGTGGGTATCCGCCTGGTAATCGGCAGCGTGCTGGCGATGCTGTTGGCCGTGGGCGCGGCGGTCTGGCTGCTGCGCAGCAAACTCCAGCCCCTGGGTGACCTGGTGCGCCAGGCCGAAGCCCTGGGCGCCGGTGATTTGAGTGCGCGGCTGAATGTGTCCAGCCATGACGAGATCGGTCAACTGGCGCGCAGTTTCAACCAGATGGGTGAAGCCCTGTCGACCATGGTCTCCCACATCCGCGAGGCGGCCGAAGAGGTCAACAGCCGCGCCCAGGCGCTGTCGGGCCTGTCGGGCGGGGCCTATGAGGGCATGGAGCAGCAGTCCGGCGAGATCACCAGCATGGCCGGCGCGGTGGAAGAGTTCAGCGCCACCTCGTTGAACATTGCCGACAACATGGGCAATACCGAGCGCCTGGCCCAGGAAAATGCCCAGCAGACCCGCATCGGTCGCAACTCGATGCAGGAGGCGTCGTCGTCCCTGGAACATATCGCCACGGCACTCAACAGCACGGCCACGGTGATCAATACCCTGGGCCAACGCTCCCAGGAAATCGGCGGCATCGTCGGTGTGATCACCTCGATTGCCGATCAGACCAACCTGCTGGCGCTCAACGCCGCCATCGAGGCGGCGCGGGCCGGGGAGCAGGGGCGTGGGTTTGCCGTGGTCGCCGATGAAGTGCGCAACCTAGCCTCACGCACCCGCCAGGCCACCGATGAAATTTCCGGAATGATCCAGAGCATCCAGCAGGAAACCGGCAACGCCATCAGCACCATGGAACAGGGCAATGTGCTGATGCAGGAAGGCCTGTCGCGCAACGCCGACGTCGCATCAGCCCTGGCGCGCATCGACGAACAAAGCCGTTCGGCGGGGCAGCAGTTCGCCGCGATTACCACCGCGACCCAGGAGCAAAGCAGCACCGCGACTTTGCTCAGCAGCAACCTGCAGAGCATTGCCCTGGCCAACAGTGAGCAGCGGGAAGTGGTGTCGAACCTTGCGATCACTGCCCGGGAGCTGGAGACGTTGGCGGCGGGGTTGCGGCAGGAGGTGGATCGGTTTCGACAAGGCTGATCAATCCCCGAGCCCCGGGTCCACCCGTTTGCCGATGTCCTTGAGTCGCGCCAGTTGATCAACCATCCCTGGTGCTTCGTCGAGACTGCTGACGAAGGTCCACAGGTACGTCATCACCGCATAGACATGACCGGCCTTGACCGCTGGCGACAAGGCCAGTTGGCTGATCGCTACGATGAACAGTAGCGCTGCCAGCGTGCCGAGAAACAGGTAGGCAGCGGCTTCGCGGTCCGACAGCCAGATACGCAGGCGTGACAGCAACTGGTAATGGCGTCGCAACGTCTGGGCGCCCACCTTTTCCACCAGGCCAATTTCTTTCTCCAGGCGGTTATTCAACCGTTCGTGCAACTGCTCGTTACGGCGGGCAAATCGCGGTAGCAGGATGATGCAAAGCAGCAATGCCGCAAAGCAGGCCAGGCCCACCCAAGGTTCAATCACCAGCAGCATCGCAGCTGCGCCAACGATGGAGACCAAGGCCGTTGCGATCACGGGCACATGTTTTTCGAAAAAATCGACAAAGTCCCGCGCCAGCACCACCCGTGCGGCTGCCTTGGACGTGCTGTGGTTCTGCAGACGCTGATTGAGAATCACAGGTACGGCAAGATCGGCGTAGATCCGCGTGAAAGTGCGGGTATCCAACGCCCGGCGTGCGGCGCCGACCACCCAGAACGCCATCACCACGGCCGCATAGAACAGCGCACTGCCGGCATCGCCGCGCAGGATCGAGTCCACGGCGAAACCGGCAAACAGGGGATAGGCCAGCAGCAACGCGTTCTCCAGCGCAACCAACGACAGCGTGCAGAACAGCTTGCCGGGATAAGCCTTGGCGATTGCCTTGAGGGTTTGGCTGGCCGATTGCTGGCCGAGTTTCTTGCTTTCTTCGATCAGGATGTGTGGCGTTGTGGATGGCATGGGTGCACCAAAGGAGTAATAGGCGCTACTATTGAGCGACTGCTCAAGTATCTTTGAGCGATCGCTCAAAAAGCAAGCGCCGCTTATCTGGTGGCGCCCGTAAGGAATTGCCCATGTCGCGTATCGACCGTAAAGACCAGATCATCGCCGCTGCCTTGGAGCTGTTTCGCAGCAAGGGCTTTGCCGATGTATCCACCCGTGACTTGGCCGAACATGCCGGGCTGTCGCGCAGCCATGTCTATCACTACTTCAGCGACTGGAATGAATTGCGCCGCGAAGCCTTTGTGCGCTTTGCGAATGAGCAATTGGATGAAGTGCGCGAGCCCTTGGCCGATGCGCCACCACTGGAGGCGCTCGTAGGATTCTTGAGCGACTGCCTGCCCAGCACCGCCGATGCAGGCTGGGCGCTCTGGCTGGACGCCTGGGACGAGGCCATGCATGACGCGCAAATGGCCCAGGCTTACCTGGTGATCAATGCCCAATGGCAAGGCATGCTTGCCGAGGTGATCGAGCGGGGTGTCGCTGCCGGGGTCTTTCGCTGCAAGTCGCCCCAACGCGCTGCACGGCAGCTCTTCGCCCTGGCGATGGGCTACGCCGATCACCTGATGCTCAAGCCTTCCGCCGAGTCGTCAGAAGCGGTACTGGGTGAGGTGCTGGAAGTGGCGAGGCTGCTGCTGGATTTTTCCTGAACGCTGCTAGCCAACTGATGCCGGCCGGTACTGCAATGCCTCCGCCAAGTGATGGCGAGCGATGCCTTCCACTTGCTCAAGGTCTGCCAGGGTACGCGCGACCTTGAGCAGTCGGTGGGCTGCGCGCAGCGATAACGTCAGCCGCTCGCAAGCGCTCTCCAGCCAGCTTTCATCGGCGTTTACCAGTGCGCAGTGCTCGCGTAATCCCGCCAGGTCGAGGAAGGCATTCGCGCAACCCTGGCGCCCTTGCTGGCGCTCCCGGGCCTCGGCCACTTGGGCGGATGCCTTCGCCGTGTCATCACCGACCTTTTGGGAGGGGTTCAGCACGGTGGTTTCACGTGCCACGGTCAGGTGCAAATCAATCCGGTCCAGCAACGGCCCGGAGAGTTTGTTGCGGTAGCGCTGGATCTGCTCCGGCGTACACCGGCAACGTCCACTGGGCTCACCCATGTAACCGCAAGGGCAGGGGTTCATCGCCGCCACCAGTTGAAAGCGTGCCGGGAAGCTGACGCGGTCGCGTGCCCGGGAAATCACGATATGTCCCGATTCCAGCGGTTCGCGCAGCACCTCCAGCACCTTGCGATCAAATTCCGGCAGTTCATCGAGAAACAACACCCCGTGATGGGCCAGGGTGATTTCCCCAGGCTGCGGTTTCGAGCCGCCGCCCACCAGCGCCGGCCCGGACGCGGAATGGTGCGGCTGGCGAAAGGGCCGATGAGGCCAGTGGCTCAACGGCGCCAGGCTGACCACTGATTGGATCGCCGCCACTTCCAGCGCCTCCTGTTCGCTCAAGGGCGGTAGCAGGCCGGGCAGGCGGCTGGCAAGCAAAGTCTTGCCGGTGCCGGGTGGCCCGCTGAACAGCAAGTTGTGGGCACCCGCTGCCGCAATCAGCAGTGCGCGCTTGGCGGCCAGTTGGCCCTGCACCTCGCTCAGGTCCGGGTAAGGTTTGTTCAGGTACAGCAATCCGTCGGACGTGTAAGGCTCGATCGGCACCAGCCCATTCAGGTGCGCCACCACTTGCAGCAGATGATCCACCGCAATCACCTTCAACCCGCCGGCCAGGCACGCCTCTTCGGCATTGGCCCTGGGCACGATCACGCTGCGCCCGGCCTTGCGTGCGGCCAACGCGGCTGGCAACACACCTTTGACGGCGCGCACTTCGCCAGACAGGGCCAGTTCGCCGAGGCACTCCACGCCATCCAACGCCTGTGTCGGCACCTGCACGCTGGCCGCGAGAATCCCCAGGGCAATCGCCAGATCAAAACGCCCGCCGTCCTTGGGCAGGTCGGCGGGCGCCAGGTTAAGGGTGATCCGGCGCGCGGGGTATTGCAGCGCACTGTTGAGAATGGCGCTGCGCACGCGGTCTTTGCTTTCCTTGACCGCTGTCTCCGGCAAGCCCACCAGGGTCAGGGACGGCAAGCCATTGGCCATATGCACTTCGACAGTGACGGCGGGGGCTTCGACGCCGATCTGGGCGCGGCTGTGGACGATGGCGAGGGACATGTTCGTTCCTTGAAGGGAGGGCCGCTTTGCGGTTTTTCAAGGGTAGACGAGAGAGGGGGAGGCGCCTTGCGCAGGTTTTACTGAACGTATCCGGGCGTTGAAATTGCAGGAGCCGGCTTGGTGTGTCAGGTAGACAGCCATCGCCGGCAAGCCGGCTCCTACAGGGGGCAGGGTGGTTATTCCTGGGGTGGATTCAACCGCGCTTCCAACTCTGCCACCTTCGCCTCCAGGCTCTCCAGGCGTGCTCGGGTGCGGGCCAGGACTACCATCTGGCTGTCGAATTCTTCCCGGCTGACCAGGTCCAGTTTGCTGAACCCGCTTTGCAGCAGTGCCTTGAACTGGCTTTCGATTTCATTGCGAGGCAGCGGGGTCTCGCCGCTGAACAGGCGAGAGGCGTGGCCGCTCAGGGCGTCGAGGAGGTCTTTGGGCGCGAGCATGGGAAACATTCCGGAAAACAGTTGGCCGGCAGTGTATCACGCAGCGCCTATAGTCTTTTCCCAGTGCTCTGCGCACGCTTTTCGCGCATTGGCCCGAATGTGGATGCACTGTTTTTGTGCGTATGTGGGCTGCTACACCGGCCCACTGCTCGGTGTGAGCGGGCAACGGATTGATTTCAGTGATTTTTACGGAGCTGGCAAGGTTTCTGCTTAGACGATCATGACCCATGCACTGATGCAGTCGCTGTGACGAATGCAGTGCGCTGACGGACCAGGGTACATGTTTCGTCACCAACGGTTAGCTGGCGTCGCCAAGGCAATTGCCGAGGCGACGATGCGTTACAAAGCCAGGCACTGCGCTTAGACTTGAGACGGGTTTGTTTTCCTGGGGCAAGTCCACCAATTCGGGAGAGAGTTTTCATGAAGCTAGTCACTGCCATCATCAAGCCGTTCAAGTTGGACGATGTACGCGAGTCACTGTCCGAGATCGGCGTGCAGGGCATTACCGTCACTGAGGTCAAAGGCTTCGGTCGGCAGAAGGGTCATACCGAGCTGTATCGCGGCGCGGAATACGTAGTCGATTTCCTGCCGAAGGTGAAGATTGATGTCGCCATTGACGACAAGGATCTTGATCGGGTTATCGAGGCGATAACCAAGGCGGCCAACACCGGCAAGATCGGCGACGGCAAGATCTTCGTGGTCAATCTGGAACAGGCTATTCGCATCCGTACCGGCGAAACCGATACCGACGCAATCTAAGCCGCCAAACCCCAACGCCCCAGGAGAAAACAATATGACTCTGCGTAAATTCGCAGGGCTAGGAGCCCTGTTGTCCATCGTAATGCCCAGCCTGGCCATGGCGGCAGACGAAGTGGCGGCTCCAGTCCTCAATTCCGGCGACACTGCCTGGATGCTGACAGCCACCGCACTGGTGCTGTTCATGACCATCCCTGGCCTGGCGCTGTTCTACGGCGGCATGGTCCGCTCCAAAAACATTCTTTCTGTGATGATGCAGTGCTTCGCCATTACCGGTCTGATCAGCATCCTGTGGGTCGTCTACGGCTACAGCATTGCGTTCGACACCACGGGAATGGAGCAAGGCGTCGTCAACTTCAACTCGTTCTTCGGCGGCATGGGCAAGGCGTTCCTGGCGGGTGTCACACCGTCCAGCATCACTGGGCCTGCAGCGCTGTTCCCGGAAGCGGTGTTCATCACCTTCCAGATGACCTTCGCGATCATCACCCCGGCGCTGATCGTCGGTGCGTTTGCCGAGCGTATGAAGTTCTCCGCCATGCTGCTGTTCATGGCCATCTGGTTCACCCTGGTCTATGCGCCGATCGCGCACATGGTCTGGAGCGGCAACGGCGGCCTGATGTGGGACTGGGGCGTGCTGGACTTCGCTGGCGGCACCGTGGTGCACATCAACGCCGGTGTGGCTGGCCTGGTGGCGTGCATCGTGCTCGGCAAGCGTAAAGGCTACCCGACTACGCCGATGGCCCCGCATAACCTGGGCTACACCCTGATCGGTGCGGCGATGCTGTGGATCGGTTGGTTCGGCTTCAACGCCGGCTCTGCTGCTGCGGCCAACGGCACGGCGGGCATGGCGATGCTGGTGACCCAGATCGCTACCGCGGCTGCGGCGCTGGGCTGGATGTTCGCCGAGTGGATTACCCACGGCAAACCAAGCGCCCTGGGCATCGCCTCGGGTGTGGTCGCCGGCCTGGTGGCCGTTACTCCGGCCGCCGGTACCGTGGGCCCAATGGGCGCCCTGGTGATCGGCCTGGCGTCTGGCGTGATCTGCTTCTTCTGTGCCACCAGCCTCAAGCGCAAGCTGGGCTACGATGACTCCCTGGATGCCTTCGGCGTGCACGGTGTTGGCGGGATTGTCGGGGCGATCCTCACCGGTGTATTCGCGGCGCCGATCCTGGGTGGCTTCGGCACGGTGACCGATATTGCCGCGCAGGTCTGGATCCAGGCCAAGGGCGTAGGCTTTACCGTGATCTACACCGGTATCGTGACCTTTGTGATTCTCAAGGTGCTGGACTTGACCATCGGCCTGCGTGTGACCGAAGAGGAAGAGGCCGTTGGCCTGGACCTGGCGGAACACAACGAACGTGGCTACAACTTGTAAGAACCTATGAAAAAAACATGCCCGGCTTGCCGGGCATTTTTTTGTCTGGTATTTGCCTGTGGTGAAAGCGTGTGAGAATTTTTGTGTCGAGTTTGTGATCGGATCCACACGGTACTTTTCAGTGTGCGAATGTCTTACAGGCATGTAGGCGTATTCGGCACTTTGTTTTTTCCCAGAGCGCGCTAGAATGCGCGCCGATGGGCGCAGAACTGTATACATCGGCAGACCCTGATTACCCTGCGGGCCAAGCCCCGGGTCATTTCGAGGGCAGCCTTTCGGCTCGCCAACTGAGTTTGCCGGTCACGGCCGGCCATTTGGCAATGGGCACATGGCAAGGCGTTTATCTGGGCGAGCAGCGTGATCATGGCGGTGCTCGTAACGTCCTCGGCACCTTGCACGGTGACGGGGCATAAGCCACTGGTTATCCGGTGGACGTTGATTTTTTTCCGGCAGCCTTCGACAGATGGTGAAGCTGGGCTATAACTAATCTGCTTTTCGCAAGTCATGAGGTAGAACATGAGCGACGATGATCTGGAAAACGACGACCTCGAAGTAGGTGACGACGAAACCGAAGAAGGTCTTGAGGCGGCTGCCGAAGACGTAGCTGACGACGACGGCGGCGATGACGCGCCGGCCCCGACCGCCAAGGGCAAGGCCAAGGCTGCTGTGTCGGTTGATGAGTTGCCGAGCGTTGAAGCCAAGAACAAAGAGCGCGATGCGCTGGCCCGCGCGATGGAAGAATTCCTCGCCAAGGGCGGCAAAGTGCAGGAAGTCGAGGCCAACGTGGTGGCAGATCCACCGAAGAAGCCGGACAACAAGTACGGCAGTCGGCCTATCTGAGGCCGGTTACTTGCTTGCTGCAAAAGCCCGCCGTCGCTGCGGGCTTTTTCATGCCTGAGACAAATGGCCAGTGCCGCAAACCCATGTGGGAGCTGGCTTGTCGGGTCGCGTTATTTCCAGCTGTGGAGCAGCGAAGGCAGCTCGCTCAAGCTGCGAATCTGCGCATCCGGCAATTTCTCGCCTTCCCAGACCTTGCCCGCCGGGTTGAACCACACCGCCCGTAACCCCGCCTGCTGCGCCCCGGCGATGTCATCGCCCGGATGGTCGCCAATATGTACCGCCGCACTGGCATCCACCCCACCTCGCTGCAACGCTTCCTGAAACAAGCGCGCATCCGGCTTGGCGATGCCGATATCTTCGGCCCTCAGGGCAAAGTGGAAGTAATCCGCCAGGCCCACGCGCTGGACATCGGCATTGCCATTGGTGATCACCCCCAGCAGGAAGTGCTGGCGCAGGGCTTGCAGCATCGGCTCAGCTTCCGGGAAGACCGTGAGCTGGTGCCGCGCATGAATAAACGCTTCAAAACACACATCGGCCATTTCCGTGGCCTGCGGCTGTGGATAACCGGCCTCTTCAAAGGCGTGCATCAGCACCCGGTGGCGCAGGATGCTGATCCGGTGCTTGAGTTCGGGATGACGTTGCAGTACGTGCTGGCGCAGGCTGGCGAAATGCTCCAGGGGCAAGTCGCCGACCTTGGACGCATGGGTCGCCAGCCAGTGGCGCATCGACGCTTCGGCGCTGATGATGACGGGGACGTTGTCCCACAGGGTATCGTCCAGGTCGAAGGTGATTAGCTTGATGCTCATGAGTCGCCGCCTTTAACGCGTTTGGCCCGTGGATGGGCGCTGTCGTACACCGTCGCCAGGTGCTGGAAGTCCAGGTGGGTGTAGATCTGGGTGGTCTTGATATCCGAGTGGCCGAGCAGCTCCTGCACGGCGCGCAAGTCTTGTGATGACTCCAGCAGGTGACTGGCAAAGGAGTGGCGCAGCATGTGCGGATGCAGGTTCTGCCCCAGTTCCCGCTCGCCGGCGGCCTTGACCCGCAGCTGAATGGCCCGTGGCCCGAGGCGTCGGCCTTGCTGGCTGACAAACACCGCATCGTCCGGCGGGTTGGCCAGGGCTCGTAGGGGCAGCCATACCAGCAGGGCGTCGCGGGCTTTTTTGCCAATGGGCAGCACGCGGGTCTTGCTGCCTTTGCCGTGTACTTGCACCAGGCCATCGGCCAGGTCCAACTGCTCGAGGTTGAGGCTGGTCAGCTCCGACAGCCGCAGGCCCGAGGAATAGAACAGCTCCAGGATCGCCTGGTCGCGGTGAGCCAAGAAGTCATCCTCGACCGCGCCATCGAGCAATTGCAGGGTGCGGTCGGCATCCAGGGTTTTGGGCAGGCGGCGCTCACCCTTGGGCGGCGCCAGGCCGTTGGCCGGGTCGTGATCGCACAGGCCTTCGCGGTTGAGGTAGTGATACAGGCCACGCACCGCTGACAGCAGGCGCGCCAGGCTGCGGGAGGATTGGCCTTGCTGGTGCAGGCGCGCAACCAGGCTGCGCAGGCCCTGGATATCGAGGGCCTTCCAACTGCCGATCTGTTGTTTCTGGCAGAACGCCAGGACCTTGTTCAAGTCCCGCCGGTAGGCTTCCAGCGTATGGGGAGACACCTGGCGCTCGCTGCGCAGGTGAGCGCAGTAGGCGTCCAGTTGTCGCTCCATTGCTAGCGCACCGCGCGCAGGGCGCTGGTGAAGCGTGGCAGGCTGCGGCTCAACACTTCGGCAATGTAGGTCAAGAACAGCGTGCCCACGGTGCTTTTGTAGTGCTGCGGATCACGGCTGGCGATGGCCAGGACACCGTGCAAGCCTTGATGGCTGAGGGCGACCACGGCAGTCGAGCCGATCTGCACGCGCTGGTCTTCGCCAAACAGGAAGTCCAGCTCATGCTCGCGCAGAGTGCCGCTGATGGTCTTGCCTTCCGACAACAGGCCGCCGATGGCGGTCTGTGCGTCGCTGCCCTTGACCCAGCGCCCGACCGGCATCGGGTTGTCACTGAACAGGATCAGGCTGACAAACGGCACCTGGAAGTCCTGGCGCAGGCTGTCTTCGACGGCAATGGTCAGGTCTTCCAGGCTGGCGGCATCCAGCAGCGCCAGGATCAGGCGGCGGGTCTTGTCGAACAGGCGGTCGTTGTCGCGGGCCACGTCCATCAACTGTGAGAGTCGATGGCGCATTTCGATATTGCGCTCGCGCAGGATCTTCATCTGCCGCTCCACCAGCGACACGGTATCGCCGCGCTGGTGAGGGATGCGCAGGGCCGGCAGCAGCTCGTCGTGTTCGACGAAGAAGTCCGGGTTAGCCTCCAGGTAAGCGGCGACGGCCGCTGCCTCCAGGCTTTCGCAAGGGGATCCTTCGGGCTGCTTGGCGGGTGCCTGGGGCTTATCGGTCATTAGCGAGTCGCTCTCATAGACGGACCTGTCCTTCGTATACACGGGATGCCGGGCCGGTCATCTTCACCGGTTGGCCTGGGCCTGCCCATTCGATGGACAGGCGTCCACCAGGCAGGTCGATCAACAGTGGCGAATCCATCCAGCCCTGGCTGATCGCCGCCACGGCGGCGGCGCAAGCACCGGTGCCACAAGCCTGGGTTTCCCCGGCGCCGCGTTCCCAGACCCGCAACTGCGCGCGGGAGCGGTCGATGACCTGCAGGAAGCCGACGTTGACCCGTGCCGGAAAACGCGGGTGATGTTCGATCTTCGGGCCCAACTCATGCACTGGCGCATTGTTGATGTCGTTGACCCGCAGCACTGCATGGGGGTTGCCCATGGACACGGCGGCCACCTCGACCACGGTACCGTCGACATCCAGCGGATAGCTCAACGCCTGGGCATCAGCCACGAACGGAATATCGGCCGGTACCAGGCGCGGGGCGCCCATGTCGACGCTGATCTGGCCGTCGCTGCGGATATCCAGCTCGATAATGCCGCTTTTGGTCTCGACGCGAATCTGCCGTTTGGCGGTCAGGCGCTTGTCCAGCACGAACCGCGCGAAGCAGCGCGCACCGTTGCCGCATTGCTCCACTTCGGAACCGTCGGAGTTGAAGATCCGGTAACGGAAATCCACCTCCGGGTTGCTCGGCGCTTCGACGAGCAGCAGTTGGTCGAAGCCGATGCCGGTATGGCGGTCGCCCCACAGTTTGGCGTGCTTGGGCAGGATATGCGCGTGCTGGCTGACCAGGTCAAGGACCATGAAGTCATTGCCCAGCCCGTGCATCTTGGTAAAACGCAGCAGCATGGCTTACTCCGGCAGCAGGCTTTCGCCAGCAAACAACTCGGCTACCGTCTCGCGGCGACGCACTTCAAACGCTTGATCACCGTCCACCAACACTTCGGCGGTACGCCCGCGGGTGTTGTAGTTGGAACTCATGACAAACCCATAGGCACCGGCCGAATGCACGGCCAGCAGATCGCCTTCTGCCAGGGCCAGTTCACGGTCCTTGGCCAGGAAGTCACTGGTTTCACAAATCGGGCCGACGATGTCATAGGTGCGCGGCGCGCTGTCGCGCGGGCGCACGGCGCTGACATCCATCCAGGCCTGGTACAGGGCCGGGCGGATCAGATCGTTCATCGCCGCATCGACGATGGCGAAATCCTTGTGTTCGGTGTGCTTGAGGTACTCGACCTGGGTCAGCAGTACGCCCGCATTGGCAACGATGTAGCGGCCCGGCTCGAATATCAGCTTCAGGTCGCGGCCTTCGGTGCGCTCGCGTACGGCCTTGACGTAGTCGGCCACCAGCGGCGGCTCTTCGTCGCGATAACGCACGCCCACGCCACCACCCAAATCAATGTGGTGCAGGTAGATGCCGCACTCGCCGAGGCGATCGATCAGCGCCAGCAGGCGGTCGAGGGCATCGAGGAACGGTGGCAGGCTGGTCAGTTGCGAGCCGATATGGCAGTCCACGCCCAGCACTTCCAGGTTCGGCAGTTGGGCGGCGCGGATGTACACGTCTTCGGCGTCGGCAATGGCGATGCCGAACTTGTTCTCTTTGAGACCGGTGGAAATGTACGGGTGCGTGCCGGCATCCACGTCCGGGTTGACGCGCAGGGAAATCGGCGCACGCACGCCCATCTCGGCGGCCACCACTTGCAGGCGCTCGAGCTCGTCGGTGGACTCGACGTTGAAGCAATGCACGCCGATTTCCAGGGCGCGGCGCATGTCTTCGCGGGTCTTGCCGACACCGGAGAACACGATTTTGTCAGCCTTGCCGCCCGCGGCCAGTACACGCTCCAGCTCGCCACGGGACACGATGTCAAAACCAGCGCCCAGGCGCGCCAGGACATTGAGTACACCCAGGTTGGAGTTGGCTTTTACTGCATAGCACACCAGGCTTGGCGTACCCTCCAGTGCATCGGCAAAGGTGCGGTATTGCGCTTCGATATGCGCTCGCGAGTACACATAGGTCGGGGTACCGAAGCGTTCGGCAATCGCGGACAGCGCCACGTCTTCCGCGAACAGCTCGCCGTCCCGGTAGTTAAAAGCGTCCATGAAATTCCCTTAGTAGGTGTCGTGCTTGTGCGCTTTGGATTGCGACGTTTGCGCCTGTTCATTCGGGTCTTTGCTGTCATCGGGCAGGTACAGCGGGCCTTTTTGACCACAGGCACTGACGAGGCAAGCGACCGCGACGAGCGCAGCAAGGGAAGAGATCAGGCGCTTCATGGCTAAATCCTTGAATATGCATTAATTGCGCCCGAGTATACCGACCACCCGCCAGCTTGCCTATGCGCCGGGACACCCGTCCGGCGGGGCTTTGCCGAGTATGTCGTGATGTGGCCTACATCCCGTCGGGATAATTCGCACGGCTGGTGGGAATGAAATCGGTATCCTTTGCAATCATCATGGCGCCTCCGTATCGTGCGGCGCTTGAGCGTGAGTAGACACTTTTTGAGGTTCCCACCATGAGTTTGACCGAAGCCCGCTTTCACGACCTGGTCGATGCGACCCAGCAAGCGCTGGAGGATATTTTCGACGAGAGTGGCCTGGACGTGGATCTGGAAAATTCTGCAGGCGTGTTGACCGTCAAGTTCGAGAACGGCAGCCAATTGATCTTCAGCCGCCAGGAGCCGCTGCGCCAGCTGTGGCTGGCCGCGCGTTCCGGAGGGTTTCACTTCGACTACGACGAAGAAGAAAAACGCTGGTCGAACGACACCAGTGACGAGCTGTTGAGCGAAATGCTTGCACGCATCACCCTGGAACAAGCCGGCGTCGAGCTGGACTTCGACGAGATCTGATCGTGACCCAGCCCGCGCCCGTCCGCCCGCCCAAGCCGCTGTTCAGCAATGTCAGCCCGGCTGTGCCGTCACCTTGTATCAGTTTGTGTCGGCTGGATGAGCAAAAAGTCTGCCTTGGCTGCTTCCGGCATGTGGAAGACATCCGGGAATGGCGCTCCGCCGACGACCAGCGGCGCCGCGTGATCGTCGCCCAGGCCGAGCAACGCAAGGCTGGCGCCTGACCTTCAGGCCGGCCCATCTTGTTTATTTGGTGTGCTGTGGTAGTGTCCGGGTATACCTCAACTCATCGAGGTCCGTGAGAACCCCGCCGTTTATTGGCGGGGTTTTGCTTTTTTGTGCAGAAAAAAAGGAGTCTGCCGCAATCATGACTGCACCTTCCATCATCCTCACCCGTCTCGATGTGCAACGTCTTGAGCAACTGATCGACCGTATGGACGACAAACTGCCAGGCGTCATCGCCCTGCAAGCCGAACTTGACCGCGCCGAAGAGGTGGTTGGCCACGATGAAGTGCCTGCCGGTGTCGTGACCATGAACTCCAGCGTGCATTGCCGTGAGCAAAGCAGCGGCAAGGACTATCACCTGACCCTGGTCTACCCCAAGGACGCGAATGCCGACGAAGGCAAGATCTCGATC
The DNA here is from genome assembly GCF_059862305.1 of Pseudomonas sp. MF09156. Taxonomy (NCBI): domain Bacteria; kingdom Pseudomonadati; phylum Pseudomonadota; class Gammaproteobacteria; order Pseudomonadales; family Pseudomonadaceae; genus Pseudomonas; species Pseudomonas sp. MF09156. The sequence continues at coordinate 318,298 of NZ_JCBCUR010000002.1, forward strand.
CTGGCCCCGGTGGGCAGTGCGTTGCTGGGCCTGCAAGTCGGCCAGCATATCGATTGGCCTGCTCCGGGCGGCAAGACCCTCAAGCTTGAGCTGCTGAGTGTCGAAGGCCAGCCGAAGGACGGCGGCGCATTCGCGCTCTAAACCTCATTCAAGGCCTGGTTGAGCGCCTGCTCCAACTCGGCTTTGTAGCGCAGGTACAGATTGCTTGGGCTTTGAACATCACCGAGTAGGCCGGATAGGTCCAAATCGGTGATGTAGCAACGATAGCGCTCGGTTTCCCGGCGCTGCCCGACGATCTCCTGGGCGACCACAGCAAACAGTTGGTCGCCAAACTCCAGTTCGCAAAACTCCCGCTGATTGCAGTACAGGGTGATCCCCACCTGGCCTGGCGCACCCTTGCCGATAATCGCCTGCACGTCGTAGAACGGTTTGTTGGCCGGAGTCTGCGGCGCAGGCCGTGGCTCGACCCGACGGGTACGGCCGCCTGCCGATGGCAGCAGTTGGTAATACAGCGTCTGCACCGCCCCCAGTGGCTGCTGCGGGTCCAGCGGTGACAGCGCGTCCCGTCGATAAATGATCGATTGCAGAAAGCGCTGCAAAGGCGCGAGCAAGCTCTGCTCATCATGAAACGGCAGGCGCTGTTGCCAGAGGGCGTTGAACTCGTCGAGTACGTACAGCTCGGCGAAGCCGTCGTTGATGCGGTAGAACACCTGCACACAATCGGCCTGGCCCATGGGCAGCAGTGCTGCCAGGTCGTGGTCTTCCAGGGCCATGGCATCCAGGTGCAACGGGCTGTAGCTGGCCAGCTCCTCGCTGAGGTAGTCCACCAGCGCCTGCTGGCTGGGCAATGACACGTGATTGGCTTGCCCCGGTGCCAGCTCCATGACGTGATAGTGCTGTTGTACCTGGATCAGATAGCGGTGGTTGAGCTGGCTGAGCATCAGGTTTTGCGCGGTATCGAAAATCTCTTCGACCCGCTGGGCAATGAACTGCGCACGGTTGTGACAGAAACAACGCACCCGCAGCCGCGGCAATCGGTCATGCGGTAACTGATTCAGGTAATCGCGCAGGCAATCGAGCAGGGCGTGGGGCCCCTCGTAGCGGCTGACCATCACCTCGTTCCAGCTGTTGAGCGTCACCTGGTCCAGGGTCAGCACCAGGTTTTCCCTGACGCCGGCGTAACTCAGGGAGTCGGTGCGCTCGGTGGTCATCAGGATATTCAAGTCACGGTGATGCTTGAGGGGGTCGACGCCGACGTTGATCAGCAACAGCACCTCCTCGGGTATCGCCGTACGCAGCAGGCGTTCTTCATCGACCGTGGCCAGGGGCAGGGCGACAGTCTGTTGCAGGCTGCCCAGCAGGTTGAACAGCTCGAATTCGCTCAAGTCGCTGGTGCCGGGGTGCAGGGCCAGGCGTGTGCTGCTGTCGATCACGCCGTTGCGATGGCACCAGGTGAGCATCTCCAGCAGGTCGCGGCTGCGTTTGATCGGCGCAAAGTGCTCCCATTCCAGGGCGGTCAGGCTGCCGTTGTACAGGCCCCAGTGAAACTGACCCGGCTCCTTGCGATTGGGCGAATGAACCAGGGTGAGGGTGTCTTCGGCCAGGTCCGGAGCAATCCCTGGGTTGATGAACTCGACCTTGCCGGCCTTGCGTTCGAAGGCCGCGTACAGGCGCCGGCCCAGCACATTGAGGTCGCGCTTGTTGATCAGGCTCACGGTCTGTTCGGTGCGGGCGAACTGGGTCAGGAAGCGATAACTGTAATTGAGCTCATTGACCAGGGCCCGGCGCTCGGACGCGACCTGGCGCACTTTCCACTGGCTGCGGCTGTCGAGCAGGGCCAGTTGCCGCTGGTCCCAGCCCCATTCATTGGCCAGGCGCTCCAGCAGTGCGCGCTGCCAACCGATGGTGCGCTGGCCGGTGGTGAGCTTGCGGTTGACCTTCAGGTACAGGCTGCGCCGCACCAGTTCCAGGCGTTCGGGTTCGTTGCGGCTGCGCAGGTATTCCTCGATGCGGCGGTAGACCACGATATACGGGTCCAGCTCATCCAGATCCAACTGGTTGGCGAACACTGCGCGTTTGAAACGCAGGCTCAGGCACAGCACCTTGGGGTGTTCGCTGGCATACACCTCGGTCAGCAACAGCTTGAGCACCGACTTATAGGGTGACTCGATGCCCTTGAACAGTTGCCACAGGCCGGCGCCGATGAATTCCCCAGGTGGAATATGGGCCAGGTGCCCGAGGTCGAGGGTTTCGTCGGCGCGGATAAAACGTTTGGAAATCAGCGTGTGGGTAAATTCGGCGTAGCGCGCTTCTTCGTAGACCGGTACCAGCCACCAGATCGGCGTACGCCCGGCCAGCCAGATGGCGGTGCGGTAGAACTCGTCGAGCAACAGATAGTGCTGGCTGGTGCCACAGTCATCCGAACTGAGCTGGGTATCGCGACCGCCCTGTGCAAAGCGGCTCGGTTCGATCAGGAAAAAATGCGCTTCGGCGCCCATGCCCAGGGCCCAGGCTTCCAGCAGTTGGCATTTTTTGCGCAGCTCGCCCAGCTCGGCCTCGCTCAGGTCGGCGGCGTGGCACACCCACACGTCCATATCGCTCTGGTCAGCCTGGGCCAACGTGCCGAGGCTGCCCATCAGGAACAGGCCGTGGATCGGGGTGGGCGGGTTGCCGTGGCGTGGCTTGTAGGAAAACGAGCGGGTCAGGCGCTGGGCTTCGGCCAGGACCTGGGCATCCGGTTCAAAATTCGCCAAGCCGGCCGGCGTACTGCCCGAGACATAGCCCGGCAGCAGCGGGTGATTGACGTGGAAAAACAGCGGCAGCAGCGCCAGCACGCTTTGCTGGCGCGGCGTCAGGCCTTCGACGGCGCGGGCCATGCGGCCGGCATTGAGGGTCAGGAAACGCGAGCGCAGTTGGGCCAGTACCTTGCGGTCAATGCCTTCATCCAAGTCAGGGCGGATTTCATGGGTACTGGTCATGTCGAACTCAACGGCTCGCAGGGCCCGGCGTGGGCAGCCGTGTAGGAGTTTACAGACAGAATCGTAGGAGGTTTAAGGGGAATTTGTTTTTGACGTCAGAATTTTATCGTGCACACGGGAATGCCCGCGGAATCCGTGAACAGAGGATCCCGTGGGCGATACGGTGGATCAGGCGGCTTCTTTGGTGGTAGCGGTAGTCAGAATCGTCAGCAATGTTTGCGCTTGTTCTGCCGCGTCGCGGCCCAGGCTGGTCAGGTAGCCGCCATCTGGCTGGTCGATCAGTTTTTTCTCGAACAGGCGTTTGGCAGCAGCAATGGCAGTGGGAGCGGCGGTCTGATGGACTTTCAGGCCTTCCTGGATATTGCCCAGGTTAAAAAGTGCAAGGATTTCCAGTTCGGCAACCAACTCAGGGGTATACGACATAAGGACTCCAGACGTTCTAGGAATTGTCAGACGCTAGCAGCCCCTAAGGTGAACGTACTTGGGCGAACTGTCCAGTGCGATATGGGCACAGGGGAGGCAAGCCGCACTCCTGTAGGAGCCAGCTTGCCGGCGATGGCGGTTCCAGGGGCCTACTGGTTTTCCGGCGGCAGCTCTGGCAGTGCGCGCAGGGCGGTTTCATACCAGTCGGTGTTGAACGGCCGGTCTTCTTCCAGCATCGCGTCGATTTCCACGGCCAGCACATGGGCCATCAGGTTCAGGATGTCTTCGCGCTCGTAACCCACCAGGGTCAGCTTGTTGAACGTGGCCTTGGCCGCGGGCGGGTTGTCGCTTTCGATCTGGTTTTCGATCGCTTGGGTCAGTGTGGATTCGGCGAACTCTTCGTCGTCGTTGTCGATATCGGTTGGCTCGCTCATGGCTGCCTCCTGTCAGGAAAGGGCGCCAGTCTACCTCCATTCAGCCAGGTGATGCTGCTGGTCAGGCGGCGCATCACGTTCTATAACCTACCCAGCCAACCCCCTGCACGGCCTGGAGGCTTTGTGATGCTCAAGCTCTACGGATTTTCGGTCAGTAACTACTACAACATGGTCAAGCTGGCGCTCCTGGAAAAAGGCCTGCCCTTCGAGGAAGTGGCTTTTTATGCCGGGCAAACCCCTGAAGCCCTGGCTGTGAGCCCGCGCGGCAAGGTGCCGGTGCTGAAGGTCGAGAGAGGTTTTATCAACGAAACCAGCGTGATTCTCGAATACCTCGAACAGACCCAGTCGGGCCCGGCCCTGCTGCCAGGCGATGCATTCCAGCGCGCCCAAGTGTTGGCGCTGTGCCGGGAAATCGAGTTGTACATCGAACTGCCGGCCCGCGCTTGTTATGGCGAGGCGTTCTTTGGCATGACGGTACCGCAGGCGATCAAGGACAAGGCCAAGGCCGAGTTGCTGTTGGGGATTGCGTCGCTGGGCCGGCACGGCAAGTTTGCACCGTATGTGGCGGGGGAGAGTTTTACGCTTGCCGATCTGTATTTTATGTACAGCGTGGACTTGGCGTGTGCGGTCGGTGGGAAGCTGTTTGGCCTGGATCTGCTGGCTGAGTTGCCGAAGGCCAAGGCCTTGCTGAAGAAGTTGCAAGACCTGCCCAACGCCCGGCGAGTGGCGGCGGACAAGGAGGCGGCGATGCCAGCCTTCATGGCGATGGTCGCGGCGAAGAAGTCATAAATGTGGGAGCGGGCTTGTGTGGGAGCTGGGCTTGCCCGCGATGCAGGCACCTCGGTGTGTCAGTGACACTAAGGTGATGCTATCGCCGCCAAGCCAGCTCCCACATTTTGACCGAGTTAAATTGAAGGCTCTGGTCAAAGGTGGGAGCTGGCTTGCCTGCGATGCTTTTAGCGGTTGGCGAGCAGGGCCTGGCCGCGCACCACTGCTGCCTTGACCTGGGCCGGAGCCGTGCCGCCGATATGGTTGCGGGCATTGACCGAGCCTTCCAGGGTCAGCACCGCGAACACATCCTGCTCGATCTGGTCGCTGAACTGACGTAGCTCTTGCAGGCTCATTTCCGCCAGGTCCTTGCCGGTGTCCACGCCGTACTTCACGGCATGCCCGACGATTTCATGGCAGTCACGGAACGGCAGGCCACGGCGCACCAGGTAGTCCGCCAGGTCAGTGGCGGTGGAGAAACCGCGCAGCGCCGCTTCACGCATGATCGCGTGCTTGGGCTTGATCGCCGGGATCATGTCGGCAAATGCGCGCAGCGAGTCGCGCAGGGTGTCGGCGGCGTCGAACAGCGGTTCCTTGTCTTCCTGGTTGTCTTTGTTGTAGGCCAGGGGCTGGCCCTTCATCAGGGTCAACAGGCCCATCAGTGCGCCGAATACACGGCCACTTTTACCGCGCACCAGCTCCGGCACGTCGGGGTTTTTCTTTTGCGGCATGATCGAACTGCCGGTGCAGAAGCGGTCCGGCAGGTCGATGAACTGGAACTGTGCACTGGTCCACAACACCAGTTCTTCGGAGAAACGCGACAAGTGCATCATCGCGATGCTGGCTGCTGCACAGAACTCGATGGCGAAGTCGCGATCCGATACGCCGTCCAGGGAGTTGCCGCCCACGGCGTCGAAACCCAGCAGTTGCGCGGTGTACTCGCGGTCGATCGGGTAGGTGGTGCCGGCCAGGGCCGCGCTGCCCAGAGGCATGCGGTTGGCGCGCTTGCGGCAGTCGACCAGGCGCTCGTAGTCGCGGCTGAGCATTTCGAACCAGGCCAGCAGGTGGTGGCCAAAGGTCACGGGTTGTGCGGTCTGCAGGTGGGTGAAGCCGGGCATGATGGTGTCCGATTCACGCTCGGCCTGCTCCAGCAGACCTTTTTGCAGGCGGGTGATTTCGGCCAGGATCAGGTCGATTTCATCGCGCAGCCACAGGCGGATATCGGTGGCCACCTGGTCGTTGCGGCTGCGCCCGGTGTGCAGCTTCTTGCCAGTCACGCCGATGCGGTCGGTAAGACGCGCCTCGATATTCATGTGCACGTCTTCAAGGTCCACGCGCCAGTCGAAGGTGCCAGCCTCGATTTCGCCACGGATGGTGGTCAGGCCATCGATGATGCTGTCGCGCTCGGCATCGGTCAGCACGCCGACCTTGGCCAGCATGGTGGCGTGGGCGATCGAGCCCATGATGTCGTGGCGATAGAGGCGCTGGTCGAAATTGACGGAGGCGGTGAAGCGCGCGACGAAGGCGTCGACGGGCTCACTGAAGCGGCCGCCCCAGGACTGGTTGGTCTTGTCGGTGCTCATGGATTCGCTCGTGATCTGCTTAAAAGAGGGCATGAAAGTGTGCCGCCGATAATAACAGGGTTGTCCGTGGAGGCGTTGATACGCCGCGTCGGCATTTTTATTTGTTTGATGGGTGGCAAAGTGCCTTGCCGTTGGCCGCGTCCGGGATGAGACTGGAGGCGGGAGTGAACGCGGGGGTTTAAACCGGTCGGTTCCTGAGGTAAACAAAGGGTGTTTATTGAGACGATATTTGACGATTGAGCAATGTCGCCTTCGTGAGCGTCTACAGTTGCACTGACAGGGGTGCAGTGCACCAATGCCAGGCGATGAGGTCGAACTCCAGGCTAACCTTAAAGTAGAGGGGGTGTTCATATTGAGTATCAGCAAACCCTATGACGATGCCCTGCGGTATCGGGTTTTGGGCGGTATTGAACAGGTCCGGGTAAATATTGGTGTCGCTCTCGGGGCACTTTTTGCCGCTCACGCTAGTCTTAGCGTGGATCGCCGTGACGGAAGTCACCGCACCTGTCTACGCTATCCTTGTGCGAGACTCACGCAGGAATCCAGCGCAATATGAATGTCCTGATCGTTGATGACGAACCCCAAGCCCGCGAGCGACTGAGCCGTATGGTCAGTGAACTCGAGGGATACACTGCCCTTGAACCGAGCGCGTCCAGTGGCGACGAGGCATTGACCTTGATCGACAGCCTGAAGCCGGACGTGGTGCTCCTCGATATCCGCATGCCGGGCCTTGATGGCCTGCAGGTCGCCGCCCGCTTGAGCGAGCGCGAGTCGCCGCCGGCGCTGGTGTTATGCGCCAGCGACGAGGAGTTTTCTGCCGAGGCCCTGGAGGCCAGCGGTGTCAGCTTCCTGGCCAAGCCGGTATCAGCCGATGCCCTGCTCAAGGCCTTGAAGAAAGCCGAGCGGCCCAATCGCGTGCAACTTGCCGCCCTGACCCAGCCCGCGGCGCAAAGTGGCAACGGCCCCCGCAGCCATATCAGTGCCAGGACTCGCAAGGGCATCGAGCTGATTCCCGTGGACCAGGTGATTTATTTCATTGCCGATCACAAGTACGTGACCTTGCGTCACGAGCACGGTGAAGTGCTGCTCGATGAGCCGCTCAAGGCCCTGGAAGACGAATTTGGCGAGCGTTTCGTGCGTATCCACCGCAACGCGCTGGTGGCCCGCGAACGCATCGAGCGTCTGCAGCGCACGCCCCTGGGCCATTTCCAGCTGTTCCTCAAAGGGCTCAACGGCGACGCATTGATCGTCAGCCGGCGCCACGTCGCAGGCGTGCGCAAGATGATGCAGCAGCTTTAGCCCGAAGGCTGTAGCGACCTGCATGCCCCAATTGCGGTGCGCTGCGGCCAGGGAGGCCCCGCACTTGCTGATTCAAATCAAGGCGGTTCTGCCTGAGCTGTTATTATCTGCCGTATCTATTCAGTACGGATTGATCCATGTCCTCTCGCGAAATCCGCATCGCCACCCGTAAAAGCGCCCTGGCCTTGTGGCAGGCCGAATACGTCAAAGCCCGCCTTGAGCAAGCCCATCCTGGCCTCACGGTGACCCTGGTGCCCATGGTCAGTCGCGGCGACAAGCTGCTCGACTCGCCGCTGTCGAAAATCGGTGGCAAGGGCCTGTTCGTCAAGGAGCTGGAAACCGCTCTGCTGGAGAACGAAGCCGACATCGCCGTGCACTCGATGAAAGACGTGCCGATGGACTTTCCCGAAGGCCTGGGCCTGTATTGCATCTGCGAGCGTGAAGACCCGCGCGATGCCTTCGTGTCCAACACCTACGCCTCCCTCGATGAATTGCCGCAGGGCAGTATCGTCGGCACCTCCAGCCTGCGTCGCCAGGCCCAGTTGCTGACCCGTCGCCCGGACCTGCAGATCCGCTTCCTGCGGGGCAACGTCAATACCCGCCTGGCCAAGCTGGATGCCGGCGAGTACGACGCGATCATCCTGGCGGCGGCTGGCCTGATTCGCCTGGGCTTTGAAGACCGCATCACCTCGGCCATCAGTGTCGAGGACAGCCTGCCGGCCGGTGGCCAGGGAGCAGTCGGTATCGAATGCCGCACCGCAGACTGGGAAATCCAGACGCTGCTCAAGCCTCTGGATCACCACGACACTGAGGTTCGTGTCACCGCCGAACGCGCCCTGAACAAACACCTCAATGGTGGCTGCCAGGTACCGATTGCCTGCTACGCGGTACTTGAGGGTGAGAACCTGTGGCTGCGCGGCCTGGTGGGCGACCCTGACGGTGGTTTGCTGCTCACCGCGCAAATCCGCGGGCCACAAGCCGAAGCCGCGAGCCTGGGCGTGCAGGTAGCCGAAGAACTCCTGGCAAAAGGCGCCGGCGCCATTCTGCAAAAAGTCTATGGCGAGGCCGGTCCGCAGTGACCGACTGGCGTGTGCTGCTGACGCGGCCTGCCGAGGATTCGGCAGCCTTGGCGGCCTCGTTGTCCGAAGCCGGTATCTTCAGCAGCAGCCTGCCGTTGCTGGAAACCCAACCCTTGCCCATCACTGCTGAACACCGGGCGGTTTTTCAGGGCCTGGATCGCTATTGTGCGGTGATCGTCGTGAGCAAGCCGGCCGCACGCCGGGCGTTGCACTTGCTTGATCGATACGCGCCAGCAGTGCCGGCCTTGCCGTGGTTCAGCGTTGGTGCGGCAACGGCCCAGGTCCTGGCTGAGCATGGCCTTAACGTGAGCTACCCCGAGCTTGGGGATGACAGTGAGGCCTTGCTTGCATTGCCCAGGTTGCGCGAGGCTGTCGCTGTTGACCATGCGCGGGTATTGATCCTGCGCGGGCAGGGTGGGCGAGAGCTGCTGGCTGAGCGTTTGCGCGGCCAAGGTGCTAGTGTCGATTATCTGGAGTTGTATCGTCGGTTTCTGCCGGCCTACGACCCGGATGTGCTCGCCCAACGCATTGCAGTGGAACGCTTGAACGGCCTGGTGGTCAGCAGTGGGCAGGGTTTTTTGCATCTGCAAGGCCTCGCCGGTGCCCATTGGCCACGCGTGGCCCAGTTGCCGTTGTTCGTGCCCAGCCCACGAGTCGCCGAAATGGCGCGGGCGGCGGGCGCGGAAAAAGTTGTGGATTGCCGTGGTGCCAGTGCCGCGGCTTTGCTAGTGGCGTTACGGAGCCAGCCCGTTCCCACTCTCTAATAACGCAAAGGATGGACACGTGAGCGAAACAGCCTTGCCTAAAGATGAAGCTCAGCCCGCGCTCGATGCGCCTGTTGAGACCCCGATCACTGCGCCTCGCCGTGGCAATGGCCTGGCGATCCTCGCTCTGCTGCTTGGTGCCGCCGGTGTTGCGGCTGGCGGCTGGGGGCTCTGGCAGGTCCGGGCCTTGCAAGCGAGCAGCCAGCAACAGTTGGGGCAGGTGCGCACCCTGGATGAACAATCCCAGGGCATCGCGCAGGCGCAACAGCAGTTGGCCGCACGTCTGGCACAATTGCCCGGTGCTGATGAGCTGGAGGAACGCCGCCGGTTGGTCGCGCAATTACAGGGCGACCAGCAGCGCCTGAACCAGCGTCTGGAAACCGTGCTGGGTGCCAGCCGCAAGGACTGGCGCCTGGCCGAGGCCGAGCATCTGCTGCGCCTGGCCAGCCTGCGTTTGTCAGCGTTGCAGGACATCAACAGTGCCCAGGCGCTGGTGCAGGGCGCCGATGAGATCCTGCGCGAGCAGAGCGATCCGGGTTCGTACGCCGCCCGCGAGCAATTGGCCAAGAGCCTGGCGGCGTTGCGCAGTGTCGAGCAGCCGGATCGTACCGGGCTGTACCTGCAACTGGCGGCGCTGCGGGACCAGGTGGTGCAACTGGCGGCCGTGTCCCCGGAATATCAGCTGCAAGAAAGCCCGCAAGGCCTTGCGACTACCGACACTGACAATCGCTGGAGCCAATGGTGGGAGCAGATTTCCCGCTACTTCCGTATCGACTTCAATCCCGACGATAACATCCGCCCGTTGCTGGCAGGCCAAGGCCTGAACCAGGTGCGCCTGGCCCTGAGCCTGGCGCTGGAGCAGGCGCAATGGGCCGCACTCAATGGCGAGCCGGCGGTATACGCCCGAGCGCTGGGCGAGGCGCGCAGCGTGTTGCAGGGCAACTTCAACCAGGACAATCCGCAAAGCCAGGCCATGCTGGCGCGTATCACCGAGCTTGAGCCCAAGGCCGTCTCGGTGGTGACCCCGGACCTCGCCGCGAGTTTGTCTGCGGTGCAGGCTTACCTTGAACGCCGCCACCTGTCTGCCGATGAAGCCAAGGCTTCAGCCGGTAAGCCGGCGACCCAGGAGTAAAGCCGATGAAGCGTTTCTATGTGATCCTGGTGCTGGCGATAGCTCTCGCCCTGGCGCTGGCTGTGGGCATCTCGAAACACACCGGCTATGTGCTGATCAGCTACCCCCATGTGCTGCATTATGAGTCCGGCCTGTGGTCGACCCTGGTGGCGGTGTTTGTCGTCGGCCTGGCGATCTATCTGCTGCGGGTACTGCTGGGCCTGGTGACGACTTCCGGTGGCGTGGTCAACCCGTGGTCGCGGCGTAATCGCAGTCGACGGGTGCAAGTCGCTATTGAACAAGGGCAGATGGACCTGGCGGAAGGCCGCTGGGCCAGTGCCGAGCGGCACCTGCACCGCGCGGCGGAAGCCGAACGCCAACCATTGCTGTATTACCTTGGCGCAGCTCGGGCGGCCAACGAGCAGGGCCGTTATGAAGAGTCCGACAGCCTGCTGGAGCGCGCCCTGGAACGTCAGCCCCAGGCCGAGCTCGCCATCGCCTTGAGCCACGCGCAGTTGCAGATGGACCGTGGCGACACGGATGCGGCCCTCGTGACGCTGCAGGCCATGCATGAGCGCCATCCGCACAACGCCCAGGTCTTGCGCCAGCTCCAGCGCTTGCACCAGCAGCGCGGTGACTGGTCCTCGGTGATCCGGCTGTTACCGGAACTGCGCAAGGACAAAGTGCTGCCCGCCCCCGAGCTGGCGGATCTGGAGCGCCGGGCCTGGGGTGAAAACCTGAGCCTGGCGGTACAGCGTGAAGAACAAGGCGAGGCGGGTCTGCAGTCCCTTGAACGGGCCTGGCAACAATTGACCTCGGCCCAGCGCCAGGAGCCCCAGTTAGTGTTGGCCTATGCCGAGCAATTGCGCCAATTGGGCGCCGATGCCAAGGCCGAAGAGGCGTTGCGTGTTGCGCTCAAGCGTGGTTACGACAGTCACTTGATCAGGTTGTATGGCCTGCTGCGCGGTAGCGACCCGGCACGCCAGCTGAAATTCGCCGAAGGTTGGCTCAAGGACCATCCGGGGGACGCCAGCCTGTTGCTGACGCTGGGCCGGCTCTGCCTGCAAAACAGTCTTTGGGGCAAGGCGCGGGACTATCTGGAAAGCAGCCTGCAAGTGCAGCGCAACCCCGAGGCCTGCGCCGAATTGGCGCGATTGCTGGCGCAGTTGGGTGACACCGAGCGCAGTAATCAACTGTTCCAGGAAGGCCTGGGGTTGTTGGATAGTCGCCTGCTGGCTTCGCCGCTACCGGTGCCTGCACGGGTTTAACGTAGGATGTTTTGAAGGGTTGGCTCGGAAGCATCTGGTAACCAGCCCTTCAAAATCCCTGGGTTTTCTCGATTTCAGGGGCTTGAGGTGGTTTCCCACACCGGGCCACGTAAAGTCGCCTGCCCTCTGACGGGATATCCCTGCTATCTCGCGGAAGCGTCTGCTCCAGCGCGTATTGAAAGGGGTAAGGTCTTTCCTCTACCGTAACTACCTATCTCTTGCGTTGCGGATAAACAATGTCTTTGGCCCCCTCACGCTCCTTGTTCTTCCTGGCGTTCATGGCCGGTGTGCTGACGTTGGGCGCGTCTTTTTATCTGGAATACGGGGCTCTGCTGCGACCTTGTTTCCTGTGCCTGATCCAGCGCAGCCTGCTGGCGGTGTTCACCCTGATTACCCTGATAGCAACGCTCCATGGCCCCAGGCGCGTGGGCATTTACCTGTACTGGGCGGCGAGCATGGGTTGTGCGCTGCTCGGCGCAGTGACAGCGGTGCGCCAGGTGCTGTTGCAGAACATCCCGCCTGACCAGATGCCCAACTGCTGGCCAAGCCTGGAATACATGATCGAAAACCTGTCGCTGGGGCAAGCCTTGCAACTGGCATTCAAGGGCACCGTCGATTGTGTGGAAATCAACTGGACGCTGTTCGACTTGAGCATCCCGGAGTGGAGCCTGCTGTTCTTCGTGGCCATGCTCATCCTGGGGGCAACGCAGTTTTCGCGTTTGTTGCCCGGCCCGGGTTTGCGGTTCGTGAAGCACTGATTGGGTGTGTTGGCTCGTAGGATGGGATTAAACACTTGTATGAACTTTCTGGTCTGCGTACCTTGAAGCCATAGTCACGCGGGCATAATCTGGCCCGCACGCGTTATTGAAACAGTTTGTTCGATGCGGCGTTGTCCGCTTGCCGCTTATCCTCGACGTATTGCGCGGGCAAAAGCGGCACCGCCCATAAGGGAAGAGATCATCATGTTGGAAAGTTGTCAGAATGCTCAGGAACGCTGGGGTGGTGTGCATAAGCTGATCGACAGCTGGTTGAAAGCACGTCACGAATTGGTTCGGGCCTTTGATGCTCTTGGTGAGAAACCCGAGGCTCTGGCTGAGAACCGCAAGCCTCTGCAGGAGTTCTGTGGTGTCTTGGTGGACTACGTCTCGGCAGGGCACTTCGGGGTGTATGAGCAACTGACCAAGGAGGCCGAGGCCTTTGACGACCAGCGTGGCCTGGACTTGGCCAAGACCATTTACCCGCGCATCGACGTCATCACCGAAAAGCTCCTGGCTTTTAACGACCTCTGCGACAAGGGTGAGTGCGTTGCCGCAAAATTCAAAGAGCTGGGCGGCTTGCTCCATGAGCGTTTCGAGCTGGAAGACTGCCTGATCGAAGTGCTGCACAACGCCCACAAGGAAGAGCCTGCAACCCAGGCTTGAGCCTTCGCGGCGAGACAAGAAAACGGTGCGCATGGCGCACCGTTTTTCGTTGGGGTCAGGCTCCGGTTGCGAGCAACTCAATCTCGAAAACCAGTGGCGTGTAAGGTGCTATCAACTCACCTGCGCCGTCTGCGCCATAGGCTTGTGCCGATGGAATCACCAGGCGCCACTTCGCGCCCACCGGCATCTGCTGCAACGCGCTTTGCCAGCCGTTGATCACACTGTCCAGGCGAAACCATTGGGGCTGGGCACTCTGGTCGAAAATCGTGCCATCGGGCAATCGCCCCACATACGTCACTTGAACCCGATCATGGGCGCCCGGCTTTTTCCCGCTGCCGGGGGTAAGTTCCGTGAGCAAGATACCGTCGGCCAATTCCCGCACGCCGGTCCGGGCTTTTTCCGTTGTCATGAATTGTTGTTCGGCGGCGAGAGCCTTTTCGCTTTGCGGCACTTGGGTCTCGTGGCTGGCCTGCGCTTCGTGCTGGGCGAGAATCTGTGCGATGCGTGCCTCATCCAGTGCCAGGGGCTTGCCTTGATAGGCTTGTTTGAGACCGTCGAGCAAGGCCTGGATCTGCAGGTCGGGGACTTCCTGGCGCAGGCGCTCACCCAGGCTGGCGCCCAGGCTGTAGGCCAGGTCGTGGCTGTCTTTGGACGCCGCCGGTTCAGTTGCATTGGCCACTGAAATCGACAAACCCAGGATGAAAAAAAGGTAACGCGACATGGGTATTCTCCAGCCGAAAGTGCGGTGGATTATGCCAGTGTGAGGGGGTAAAGAATGGAGTGGTTTTTCGTTATATCGATAAGAATTTTTGTGCGGTGCAACGCAACGCATTCGATACTGTCAACATGCCCTAGCGGCGGTAAGAGCAGAGGGCTAGTATGAGCCGCACCCACGTCAGCCAGGAGGTAAACCATGTCGGCCAAACAGAAGCCTGTTAATACCCCGTTGCACTTGCTCCAACAACTCTCGGGCAGCCTGCTCGAACATTTGGAAAGTGCTTGCTCCCAAGCCTTGGCTGATGCAGAAAAATTGCTCGCCAAGCTGGAAAAGCAACGCGGCAAGGCGCAAGAAAAACTGCATAAATCCCGTACCAAACTGCAAGACGCCGCAACCGCCGGCAAAGCCAAGGCGCAAACCAAAGCCAAGGGCGCCGTGAAAGAACTTGAGGACTTGCTCGATGCCCTCAAGGATCGTCAATCCGAAACCCGCACCTACATCCTTCAACTCAAGCGCGATGCCCAAGAGAGCCTGAAATTGGCGCAGGGTGTTGGTCGTGTGAAAGAAGCGGTGGCCAAAGTGCTGAGCACTCGTACACCGGCCAAGGCCGTTGCGGCCAAGGCGCCGGCCAAAGTTGCGGCCAAGCCTGCTGCTAAAAAAGCGCCTGCGAAACCAGTTGCCAAAACCGCTGCTGCGAAACCAGCCGCTAAACCAGCTGCCAAAACCGCTGCTGCGAAACCAGCCGCCAAGCCAGCTGCCAAAACCGCTGCTGCGAAACCAGCCGCTAAACCAGCTGCCAAAACTGCTGCTGCGAAACCAGCCGCCAAGCCAGCTGCCAAAACCGCTGCTGCGAAACCAGCCGCCAAGCCAGCTGCCAAACCTGCTGCTGCGAAACCAGCCGCTAAGCCAGTTGCCAAAACTGCTGCTGCGAAACCAGCCGCTAAGCCAGTTGCCAAAACTGCTGCTGCAAAGCCTGCCGCTAAACCAACTGCCAAAACTGCTGCTGCGAAACCAGCCGCCAAGCCAGCTGCCAAAACTGCTGCTGCAAAGCCGGCCGCTAAGCCAGCTACTAAAACTGCTGCCGCAAAACCAGCCGCCAAGCCAACTGCCAAACCTGCTGCCGCAAAACCAGCTGCCAAACCTGCTGCTGCAAAATCAGCGGCTAAACCTGCTGCTGCCAAGCCAGCTGCTGCAAAGCCAGCCGCCAAACCAGCTCCAGCAGCCGCCAAGCCTGCTACCCCTGCCGCTCCAGCCGCTACCACCGCACCGGCCAGCAACACGCCTGCCCCGGCAGCACCCGTCACCACCCCAACCAGCGCTTCCTAAGTGCCGGTGGCCGCGGCGCGCAGCTGATGCAGCGCGTCGTGGTCGAGGTTGGCGGCTTCGGTCGCCAGTCCTTCAAGCCATGTTTGATCCGTGGCTCGTTCCCCTGTTGGCCAACCCTTCGCCAGCGCCTCCAGGCGTAACAGCAACTGCCGTTCGGCTTCCAGCTCCAGGGCCTTGACCCGCTCGCGCAAAGCTCCCAGTTCCACATCCTGCTGCGCCATAGCGCGCCATTGCGTGCGCACCTTGCGCAAGGGCTGTACGACATCTGCCTGCCAGGGGTCGGCAATTTCCCGTAGTGCCAGCACACGCGCAGGTTCGGGTGCGACGCCACGCTGTTCCAGCCACAGCCCGCACAACAACAGACACACATTCGCCCCTTGTTCCTGCAAGCGCAGGCAGGCATCTTCAGCGCCCGCACGGGCGTAGGTCGAGAGGGCAAAGCTCCACAGGTCAGCGCACATGTTCACACCCAAGCCAGCGGTCAACGAAGCTGGTAGACTCCGCCGCCATTATGATCCGACTTCAAAGCCTAACATTACAGCGTGGCCCGCAACGTCTTCTTGAAGACGCCGAGCTGACCCTGCACGCCGGTCACAAAGCCGGCCTGATCGGTGCCAATGGCGCCGGCAAATCCACGTTGTTTGCCCTGTTGCTCGGTGAGCTGACCCCGGATTCCGGGGATTGCCTGCTGCCGGCCGACTGGCGTATCGCCCATATGCGCCAGGAGATCGACACCCTGGACCGCATCGCGATCGACTACGTGCTCGATGGCGACCTGCGCCTGCGCCAGGTGCAACACGACCTGGCCGAGGCTGAGAAAGCCCAGGACGGTGCCGCCCAGGCCCGCCTGCACTCGGAACTCGACAGCGCCGACGGCTACACCGCGGACGCCCGCGCGCGCAAAATGCTCGCTGGCCTTGGGTTCACCAACGAACAGATGGATCGCCCGGTCGCCGACTTTTCCGGTGGCTGGCGCATGCGCCTGAACCTGGCCCAGGCGCTGATGTGCCCCTCGGACCTGTTGCTGCTCGATGAGCCGACCAACCACTTGGATCTCGATGCGATCCTGTGGCTGGAGGATTTCCTCAAGAGCTACCCCGGCACCTTGTTGCTGATTTCCCACGACCGGGATTTCCTCGACGCCGTGGTCGATAACATCGCCCATGTCGAGCAAAAGAAAATCACCCTCTATCGCGGCGGCTACACCGCGTTCGAGCGGGCCCGTGCCGAACGCCTGGCCCAGCAGCAACAGGCTTTCGAGAAGCAGCAGGCGCAGCGTGCGCACATGGAAAGCTACATCGCCCGGTTCAAGGCCCAGGCCACCAAGGCCCGCCAGGCCCAGAGCCGGATCAAGGCCCTGGAGCGCATGGAAGAACTGTCGGCGGCCCACGTCGATTCGCCGTTCGACTTTGTGTTTCGCGAGTCGGTGAAAATCTCCAGCCCCTTGCTCGATCTCTCGGATGCACGCCTGGGTTATGGCGACAAAACCATCCTGGAGAAGGTCAAGCTGCAGCTCACCCCGGGTGCGCGCATCGGTTTGCTCGGCCCCAACGGCGCGGGCAAATCGACGCTGATCAAGAACCTGTCAGGCGAGCTGCAACCCCTGGCCGGGCGCCTGACCCGTGGCGAGAACCTGGTGGTGGGCTACTTCGCCCAGCATCAACTGGACTCCCTCGACTCCAAGGCCAGCCCGCTGTTGCACTTGCAGCGCCTGGCGCCAACGGAGCGCGAACAGACCCTGCGTGACTTCCTCGGTGGCTTCGACTTCCGTGGCGCACGCATCGATGAGCCGGTGCTGAATTTCTCCGGCGGCGAAAAAGCCCGCCTGGCCCTGGCCCTGATCGCCTGGGACCGGCCAAACCTGCTGCTGCTCGACGAACCGACCAACCACCTGGACCTGGAAATGCGCCTGGCGCTGACCATGGCCTTGCAGGAGTTCAGCGGGGCGGTACTGGTGGTGTCTCACGACCGCCACTTACTCAAGAGCACCACCGACAATTTCCTGCTGGTGGCCGATGGCAAGGTGGAAGAGTTCGACGGCGACCTGGACGACTACGCCCGCTGGTTGACCGACTACCGTCTGCGTAATGCGCCGGTCAGCAACACCCCGGTCAACCCGGACAAGACCGACAAGAAAGCCCAACGCCAGGCCGCCGCTGCCCTGCGCCAGCAGTTGGCGCCGCACAAACGCGAAGCCGACAAGCTCGAAGCCGAGTTGGGCAAGGTCCACGAGCGCCTGGCCAAGATCGAAGCCAGCCTCGGCGACAGCGCGGTGTACGAAGCGGCCCGCAAGGATGAACTGCGTGACTTGCTGGCCGAACAGGCCAAGCTCAAGGTGCGTGAAGGGCAATTGGAGGAAACCTGGATGGAAGCCCTCGAATTGCTCGAAGGCCTGCAAGCGGAGCTGGAGGCGCTGTCCTGATGGAAGCCTTGCAACTGCCGCTGCCAGCGCAATGGATCGAACCGGTGTGGGTCGGCGTGCAAATCCTGCTGATCCTGCTGGCCGGCTACCTGGCCCAGCGCTTCGTCGCCAAGGGCCTGACGCGCCTGGGCGAGCGCTACCCGTTCCCGCCACAACTGCTGATGCCCCTGCGTGGTGGCCTGCGCTGGCTGATCATGGGCAGTGCACTGATCTTCGTCCTCGAACGCCTGGGCGTGTCGGCCACCGTGCTGTGGACTGCGCTGTCGGGTTTTGTGGCCGTGGCGGCGGTGGCGTTCTTTGCCATGTGGTCGGTGCTGTCCAACCTGCTCTGCGCGATCCTGATTTTTACCGTCGGGCCGTTTCGCCTGGGCGATGTGGTCGAGCTGGTGGACACCGTCGACAAGCCTGGCGTCAAAGGCCGGGTGATCGCGATCAACCTGCTTTACACCACGCTGATCGAAGTGGCCGAGGCGGGCACCGACAGCGCGGTGGTGCAAGTGCCCAACAGCCTGTTCTTCCAGCGTTCGGTACGCCGCTGGCGCGGTAGTGATATCAGCCCCTTGCCTTAAAATTCTCTAGCCAGCCCTCGGCCCTCGGAGTTAGCTTAGTGCTCACAACGAATTTGCTACGAGGTGTGTAATGGCGCTCGACACATGGCTGGCCTTTTTCCTGGCCAGCTGGATCATCAGTCTCTCCCCCGGCGCGGGCGCCATCGCCTCCATGTCCAGCGGCCTGCAATACGGTTTCCTGCGCGGTTACTGGAACGCCATCGGCCTGCAATTGGGCCTGGCGATGCAGATTGCCGTGGTGGCGGGCGGCCTGGGCGCCATTCTTGCGGCGTCTTCTACCGCGTTCTATGCGATCAAGTGGTTTGGCGTGGCGTACCTGGTGTACCTGGCCGTCAAGCAATGGCGCGCCTTGCCCATGGACATGAGCGATGACGCGGCCGTACGCCCGATCGGCAAGCCGATGGCGATGATGTTCCGTGGTTTCTTGGTCAATGCCAGCAACCCCAAGGCCCTGGTCTTCATGCTGGCGGTGCTGCCGCAGTTTGTGAACCCGCAGGCACCGCTGCTGATCCAGTACCTGATCCTCGGCGCGACCATGATCGGCGTGGATATGGTCGTGATGGCCGGCTACACCGGGCTGGCGTCGAAGGTACTGCGCCTGTTGCGCACACCCAAGCAGCAAAAACGCGTGAACCGTACGTTTGCCGGGCTGTTCGTGGGCGCGGCGGGTTTCCTCGCCAGCCTGCATCGCGCAACGGCCTGACTGAATAAACCCAATCAAAACTGTAGGAGCTGGTTTGCCGGCGATAGCGGTGTATCAGCCAGCATATATTGCACTGACCCATCGCTATCGCCGGCAAGCCGGCTCCTACATTGGTTTTGGGTTCAGTGCAGGATCTTCGGCGCCTCATCCCTTGGCAGGTTATTGCGCAACGCAGGCTGGCCGGGCTCTTGATACCCGCCGCCCAACTGCTCTTGTAGCTGGCGCGCCACATCTTCACCCAGGGTTTTCGACACTTCCTTCACCACCCGTGGCCGGCTCAGGCTCACGCGCACGTCGCGACTGCTCACCAACTTGGTGTCCTGGCCTTCACCCATGGCGGTAAATGCCGAGGTGATCTCGTAGGTACGGGTGTTGATCAGGCTGAAGTCCGCCACGACCGCCAGCCCCAGTACCGCTGAATAGCTGTTGGTGCGATCCAGGGCGTTGATGTCCTGGGTGAAGTCGATATCCGACAAGGAGCCAAACAACACATAGTCGGCGCCCTTGAAGTGGCCGGCCTTGATCCGCTTGATCACGTCGTACACATCGCCTTTGGCCTCGCTGGTGTAGGGCGTGCCCTGGACCAGTTGGAACTGGCGCGACTTGAGAATCTCGCCCTTGATATCGCCGCTGAATTTGCGCAGCTCGCTCTGTTCGATGTAGCTGTTGCGGCTCTCGAACTCGGTGTAGCTGGACGCGCCGCTGGCGTTATACGGGCTGGCCTGGAAGTTATTGCTGGCCGCGACGGCGTGGATGTATTGCTCCACCCGCGCCTCGTAGGCCAGGTCCGTGACCGCGATTTTCGGCGCCGCCCAGGCGCCAAAGCTGCACAGCAGAGCGATGATGCCGATCCATGGGCCCATGGCTCAGCGCTCCGTGGTCTTGCGGATTTCTTTTTCGTCCATCCATTCCGCCAGGCCGCTTTCGACGTCGACCAGTTGCAGGCTGAACTTGTAGAACACGTCCTTGTAGTCGGCGCTGCGCTTGACGATGGAACTGATGGAACCTTCCAGGCGGTACTTGGCGGCGACCATGTTGCCGGTCTTGCTGACCGTGGACTTCTTGTACAGGCCGCTCTGGTTTTGCAGCTTGAGCTGGTCGACCTGGCTTTGCATATCGGTGTTGTCGCTGGCGAAGCGGGCGGTGCCGGTCTTCATCAACTGGGTCTTGATCGAGGTGGTGATCTCGCGGGTATCGATGTACTCGCTGGTCTTGTTCTTCACGTCATACACCTGCACCACCGGGCGGCCCTGGAGGATGCCGGACTGCGCCAGGGAGCGGGTCATGCTTTCAGCGATCATCTGCAGGTCGGTGGAGCCGAACTCGTTGGTCACCAGTTCCACGGCCTTGGTGTCGCCATAGCTGATGTTTTTGCCGCCGATGACCGGCGAGGTGTTGGCGCAGCCGCTGGCCAGGACGGCGATCACGGCGAGGAACGAAAAGCGTGCAAACATGGGAAGGTCTCTCGAAAACTGAATAGGGGCCAGGCTCAAGGCGTCTTGACTTCAAGGCGGAAGTCGGCGGCCTGGGGCAGGTTGGCGATGGCCGGCAGGAAGGTGGCCTGGTTGGCGTAGAGGTTCAGCACTTTCCAGGTTTCTTCGTCGCCCACCGGGAAGCCATCGGCGCCCAGCCAGGCGAAGCGGTAGTACATCATCTGATTGCTGCTGGTGATGTTGCTCAGTTGCACTTTGGCTGTCAGGAAGCCGTTTTCGCGGGCCACCCGAATGGCGCCGACGGCGATGCCCTTGAACTTGCCCATCACCACGACTTTGCTCGCGGCGCTGCCAGGTGCCGGCGGCGGGGTGGCGCAGCCGGCGAGGAAGATCAGCGCCAGGGCGCCGAGGATGAAATGACGCATAGCGTGCTCCTTAAGGTTGTTTGAGGCTGGCGACGGCCTGGGCCGGGTTGCTCGCGACCACATGGGCCGCCAGGCTGCTGGCGAAGACCTGGTTGCCGACCACCCGCAAGGTGATCACCTGGTGGCGTTGTTCGGCCTTGACCGTCACCAGGCTGCCGCCCAGGGCATTGGGCAGGCTCACCTGGTGCTCGCCACGCTTGAGGCGCAGGCGCGTGACCTGGGTGACGTCCGGCAGGGTGCGCCAGGTGCGGGTGTCGGCGCCCTCGGTGACGGCGGAGGCGATGCCCAGCACCAGGCCGGCCATTGGGTTGGTCTGGTTGAGGTTTTTTTGCGTCACGCCACGGCTGATGGCACGCACGGTCGTGCGCAGGATGATCCCCGGCATGTCGTCGCGCAGGGCGCGGCGTGACATCGCGGTCGTGCTGTTGAGGGCCGTGAGGTTCTGCTGCCGGCCGTCGACGCCGATCTGCGCAAAGGTGGCCGTCGAAGTGTCTGGCTTGATCACCGGGAACGACAGCGGTGTGATCACCCAATGCCCGTCAATAGGAATCGGCAACGGCAGGCGGATCGAGTCGCGGGCCGGCGCCAGGCCGCTCTGGACCACGATCAGAACGTCGCTTTCGTCAGCTGCTACGGCAGAGGCGTCCAGATCGAGCAGCGCCTGTTCCAGCAGCGGTGTGTTGGGGCGCAGTTCGGCGGCCTTGCGATAGCCCGGCGCGGCCAGGTCTTTTTCACCCAGGGCTTCGTAGACGAAACCGGCCAGGTAATGGCTGAACGCGCTCTGGTAGCTGTTCTTCAGGCCCACCACGTCCGGCGCGTCGAGGCTTTCCACCGGGTAGCCACGCAAGTCCTTGAATTGGGTGGCTACGCCCTGGCGCTCGGCTTCGTTTTCGCGCTTGAGGTATTCCCTGTCCCGCAGCTCGGCGATCACCGCTTCGCGTTCGTGGGTTTTCTTGATTTCGGTGCGGGCGCCGTCGAAGTCGTTGACGGCCAGCAGGTTCAGCGCCATTTGGGTGGTGAGCATGACCTTTTCATAGTCATACCCTTCGTAGCGCCGCACCTTGTCATTGACCAGGAAACTGCCGAACTGCGCCAGATAGCGCTCGGTGTCGAACTTGACCGACTCCTCCCACTTGTACACCACCACGTCTGCGCGGTGCCAGGCCGCCTGGCTGCCGGCCAGGTCGCCCTTGGCGCGCAGCAACTCGCCTTTTTCGAAGTAGTAGAGAAGGTCTTTGTCTTCGCTGCTGTTGTTCTTTTCCAGCAGGGTCAGCGCGGCATCCACGTTGCCGCTGGCCAACTGCTGATTGGTGGCTTGCAGTTCAGTGTCGTAACTGCGGAACATC
The DNA here is from genome assembly GCF_059862305.1 of Pseudomonas sp. MF09156. Taxonomy (NCBI): domain Bacteria; kingdom Pseudomonadati; phylum Pseudomonadota; class Gammaproteobacteria; order Pseudomonadales; family Pseudomonadaceae; genus Pseudomonas; species Pseudomonas sp. MF09156. The sequence goes on from NZ_JCBCUR010000002.1 coordinate 340,368, forward strand.
GAACAGCCCGACAGCAGCGTGACTGCCGCGAGGGCAAGGGAGGTAAAAGCGCGAGATGCCATTGAGGTGCTGCTTCCCTGAGCGTAATCGGCCGAAGGGGCTGGTCGGGTCGAAAAACCAATCGCAGGAAGCTTTTTCCTACCTATTCCTCATAAAAAGAGGAGCCTAAATGCCGATTCGCGATAACGAAGGCGGCGCATTATAGGCCTCGTTACTGGCAAAACAATGGCTTTTCAGCGGCATTGTTTAAGGTTTGTGCCACTACCCAGGGCACAGATTTCAGCCGCCAATCACTAACGCCTTGAGTCAAACCCATTAACATTCGACAATATGTTACTTCTTGTTTCCATCTGAGATTCATTCATGACTGCCCCCTCCCGTTTTCTCGCCTGGCTGTTGTTGCCAGCGTTGGTGTCGTGCAGCTTCAATCTGCTGGCTGCCACCGCAGAAGGTGCGCCCCAGGCCCTGCATTTACTGGACTACATTGGCGCCGACTATCCGCCGACGGTGCAGGCGGGCAAGGTGGTCGATGAGTCTGAATACCGTGAACAGGTGGAGTTTCTCGGCGTGTTGCAGGGGCTGGTGGCAGAACTGCCGGACAAGCCCGAGCGTGAGGCGCTGGTCAAAGGCGTCGATGAGCTGCTGGCCGCCGTTACCAGCCATCAGGACGGTAACGCGGTAGCACGCCAGGCCCGGCAACTGGGGGCGCAGTTGGCGGTAGCCTATGAAGTCAGCCAGGCGCCGGCCATTACCCCGGACCCGACACGTGGCGCGCCGCTGTACGCCCAGCATTGTTCGGTGTGCCACGGTGACGCCGGGGCGGGCGATGGCCCGGCCGGTGTCGGCATGACCCCGCCGCCGGCCAACCTGCGCGATGCGCAGCGCCTGGACCGCCTGAGCCTGTATGGCATCTACAACACCCTGGGCCTGGGCGTCGAAGGCACCGACATGCCGTCGTTCGCCGACCAGCTGGATGACCGTCAGCGCTGGGACCTGGCGACCTACATCGCCGGCTTCACCGCCGACCCGGCCGCTGCAAAAAGCGAAAAATCCTTCAACCTGGCCGACCTGGCGCGCCAGACCCCGGAAGAGGTGCTGGCCGCCGAAGGGCCGGACGCCGTCCGGGTGTTCCGCGCCCAGCGCGCGCAGCCGCCGCAGGTCCAGCGTGGTCCGGCGCAGTTGCTGGAGTACACCGCGGCGACCCTGGACAAGAGCCTTGCGGCGTTCCGCAGTGGTGAGCACGAGCAGGCCTACGACCTGTCGGTAGCGGCGTATCTGGAAGGCTTCGAGCTGGTGGAAAGCTCACTGGATAACGTCGATGCCAACGTGCGCAAGGACACCGAGAAAGCCCTGATGGCGTATCGGCAGTCGTTGCAGGACGGATTGCCAATCGAGCAGGTCCAGCAGCGCCTGGATGTGGCCAAGGGCAAACTCACTGAAGCGGCCGGCCTGTTGGGCGGCGACGGCCTGAGCTGGTCGTTGAGCTATATCTCGGGCTTGCTGATCCTGCTGCGTGAAGGGCTGGAAGCGATCCTGGTGCTGGCGGCGATCCTGGCCTTTTTGCGTAACACCGGCCAGCAGTCGGCGGTGCGCAGCGTCAACGTCGGTTGGGCGCTGGCGTTGGTCGCTGGCGCGGCGACCTGGGCCCTGGCGGCGTATGTGATTGACGTCAGCGGCGCCCAGCGTGAATTGCTCGAAGGCTGCACGGCGCTGTTTGCCAGTGTGATGGTGTTGTGGCTGGGGGTATGGATGCACGATCGGCGCCACGCGGCCGCCTGGCAGGACTACATCAAGAGCAGCCTGGTCGGCGGTGGCGGGCGTTTTGGGTTTGCGATCCTGGCGTTCTTCTCGGTGTACCGCGAACTGTTCGAGGTGATCCTGTTCTACGAAACCCTGTGGCTGCAGGCCGGTCCTGCCGGGCATAACGCGGTATTGGCCGGTGGTGCCACGGCGCTGGTGCTGCTGATGGGCCTGGCGTGGATCATCCTGCGCGGTTCGGCGAAGTTGCCGTTGGCGCTGTTCTTCGGCATCAACGCGGCGTTGCTGTGTGCGCTGTCGGTGGTGTTCGCCGGGCATGGCGTCAAGGCATTGCAGGAAGCCGGCATTTTCGGTACCCGGCCGGTGGCGTTCTTTGACTTCGACTGGCTGGGCATCCATGCCGATGCGTACTCGTTGAGTGCCCAGGCCGTGGCGATCATTGCGATTGTGGTGCTGTACAGCCGCAGCCGCTTGGCCGAGAAGCGCCGGGTGGCGGCTTCCTGAAGGTACTTGCGGTCAAATTGTGGGAGCTGGCCAGCTCCCACCTGTTTGATCGGCTTCGCTCGTTCAGTCGTTCTCGTGGGTCAGTTCCAATACCCGGTCCACCAGCTTGTTGATCCCCGATGCCACTTCGCTGATGTTCTTGCCCAGCATATAGGCCGGCGTGCTCACCAGCTTGCGCGCCTTGTCTTCGACGATTTCGTCTACCGCGCATTCCTGGTGGGTCGCACCCATCTTGTCCAGGGCGGCGGCGGTGTCGGCGTCGTTGCCGATGGTGCAGGTCACGCCTGGGCCGTAGATTTTTGCCGCCAGGGCCGGCGAAATGCAGATCAACCCCACCGGCTTGCCCGCTTCGGCAAAGGCTTCGGCCAGTGCCAGTACGTCCGGGTTGACGCTGCAACCTGCGCCTTCGACGGCAAAGTTCGACAGGTTCTTCGCCGCGCCAAAACCGCCGGGCACGATCAGCGCATCGAATTCTTCCACGCGGGCCTCGCGAATGTCCTTCACCTCGCCCCGGGCGATGCGCGCCGACTCCACCAGGACATTGCGCGACTCAGGCATTTCTTCGCCGGTGAGGTGGTTGATCACATGCAACTGCGCGATGTCCGGGGCAAAGCACTGGACCTCGGCGCCGCGCTGATCCAGGCGCAGCAGCGTGATAACACTTTCATGGATTTCAGCGCCGTCGTACACGCCACAGCCGGAAAGGATCACTGCAATCTTTTTGCTCATGGGCATTTCTCCTGATTTATGGCGTTAAATGTCTACTTATTTGTCGCGCATTGCCAATGGGACAACCGGCCACTGCACTAATCTTGGTGTAACAATAATTGACCGGACTGGCCCATGGACTTCGTCCCTTACGCGGTACCGTTTTTCATTGCCCTGATTGTGGTCGAACTGCTGGCCGACCGTTGGCGTGGCGAGCGCAACTACCGGGTGGCCGACGCCATCAACAGCCTGAGCACCGGTGTATTGTCCACCACCACTGGGCTGTTGACCAAAGGCGTCGGGCTGCTGACCTATGCCTTCGCCCTCAAGCATTTGGCGCTGTTCGAGATGCCGGCCCAGAGCGTCTGGACCTGGGTGTTCGCGTTTGTCTTCTACGACTTCTGCTACTACTGGCTGCACCGCTGCGGCCACGAGCGCAATATCCTGTGGGCGGCGCACTCGGTGCATCACCAGAGCGAGGACTACAACCTCACCACCGCCTTGCGCCAGACCAGCACCGGCTTTTTGCTGAGCTGGGTCTTCTATCTGCCGCTGGCTGTCGTCGGCGTGCCGCTGCTGGTGTTTATCAGCGTGGCGTCGCTCAACCTGCTGTACCAGTTCTGGGTGCATACCCGCCATGTGCCCAAGCTCGGCTGGTTCGAATGGTTCTTCGTCACACCGTCCAATCATCGGGCCCACCATGCACAGAACGCTCTCTACATGGATCGCAACTACGGCGGGGTGTTCATTATTTGGGACCGTTTGTTTGGCTCGTTCCAGGAAGAAGACGAAAACGAGCCGGTGATCTTTGGCGTGACCACGCCTCTGGCCAGCTGGAATCCGCTGTGGGCCAACCTGCAGTTTTATGCACAGCTGTGGAGTGACGCCCGGCGTACCGAAAATGGGTGGGACAAACTGCGTATCTGGTTCATGCGCACCGGCTGGCGCCCGGCGGACGTCCAGGCCAGGTACCCGCTGGCCAAGCCGGACCTGAGCCAGTTCCGGAAATTCGAGGTGCCCCTGGACACGCGCCAGCAGATTTACATCGCCCTGCAATTTGCCGCGTATGTGGGTTTTGGCAGCTATTTGATGAATGTCGGCGAAGGCATGCCGACCGCTGCGCTTGTGTTGGGCTGGAGTGTGATGGCACTGGGCTTGTTTACCCTGGGCGTGGCCCTGGAGAATCGCCCGTGGGCCTTGAAGGCCGAGCTGCTGCGGTTGGGGCTGAACGTGCCGTTGGTGTGGCTGGCGCCGCTGGTCGGGTTGTGGCCCGCCAGCGTGCTGGGCTGGCTGGGGTTGGCCAGCTACAGCCTGCTCAGTGTCATCGGCCTTTACTGTTGCCGGGGCCGGCTTACTCGATTGGCGTCGTAGGCTCGGGCTTTTTCGGCTCGGCCAGTTGCTCCTGCTCCAGCCGGGCTTTTTCGGCCGCGCAGTTTTCCCGGGTCAGGCGGGCGTTGCGGATGCGCCGGCGCAGCCACAAGCCCAGGCCGAGCACCAGCAAGGCGCCGAGGACCCACAGCTCGTACTTCTTGACGCTGCCCAGCATGCCTTCGAGCACGGCGCCAAAGTGATAGGCCGCAGCACCCAGCGCTGCCGCCCAGATCGCCGCGCCGATACCGTTGAGCAACAGGTAGCGCCCCGGCGGGTAGCCGGACAGGCCAATGGCCACGGGCATGACCGTACGCAAGCCGTAGACGAAGCGGAAACTCAGTACCCAGATATCCGGGTGCCGGCGGATATGCTCCAGCGCCCGATCGCCCAGCAGTTGCCAGCGTGGCTTGCGCGCCAACAATTTGCGCCCGTGCTTGCGGCCCATGAAGTACCAGAGCTGGTCGCCGGCGTAGCTGCCGAAGAACGCGACCACCACCACCACGTTGATATCCATGTATCCGCGGAACGCAAGGAAGCCTGCGAGAACCAGGATGGTCTCACCTTCAAAGAACGTCCCCAGGAAGAGGGCAAAGTAGCCAAAGTCATTCAGAAATTGTTGGAGCATTGTCTGGGTGCTGGCGAAATGAACGCGCAGCCTACGCCTTCGTGAACATTCATGAAAGTATCGAGATGTGTCACGAAGTGAACATTTCCTACGTAAAGCATGAATGCGGCTACAGGTCGCATGCCAGTTGGATGAGTAAGCACAACTGTCATTCCTTCGTCATAATGGCCGCTTATAACTGTCACGCTCGCCCGTCAAGCCGGGCTCAGGAGTCTGCCGTGAGCTTTACCCCCGCCCAACGCCTGTTTCCCGCTACCCGCCTGCGCCGCAACCGTCGTGATGATTTTTCTCGCCGCCTGGTCCGTGAAAACGTACTGACGGTGGATGATCTGATCCTGCCGGTGTTTGTGCTGGACGGTGAAAATCGCCGGGAAGCGGTGGCGTCGATGCCGGGTGTCGAGCGCTTGACCATTGATCTGCTGCTCGAAGAGGCGGCGCAGTGGGTTGAACTGGGGATCCCGGCGCTGGCGCTGTTCCCGGTCACGCCGGCCGGGCTCAAGTCCCTGGACGCCGCCGAGGCCTGGAACCCTGAAGGCATTGCCCAGCGCGCAACCCGCGCCCTGCGCGAGCGTTTCCCCGAGCTTGGGGTGATCACCGACGTGGCGCTGGACCCGTTCACCACCCACGGGCAGGATGGCATCTTGGATGAAGAGGGTTATGTACAGAACGACATCACCGTCGACGCACTGGTCAAGCAGGCGCTGTCCCATGCCCAAGCGGGCGCCCAGGTGGTGGCCCCCTCGGACATGATGGACGGTCGGATCCAGGCGATCCGCGAGGCGCTGGAGCTGGCCGGGCATGTCAACGTGCGGATCATGGCCTATTCGGCCAAGTACGCCAGCGCCTACTACGGCCCGTTCCGCGATGCGGTCGGCTCGGCATTGAACCTGGGCAAGGCCAACAAGGCCTCGTACCAGATGGACCCGGCCAACAGCCACGAAGCCTTGCACGAAGTGGCGGCGGACCTGGCCGAAGGCGCCGATATGGTGATGGTCAAGCCTGGCATGCCGTACCTGGACATCCTTTATCGGGTCAAGGAGGAATTCAAGGTGCCAACCTTTGTCTATCAGGTCAGTGGTGAATACGCCATGCACATGGCCGCGATTCAAAATGGCTGGTTGGGTGAAGGCGTGATCCTTGAGTCCCTTACCGCCTTTAAACGTGCGGGTGCTGATGGCATCCTGACTTACTTTGCCGCCCGTGCCGCCCAATTGCTTAGAGAGCAACAATAGCCCTCACAGGAACACTCGATGAATACCGAAGGACTCACAGAAGTTGCCGTAAAAGATGCGCACCCGGTGGTTGAACAGGTGGCCGAAACCCCGCCGGAGCTTGCGCCCGAGCAGCCTGCCGTGACCGCGGAGCCGGTGGTGGCGGCACCGCCTATCGTGATTCCGAACCTGGACGACAGCAGCCTGTACATCCATCGCGAGCTGTCGCAACTGCAATTCAATATCCGCGTGCTGGAACAGGCGCTGGATGAGTCCTACCCGTTGCTCGAGCGTTTGAAGTTCCTGCTGATCTTTTCCAGCAACCTGGACGAGTTCTTCGAGATCCGTGTCGCCGGCCTCAAGAAGCAGATCACCTTTGCCCGCGAGCAAGCCGGCGCCGATGGCCTGCAGCCGCACCAGGCCCTGGCCCGTATCAGCGAGCTGGTGCACGGCCATGTGGATCGCCAATACGCCATCCTCAACGACATCCTCTTGCCGGAGCTGGAAAAGCACCAGGTGCGCTTCATCCGCCGCCGCAACTGGACCGTCAAGCTCAAGACCTGGGTTCGTCGCTATTTCCGTGACGAGATCGCGCCGATCATCACCCCGATTGGCCTGGACCCGACGCACCCGTTCCCGCTGCTGGTGAACAAGAGCCTGAACTTTATTGTCGAGCTCGAAGGGATCGATGCCTTTGGCCGTGATTCGGGCCTGGCGATCATTCCTGCACCGCGCCTGTTGCCAAGGATCATCAAGGTACCGGAAGAGGTCGGGGGGGCTGGCGATAACTATGTATTCCTTTCGTCGATGATCCACGCCCACGCCGATGACCTGTTCCAGGGCATGAAGGTCAAGGGTTGCTACCAGTTCCGCCTGACCCGTAACGCTGACCTGGCGGTCGATACCGAAGACGTCGAAGACCTGGCCCGCGCCCTGCGCGGCGAGCTGTTCTCGCGGCGCTACGGCGATGCGGTCCGCCTGGAAGTGGCGGACACCTGCCCCAAGCACCTGTCGGACTACCTGCTCAAGCAGTTCAACCTGGCCGAGACCGAGCTGTACCAGGTCAATGGCCCGGTGAACCTGACGCGCCTGTTCAGCATCACCGGCCTGGACAGCCACCCGGAACTGCAATACACGCCGTTCACCCCGCAGATTCCGAAGCTGCTGCAAAACAGCGAGAACATCTTCAGTGTGGTCAGCAAGCAGGACATCTTGCTGCTGCACCCCTTCGAGTCGTTCACCCCGGTGGTCGACCTGTTGCGCCAGGCCGCCAAGGATCCTCATGTCCTGGCCGTGCGCCAGACCCTGTACCGCAGCGGCGCCAACTCGGAAATCGTCGATGCACTGGTCGACGCCGCGCGTAACGGCAAGGAAGTCACGGCGGTGATCGAACTGCGTGCGCGGTTCGACGAAGAATCCAACCTGCAACTGGCCAGCCGCCTGCAAGCGGCCGGCGCGGTGGTGATCTATGGCGTGGTCGGCTTCAAGACCCACGCCAAGATGATGCTGATCCTGCGCCGCGAGGCCGGTGAAATCGTGCGTTACGCGCACCTTGGTACCGGCAACTATCACGCGGGCAACGCCAAGCTCTACACCGACTACAGCCTGCTGACGTCCGACGACGCGCTGTGCGAAGACGTCGGCAAACTGTTCAGCCAGTTGATCGGCATGGGCAAGACGCTGCGCATGAAAAAGCTGCTGCATGCGCCGTTCACCCTGAAAAAGGGCATGCTCGACATGATTGCCCGCGAGACCCAGTTCGCCCTCGACGGCAAGCCGGCGCATATCATCGCCAAGTTCAACTCGCTGACCGATCCGAAGATCATTCGCGCGCTGTACAAGGCCAGCCAGTCCGGCGTGCGGATCGACCTGGTGGTGCGGGGCATGTGCTGCCTGCGTCCGGGCATCGCGGGCGTGTCCCACAATATCCACGTGCGTTCGATCATTGGGCGCTTCCTGGAGCACACGCGGGTGTTCTACTTCCTCAACGGCGGCGAGGAGCAGATGTTCCTCTCCAGCGCCGACTGGATGGAGCGCAACCTCGACAAGCGGGTGGAGACTTGCTTCCCGGTGGAAGGCAAGAAGCTGATCATGCGGGTCAAGAAAGAGCTTGAGAGTTATCTGACCGACAACACCCACAGCTGGAGCCTACAGTCGGACGGGCGCTATGTGCGCAACACGCCGACCGGCAACCAGAACCCGCGCAGTGCCCAGGCAACCTTGCTGGAGCGCTTGGGCAGCCCGGTGCTGACGGTCCGCTGATATCGGCCAGGCCTACACCCCCCACTGAGAAATCGGACAGCACCGTCAGATTTCCCAGGTTGGGGAGTCCAGGCTCCCGCTCCTAGACTGACCTCGGGCTATCAGGCGATAGCCTGTATAGCGCAGTTGAGGAGTTTTCGATGATCGGATCGGGCGTAGGAATCGGGCTTGAAGCCTCGGGTTTTTTTGAGGTGCTGGCCGCACCGCCGAAGGGCTACCGCAGTGCGCAGGCCATGTCGTCCGACATGGCTCGGGCGGCAGTCACTTCAGAGTCGCTGGTGCGCGATTCATTGCAAGGTATCGCCAACATCGACCAGGGTTTGCAGGGTGGCAATGCGTTCCTGCAGGTCAACCCCGATGCACGTGAACAGGCGCGGGCGCGCGATCAGGAGCGTGCCGGCGGTACCGTGCGCGGTTTTTTGCACGGCGTGCCGATTGCCCTGAAAGATGTCTTTGAAACCAGCGGTAAAATGCACACCAGTGCGGGTTCCCGTGCGCTGGTCGGTTCACCGGCGACCAAAAACGCCAAGGTTGTGGACAACCTGCTCAAGGCTGGCGCCGTGATCGTGGGCAAGACCAATATGAGCGAGCTGTCCAACTTCCGCTCCAGCGTGGCGGTCGATGGCTGGAGCTCCCGTGGCGGGCAGACCCTCAATCCCCATCGGCTGGGAGGGCAGGTGGCAGGGTCCAGTTCGGGTTCGGCGGTGGCGGTCGCCCAGGGCCTGGTACCGTTGGCACTGGGCATCGAGACCAACGGCTCGATCATTGCCCCGGCGGCCTACAACGGCGTGGTTGGTTTGAAAACCTCGGTCGGGCTGGTGAGCACCGAGGGCGTCATCACCAGTTCCAGGCTGGACTCGGTGGGCACGTTTACCCGCAGCGTGCGGGATGCTGGCGAAGCGCTCAATGCCATGACCGAAACCACCGGCTATACCGCCGGCCTGACGGCCAATGCCTTGCAGGGCAAGCGTATCGGCTACACCCCGCTGCCTGAGCTGTCGCCGCAGGCCGCCCAGAATCCGGCCCTGCGCGCAGACAGAAAGCACTACGAGGACGCGCTCGCATTGCTCGCGTCCAAGGGTGCAGTCATGGTGCCCATAGGCAGGCTGGACGCGAATGTATCGAATGAGACGTACGATCAATACAGCGACGCGCTGTTTGCTGGGATCAAGCAACGCCTGGAAGGCTACTTGGCCGGCCGGGAAGGGTTGCCCGTGAAGTCGCTGGCTGAGCTGATTGCGTTCAACGAGCGTGACAGGAAAACCGGGGAGCCGGACCAGGCGTTGCTGGAGCACATCAACAGCCTGGACGTGACGGATGAGCAGCGCGAGCAACTGTGGGCGGCCGTCCTGCCGACTTTCAAGGACACCCTCGATAAGCCGTTGAGCGAGCACAGGCTCGATGCCATCGTGTCGAACTTCCGCTCCGACAGTTACTACTTTGCCGCCGCAGCCGGTTACCCCGGCATCTCGGTGCCCTCGGGCATGGATGAGGAGGGTATGCCAACCGCGCTGCACTTTTGCGGCACGGGCAACAGTGAAGCCACGCTGCTCTCGGTTGCACACGGTTATGAACAGGCCTCGCAGGCCATCCGCGAGCCGGCGTTCCGGCCTGGCGTACCGCTGTCGTCCGAGAGGGTCTAGGTGTCAGTGCACGTTCAAGCTGAACCCCACCCGCGTCAGCCACTCGGCTTCCTGGGCGAAATCCGCCTGGGTCAGTTGATTCTCGTCCAGCCAGTTTTTGGGGAACACCACATCCAGGCTGTCGCCATTGGCGCGCAGGGTGACTTGCGGCATCTGTTGGGTGCCTCGAATGTGATGGAACAGGATCGCAAAGCGCAGTAGGGCGCATAGGCGAATCAGCTTGATACCCTCGGCGCCGAACTCGGCGAACTTGTCCTTGGGGATATTGCGGCGATGGCCGCGCACCAGCAGCGCCAGCATCTGCTGGTCCTCCCGGGAAAACCCCGCCAGGTCGGAGTGCTCGATCAGGTACGCGCCGTGCTTGTGGTAATGGTAGTGGGCGATGTCCAGGCCCACCTCATGGACCTTGGCCGCCCAGCCCAGCAGTTCACGCCAGACCCCGTCTTCCAGGTCCCAATCCTCGGCGACCTGGTCAAAGGCATGCAGCGCCTTGCGCTCGACCCGTGCCGCCTGTTCCAGGTCAACGTGGTAACGCTCCATCAGCGAGCCCAGGGTGCGCTCACGCACGTCTTCGTGATGATGGCGGCCCAACAGGTCGTAGAGCACACCTTCACGCAGGGCACCATCGCAATGGTCCATACGCTGCAACTCGAGGGCGTCGAAGATGGCTTCCAGGATCGCCAGGCCGGCAGGGAAGATGGCGCGGCGGTCTGGCTTGATGCCATCGAAGTCGATCTTCTCGGCATCGCCGAGCTTGAACAGCTTGCGCTTGAGCCAGGCCAGGCCTTCGGCATTCACTTCGCCAGTGCCATGGCCGCCGGCCTTCAGGGCCAGGCCGATGGCGCGGATGGTGCCGGATGAGCCGATGGCTTCATCCCAGGTCAGGCGGTGCAGGGCGTGTTCGATGCTCATGATCTCCAGCCGCGCCGCCGTGTACGCCTGGGCGTAGCGGGCCGGGGTGATCTTGCCGTCCTTGAAATAGCGCTGGGTGTAGCTGACGCAACCCATTTGCAGGCTTTCGCGTAGCAGCGGCTCGAAGCGTTGGCCGATGATGAACTCGGTGCTGCCGCCGCCAATGTCGGCCACCAGGCGCTTGCCGGGGGTATCGGCCAACGTGTGGGAAACGCCGAGGTAGATCAGGCGCGCTTCTTCACGGCCGGAGATGACTTCCACCGGGTGCCCGAGGATCTCCTCGGCGCGGCGGATGAATTCGCCACGGTTACGCGCTTCGCGCAAGGCGTTGGTGCCGACGATACGCACGGCGCCCTGGGGCATGCCGTTGATCAGTTGGGCAAAGCGCTTGAGGCAATCGAGCCCGCGCTGCATGGATTCTTCGCTGAGCTTGCGCTCATCGTCGATCCCGGCCGCCAATTGTACCTTTTCGCCGAGCCGCTCAAGGATGCGGATCTCACCGTTCTGGGCCTTGGCCACGACCATGTGAAAGCTGTTGGAGCCCAGGTCGATGGCGGCGATCAGGGACAGATTCTTGGCTTGGGATTGCGGCATGGGTAGGGGATCTCGGTCGATAACCTTGCCATCGTGCCACGATCAAACGCTGGCGCCAACGCGTAGTGCTCGGTGATTTGTCTTACCCCTGCTCTCGATCAAGTTTTGTAGGAAATGTAGGGCAAATTCCCGGGCGGCCTATGACATCTCCCTAGTGGTATGTAGGGGGTTATAAAGTTTTTCAAAAGTTGAAGTGCTTATGCGGTTTCCTACATGGCGGCGTTAATTATGCTGATCTTTAGTTTGCTCCGGACTACTTCTATAGTTGTTAAAAGGGACGGTTGTATTTAACAGGTCTCACAGGGTTTAAGGTGTTGTCTTATATTTATTAGGTGGTGGCCAGGGTGAAACTGTCCTTCGGCAATGATGCCGTGGTGTTATTTATTTATGGCTTTGTGTTTCATCAAGGAACTAAAGGTGGGCGGTAAACTGCCCGGATTAAATAAATAACGCCTGACACTTTCTAACGACAGGTTGATCATGAAAAAAGCATTGGGTTTGACGATGGGCATTATCTGCCTGGCAGCCAGTATCGCTGCCCAGGCAACAAACGTAGCGCAACTGGTGGTGCGGGGGACGATCACTCCCACCTCCTGCAACCTGAGCCTGGGTGGTGGTGGGATCATCGACTACGGGACCATCCGCTCCGGCGAGTTGTCCCAGACCGCCTTCAACCCTCGCGAGGAGCGAACCACCTCGGTGTCCGTCAACTGCGGCAGCACCCCGGCCAAGTTCGCCCTGGCCCTGACCGACCTACAGGCTAGCAGCAAGGTCACCGGGATCCTCGGTGCCGGCTATACCGAGGCGCAGAACTTCGGCTTGGGGGCCGTATCGAACCGGCGTACCGGCGGTTACTCGGTCACCCTGCGCGACCTGAGGTCGTCAGGGGTGGTGTTGAACCCGATCATGCGGTCGGGCACCGGCGCCTGGCAGGTCAGTGATGGCAAAGTCGCGCAATCCCCCAGCCAGTATTCGTGGCGCAATGGCGCGACCATTACTCCGGCAGCCGTTGCCCAACTGACCGGTGTGATTGCGGTCAAGGCGGTCATCAACAAGGCGCAGGACCTGGACCTCACCCGGGATGTCACGCTGGATGGGCGAGCTACTTTAGTACTTAGTTACATCTAAGCACTTATAAAAACAGCCGATATTGCAACGGAAGTTTTCTTGGTACTTCCGGAACTTGTCGGCTGCTTTTGCGTGGGCACTTGTTTGCTATTTGTTTGGGTCGTTGCGGAGAAAACACTGTGAGTTGTTTTTTGAAAGCGAGTGTGACGCTGTTGAGTTGTTCAGCTTTACTGTTTTGCGCAAGTGGCATGGCCTTCGCCGATGGCATGCAGCCCGAGACAACGGTGGTCGTGCTCTATGAAGAAGACGGTGAAGCGACGATCAATCTCAAGAACACCGATCCGGGTCCCGCGTTACTTCACTCGGTGATTGAAAACATCCCGGAAGATCAAGAGCCGCTGCTGGTTGTCACGCCGCCGATTAGCCGGGTCGAAGCCGGTGAAACCCAGTTGGTGCGTTTTATCAGCACCGCCGCTGCGCCGCTCAAGACCCAGCGCTTGAAACGCGTGTCCTTTGAAGGCATCCCCCAGGCCCGCAGCCCCGGCGGGGCGACCATTGGCATCACGCTGCGCCAGAACCTGCCGCTGATCCTGCATCCCAAGGGGCTGGCCAGGCACCAGGCACCCTGGGAACTGCTGAAGTGGAAGCGCCAGGGCAGTGGCCTGGTCGTGCACAACGACAGTGCGTATGTAGTGCGGTTGGCGCTGGAGTTGCAACTGCTGCCGGGCAAACAGCTGGCGACCCTGCCGCGCAGCTACATCCTGCCGGGTGAGACCCTGGCGGTCGCGACCCAGGGCGCCCTTTCCGCCGTCAGCTCGGTGGTCCTGCAGCCGGCGACTGTGTACGGGTTCAGCGTCGACAGTTACCAAGCCAATGTGGCCGATCATGGGAATTGACCGGGCGGTGGGCAAGATGACGGGTGGTGCCCGTTGTTCGGGGCTGTTCATGGGCCTGGCCAGCCTTCTCGGGGGGCATGGGGAGGTGGTGGCCATCGAGCTGGGGACGGGGTTTGACCTGGCGGCCCTGACCACCCATGGCATTGATCCAAAAGTCTCGGAATACTTTCGCAGTGCCGCGCGTTTTCGCGAGGGTGTCCAGGTGGTCGGGCTGCGGGTCAATGGCGCCGCGTTGGGGCTGGTCGACGCTCGTTTCGACTACCAGGGCCAACTGTGCTTTACCCGAGGGCTGCTGGACAAGGCCGGTTTGCGGGTGCCATCGGCGATCTTGCAGGCCGGTGTCACGGCCGATCAGGCATGCCATGACTTTATTGGTGAGTATCCGGCAACGATAGTGCGGTTGCGCCCCGGCAGTGACGAAGTATCCCTGGTGGTGCCCACGCAATCGTTGCGCGAGGCGCAGTGGGAGGCGGGCAGCTTCAGCCAGGGCGGTACGGCCGCCATGCTCAATTACGATGTGCTGGGGTTCGACAGCCATGCACGTGATGGCTCCAGCCGGTTTGTCTCGGCCTATACCGAGGCGGGGTTCAACCTGGGCAACTGGGTTGTGCGCAGTCGGCAGTTCTACATTTCCGATAATGGCAGGGGCAGCAGCGAGCATGTGTATGCCTACGCCCAGCGCGATTTCGCGGCCCTGCAATCGACCTTCCAGGCAGGCCAGATTTCCAGCCGCAGCCCGGTGTTTGGTGGGCTCCAGCTTTCGGGCTTCCAATTCTTTCCCGATGGGGTGGCGCGCCTTGGGAGCGCCAACGGTGTAGTGGTCGAAGGCCTGGCCCATAGCCAGGCGAGGGTTGAGGTGCGCCAGTCCGGGGTACTGATTTATTCGACCCTGGTGCCTGAAGGCCCCTTCAGCCTGACCGGTCTGCCGCTGCTCAATGGCACCAGTGACCTGGACGTGAGTGTCATCGGGACCCGGGGTGGCAAGCGCAGTTTCGTGGTGCCGGCGGCGTCGTTCGGAGCCCAGGTGCCTGTGGCGCCTGGCTTCGACTTTGCCCTGGGCAAGGTGCGCGAAACGCTCGTCAGTGGCCGGGAGCAACCGGTGGTGGCGATGGGCAGCGGTACCTGGGGCCTGGGCGCAGGCACGGCCCTGGGGTTCGGCGTGCTGGGGACAGATGAATATCATGCGGCCGGTGGTACGTTGAGCCGGGTGTTTTTCCAGCGGGTTTCGCTGACGGCAAGGCACAACATGTCGCGTGACCAGGTCCGTGGCGTGGGCGGCACGCGCAATGCCGTGTCGCTGGGCAGCCCGTTGGGCGCCGGGGTTGAAGTGAACCTGAGTGCTACTACCCAGAGCCGAGGTTATCGGGATGTCCTGGAGGCAGGCGCCGTCTCGAACAAGGACTTTCTGGATGCGCGTTTCCAGCGCCAGTACACCGCCGGGCTGAGTTGGGCCGAGCCGCTGTTTGGCGCGCTATCTCTCAGCTATTCGCGCAGCACCCAGTTTGACGGGCAGGGTGCCGAACACGTATTCGCGTCGTGGAACAGGCGTTTCAGTGAGGTTGATGTCGCGTTGATCGCCGACTCGCAAACCGGCCCGTCGCGCCGCCGAAAACGCCGTTATGCCGCCAATGAGGAGCTTCCCTCGCAAGGGATGTCCCTGCGCCTGCAGGTCAGCCTGCCCTTTGGCGAGAGCCGTCGCCTGACCTCCTACGCCAGTCGGCGCAATGGCCGCTCCGATATCGGCACATCCTTGTCGGAACGGGTCAATGAGTATGTGGACTATGAGGTTGGAGCCGAGCGCGATCTGACGGACCGCCAGCAATCGGTGCACGGGCGGGTCGATGTCATGCCGCGCTACACCCGCATAGGTGCGGGAGTGAACCGCGACGCCTCGGGAACCAGCTACACCGGGCAATTGCAGGGCGCCGTGGTGGCCCATGGGCAAGGGCTGACTTTTTCGCCCTACCCGGTACAGGACACGTTCGGCCTGCTGTCGGTGGGGAATATCTCGGGCGCCAAGGTCGAGACGCCCCAGGGCCCGGTCTGGACCGACTATCGCGGCCAAGCGGTCATTCCTGGGCTACCGGCGTACAGCAACAGCCACCTCCAAGTGCAGACCCAGTCGCTGCCCAAGCGCGTCGACCTCAAGAACGGCACCCAAACCCTGGCGGCTGCACGCGGCTCGTTCAATACCGTGGAATTCCAGGTGGTCAGTGCCCGCCATGTTCTATTGACTGCCCGTGATCAGCATGGGCGCACGTTACCCCAGGGAGCTGCTGTGTTTGGCACCGACAAGGCCTTTGTGACCAGCGTGGTGGGCGAAGGCCTGATCTTCCTGAATGACAGCCAGCCCCAGCAAACCCTGAGTGTCCAATTGCCGGATTCGACCAAACCCTGCCTGTTGCAACTGAACCTTGAGCCAGAGCCCTCCAATGACAAACTTTATGAAACCGCCTCGGCCACCTGCCAAGGGTTGTAAATCGGTGAGCAGGTTTTATCAGCGCCTGTTGTTCGTTATCGCGATATTGGCCAGTGAAGCCAGTGTCGCCAATTGCCAGTTGGTTTTAAGCCAGCCTCGCGTCGACTTTGGCATATTGCGCCACGCGCAGTGGCTCGATGGCCCCGCCAGTTCATCGTCACTGGGCAAGCGTACGGTGGTGCTGAACGTGGTGTGCATCGATCCCGTGCCCATGGCGATCCGGTTTGGCGGGTTGCCTGCGGGAGGGCGGGGGTTTCGGTTTGGTGGCGAGGGCGTCGTTACCTTGAGTATCCGGCACGCCCAGCTGGATGGCCGCCCCGTGGACCTGGCCGTCGACGGCTCGACCGGCGATCAGCTTGTGCCCGGGCAGGTGCTGATCGCCCGGGCCGCGGGCGTACCGGTGACAGGCCGGCGATTATCGGCGCAGTTGGAGGTCGACCCGTATCTGCCGGTCGATGCGTTCTCTGTGCGCCGTGAAACCACATTGGAAGGGCAGGTCCAGGTCGAGTGGGTGCCGCACGGCGCTGGCATCAGCCCGGCTGCTCCACAGAACCAATAAAGTTGGCTAGCTCAGCGGTGCGCGGTTGGGCAAACAGAACCTTCGGGTCGCCAACCTCATGTACCTTGCCCTGGTGCATGAACACCAATTTATCGCCGACTTCCCGGGCAAAACGCATCTCGTGGGTGACCATGATCAAGGTCATGCCATCCTTAGCCAGTTGGCGCACCACTGTGAGCACTTCATTGACCAACTCCGGGTCCAGCGCCGAGGTGATCTCATCGCACAGCAACACTTTGGGCGACATCGCCAGTGCCCGTGCGATGGCCACCCGCTGTTGCTGGCCGCCGGACAGGCGATCCGGGAAGGCATCGAATTTTTCCCCCAGCCCGACGCGCTCCAGCATCTGTCGCGCCAGGTCCGCGGCCTTGGCCTTGGTGACTTTTTGCACGACCTGGGGCGCGAGCATGACGTTTTCGCCCACGGTCAAATGGGGGAACAGGTTGAACTGCTGGAACACCATGCCGACTTTCTGCCGCAGGCTGCGCAGGTCGGCGCGGGCCGCGTCGAGGTATTCGCCGTCGACTTCAATCACCCCATCGTTGATCGACTCCAGGCCATTGAGGGTGCGCAGCAAGGTGGATTTTCCCGAGCCACTGCGGCCGATGATCGCCACCACCTGGCCTTCCTCGACCGTCAAATCGATGCCCTTGAGCACATGGTGATCGCCGTAATACTTGTGCAGCGCGGATATTCTAAGCAGAGGCATGCAGTCTCCTTTCCAGGTAGCGGGCACTGAGGGACAAGGGGTAGCAGAGCAGGAAGTAACCGAGTGCCACCAGGCTGTAGACCATGAAGGGCTCGAAGGTGGCGTTGGCGAGCATGCTGCCGGTCTTGGTCAATTCGGTGAAGCCGATGATCGACGTCACCGCCGTGCCCTTGACCACCTGCACCGAGAAACCCACTGTCGGCGCCACGGCAATTCGCAGGGCCTGGGGCAAAATCACGTAGCGCAGTTGCTCATAAGGGTTGAGGGCCAGGCTGGCGGAGGCTTCCCACTGGCCATGGGCGATCGCGTCGACACAGCCGCGCCAGATCTCGGCCAGGTAGGCGCTGGTAAACAGGGTCAAGGCAATCGCGGCGGCCAGCCACGGCGAGATATCGATCCCCAGCAAGGCGATGCCGAAGAACACCAGGAACAACTGCATCAGCAGCGGCGTGCCCTGGAACAGTTCGATATAGGTGCGGGCAATATTGCGCGGCAGTGCCTTTTTGCTGATGCGCAGGGTCATCACCAGCAAGCCGATCAGCCCGCCGCCGATAAACGCCACCAGCGACAACAGTAGCGTCCACTGCAGGCCGGTCAGCAGGTTGCGCACGATGTCCCAGAACGAAAAATCACTCATCGGCTGTTCCTCATCACATAGCGGCGGCCGATCCAGTTGAGCAACTGGCGGATCATCAACGCCATGCACAGGTACACCAGGGTGGTCAGTGCATAGGTTTCAAACGCACGGAAATTGCGGGACTGGATAAAGTTGGCGGCAAAGCTCAACTCTTGCGTGGCGATCTGTGAGCACACCGCCGAACCGAGCATCACGATGATGATCTGGCTGCTCAGCGCCGGCCATACCTTGCCCAGCGCCGGCAGCAACACCACATGGCGGAACGCTTCAAGGCGCGTCATTGCCAGCGCCGCTGCGGCCTCCAGTTGCCCACGGGGAATCGCCTGGATCCCGGCGCGAATGATCTCCGTGGAATAAGCTCCCAGGTTGATCACCATCGCCAGCACCGCCGCCTGCCATTCGGAAATCTGCAGGCCCAGGGACGGCAAGCCGAAGAAGATGAAGAACAACTGCACCAGGAATGGCGTATTGCGGATCAACTCGACATACACCCCGAAGAGCCAGCAGAACGGCTGGATTTTCCATGCCCGCACCACGGCGCCGACAATCCCCAGCGCCACCCCAAGGATGGCGCCGATAGCGGTCAGCTCCAGGGTGAACAGCGCACCGCGCAACAACAGGTCGGTATTGGCCAGCACCGGCACAAAGTCGAATTGATAGGCCATGGATCAGCTCCGCCTCACAGGTCTGCCGGCAACGGTTCTTTGAGCCACTGCATCGCGTTTTTTTCCAGGCTGCCGTCAGCCTTGGCGGCGACCAGGATCTGGTTGACCTTCTCCAGCAGCGCCGGCTCGTTTTTGTTCACGCCGACATACACCGGCGAATCCTTGAGTTTGACTTTCAACGCCGGCACCCGCTTGGGGTTGCGCGCGCTGATCGCCACCATCACCACGTTGCCACTGGCGATCAGGTCTACCTGGCCGGCGAGGTAGGCGGCGATGGTCGAGTTGTTGTCCTCAAAGCGCTTGATCGTGGCTTCCTTGGGCGCGACGGCGGTCAACTCGATATCTTCGATGGCGCCGCGGGTTACGCTGATGGTCTTGCCCTTGAGGTCGTCCAGGCTCGCGATGGCCGCGTCAGGTGGGCCAAATACCGCGAGATAGAACGGCGCGTAGGCCTTGGAGAAGTCGATGACCTTCTCGCGCTCCGGGTTCTTGCCTAGGCTGGAAATCACCAGGTCCACTTTGCCAGTGGTGAGGAACGGGATGCGATTGGTGCTGTTGACCGGGGTCAGCTCCAGCTTGACCTTGAGTTGCTCGGCCAACAGTTTGGCGGTGTCGATATCCAGGCCGCGCGGCTTCATGTCGGGGCCGACCGAGCCGAACGGCGGGAAATCCTGGGGCACCGCGACCTTGAGGGTGCCACGGGCGACGATATCGTCCAGGCCGTTGGCCTGGGCTGGCGCCTGGCTGAGCATCAGGCTGGCAAACAAGGCAGTGAGCAGGGCGCTGCAACGCTTGGTCATGGCAACTCTCCGAAAAGGGTGAAGGGGTTTTCTGAGTTTGCCCAGTGCACAGCCCATGCCATGACGCCCTGAAACGGTCGCAAGGCAGGATTCAATGGGCTTGCAGCGGTCTTACTGGTCTGAACAGTCAGCCGCTGTTTCGCACCCTTTTCGAGCGCCGGCAAAACCGCGCGAGCCCCTTTGGGGCGTGGCTTGCGGGCTGCCGAGAATAGATTTACAACTAGGCTTACTGTTGACTAAAACCTCGGGTTTTTATGAATTCCATCGCCCAAGCCGTACCGGAAGCGGCCTTGCAAGCCATCCGCAAACTGATCAAGCAACAGGGCTTCGGGCCAGGTGATGCATTGCCTTCCCAGCGGGACCTGGCGCTGCAACTGGGGGTCAGTCGTGCCTCGTTGCGTGAGGCCTTGTCATCGCTCAGCGCCCTGGGGTTGGTCAGCGTGCAACCGGGCAAGGGCGTGTTCGTGCAGGCACCACCGGCGGGTGATATGGGCGGTGTGGCCTGGCCGTTTACGGCACAGGCCAGCCCGTTGGATATCTTCCAGTTGCGTTACGCCCTGGAGGGTTTTGCTGCGGGGCTGGCGGCCATGACGTTGACCACCGAGGAACTGGATGGGCTCGAAGACAATGTCCAGGCCATGCGCCGGGAGCTCAAGGCCGGTGATTTCGAGGCCGCCGCACGGCTGGACTTCGCTTTCCACCAGCGCATCCTGTTGGCCAGTGGCAATCAGGCGATGGTGAGCATCCTCAGCGCCAGCGCCGAGGTGTTCCTGGAAAGCCAGAAACTACCGTTCATCCGACCGGAGCGGGCGATGGAAACCTGGCAGGAGCACCGCAAGATCCTCCGTGCCCTGGCCCGGCGCAGCAGCGCGGCGGCGCACAAATCCATGCAGGAGCACGTGCGTAACGCGGCGCTGCGTACGGGGATCGCCTTTATCACCCCGGTAGCCTCATGACCCGGCCATATCCAAAATGATAGCGTCCCATAGCAAGAGTCAATCAGCGGCGGCTTCCTGAACGAAGGAAGGGCGGCTATGATGGGCAACGTTTTTTTTGCTTACAACCCGGAGACATCCATGAGCAGCGATCTTATCAAGCACGTCACCGACGCGACCTTTGATGCCGAAGTCCTTCAGGCCCAAGGCCCGGTGCTGGTTGACTACTGGGCTGAGTGGTGCGGCCCTTGCAAAATGATCGCCCCGGTCCTGGACGATATCGCAGCTACCTACGAAGGCAAGCTGACCATCGCCAAGCTGAACATCGACGACAACCAGGAAACCCCGGCCAAGCATGGCGTACGTGGTATCCCGACCCTGATGTTGTTCAAGAACGGCAACGTCGAGGCCACCAAGGTCGGCGCGCTGTCGAAGTCGCAACTGCAAGCTTTCCTCGACGCCAACATCTAAGCGTCGTCAAAAAGCCCCGCAAATTGCGGGGCTTTTTCGTGAAACAGGGCTAGACGCTCCCAAACTCAGGTGGTACATTCGGCCCCGCACTGGTTTCTCCACTGCCCCCTGCAAGCCGTCGCCGACGCATTCCTTTCGATTAGTACGCGATCCTGTCGCCTTTTCTGCGGCGCGGCCTCATTAAGCCAAAAGCTTAATTCCCCCCCTCTATAAATGATTACGTCATTCCTATATGAATCTGACTGAACTCAAGCAAAAGCCGATTACCGACCTGCTCCAACTGGCCGAAGAAATGGGCATAGAAAATATGGCCCGTTCGCGCAAGCAGGACGTGATTTTCTCCCTGCTGAAAAAGCACGCGAAAAGCGGCGAGGAAATCTCCGGTGATGGCGTGCTGGAGATTCTCCAGGACGGCTTCGGCTTCCTCCGCTCTGCAGACGCCTCCTATCTCGCCGGCCCAGACGATATCTACGTCTCGCCGAGCCAGATCCGTCGCTTCAACTTGCGCACCGGTGACACCATCGTTGGCAAGATCCGTCCTCCAAAGGAAGGCGAGCGTTACTTCGCCCTGCTCAAGGTCGACACGATCAACTTCGATCGTCCCGAGAACGCGAAGAACAAGATTCTCTTCGAGAACCTGACGCCGCTGTTCCCGACCGTGCGCATGAAGATGGAAGCCGGCAACGGTTCCACTGAAGACTTGACCGGTCGTGTGATCGACCTGTGCGCCCCGATCGGCAAGGGCCAGCGTGGCCTGATCGTCGCACCGCCGAAAGCCGGTAAGACCATCATGCTGCAGAACATTGCAGCGAACATCGCGCGTAACAACCCTGAAGTTCACCTGATCGTGCTGCTGATCGATGAGCGTCCGGAAGAAGTGACCGAAATGCAGCGCACCGTGCGCGGCGAAGTGGTTGCCTCGACGTTCGATGAGCCGCCAACCCGCCACGTGCAGGTTGCCGAAATGGTGATCGAGAAGGCCAAGCGCCTGGTCGAACACAAGAAGGACGTGGTGATCCTGCTCGACTCCATCACCCGTCTGGCCCGTGCCTACAACACCGTGATCCCGAGCTCCGGCAAAGTGCTCACCGGTGGTGTCGATGCCCACGCCCTGGAGAAACCGAAACGTTTCTTCGGCGCCGCGCGTAACATCGAAGAAGGCGGCTCGCTGACCATTATCGCCACCGCGCTGGTTGAAACCGGCTCGAAGATGGACGAAGTGATCTACGAAGAGTTCAAGGGTACCGGCAACATGGAACTGCCGTTGGACCGTCGCATCGCTGAAAAACGCGTGTTCCCGGCCATCAACATCAACCGCTCCGGCACCCGCCGCGAAGAGTTGCTGACGGCCGACGACGAACTGCAGCGCATGTGGATCCTGCGCAAGCTGCTGCACCCGATGGACGAAGTTGCCGCCATCGAGTTCCTGATCGACAAGCTGAAAACCACCAAGACCAACGACGAGTTCTTCCTGTCGATGAAGCGTAAGTAATACGACGTTTCAGGTCCGAAAGAATGGCGCCCCCAGGGGCGCCATTTTTTTTCGTGCGTTTTTTAAGCATGTTCCAAACGCAAATACGCCGCGATAAGCTGCCAGCCGCCCTCAGAGCAGGTAGGATGTACGCCTATTTTACGGGTGGCATGGTTAATGAAATTCAAGGATCTTCGGGATTTCGTGCAGCAACTTGAGCAGCGCGGAGAGTTGAAACGTATTCAGGTGCCGGTTTCCCCGGTCCTGGAAATGACTGAGATTTGCGACCGCACCCTGCGTAACAAGGGCCCGGCGCTGCTGTTCGAGAACCCCACAGGCTTTGATATCCCGGTGCTCGGCAACCTGTTCGGCACGCCCGACCGGGTGGCGTTCGGCATGGGTGCCGAGTCGGTCAGCGAACTGCGCGAGATCGGCAAGCTGCTGGCCTTCCTCAAGGAGCCCGAGCCGCCCAAGGGCCTCAAGGATGCCTGGTCGAAGCTGCCGATCTTCCGCAAGATCATTGCCATGGCGCCCAAAGTGGTCAAGGACGCGGTGTGCCAGGAGGTGGTCATCGAAGGCGATGACGTCGACCTGGCAATGCTCCCGGTGCAGACCTGCTGGCCTGGCGACGTCGGCCCGCTGATCACCTGGGGCCTGACCGTCACCAAGGGCCCGAACAAAGACCGCCAGAACCTCGGTATCTATCGCCAGCAAGTGATCGGCCGCAACAAGGTGATCATGCGTTGGCTGAGCCACCGTGGCGGCGCGCTGGACTTTCGTGAGTGGTGCGAGAAGCATCCCGGCCAGCCGTTCCCGGTGTCTGTCGCCCTGGGCGCCGACCCGGCCACCATCCTCGGAGCCGTGACGCCGGTGCCCGACAGCCTGTCCGAATACGCCTTTGCCGGCCTGTTGCGCGGCAACCGCACTGAGCTGGTGAAGTGTCGTGGCAACGACCTGCAAGTGCCGGCCACCGCCGAAATCATCCTCGAAGGCGTGATTCATCCGGGCGAGATGGCCGATGAAGGCCCCTATGGCGACCACACCGGCTACTACAACGAAGTCGATAGCTTCCCGGTGTTCACCGTCGAGCGCATTACCCACCGGATCAAGCCGATCTACCACAGCACGTACACCGGCCGCCCGCCTGATGAGCCGGCGATCCTGGGTGTGGCGCTGAACGAAGTGTTCGTGCCGATCCTGCAGAAGCAGTTTCCGGAAATCACCGACTTCTACCTGCCGCCGGAAGGCTGCTCGTACCGCATGGCCATCGTGACCATGAAGAAGTCCTACCCGGGCCACGCCAAGCGCGTCATGCTCGGTGTGTGGTCGTTTTTGCGACAGTTCATGTACACCAAGTTCGTTATTGTCACCGATGACGACATCAATGCCCGGGACTGGAACGATGTGATCTGGGCCATCACCACGCGCATGGACCCCAAGCGCGACACAGTGATGATCGATAACACGCCGATCGACTACCTCGACTTCGCCTCGCCGGTGTCGGGCCTGGGCTCGAAGATGGGCCTGGATGCCACCCACAAGTGGCCGGGTGAAACCACCCGTGAGTGGGGCCGGGTGATCGTCAAGGATGAAGCCGTGACGGCGCGTGTCGATGCGATGTGGAAAGAATTGGGAATAGATTGATGCGTGTAACCCTGCAACCTTCCGGTGCGGTCCTCGACTTGCAGCCGGGCGAGCGGATTCTTGAAGGTGCGCGGCGCCTGGGCTACGAATGCCCGCAGGCGTGCCGCAACGGCGTGTGCCACGTGTGCGCGGCCCTGTTGGTCGAGGGCCGGGTGCAGCAGGCCGGCGAGGTGCGCGATCATGGCGAGTTCTACACCTGCATCGCCGAGCCACTGGAAGATTGCATCGTGCTATGGGATGGCGTGTTGGCACCGGGAGAGTTGCCGGTGCGCAAGCTTGCCTGCCAGTTGAGCGAGTGCGTGGACCTGGGTGGCGATGTGTGGCGCGTGCGCCTGCGTGCGCCGGCCGGCAAGGCGCTGCGCTATCACGCTGGCCAGTACCTGATGATCGAACGCGAAAACGGCGAGAAATCGGCGTTTTCCCTGGCGTCGGCGCCCCATGCCGGGCGCGAGCTGGAGCTGCATGTGCTGGTGCGCGAAGACAGTGCCCGCAGCCTGATCGAGCAGTTGCAGCGCAACCAGATGGCGCGGGTCGAGCTGCCGTTTGGCGATACCCACCTGGCCGAGCTGCCCGACGGGCCGCTGGTGCTGATCGCGGCCGGCACCGGGATGGCGCAGATGCACAGCCTGATCGAGCACTGCCGGGCCAGCGGTTTCAAGCACCCGGTGCATCTGTACTGGGGCGTGCGCCGTCCCGAAGATTTCTACCAGGTCGAACACTGGGAGCAGTGGCAGCAATTGCCCAACTTGTTCCTGCACAAAGTGGTCAGCGACCTGTGCGGTTGGGAAGGGCGTTGTGGCTTGTTGCATGAGGCGGTGTGCGAGGACATAACCGACCTCAAGGCTGTGCATGTCTACGCCAGCGGTTCGCCGGCGATGATCTATGGCACGCTGGATGCGCTGGTCAACGCGGGCATGGATGCACACCAGATGCGTGCTGACGTGTTTGCCTACGCCCCTCGCGCCTGAGGCGCCGATCAAACTGTGGGAGCGGGCTTGCCCGCGATAGCGGTGTATCAGTCACCGACGATATTGACTGAACCAACGCTATCGCGGGCAAGCCCGCTCCCACAGGGGATCTGCGCATGGCAGGGAATTTTGGTACCGCCACAAATCAAATATGGGGGCGGGCAAGCTCCCACATCGGATTGTGTCTACTCAGGTGCGCGGCCTCAGAAGCGCACGCCCGTGGTCACCATCGCCGCATTGAACCCCAGCAGCACAAGCTCTGCCGCCACCGGCCCATAGTGCGCGCCTACCGACGGAATGATCACTGGTGCCACGCCGTAGCGGTTCAGCGGGATCTTGTCGCGGTATTTGCCGCGATAGCCCTGGATCGCCCCGCCGGTCAGTTTCAGGTACACCGGATAGTTGGCCATGTCATAGCGCTTGCCCGCATAGGCGTAATACGAGCGCTGGCGAAACGAGTTGCGAAAGGTCGCACCGCCATACACCCACCCCGAAGCGTCATTGCGCTCCAGGCCGATCAGGTCTTGGTGGTTGTTGTGCTCGGGGTCCGGCGCAAAGTGCCGGGTGTAGACGCTGGTCTGGGCGTACCAGAAGCCTTTGTCGTCGTTGGCGGGTGTTTCGGCGGCCATGGCGGTGGTGGCCTGCGCCAGGAGCAGCAGGCCAGAAAGTCGGTTTTTCATGGGGCGACCTCGATAGTCGGTTAATGCGCGGCTAAGTGGGGTCGTGACGCGGGCCCATCTTGAGGCCAGGCCACCCGCAAAGGCTGAACCGGTGCTGAAACAACGACGTTTACCGGCGCAATCCTGACGAATGGGCCCATTGCTTATGCTTTCTCTTATTCTTAAAAGATATTTATTCGTCAAGATAAATATCATTAAGCTATATGTCATCGGGCCACCGACTTTCTGCCAATAACCTGTAAATGACCGCCACCGTCCGCCACACGGATCGATCGTATGAACTCAGGGCATTGACGTTCTGACTTTTGATTGCAAGGGGAGCGGTATGGGGAGCTACAACAAACACGCGCTGTACACGGCGATTTTGTCAGCCAATTTGCTGACCGCCGTGGGATTCAATCCAGTAATCGCCGCTGAAACGACGACTGCGGACGCACCAAAACTCGACACGGTGATCGTCACCGGCACTCGTGCCCAAGAACGCACGGCCAGCGCCTCATTGTCACCAATTGATGTTATTTCCGGCGAAAGTCTGCGCAGTACCGGCTCCGATGAGCTGGGTGCTGTACTGGCGCGGCTGATTCCTTCCATCAACTTCCCACGCCCCAGCCTGGTGGACGGCGCCGAGCTGGTGCGCCCGGCGCAACTGCGCGGCCTGTCGCCGGATCAGGTGCTGGTGCTGGTCAATGGCAAGCGGCGCCACACCAGTGCCTTCGTCAACCTGGGCGGGGCCGTCGGTCGCGGTTCGGCCCCGGCAGACTTGAATGCCATCCCGCTGTCGGCGGTCGACCATATCGAAGTGCTGCGCGATGGCGCGTCGGCCCGCTACGGCTCTGACGCGATTGCCGGGGTGATCAACGTGATCCTCAAGCAGACCGACCATGGAGGCGCGGTTTCCAGCAAGTTCGGGCAATACAAGAAAGGCGACGGGATCCAGCGCAACATCAGCGGCAATACCGGTCTGGCAGTGGGCGAGAACGGGTTTATCAACCTCTCCGCCGAAGGCGCCGACAATGACTACACCAATCGCGCCGGCCACGATTACCGCCCGGCCAGCGTCGGCTCTACCACGTACGGCCAGCGAGTGTTCCGCCAGGGCGAACCCTCCACCAACGAAGGCAAGCTGTGGTTGAACGCCGGCTATGCCTTCAACGATGCTGCCGAGTTCTACACCTTTGGTGGCTACAGTAAGCGGCGCGGCGAGACGGCGGCGTTTTACCGGGCGAGCAATGCGTCCAACAACATCCCGGCGCTCAACCCCAATGGCTACCTGCCGCTGATCCGTGGCAACCTCGAAGACACCTCGCTGGTGGCCGGCCTGCGTGGGCAGTTGGCGTATGACTGGCACTACGACCTGTCGGCCAACTACGGCAAGAACCAGTACGAACTGCGCACCGAAACCATCAACACCTCCCTGGGCCTGGCGACGCCGCGCAAGTTCGACAACGGCACCCTGAGCAACGAACAGAAGCAGCTCAGCCTGGACCTGTCCCGGGAGTTCGACCTTGGTTGGTTGCCGTACCCGGTGTCGGTGGCCTTCGGTGGCGAATACCTGCACCAGGGCTATGAGATTGAAGCCGGTGAGCCGGCGTCCTACTACCAGACCGGCAGTTCGGGCCTCGGCGGTTTCCGTGATGCCGACGCCGGCAGCACCTCGCGCCACAACTGGGCGCAATACCTGGACCTGGAAACCAATTTCACCGAGAAGCTCGGGGTTTCGGCGGCGGTGCGCCATGAGGACTACAGCGACTTTGGCTCCAACGTCAGCGGCTCGCTGTCGGCACGCTATGACTTCACCCCGCAGGTGGCCCTGCGCGGCAGCATTTCCAATGGCTTTCGCGCACCGTCCCTGGCCCAGCAGAACTTTGCCTACACCTCGTCGCAGTTGATCGGCAACACTATCCAGGAAGCCGGCACGTTCCCGGCCACCAGCCAGGTTGCCCGCCTGCTCGGCGCCGAAGACCTCAAGGCCGAAAAGTCGCGCAACTACAGCCTGGGCCTGGTGCTGGAGCCCGCGGATAACCTGACGGTGACGGTCGACGTGTACCGTATCGATATCCGCGACCGTATCAGCCTGTCGTCCAACCTCGCGCTCAACGCGGCGACTCGCGCTTATCTGCAGGCCAACGGTGTCGGCAACATCGACTACACCACCGCCCGTTACTTCACCAATGCCACCGACACCAGCACCGATGGTGTCGACCTGGTGGCCAACTACCGCTACCAACTGGATAACGGCATCCGCTGGAACAGCACTGTGGGCTACAACTACAACCACACCAAGGTCACGGACGTGAAGGCCAACCCGGCCATTCTCGATAGCCTGGGCGCCAACCTGGTGCGGGTCGACCGGCGCGAGCGCATCGGCTTGCTGGGTGACACCACGCCCCAGCACAAGCTGAGCCTGGCCAACGATTTCACCTTCGGCAACTGGGCGCTGCACAGCAACCTGGTGCGTTATGGCGAATTCACCAGCTACCAGGCAGACAAGGTCAACGACCAGACCTTCAAGGCCGCCTGGGTGCTGGACCTGTCGGCTGACTACAAATTGCACAACTGGACCTTCACCGTGGGCGGCGACAACGTGACCGACAAATACCCGGAAAAGCTCAATGCCTACGCCAGCAGTGGCGGCAACCTGGCCTATAGCACTTTTTCGCCTTACGGTTACAGCGGCGCGTTCTATTACGGTAAAGTCGCCTATAACTGGTAATGCACAGGAGACCTAAGCGATCTGCCATGACCGTTATTGAATCCGAACGTCTGCAATTGGCTTACCCACCGCGGCTCGATCTGGGGCCGCAACTCACTCACGAACAATTGATGAGCTCGATGCAAGCCACCATGGGCCTGCACAAGGGTGGGCCGGTCTGGCTGTTTGCGTATGGCTCGCTGATCTGGCGTCCCGAGTGTTCGGCGACCCAGCGCCTGCGCGCCCGGGTCCATGGGTATCACCGGGGCCTGTACCTGTGGTCCCACGAGCACCGGGGCACGCCGGAGTTGCCGGGGCTGGTGTTTGGCCTGGATCGTGGTGGCTCGTGCAGCGGCTTTGCCTACCGCCTGCCGGAGGATCAACTGGAGGCCTCGCTCTATGCCTTGTGGCAGCGCGAGATGCCTTACCCATCGTATCGGCCACATTGGCTCAGTTGCCGGCTTGAAGACGGCAGCCAGGTGCAGGCGTTGGGTTTTGTGCTGGAGCGGCACCTGCCCAGCTACGCCGGCAACTTGCCCGACAGCGTGCTGAACCAGGTATTTGAAAGCGCTTGCGGGCGTTACGGCACCACTCGCGATTATGTCGAGCAGACCGTCAACGCCCTGCGTAGCCACGCCATGCCAGATAAAAATCTGGAGGCGCGGCTCAAGCGATGTGCCAAAGGCGTCGCGGCGATTAACGCGCCGAGCTGACGCTATTGGTGTGCCACAGGGTTGGGATCAGGAACGCGATGGCCAGCAGGCACGCGCCGATCAGCAGCACAAAGCCGCCGTCCCAGCCGAAGTGGTCCACGGTGTAGCCCATGGCCGCACTGGCCGCTACCGAACCGCCCAGGTAACCGAACAGGCCGGTAAAGCCTGCCGCCGTACCAGCGGCTTTCTTCGGCGCCAGCTCCAGCGCCTGCAGGCCGATCAACATCACCGGGCCGTAGATCAAAAAGCCAATGGAGAACAGCGCGATCATGTCGACCATCGGGTTGCCTGGCGGGTTGAGCCAGTACACCAGGGTCGCCACGGTCACCAGGGCCATGAACACAATGCCGGTCAGGCCACGGTTGCCACGGAAGATCTTGTCCGACATCCAGCCGCACAGCAGCGTGCCGGGAATCCCCGCCCATTCGTAGAAGAAGTACGCCCACGACGATTTGTCGACGGTGAAGTGCTTGGCTTCCTTGAGGTAGGTCGGTGCCCAGTCCAGCACGCCATAGCGCAGCAGGTAGACGAACACGTTGGCGAAGGCGATGTACCAGAGCATTTTGTTGCGCAGCACGTACTTGACGAAGATTTCCTTGGCGCTGAATTCGTCTTCGTGGCTGGCGTCGTAGCCTTCCGGGTAGTCGTTCTTATACTTCTCGATAGGCGGCAGGCCCACCGACTGCGGGGTGTCGCGCATGGTGATGAAGGCAAACGCCGCCACTGCCAAGGCTACGGTGGCCGGCACGTAGAACGCTGCGTGCCAGTCGTTGAACCAGGCCATGCCCAACAGGAACAGCGGGCCGATCAGGCCGCCGCCGACGTTATGCGCCACGTTCCATACCGACACCACGCCGCCGCGTTCTTTCTGCGACCACCAGTGCACCATGGTCCGCCCGCTTGGCGGCCAGCCCATGCCCTGGGCCCAGCCGTTGATGAACAGCAAAATGAACATCATGGTCACGCTGGAGGTTGCCCAAGGCGCGAAACCGAAAATGAACATCACCCCGGCCGATACCAGCAGGCCAAACGGCAGGAAATAGCGCGGGTTGGAGCGGTCGGACACCAGGCCCATGAGGAACTTGGACAGGCCGTAGGCAATGGCGATTGCCGACATGGCCAAGCCCAGTTGACCACGGGTGTAACCCTCGTCGATCAGGTACGGCATGGCCAGGGAGAAGTTTTTGCGCAGCAGGTAGTAACCTGCGTAGCCAAAGAAAATACCGGCGAAGATCTGCCAGCGCAGTCGTCGGTAGGTACTGTCGATCTTTTCTTCAGGCAGGGGTGCCTGGTGTGGGGCAGGACGAAAGAAAGCAAACATTCAAGAGCTCCAAATTTCTTGTTTTGACTGCGGATGCGAATGTTACAGTTTCGTTACCGAAAATAGCATCGCCTCTTATCCGCAAACACAGGAAACCGGAGTAATTGCATGTTCTTTTACGAACATGTCGCCAATAGACAAGTATGGGTCGTAACCAGATTCTTCAGAACACCGCAGACCCACTGTAGGAGCTGGCTTGCCTGCGCTAGCGGTGGATCAGTTACCAACGATGTAGCTGGCCCACCGCTATCGCAGGCAAGCCAGCTCCTACATTGATTGCATTTCAAATCACTGGCGGACCTGCACGACCACCTTGCCCACCGCCCTGCGCTGCCCCAGGTCATTGATCGCCTGCGCCGCGTTATCCAGCGGATATACCTGCGACACCAGCGGCTTCAACTTGCCCTGCGCATACCAACTGAACAACTGCTGGAAATTCGCCGCGTTATCCTGCGGCTGGCGCTGGGCGAACGAGCCCCAGAACACCCCGAGCACCGCCGCGCCCTTGAGCAGCGCCAGGTTCACCGGTAGTTCAGGGATGCGCCCGCTGGCAAACCCCACCACCAGCAGGCGGCCGTTCCAGGCAATGGCGCGGATGGCCTGGTCAAACAGATCGCCACCCACCGGGTCGTAGATCACGTCGGCGCCGTTGCCATCGGTCAGGCGTTTGATTTCATCCTTGAGGTTGCTTTCGCTGTAGTTGATCAACTCATCGGCCCCGGCAGCCTTGGCCACGGCCAGCTTGTCGGCGCTGCTGGCGGCGGCGATCACCCGGGCACCCATGGCCTTGCCGATTTCCACGGCGGCCAGCCCGACGCCACCGGACGCGCCCAGTACCAGCAGGGTCTCGCCAGCGGCCAGATGGCCACGTTGGGTGAGGGCGTGCATCGAGGTGCCGTAGGTCATGCTGAAGGCAGCGGCGGTATTGAAATCCATGCTCGGCGGGATCGGCAGCACGTTATAGCCCGGCACCGCGACCTGCTCGGCAAAGCTGCCCCACCCGGTCAACGCCATGACCCGGTCGCCGACCTTGAGGTGGCTGACCTTTTCCCCGACCTCGCTGACCACACCTGCCGCTTCGCCACCCGGCGAGAACGGGAAGGGTGGCTTGAACTGGTACTTGCCCTCGATGATCAGCGTGTCCGGGAAATTCACCCCGGCGGCGTGCACATCCAGCAGGATCTCGTTCTTCTTGATCGCCGGGCTTTCGACGTCTTCCAACACCAGGGTTTCGGCAGGGCCGAAGGCTTTGCACAGCACGGCTTTCATCGGACTATTCCTTTTGGCGTATTGGCCGATAAGTGTAGGTGGGTAAGGTCACGGGTCAACGAGCATGCCCCGGCCTGATAAGTCGCCATAAGCTTGTGCTCTGCCTTGCTAGCGTTATGCTACTGGCCACCGAATATGAGGAATGAACTGTGAAAGCGTGGATCCTGTTGATGCTGGCCCTGACGTTGCCGATGGCAGCCCATGCCGAAGAAGCCAAGGAAGGCGAAGCGCCCAAGGTCAGCTATTACAGCCTGACGCCGCCTTTTGTCGGCAACTACGCCCTGGATGGCGGCCCGAAACTGCGGGTATACAAGGCCGATGTGGCCCTGCGCGTGACCGGCCCGGAAGCGGCGGCGGCGATCAAGGCCAATGAGCCGCTGATTCGCAATCAACTGGTGGCGTTGTTTACCCAGCAGACAGTCGAGAGCATGGGCAGCGTCGAGGGCAAGGAGAAGTTGCGTCAGGAAGCGCTGAAGCAGGCTCAGCAAGTGATGAACGATGAGACGGGCAAGCCGGTGGTTGAGGATTTGTTGTTTAACAACCTGATCATTCAATAGGTCCGAGTGGGGGAGCTTTTGATGGTTTAAAAAACCAGCAACTAAGTTGCTGGTTGTAATAGTTAGTACACAGTGAGCTTCAGTATTTTTCTATCTGTTCTCCATACTCCATCGGGGGGCGCGTCGAAGATAAAGTAGAAAGTGAAAAATAGTGCTGTGTTGGCTGTTTGGTAGCTCATTGATGAACCCCAAGAGTGCCATTGGCCATCTTGTGGAGGGTTGACTGACAATGTGGGGCCGCTGGGGCCGTCGGTGTCTCTGGTGATTTCGAAGCGGGGGTTTTTACCCGTTACCGCAGTACGCTCGAATAGATATCTGAGCGCAGTTATCGTGTAGACATTACTTCTCCAGGTGTATTCAACCTCTATCGCTCCTTTATATCCATGCAATGAATACTCCCCTGTAACTGTTGTTTTTCCGTTGGGGTTATTCGAGTCGATCTTAATCTCTATGACCTCTGGGGTGGCAGCGTCGCTGGAGCCACTGTTATCCGAATCTGATTTATTGACCATTTTCGCTCTCCCGGGGTGCTTCGGCGATAAGTTCGTGGTTGGCTGTTCAAGCTAACAAGGGGAGAGGAATGCCGGCTACTGTCATAAATGACAGTTTTTTATTTTGTTTTTTAATAGGCTTAGTGTTTTTTATAATTCACAAGTGATAGTTCAAGACGCCAGACTCTTCCTGAACCGCGCCAACGCCACCGCAAAAAACAGCAACCCAATTCCCGCCAGCGCCAGCAAATCCGGCCACACCACGCTCACCCCCGCATCCCGGAACAGAATCGCCGCACTCAAACTCACAAAGTGCGTGGACGGCGAGCCCTGCATCACCCATTGCAACCATTCGGGCATGCTGTCCAACGGCGTACTGCCGCCTGATAACAGCAGCATCGGAATGATCACCGGGATCGCCAGCAAGCCGAACTGCGGCGTCGAGCGGGCGAGGGTGGCAAGGAAGATGCCCAAGGCGGTGCTGGCAAACAGGTATAACGCCGTCACCAGCAGGAACAGGCTCAACGAGCCGGCCAGCGGCACGCCGAGCAGGCCCTTGACCACCACTTCCAGGGACAGCCAGGTACACAGCACCACCACCAGCATATTGCTCCAGATTTTTGCCAGCATGATTTCCAGGGCGGTCAGCGGCAGCACCAGCAAATGGTCGAGGGTGCCGTGCTCGCGTTCGCGCAGCAGGGCGGTGCCGGTCAGTACGATGGCGAGGATGGTGATGTTGTTGACGATCTGGATCACCGCCAGGAACCAGCCACCTTCCAGGTTGGTGTTGAACAACGCGCGGGTGGTGAGGGCCGCTGGCGCGCGCTGGCTGGCGTCGGACTGGCCGCCGTAGGTCAGCAGTTCGCGCTGGAAAATCCGCCCGATATAGCCCGCGCCCATAAACGCCTGGCTCATGGCCGTGGCATCCACGTTGACCTGCACGCTCGGCTGGCGTCCGGCCAACAGGTCGGCCTGGAAATTGGCCGGCACGTTGATCACGAAAGTGTACTGGCCGCTGTCCATGACCTTGTCCAACTGGTCGTAGGGCAGTGGCACGGCAGGCTGGAACTCCGGTGGCTGCAGGGCTTCGGCCAACTGGCGCGACAATTGGCCGTGGTCTTCATCGACAAAGGCCACGCTGGCGTTGTGCACGCCAATCACCGAGCCGGCCGCCGGCATGTAGATGGCGACGGTGAAGGCATAGAACAGAAACAGCAGCAGCACGCTGTCGTGGCGCAGGCTGGTGAGCTCTTTGACTCCCAGGCGCAGGATATGGGCGAACTTGTGCATCAGGCCTCCTGCTTCTTGAGCATGACCAGGCTCAGCCCGGTGAACCCCAGGAAAAACCCGAACAGCGCCAGGCACTGGGGCCACAGTTGGCGCAGGTCCAGGGCTTTGGTGAAGGTGCCGACGGCGACATCCAGGAAGTAACCGGCGGGAAACAACATCCCCATCAGCGCCGCCGCCCCTTCCAGGGACGAGCGCGGCACGATCAACCCGGAGAACTGGATGGTCGGCAGGCTGGTGATGATCATGGTGCCGAGGATCGCCGCGATCTGGGTGCGGGTGAACGCGGAAATCAGCAGGCCCATGCTGGTGGTGGCCAGCACATACAACAGGCCGCCAAACGCCAGGGTCAGGCCGCTGCCCTTGAACGGCACGCCGAACAGCCAGCGGTTCATCGCCACCAGCAAGGCCAGGTTGATCAGGCTGATCACCAGGTACGGCGCCTGTTTGCCAAGGAGGAACTCCAGGCGGGTAAGGGGCGTGGCGTAGAAGTTGGTGATCGAGCCCAGTTCCTTCTCGCGCACGATGCCCAGGGCGGTGAGCATGGCCGGGATAAACGCCAGGATCAGCGCCATCACACCCGGGCCGATGGCATTTACGCTGACCACGTCCTGGTTGTAGCGAAAGCGCGTTTCCAGCTTGGCCGCGGCCGGTTGGGACAGCGGTGTGCTGTTGAGTTCGGCCAGTTGCTGCAGGTTGGCCTGGTGTACGGCTTCTACATAATTGCGGCTGGTCTCGGCGCGAAACGGCATTCCTCCATCGAGCCAGGCGGCCACCGCTGGTTGGCGCCCGGCGTAGAGGTCGCGGCCAAAGCCGGGCGGAATTTCCAGGGCCAGTTTGATTTCCGAACGTTGCAGGCGCCGGTGCAGCTCGGCCGAATCAGTGATCGGCGGCTGTTCGGCGAAGTAGCGCGAACTGCGAAAGGCCTCCAGATAGGCGCGGCTTTGCGGCGTCTGGTCCTGGTCATACACGGCGAAGGCGAGCTTCTCCACGTCCAGGGAAATGCCGTAGCCGAAGATCACCATCATGAAAATCGCCCCGAGCAAGGCAAAGGCCATGCGCACTTTGTCGCGCAGCAGTTCCTTGCCTTCACGGCTGGCCACCGCCAGCAGGCGCGCCAGGCTGAAGCCGCGCTTGCTGACGGGCGGCGTGGTCGGCGTGCTGACGCTCGCGCTGGGCGCGGCGGTTTCCGGGGTTTGCTGGGCTTGCTCCAGGCAGGTGACGAACGCGGCTTCCAGGGTCTCGCCGTGGAATTGTCGTTGCAGGGCGTCTGGCGTGTCGCAGGCCAGCACCTTGCCTGCGTGCATCAACGAGATGCGGTCGCAGCGCTGGGCTTCGTTCATAAAGTGGGTGGAGAGGAAAATCGTCACCCCTTGCTCGCGGGACAACTCCACCAGCAAGCGCCAGAAATCGTCGCGGGCGGCGGGGTCCACACCCGATGTGGGTTCGTCGAGGATCAGCACTTCCGGGCGATGCAGCACCGCCACGGCCAGGGACAGGCGCTGGCGCAAGCCCAGGGGCAACTCGCCGGAGGGTTGTTCGGCGACGCTGCCCAGGTCAAAACGCTGGATCAATTCTTCGATGCGTGGGCCGCTGTCGGCCTTGGGCAGATCAAATAACTGTGCGTGCAGCACCAGGTTCTGGCGCACGCTGAGTTCGCCGTACAGCGAGAAGCTCTGGGACATGAAACCCACGCGCTTGCGGGTCGCCAGGTCCTTGGCATTCACCGGGTTGCCCAGCAGCGTGGCGCTGCCTTCACTGGCCGGCATCAGCCCGGTGAGGACTTTCATGGTGGTGGTCTTGCCGCAGCCGTTGGAGCCGAGAAAGCCGAAGATCTCGCCACGGCCAATGGCGAAGCTGACTTTGTTGACAGCGGTGAAGTCGCCAAAACGCAGGGTCAGGTCGTGGGCTTCGATGGCGATATCGGTGTTGTCGTTAGCCCGAGGGGGGATCACCAGCGGCTGGTTGTTGTGCGCGCTGTCGCCCTGGAAATGGGTGAAGGCTTCATCCAGCTTGCCACTGGGCGTAACAGCAGCCAGGTCACGGCTCAGGCCATCGGCAATCAGCTTGCCGCGGTCGAGCATCAGGCAGTGCTCGAACTGCTCGGCTTCTTCCATGTAGGCCGTGGCCACCAGTAGCGTCAGTTGTGGGCGCTCGCTGCGTACGGTTTCTACCAGTTCCCAGAAGCGCCGGCGTGACAAAGGGTCGACGCCGGTAGTCGGTTCATCGAGGATCAGCAGGTCCGGATCGTGGATCAGCGCGCAGCACAGCCCCAGTTTTTGCTTCATCCCGCCCGACAGCTTGCCCGCGGGGCGGTCGGCGAAGCGTGCCAGGTCGGTGGCCAGCAACAGGTTGTGCATGCGCTGCTCGCAATCGGCTTTGGACAGGCCAAACAGGGTGGCGAAAAAACGGATGTTCTCGCTGATAGACAGCTCTGGATACAGGTTGCCGCCCAGGCCCTGGGGCATAAAGGCGATCAACGGGTACAGGCTGTTGCGGTGGCGGCGGTCTTCGATGGAACCGCCCAGCACCTGCAAGTCACCGGTCTGCAGCTTTTTGACCCCGGCGATCAAGCCCAGCAGGCTCGACTTGCCCGCGCCATCGGGGCCGATCAGGCCGCAGCGGGTGCCGGCCGGCAGGCTGAAGGCGATGTCGATCAGCGCCTGTTGCTTGCCGTAGCGGTGGTTGATGCCCGTGGCGTGTAGCGCCAGCCCGTTCATTGCAGGTTGGCCGGCCAGTCCAGGTCGGCAGTGCGCACGTAGCCGGCGCCGGGCATGCCGGGCTTGGCCTGGGGCACGGCGCTTGGTTGAGTCAGGCGCAGCTTGACGCGAAACACCAGTTTCTGGCGCTCGTCGCGGGTTTCCACTTCTTTGGGGGTGAACTGGGATTTGGCCGCGACAAAGCTGATTTTCGCCGGCAGCGGCTGATCCGGGAGGGCATCGAGCACGATCCGCGCTTCACTGCCCACGGTCAGGCGACCGGTGACGGAGGCGGGCAGGTAGAGGTTCATGTACTGGTCATTCGGATCGATCAGCAACAACACCCGCCCACCGGCGCCGAGCACTTCGCCAGGTTCGGCCAGGCGCAGTTGAATGATGCCGTCGATGGGCGCGCGCAGGCTGCTGTCGTCGATTTCGCTGGTCAGTTGCGCCACTTGGGCCTCGGCGGCACCAATGGCGGCCTTGACCGCATTCACCTGGGCCTGGGCGGCCACCACCGCCGCATTGCCGGTGTTCTGGCGTGCCTGCTGCTGGTCGATCAACTGCGCGCTGGCGAAACCGCGGCGGTACAGCTCTTGGGTGCGCTTGAGTTCCTGGCTGGCCAGCAGGTTCTCGCTCTGGCGCAATTGCACGTTGGCTTCGGCAGCGGCGAAGTTCTCCTTGGCGCGCAGTACTTCGGCTTCGGCCTGGGAACGCTGGGCTTCCAGGGTGCGGGTGTCGATACGCGCCAGCAGTTGGCCCTTGAGCACCTTGTCGCCTTCATCGACCCGCACCTCGGCCAAGCGGCCGGGGATCTTGGTGGCGATCTGCACTTCGGTGGATTCCAGTCGGCCGTTGCCCATGCTCAAGCCTTCCGGCAGGCGGTCGAGGGTGGACTTCCAGTAACCGAAGCCGCCGGCGGCCACCAACAGCAAAATCAGGAGAAAGGCGAAGAATTGCGAACTGCGATGTGACGTCGACATGGGTGCATCCTGCGGTGTTAGCGTCCTAGTTTGCCGGGATCGTAACCGATAGCCGTTGATACCGGTCAAATGAATACCTTTAGGCGTTAGCGCAGCGCCATGACCGCCGCCCATTGCTCCGCCGTGACTGGCATCACTGACAGGCGACTGCCTTTTTGCACCAGCGGCAATTCGGCCAGGGCCGTCTGTTGCTTGAGGTAGCCCAGCCCGAGGACTTTGGGGAAGGTTTCGACGTGGGCCACGGTGATGGCGCTCCACGGATTCTTCTCGGGGGTGGCCTTGGCATCGAAGTAATGGCTATCAGGCTCCAGCGCGGTCGGGTCGGGGTAAGCCGCTTCGATGATTTTTCCTACGCCGGCAATGCCCGGTTCCGGGCAACTGGAGTGGTAAAAGAAGAACGCGTCGCCCACGGCCATGGCCCGCAGGAAATTGCGCGCCTGGTAATTGCGCACGCCGTCCCAGCGCGCCTCGCCGAGTTTTTCCAGGCCCTTGATGGACAGCTCATCGGGCTCGGATTTCATCAGCCAATAGGCCATGGTTTTGCTCCTTTGCAGGGGATTGGGCAGGTTGTCTGT
This sequence comes from Pseudomonas sp. MF09156, assembly GCF_059862305.1. Taxonomy (NCBI): domain Bacteria; kingdom Pseudomonadati; phylum Pseudomonadota; class Gammaproteobacteria; order Pseudomonadales; family Pseudomonadaceae; genus Pseudomonas; species Pseudomonas sp. MF09156. The sequence continues at coordinate 378,525 of NZ_JCBCUR010000002.1, forward strand.
CAATTTCATGACAAACCGACGGTCGGTTGACGCCAAGGTTTGCGTGTTGGTTCACGTTAACGCAGAATGCCGGGATTTTAAGCTTGACGCAGCTGGAACGGACTACTTTGGAACGTTGCTGTCATCGTGTGTGATAGGCCTGAAGGGGGGCAATCGATGAAACGCAAACCGGATTTACTATGGATTTTGGTTATTTTGTTCGGTCTGGGCGTCGTGACCACCGGGTATGCGCAAAGCCTATGGTCGAACAAGACCCAAGCCCCGGTTGAATTTGCACAGCAGCAACAACAAACCTTCAAGCGTTGACGCTATTTCGGCGCCGTTGAGTCCAGCGGCGTCCCCTCTGCGACATACCATCTTCTATCGGTAACGGTGCCATTCAACGGCACATCCCAGCTTGCCTGCGCCAGGCGTTCGACCTTCTGGCACTCATGGGCCAGTCCCAGTAGCGTCGGCTTGCGCCACGACGAGCGGCGCGCCAGGTACGCCAGGCTGCGATCGTAAAAACCGCCGCCCATGCCCAGCCGCCCGCCCGCGTCATCAAAACCCACCAACGGCAGCAGCACCAGGTCCAGGGCCCAGACCTTGCGCTGGCGCCCGACATTGACCCGTGGCTCAAGAATGCCAAAGCGGTTGGGCGCAAGCTTTTCCCCAGGGCGCACGCGTTGGAACACCATCTTGGTCCGAGGCCAGGCGCTGAGCACTGGCAGGTAGGTGGCCTTGCCCCGGCGCTGGGCAGCGCGCAGCAGCAAGCGCGGATCGATTTCGCCATCCGTCGGCAGGTACAGGGAGATATGTTTGGCCCGGCGAAACAGCGGGTGCTGTGCCAGTTGCCGATACAGGCCAAGCGCGGCCTGGCGTTGCTCGCTCGGCGTCAGGGCGCGGCGGGCCTTGCGCAACATGCGTCGAAGGTGCGGACGGGAAAGTGGCGCAGGTTCGGTCATGGTGTTCGGCTCATAAAACAATGCCAGTCCGGGGACTGGCATTGAGTTTGGGAATCAGGCTCCCCGACAGAACCGCTGTCGACTTAGCCCTTGAACCCGAAAGTTCAAGGTGGAAGATGCAGTAGGCTTTAAGGCTTTCCGTCTAGCGGACATGCACACCAGCCCAACGTGCAACTTCCAGGGTAGTGCGAATCGGCTCAGGGACATCGCCGACTGGCAAGCACGCCAGGGAGTGAGGCGAGTATACCCGAAATAGACGCGGCGATCAGCCCTTGGGTGGTTCCTGGTCGGTAGAAAGCACCAGGTCGACGCGCTCGAGCAGGTCACGCACTTGCTCGCGTGTCGAACCACTGGCCTGTACGTCAGGGCGTTCCTGCTTATGCAGCAAATCGTGGGTAATGTTCAGCGCGGCCATCACGGCGATACGGTCGGCGCCGATGACTTTGCCGCTGCTGCGGATTTCACGCATCTTGCCATCCAGGTAGCGGGCGGCGCTCACCAGGTTGCTGCGCTCCTCCTGGGGGCAGATGATCGAATACTCTTTGTCGAGAATCTGCACGGTGACGCTATTGCTTGAACTCATGAGTCTTGCTCCAGGGCCTTCAGGCGCGAAATCATCGATTCGACCTTACGCCGGGCGATTTCGTTTTTTTCAATGAGGTGCGCGCGTTCCTCGCGCCAGGTCTTTTCCTGAGCTAATAGGAGTCCGTTTTGACTCTTTAGTTGCTCGACCCGGGTAATTAGCAATTCGAGTCTGGCCATCAGCGCTTGCAAGTCGGCGTCTTCCATAGGGTTCCACTGGATTTGTCTGATGAATGGCAACTGCAGGATAAACGATCTGACGCCCTTGATAGTCGGGTGCGTCTGCCGGTGCTAGGATACAGCGCTTCATTCTAGACATCGCGCCGCCTGGCGCCTAGCTCATCATGCCTATTCAGAACTCCCCGTACGACGCTTTTTCCAAACTGCTGAGCTCCAGCGGTCACCCTTGCTCGCCTGCCGAACTGCATGGCGTGCTGCTGGGCCGTAGTTGCACCGGCGTCGGTTTTGACGCCGACACCTGGCTGGCCGACGTGGCCGAGCTGCTGGAAACCGAGCCTACCGAAAACGTGCGCAACGCGTTGATCGGCTTGCAAGAAATGGTTAAAGGCGAACTGACCGGTGATGACGTCACCGTGGTCCTGCTGCTGCCAACCGACGATGCGTCGCTCACCGAGCGTGCCGCTGCACTGGGCCAATGGTGCCAGGGTTTCCTCCATGGCTTTGGCGTGAACGCCGGCGGCCTGGAGCTGAGCACCGACGCTAAGGAAGTGTTGCAGGACCTCGCAGCCATCTCCCAGGTGCAAGATGCCCTGGAAGAATCCGAAGACGGCGAAGGCGACTATATGGAAGTCATGGAATACCTGCGCGTCGCGCCGCTGCTGCTGTTCACCGAGACCCGAAAGTCTTCTGAACCTGCTGCAACCAAGCCGTCGCTGCACTAAGAGAGGGAACCCACCTGCCCATGATCCATATCCCCAAAGCGGAATACACCCGCCGCCGCAAGGCGCTCATGGCGCAGATGGAACCCAACAGCATCGCGATCCTGCCGGCCGCTGCCGTGGCGATCCGCAACCGTGATGTCGAGCACGTGTACCGCCAGGACAGCGACTTCCAGTACCTGAGCGGCTTCCCCGAGCCCGAAGCGGTGATTGTGCTGATGCCTGGGCGCATTCACGGCGAATACGTGCTGTTCTGCCGTGAACGCAACGCCGAGCGCGAATTGTGGGACGGCCTGCGCGCTGGCACCGAAGGCGCGATTCGCGAATACGGCGCCGACGATGCGTTCCCGATTACCGATATCGACGACATCCTGCCCGGCCTGATCGAAGGCCGCGACCGGGTGTACTCGGCCATGGGCAGCAATGCCGAATTCGACCGGCACCTGATGGAGTGGATCAACGTGATCCGCTCCAAGGCGCACCTCGGTGCGCAGCCGCCGAACGAATTCGTTGCCCTGGATCATCTGCTGCACGACATGCGCCTGTATAAATCCGCCGCAGAAGTGAAGGTCATGCGCGAAGCCGCGCGGATTTCCTGCGCGGCCCATATTCGGGCGATGCAGGCCAGCCGCGCCGGGTTGCATGAGTTCAGCCTGGAAGCCGAGTTGGACTACGAATTCCGCCGGGGCGGGGCGAAGATGCCGGCCTATGGCTCCATCGTCGCCTCGGGGCGCAACAGTTGCATCCTGCACTACCAGCAGAATGACGCGCTGCTCAAGGACGGGGACCTGGTGTTGATCGACGCCGGTTGTGAAATCGACTGCTATGCCAGCGATATCACCCGCACCTGGCCGGTCAATGGCAAGTTCTCGGCCGAGCAGAAGGCGATCTACGAAATTGTGCTGGCCTCCCAGGACGCCGCCTTTGCCCAGATCGCGCCGAACAAGCACTGGAACCAGGCCCATGAGGCGACGGTGCAAGTTATCACCGCCGGGCTGGTGAAGCTGGGCTTGTTGCAGGGTGATGTGGACGAGTTGATCGCCAGCGAAGCCTACAAGGCGTTCTACATGCACCGCGCCGGGCACTGGCTGGGCATGGATGTGCATGATGTGGGCGAGTACAAGGTCGGCGGCGAATGGCGGGTGCTGGAAGTGGGCATGGCCCTGACCGTGGAGCCGGGCATCTACATTGCCCCGGACAACCAAAACGTGGCAAAGAAATGGCGTGGCATAGGCGTGCGCATCGAGGATGACGTGGTGGTGACCAAGCAAGGCTGTGAAATTCTGACCGGTGGCGTACCCAAGACCGTGGCCGAGATTGAAGCACTGATGGCGGCCGCCCGATGAGCCGGGTCAACCTGGCGATTATCGGTGGCGGCCTGGTGGGCGCCAGCCTGGCCTTGGCATTGCAGGCCGGGGCCAAGGCCCGTGGCTGGAAAATCGTGCTGATCGAACCCTTCGCCCCCGGCGACAGCTACCAGCCGAGCTACGATGCGCGTTCCTCGGCGCTGTCCTTTGGCGCGCGGCAGATCTACCAGCGCCTGGGTGTGTGGCAAGACATTTCCCGACGTGCCGAACCGATCAAGCAAATTCATGTTTCCGACCGTGGGCGCTTCTCTACCGCACGCTTGTCGGCCCTTGAAGAGGGCGTACCGGCCCTGGGCTATGTGGTGGAAAACGCCTGGCTCGGGCAGTGCCTGTGGCAAGGCCTGGACAAAGACGTGATCAGTTGGCGCTGCCCCGCAGAAGTCAGCCGCATGGAACCGCTGGCCGATGGCTACCGCCTGACCCTCAACGATGAAACCGTCATTGAGTGCGACCTTGCGGTACTGGCCGATGGTGGCCGCTCCGGGCTGCGCGAGCAGTTGGGCATTGGCGTCAAGCAACGGCCTTACAACCAGAGTGCCCTGATCGCCAACATCACCCCCAGCGAAGCCCATAACGGCGAGGCGTTCGAGCGTTTCACCGACGAAGGCCCGATGGCCTTGCTGCCGCTGGCGGACAACCGTTGCGCGCTGGTCTGGACCCGCGTCGGCATGGACGCCCAGCGCCTGGCGCAGTTGGATGAACGCAGTTTCCTCAGCGAGTTGCAGGGCGTGTTTGGCTATCGCCTGGGCACCCTGAAACAGGTCGGCGCGCGCCACTTGTATCCGCTGACGCTGGTGGAGGCCGAGGAGCAAGTGCGCTCGCACCTGGTGGTCCTGGGCAACGCCGCCCACAGCTTGCACCCGATTGCCGGTCAGGGTTTCAACCTGTCCCTGCGCGATGCCTATGCGTTGGCCGAGGCCTTGCTGGCCGGGCCCGCCGTGCCGGGTGACCTGGCGACCTTGCAGGCCTACCGCGAAAGCCAGCGCCTGGATCAACAACTGACCGTGGGCTTCTCCGACCAGGTCACCCGCCTGTTCGGCAGCGGCCAACCGCTGGTCGCCATGGGCCGTAACCTCGGCCTGCTGGGCCTGGACCTGCTGCCGCCGGCCAAACGCTGGTTCGCCCGGCAGGCCATGGGCCTGGGCACGCGCCCCGATGCGTAAGTGGCTGACGGAGCGCCTGGGCAAGGCGCGGTTATTACGCTGGTTCTTGAGCCTGTACCCGCCGTACCTCGGCGCCGGGGTGCGGGTCCAGCACCTGAGTGCCGACTTTTGTCACGCCAAGGTGCGCATGGGCCTGGGCTGGTACAACCGCAATTACGTCGGTACGCAGTTTGGCGGCAGCCTGTATTCGATGGTCGACCCGTTCTACATGCTGATGCTGATGGAGAACCTGGGCCGCGACTACATCGTCTGGGACAAGGCGGCGAGCATCGATTTCATCTCGCCGGGCAAAGGCCCGGTGTTTGCCGAATTCTCCATCGACCAGGCCTTGCTCGATGAAGTGCGACGCCAGACCGAGGGCGGCGAGAAATACTTGCCGCACCTCAAGGTGCAGATTTACGACGGTTCCGGCACCCTGGTGGCGCGAGTCGACAAAACCCTTTACGTGCGGCGCAAGCCGCCAGCGAAACAGGCATAAAGCATGGACATGCGCGCAGATGTGCTGATTGTCGGGGCCGGAATGGTCGGAAGCGCCCTGGCGCTGGCGTTGCAGGGCAGTGGCCTGCAAGTGCTGCTGCTCGACGGCAGCCCGTTGAGCGTCAAGCCATTTGACGCCGATGCTCCGTTTGAACCGCGGGTGAGCGCCTTGTCGGCCGCCAGCCAGCGCATCCTCGACCGCCTGGGCGTGTGGGACGGCATCGCCAGCCGCCGCGCCAGCCCCTACGGCGAAATGCAGGTTTGGGATGGCAGCGGCACCGGGCAGATCCACTTCTCGGCGGCCAGTGTGCATGCCGAGGTGTTGGGGCATATCGTCGAAAACCGTGTGGTCCAGGACGCCCTGCTTGAGCGCCTGCACGACTGCGACCTGGGCCTGCTGGCCAATGCACGCCTGGAGCAGATGCGCCGCTCCGGCGATGACTGGCTGCTGACCCTGGCCGATGGCCGCACCCTGCGCGCGCCGCTGGTGATCGCCGCCGACGGCGCCAACTCGGCCGTGCGCCGCCTGACCGGCACCGCCACACGCGAATGGGATTACCTGCACCACGCCATCGTCACCAGCGTGCGCAGCAGCCAGCCGCACCAGCGTACGGCCTGGCAGCGCTTCACCGACCATGGCCCGCTGGCGTTCCTGCCGCTGGTGCGCGATGGCCAGGAAGATTGGTGCTCGATCGTCTGGTCGACCACGCCGAGCGAGTCCGAACGCTTGATGGCCCTGGACGACGAAAGCTTCTGTGGTGAACTGGAGTGCGCTTTTGAGGGCCGCCTGGGCAGCGTGGTCAGTGCCGACCCACGCCTGTGCGTACCGCTGCGCCAGCGCCACGCCAAGCGCTACGTCGCCGAAGGCCTGGCGCTGATTGGCGATGCCGCCCACGTTATTCACCCGTTGGCGGGGCAGGGCGTGAACCTGGGCTTCCTCGACGCCGCGGTGTTGGCCGAGGTGCTGCTAAAGGCGTGCGAGCGCGGTGAACGCTTGGCAGATGTGAAGGTGCTCAGTCGCTACGAGCGCCGGCGCATGCCGCACAACCTGGCGCTGATGGCGGCGATGGAGGGCTTTGAACGGTTGTTCCAGGCCGACCAGCTGCCGTTGCGCTGGTTGCGCAATGCCGGGCTGAAAATGGTCGACCAAATGCCCGAGGCCAAGGCGCTGTTCGTGCGTCAGGCGCTGGGTTTGACCGGCGACCTGCCGGACCTGGCCAAGCCCTGAGTGCGTTCCCGCTAGGAGCCGGCTTGCCGGCGATGAGGCCGGTTGCCGCAGGGTAAATTCTTCCCATGCAACATCTCGTAACGCCTGCGCCCAGTGTTTGGTTGAGATGCTAAATGTGAGTCCTTATCATTTGCGCTCACTTTTCCTACGAGAGACCGCACCTATGTTGGCACCCAAGCGCCTCCTGACTGCCCTGGCACTCACCCTTATCGCCAGCACCACCGTCCAGGCGGCTGACGAAGTGGTGGTCTACTCCTCTCGTATCGACGAGTTGATCAAGCCGGTGTTCGACGCCTACACCAAGAAAACCGGGGTGCAGGTGAAGTTCATCACCGACAAGGAAGCGCCGCTGATGCAGCGCATCAAGGCCGAAGGCCAGAACGCCACCGCCGACCTGCTGCTGACCGTCGATGGTGGCAACCTCTGGCAAGCCGAGCAGATGGGCATTCTGCAACCCTTCACCTCCAAGGTGATCGACGCCAACATCCCTGCACAATATCGCTCCTCCAGCCATGCCTGGACGGGCTTGAGCCTGCGGGCGCGCACCATCGCCTACTCCACCGACCGCGTGAAGCCGGCAGAGCTGACCACCTACGAGGCCCTGGCCGACAAGCAATGGGAAGGCCGCCTGTGCCTGCGCACCGCGAAGAAGGTCTACAACCAGTCGCTGACCGCCACCCTGATCGAAACCCATGGCGCAGAAAAGACTGAAGAAATCATCAAGGGCTGGGTCAATAACCTGTCCACCGACGTCTTCTCCGATGACATTGCGGTACTGCAGGCAATCAACGCCGGGCAGTGCGATGTGGGTATCGTCAACACCTACTACTACGGCCGCCTGCACAAGCAGGACCCGAAACTGGCGGTGAAACTGTTCTGGCCGAACCAGGGCGACCGTGGCGTGCACGTCAACCTGTCGGGCATCGGCCTGACCAAGTACGCCCCGCACCCGGAAGCCGCCAAGGCTCTGGTGGAGTGGATGACTACGCCTGAGGCGCAGAAGATCTTTGCCGACGTCAACCAGGAGTTCCCGGCCAACCCTGCGGTAGAACCCTCGGCTGAAGTGGCGAGCTGGGGCAAGTTCAAGGCGGACACCCTGCCGGTGGAAGTGGCGGGCAAGCGCCAGGCCGAGGCGATTCGCCTGATGGATCGCGCGGGCTGGAACTGAGTACAATTTGTAGCACGCCGCAGTTCTAATTAATGTGGGAGCGGCTTGTGTGGAAGCTGGCTTGCCTGCGATAGCATCACCCCGGCATCGCTGATAAACCGAGGTGTCTGCATCGCAGGCAAGCCAGCTCCCACACAAGCCCGCTCCCACAGTGTTTTGTGCAGGCCTGCGAATCATCCACAGCTTGAGAATTCCTTTTGGCCCACCCCGCCCAACGCCGCTGGTACCTGCCGGTCTTCACTGTCGCCGCCCTGGTGCTGCTGCCCCTGAGTGTCCTGTTGCTGTCCTGGCAAAGCATCGACACGCAAATCTGGTCGCACCTGTGGGATACCCAGATGCCGCGTCTGCTGGGCAACACCTTGACCCTGGTGGTGGGCGTCGGGGTAGGCGTAACGGTGCTGGGCGTGAGCCTGGCCTGGCTGACCAGCCTCTGCGAGTTCCCCGGCCGGCGCTGGCTGGACTGGGCGTTGATGCTGCCGTTTGCCATCCCGGCCTATGTCCTGGCGTTTGTCTTCGTGGGTTTGCTGGATTTCTCCGGGCCGGTACAAACCCTGCTGCGCGAATGGTTCGGCATGGGCCTGCGCCTGCCGCGCGTGCGCTCCACCAGTGGCGTGATCATCGTGCTGGTGCTGGTGTTCTATCCCTACGTCTACCTGCTGGCGCGCACCGCGTTCCTGGCGCAGGGCAAGGGGTTGATGGAAGCGGCGCGAGTGCTGGGCCAGTCGCCCTGGCAGGCGTTCTGGCGGGTGGCCCTGCCCATGGCGCGCCCGGCGATCGGCGCCGGCGTAGCCTTGGCGTTGATGGAAACCCTGGCGGACTTCGGCGCGGTGTCGGTGTTTAACTTCGACACCTTCACCACCGCCATCTACAAGACCTGGTATGGCTTTTTCAGCCTGTCCAGCGCCGCACAACTGGCGAGCCTGCTGCTGTTGGTGGTGATGCTGGTGCTCTACGGCGAGCGCCGGGCCCGTGGCGCCAGCCGCCCGAGCAACGAGCGACCGCGGGGCAAGGCGCTCTATCACCTGCATGGCGTCAAGGCCGCCGCCGCAACCGGCTGGTGCGCCCTGGTGTTTGCCTGTGCCTTTGTTATCCCGATGCTCCAGCTGCTGGCCTGGTTCTGGCAGCGCGGGCGTTTCGACCTCGACGAGCGCTATGCCGGGCTGATCGTGCATACCCTCTACCTGGGCGGCATGGCCGCGCTGATCACCGTCAGCGTGGCGTTGCTGCTGGCCTTCGCCAACCGCCTGGCGCCGACCCGGGCTATCCGCTCCGGGGTCAGCCTGGGAAACCTGGGCTATGCCTTGCCGGGTTCGGTATTGGCGGTGTCGATCATGCTGGCTTTCAGCTATCTGGACCGCGAGTTGGTGATTCCGGTTTCCAGCTGGCTGGGCGGCGCTGGCAAACCTTTGCTGCTGGGCAGCCTGTCGGCGCTGGTGATGGCCTATCTGGTGCGCTTCCTGGCGGTGGCCTATGGCCCGCTGGAAAACAGCCTGGCGCGCATCCGCCCGTCCTTGCCGGAAGCAGCGCGCAGCCTGGGGGTAAGTGGGCCACGACTGTTTTGCAAAGTGTATCTGCCACTTTTACTGCCCGGCACCTTGAGCGCGGCCTTGCTGGTGTTTGTCGATGTGCTCAAGGAAATGCCCGCGACCCTGCTGATGCGCCCATTCGGCTGGGACACGCTGGCGGTACGCATCTTCGAGATGACCAGCGAGGGTGAGTGGGCGCGTGCCTCGTTGCCCGCCCTGACCCTGGTGTTGGTCGGCCTGTTGCCGGTCATCGGCTTGATCCGACGTTCGGCGCGACGAATCGGTTAGGTGCCAGTCCTACGGCTTGAGGCTACAATGCGCGGCATTCGGTGCGGCCCGTCTTCCGGGCAGGGTGGCTGATTGTGGCTGCAGGCCTTGTATTTCAAGGTGTGTAGCCCGAACGGCAACCGTCCGCACCTTCGCCACGCCCGGAAGGAGAAACCCATGGGACAGCGTACGCCTCTGTATGACCTGCATCTCGCCCTCGGCGCGAAAATGGTCGATTTTGGCGGTTGGGATATGCCTCTGCACTACGGCTCGCAAGTCGAGGAGCACCATCAGGTGCGCCGTGACTGCGGGGTGTTTGATGTTTCCCACATGACCGTGATCGATATCTCAGGCCACCAGGCCAGGGAGTGGCTGCAGTACTTGCTGGCCAATGATGTCGATCGTTTGCATGGCTGCGGCCATGCGCTGTACAGCGCCATGCTCAACGAGCAGGGCGGGGTGGTGGACGACATGATTGTCTACCGCACCGAAGACGGTTACCGGCTGGTGGTCAATGCGGCCACCCGCGACCAGGATATCGCGTGGATGCAGGCCCAGTTGGGCAGCTATCAGGTGCTGATGCGTGAGCGCCCGGACCTGGCCATGCTGGCGATCCAGGGGCCCCAGGCCCGGCACAAGATTGCCGAGCTGGTCACCCAGTCTCGCGGCGTGCTGATCCACCAGCTCAAGCCTTTCGAGGGCCGCGCCGACGGCGACTGGTTCATCGCACGCACAGGCTATACCGGCGAAGATGGCCTGGAAATCGTCCTGCCCGCCGACCAGGCCCCGGGCTTTTTCAACGACCTGGTGGGCGCGGGCATCTCGCCTATCGGCCTGGGTGCGCGTGACACCCTGCGCCTGGAGGCCGGCATGAACCTCTACGGCCAGGATATCCACCTGAATGTGTCACCGTTGGCCGCCAATATGGCCTGGAGCATCGCCTGGGAGCCCGCGGGCCGCGACTTCATCGGGCGTGCCGCCCTGGAGGTTGAACGGGCCGCCGGAGTGCAGCTCAAGCTGGTGGGTTTGGTGCTGGAAGAACGCGGGGTTTTACGCGCTCATCAAGTGGTTCGTATCGCCGATGTTGGCGAAGGAGAGATCACCAGTGGTAGTTTCTCTCCTACGCTGAGTAAATCCATTGCCCTGGCGCGTGTACCGATGGCAACCGCTGACCGCGCGGAAGTAGAGATTCGCGGCAAGTGGTACCCGGTGCGAGTGGTCAAGCCGACCTTCGTGCGCCATGGCAAGACCTTGATCTAACCTTTTGCGGCAGGCCAATGGCCGCTGACATTTCTTTTTGAGGACACAGACTATGAGCGATATCCCTGCCGCACTGCGTTTTGCCGAAAGCCACGAATGGGCACGCCTGGAAGCGGATGGCACCGTGACCGTCGGGATCTCCGATCACGCCCAGGAAGCGTTGGGTGATGTGGTGTTTGTTGAATTGGCGGAAGTGGGCAAGGTGTTCGCCGCGGGCGACGCCGCAGGCGTAGTCGAATCGGTGAAGGCTGCTTCGGATATCTACTCGCCGGTTTCGGGTGAAGTGATTGCGGTCAACGAGGAGTTGGCCGATGCCCCTGAGTCGCTCAATGAAAAGCCTTACGAGGCCTGGATCTTCAAGGTCCAGCCAAGCAATACCGCCGAACTGGAAAAACTGCTGGATGCCGCTGGCTACCAAGCCGCCATCGGCGAATAACACCGTCCCCTGCAGGAGCCGGCAAGCCGGCTCCTGCAACGGTCAGGGCTTGAGCACCTGCTTCACCGCCGCAACAGCCCGCTCCACATCCGCCTTGGTCATCGCCGTAAACATCGGCAACGACACAATCAAGCGCCCGACGCTTTCCGCAACCGGAAACATGCCTTCCTTGAACCCCTGTGCCCGATACAGGCTCAGCAGGTGGATCGGCGGGTAGTGATAGCCAATGCCCACGCCCTGGGCCTGCATCTGCTCCATGAACGTAGCGCGGGCCGGCAGGCCATCCGCACGCTCGGGCAGAACCAGTTGGAACAGGTGCCAGTTGCTGTTTTCAAAGTCCGCAGGCGGCAGTTGCGCGCCGTATGTTGCCTCGAAATCGCTGCCCAAACACTCGAAGTAATGCCGGGCCAGTGCCTGGCGATGGGCCGTGATCTGCTCGAGATGGGCAAACTGGCCCAGGCCGATGGCGGCGGCGATATCGGTCATGTTGAACTTGCCGCCCAGCACATCCACGTCCAACCCGTCGAACCCACTGCGGGTCACGCCTTGCAGGCGGTATTTCTCCGCCAGGCGCGCTTCTTCAGCGTTGTTCAACACCAGGCAGCCGCCTTCGGAACAGGTGATGTTCTTGTTCGCCTGGAAGCTGAACGAGACAAAATCCCCCGTGGCGCCAATTCGCTGGCCATCCCAACTGGAGCCCAATGCCTGGGCGGCGTCTTCGATGATCCGCAGCCCATATTTGTTGGCCAGTGCATAGAGCATCGGCATGTCCAGCGGCAGGCCGGCCAGGTACACCGGGATGATCGCCTTGGTGCGCGGCGTAATGGCGGCTTCCACCTGGGCCAGGTCGATATTGCGGGTCACCGGGTCAATATCGGCAAACACCGGCGTGGCGCCTACCTCCAGAATCACGTTGGCCGTTGCCACCCAGGAAATCGGCGTGGTAATCACTTCATCCCCCGGCCCGACACCGGCGATGCGCAAGGCAATCTCCATGGTGCAGGTGCCGGAGTTGAAGGTGCGCACCGGCCGGCCGCCAAAATATTCCGACAATTGTGCTTCGAACGCCTGCACCTTGGGCCCGCTGGTGATCCAGCCGGAACGCAACACTTCACCGACTGCCGCGATAGTGGCTTCATCAATGGTCGGTTTTGAAAACGGCAGGAAAGGCAGTTGGCTCATGACGTTGAAAGCATCCGTTTTAAGAAGAACTAAGAATAAAAGCTCATATCAATCCCGGCATCGTCGCACGGGGTAACTGAATATAGCCTGTCATCCGTGAACGAATCGTCGAACGATAGGCACAAAAAAGCCGCTTTTGAAGCGGCTTTTTTGTGCCCGGTTTACTCGGCGGCGATGGCGTTCTTCGCCAGGATGGCGTTGGCCAGTTCCATGTCAGTGGCCTTCAGGCCTGGGTTGTCGGCACGCACTTTCTGCATGGCGGCTTCCAGGTAAGGGCCACGGATGCCGCCGTCGCTGGCGACGAAGCTACCGGCGTCGTCCTGGGCGGCGACTACCAGCTTGTGGTCCTTGAAGGTCAGGTACGTGGAGCCGGTGGTGGCGCCCGATGAGATGACATTACGCCAGAAGCTGTCGGCCATGGCCGATCCAACTGGGAGGGAAAGCACGGCGAGGGTGGCGACAGCATATTTGAGACGCATGATGGGTGACTCCGACTGGGTTATCTGAACAGTTTGATTGTAGATAACCCAGCCTAGTTCCATGGCTGACTAAACAGTTTCGACCCGCAGAATCACGCCTTCCTGGCCAATCACCCGTACTTGAGCCCCTACAGGCGCATCAGGCCCGGTGACCATCCACACGCCATCGCCGACCTTGACTTTGCCCCGGCCATCGATAATCGCCTGATGCACCACAAAGGTGCGGCCAATCAGCTCCGAACCACGCATATTCAGGCCCGGCTGATCGCTGGCCTTGGCACTGCTGCGCTGGCGCTTCCACCAGTACACCGCCGTCAGGATCGACAGCACCGCAAACAGCAGCAGTTGCAGCTCCAGCCCAAGCCCTGGAATCAGGAACTTGAGCACGCCAACCGCTGCCGCCGCGATCCCCATCCACAACAGATAGCCGCCGGCACCAAACACTTCGAGAATCAGCAGCACGGTGCCCAGCGCCAGCCAATCCCAGAACGACAGGTGTTGCAGGAATTCCCACATGGCGCGAGCCTCAGGCTTTCTTGTTGTCGAAGGTGGCCTTGACGATTTCGCCGATGCCGCCCACCGCGCCAATGACCTGGCTGGCTTCCAGCGGCATCAGGATCACTTTGCTGTTGTTGGCCGAGGCCAGCTTGCCCAGGGCATCGATGTATTTCTGCGCGACAAAGTAGTTGATGGCCTGCACGTTACCGGTGGCAATCGCCTCCGATACCACCTGTGTGGCGCGCGCTTCGGCTTCAGCCTGACGCTCACGGGCTTCAGATTCCAGGAACGCAGCCTGGCGACCCCCTTCGGCCTCGAGGATCTGCGCCTGCTTCTTGCCTTCGGCGGTCAGGATAGCGGAGGCACGCAGGCCTTCGGCTTCGAGGATCTGGGCACGCTTGATCCGCTCAGCTTTCATCTGGCCGGACATAGCGGCCATCAAGTCGGCAGGTGGGCTGATGTCCTTGATCTCGATGCGGGTGATCTTGATGCCCCACGGCGCGGTGGCTTCATCGACCGTGCGCAGCAGCTTCTCGTTGATGCCGTCGCGCTGGCTGAGCATGGCGTCCAGTTCCATGGAACCGAGCACCGTACGGATGTTGGTTTGCAGCAGGTTGCGGATCGCATGTTCGAGGTTGTTGACCTCGTAGGCCGCCTGGGCGGTATTCACCACCTGGAAGAAGCACACCGCGTCGATCTGCACCGTGGCGTTATCGGCCGTGATCACTTCCTGGGGCGGAATATCCAGCACGCTTTCCATCACGTTGATCTTGCGCCCGATGCGGTCCATCACCGGAATGATGATATTCAGGCCGGGCTTGAGCGTGTTGGTGTAGCGGCCGAAGCGCTCCACCGTCCATTGGTAGCCCTGGGGCACGACTTTGAAGCCCATGAACAGGATGGCAATGGCCAAGCCTACGAAGAGGAGAAGCACTGTTCCGATCTGCATAACGATTCCTTGTCTGGTGGTGGCGGTACGCGAAGTCTGTCGATTGTAACGGGCTTGTCGCAGATAAGAACGGTTTACTCGTTGGAGGGGGTGACCCGTAAGACCTCTTCCAGGGTGGTCAGCCCCGCCGCAACCTTGTGGGCGCCCGACAATCGCAGGCTGTGCATGCCGTCCTTGAGCGCCTCGCGGCGCAATGCCTGCAGGTCGGTTTCGGCGCAGACCAGGTTCCTGGCAGCGTCATTCATCAGCATGATCTCGTAAACCCCGATGCGTCCGCGATAGCCACTGTCCCGGCATTCTGCACAGCCATTGGCCCGGTAGACGCTGGCGGGGGGCGGCGTGCAGGACTGGGTGGCGCTGCGCCAATCGTCCTGGTTCAGTGCCTCCGGGCTTTTACACTGTGGGCACAACCGGCGCACCAGACGCTGGGCCATGACCCCGATTAATGTGGCCTTGATCAAGTAATGGGGGATGCCCAGTTCCAGCAGGCGACTGATCGCGCTGGGGGCATCGTTGGTATGTAGGGTCGAGAGCACCAGGTGGCCGGTCAAGGCCGCCTGGATCGCCATTTCAGCGGTTTCCAGGTCGCGGATCTCGCCGATCATGATGATGTCCGGGTCCTGGCGCATCAGCGCGCGGATGCCGCTGGCGAAGGTCAGGTCGATATTGTGCTGGACCTGCATCTGGTTGAAGGCCGGTTCCACCATCTCGATTGGATCTTCCACCGTGCACAGGTTGACCGTGCGGGTCGCCAGCTGTCGCAGGGTGCTGTAGAGGGTGCTGGTCTTGCCTGACCCGGTGGGGCCGGTGACCAGGATGATGCCGTTGGCCTGACCGGTCATTTGCCGCCAGCGCAGCAAGTCATCGGCCGAAAGCCCCAGTTGCTGGAAGTCCTGGAGCAGCACCTGTGGATCAAAAATCCGCATCACCAGCTTCTCGCCGAAGGCCGTGGGCAGGGTCGAAAGGCGCAGTTCCACTTCGATCCCCGCGGGCGTCTTGGTCTTGATCCGGCCATCCTGGGGTTTGCGCTTTTCGGCGACATTCATCCGCCCAAGGCTTTTCAGGCGGCTGACCACGGCGGTGGTGACCTGGGACGGAAACTGATAGGCATCGTGCAGCAGTCCATCGATACGCAAACGCACGCGGCCCTGGTCGGCGCCCGGTTCGATGTGGATATCGCTGGCGCGCTGGCCAAAGGCAAATTGCAGCAGCCAGTCGACAATATTGACGATGTGCGCGTCGTTGGCGTCTGGTTCCTGCTCACCGGCACCGAGCCTGAGCAGTTGCTCGGCAGCGGTCGCCATGGGGTTGGTCTGGTCGGCCCCGTTGACCGACCTGGCCAGGCGGAAGAACTCCTGGGTGCAACTGCGGATCGCCTCGGGGTTGGCTACCACGCGCTTGATCGGGCGCTTCAACACATGGGCCAGGCCTGTTTCCCACTCACGCAGGTACGGTTCGGCACTGGCTACCGTCACGCTGTCGCGGTCAACGGCGACGGCAAGGATATGGTGGCGTTGGGCGAAGGCGTGGGACATCAGCGGCACCACGCTCGCGACATCGATTTTCAGCGGGTCGATGCGTAGGTAGGGCTGCCCCACCTGACGGGCGAGCCACTCCGTCAGCCGTTCCAGGCACAGCAATAGGCCGGGCCTGGCGGGATCAGGCAGTGACTGGCCGGCGAGAAACTCCAGCGGATGCAAGCCATTGGCCGATGTGCGCCGCAAGCGCTCGGCCAGGGCGGTGTCGAGCAAACCGTGGGTGGTAAGGGCGGGCAGCAGATCGTCGAGGCAAAGCCTGCGATCCTGGTGTTCTGGCACAGCGGACATGGCGGTTTCCTGGGCGGTTTGAAGCAGCAGCGCCAAGGCTAGTCCGATCCTGGTCGCTGTCGCCCAGCGGGTTATTGCCGGTTTTTACTGAGCCACCGCCTGCACGGTTTGTAGCCTTGTGGATTCAACGGGTTGTAGTTCCAGCGAGCACACGCTGATCAGGTTACGAAGTTTTTCGCCGATCACCTGGGCGCGGTGCCAGCTCAGGCCATCCATCACTACGTCGATGTTCAGCAGGTCATCGTCGCGCATCACGGTCACCTGCTGCGGCACCAAAAACTGCAAGGCGAAGAAATTGAGGATCCGGCACAGCACATCGGGCTCGGCTTCGGCGAGGATCTGGTAGCGCGCCTGGCAATGGCTGTTGCTGACGGCCCAGGCATCGACGCGGGTGGTGGGGCTGGATGGAATTGAATGCATGGCCGTTCTCCAAATTTGACTGGAGAAATTTTTACATGGGGTGTGGGGTATTTCTTATCTATGTTGGAGTGATATGCCTTATATATGAATAAGGTAATTCGTAGAAACTGGATTAATAGGTATTTTTATGCACAGTGAGTTGGACGTCTACGACCGCCGGATCCTGGCACTGCTCCAGGAAGACGCGTCGCTCTCCAGCGCGCAGATTGCCGAACAGGTCGGCCTGTCGCAGTCGCCCTGCTGGCGGCGGATTCAGCGGCTCAAGGAGGAGGGGGTGATTCGCGCCCAGGTAACGCTGCTTGATCGCAAGAAGATTGGCCTTAACACGCAGATCTTTGCCGAGGTCAAACTCAACGCCCACGGGCGCTCCAACTTCACGGAATTCACCGAGGCGATCCGCGGGTTCCCGCAAGTGCTGGAGTGTTATGTGCTGATGGGGGCGGTGGATTTTCTACTGCGCATTGTCACCTCGGATATCGAGGCATATGAGCGTTTCTTCTTCGAGAAACTGTCGATGGTGCCGGGGATTCAGGAGGTCAATTCGATTGTGGCGCTGTCGGAGATCAAGTCCACCACCAGCCTGCCAGTGTTGCGGTGATAGAGCGGGCTGCTCCCACATTCAAACCGGTCTTCTCTGGAGAACTCGGTCAAATGTGGGAGCGGGCTTGCCCGCGATAGCAATCTTACATGCGCAACAAAGTCTTCCAGGCACGGTTCTGATACACCGCAATCACCTGATGCATCCGCGCATCCAGCGACTCATCGGTGATCGGCTGGTTGGCCAGGGCCGCCAACTTGTTCAACTCGCCGTACAAACGATCCAGCTCCGGGATCTCCAGCAGGTGGCGGGCGTGATGCAGCCAGGCCTGCAGACGCTCGATGCGCGGCAGTTGCTCGGCCAGGTCTTCGGGCTGTTGCTGGTAGCGCGGCAGGCGCAGGGCGACGGCTTCGTCGGCCAGCAGGCGCGGCAGCCAGTTGGCGACCTGGGCGGCGCCCTGGCGGTTGCCACGCACATTGCGGTCCAGGGTCCAGGTGCGGGCCAGCAGCCAGCGCGAAGTGTTCAGTGAGAACAGGCCCCAGCGCACGTCGGTCAATTCTTCGAGGAACTGTTCCGGCGCGGCCTTGCGCACGTCTTCATCGTCTTCACCGGCCTGGACCAGCGGGCGCCAGTCTTCCAAAAGGGCGTCGAGGGCGCTGCGCAGTTCGCTGGTGGATTGGCGCGGCGCGGCCTGGCCAAGGCTGCCGATCAGGGCGCGCATTTCGGCGAGGTTGTCTACCCAGTCCTGCAACAGGCGCCAGTGACCGTTGAAACGGTACTGCTCGGCCAGGCGCTGGCTGCTGCCCAGCAAATGCCAGGTCAGCGCGGCGAAGGCGTCGTCCAGGGGCATTTGTGGTTGCAGTTGCGGGGCCGGCAGGCTCAGGGAGTAGCTGTTGGCGTCGAACAGGCGATAGCCGCGCTCGGCCTTGCTGATATCACACGGCATCAGCGCCAGGGTTTGCGCCAGCTCGGCTGCCAGTTCCAGGAGGGCGGCGGGCTCGCCTTCGCGCAGTTCCAGTTCCAGCTCGCAGATTTCTTCCTTCTGCTTGCCGACAATCACCTGGCCCAGGTCCAGGGCGGCTTCGATCACCACCTTGGCCTTGCCACGGCCCCAGGCGATCTCGGCACGTTCGCGTACGAAGTCGGTGGTGAAGATCGGCTTGAGGGTCTTTTTGTCCAGCTCGGCCAGTTGCTCGGGCCAGCACTCGCCGTCGAGTTTCTTCACATCGAGCTTGGCCTTGGCCAGTTTCCAGTCGTATTCATTGCGCTCCGACAAGCCGGCAACGCTGTGGCCACGGGTCTTGAGGGTCTGGATCACTTCGTCGCCATCCTTGCGCAGGCGCAGGGCAACCTTGGCCTGGGCCAGGTCGCGCTCGGGGGTGTCGAAGTACTGGTTCATCAACTCACGGCGTTCCCAGCCACTTTTGTTGCGTTTTTTCAGGAGCGGGTGCTCACGCAGCGCGGCGAGGGTCTCGCGGCTGACGCGGAGCTTGATTTCGGTTTCTTTTTGCATGGCCGGAACATCCAGGATCGGGAGTGCAGCCGGGAGAATAGGTGGCTGCCAAGGCCGTGCAGTGTACAGGACTGAGCCGGGCAACGTGCCGTAACGGGTTTATTGTGCAGCGCGGATGGTTCTATGATGGGTTTCATCTGTGGAAGTTGAGAGACAGCGCATGCCTTTACCGTCCATGAAAGAACAATTTGCCGCACTGATTGCCGCGCCCTCTGTCAGTTGTACCCAAGCGTCTCTCGACCAGACCAACCGCCCGGTGATCGATTTGCTCGCCACCTGGCTCGGCGATTTGGGTTTTGCCTGCGATATCCAGCAGGTCAGCCCCGGCAAGTTCAACCTGTTGGCCAGCTTCGGCAGCGGCCCCGGTGGCCTGGTGCTGGCGGGGCATAGCGATACTGTGCCGTACGATGAAGCGCTGTGGCAGACCGATCCTTTGAAGTTGACGGAAGTGGACGGGCGCTGGGTAGGATTGGGTAGCTGCGACATGAAGGGTTTTTTCGCGCTGGCCATCGAAGCCGTCTTGCCGCTGCTCGACCAACCGTTCAAGCAGCCGCTGCTGATCCTCGCCACCTGCGATGAAGAAAGCTCCATGGCCGGCGCCCGCGCCCTGGCTGCGGCCGGTCGCCCGCTGGGGCGTGCCGCGGTGATTGGCGAGCCCACGGGCCTCAAGCCGATCCGCCTGCACAAAGGCGTGATGATGGAGCGCATCGATATTCTCGGACGCAGTGGCCATTCGTCGGACCCAAGCCTGGGCCACAGCGCCCTCGAAGCCATGCATGACGCCATGGGCGAGCTGCGCGGCCTGCGCCTGGCCTGGCAGCGGGAGTACCGCAACCCCCAGTTCAGCGTGCCCCAGCCGACCTTGAATTTTGGCTGCATCCACGGCGGCGATAACCCCAACCGCATTTGCGGCCAGTGCTCCCTGGAGTTCGACCTGCGGCCCTTGCCCGGCATGGATCCCCAGGTGTTGCGCGACGCCATCCGCCAGAAGCTGACGCCCATCGCCGAGCGCCATCAGGTGCAGATCGACTACGCGCCACTGTTCCCCGAAGTGCCGCCCTTCGAGCAGCCGGAAGATGCGGAGCTGGTGCGGGTCGCGGAACGTTTGACCGGTCATCGTGCCGAAGCAGTAGCGTTCGGCACTGAAGCGCCTTATCTTCAGCGCCTTGGTTGTGAAACCCTGGTGCTCGGCCCTGGGGATATCGCCTGCGCCCACCAGCCGGGCGAGTACCTTGAAATGTCACGCTTGACGCCTACAGTGCGTCTATTGCGGGAATTGATTGAACACTACTGCCTCAAACCTGCATAAATTAACTCCATTGCACACCGTACATAGAAGGAGAGCGAGCGTGTCGCCAAGCCTGTTCCGACGATAACCATCAGCCCGCTGTGCGTTTAGCGATTCATCCTTTTTTGGCTGCTTTTTATTACAGGCCCAGGTTTTATGCCCGAATACGTCAATTGGCTTCGTCACGCTTCGCCCTACATCAATGCCCACCGTGACTGCACCTTTGTGGTCATGCTGCCGGGCGATGGTGTGGATCATCCCAACTTCGGCAATATCGTCCACGACCTGGTGCTGCTGCACAGCCTCGGCGTGCGCCTGGTGCTGGTGCATGGTTCGCGCCCGCAAATCGAAACCCGCCTTGCCGCTCGCGGCCTGACCCCGCATTACCACGACGGCATGCGCATCACTGATGCGGCAACCCTTGAGTGCGTGATCGACGCGGTCGGCCACCTGCGCATTGCCATTGAAGCGCGGCTGTCCATGGACATGGCGTCTTCGCCGATGCAGGGCTCGCGCCTGCGGGTGGCCAGTGGCAACCTGGTGACCGCGCGGCCGATCGGCGTGCTGGACGGCATCGATTACCACCACACTGGTGAAGTGCGCCGGGTTGACCGCAAGGGCATCAATCGCCTGTTGGACGAGCGCTCCATCGTCGTGCTGTCGCCGTTGGGCTATTCGCCGACCGGGGAGATTTTCAACCTCGCTTGTGAAGACGTCGCCACCCGCGCCGCCATCGACCTGGGCGCCGACAAGCTGCTGCTGTTCGGCGCAGACCTGGGCCTGATCGACGAAAACGGCCGGCTGGTGCGCGAACTGCGCCCGCAACAAGTGCCGGCGCACCTGCAACGCCTGGGCAACAATTACCAGGCCGAACTGCTGGATGCGGCGGCCGAGGCCTGTCGTGGGGGCGTGGGGCGCAGCCATATCGTCAGTTATGTCGAGGACGGTGCGCTGTTGACCGAACTTTTCACCCGCGACGGCGGCGGTACCCTGGTGGCTCAGGAGCAGTTCGAGCTGGTGCGTGAGGCGGCGATTGAAGACGTCGGCGGCTTGCTGGACTTGATCAGCCCGCTGGAAGAGCAAGGGATCCTGGTGCGCCGCTCGCGGGAAGTGCTGGAGCGGGAAATCGAGCAGTTCAGCGTGGTGGAACGCGAAGGCATGATCATCGCCTGCGCCGCGCTATACCCGATTGCCGACTCGGATGCCGGCGAACTGGCGTGCCTGGCGGTCAATCCGGAGTATCGCCATGGTGGCCGTGGCGATGAGCTATTGGAGCGCATCGAAACCCGCGCCCGCACCCAAGGCTTGAAGACCTTGTTCGTGCTGACGACCCGCACCGCCCACTGGTTCCGCGAGCGCGGATTCGTGCCGAGCAGCGTCGATCGCCTGCCATCGGCGCGGGCTTCGCTGTACAACTTCCAGCGTAATTCGAAGATCTTCGAAAAGACCTTATAAGCGCCACCCATCCAATGTAGGAGCGGGCTTGCCCGCGATGGCGGTGTATCAGTCGACATCTTTGTTCACTGGCCCACCGCCATCGCCGGCAAGCCGGCTCCTACAGGGGGAGGGTTTATTCTTTGATGAATTTTCCGGTCACGTAGGCCGAATAGTCCGGTAACACGGTCTCTACTTTCCCTTGTTCCTTAAGAAATTTCGCCGTCTCCCCAATGGCCTTGGCTGTCCCACCATTGAGCAAGGCGTCGGTTCGCTGCGCCTGTGCATCGGGGAAGGTGCTGCCTTCCAGCAGTTCGGGGATGTCTGCGGCGTTTGCGCCGGTCAACCGGGCGATCTTTTGCACCGGTACCGAATCCGCCGTCCACTCGGATTTGTGCGCTGCGTACTCGGCAAACGAATCCAGGGTGACCTTGGCAAACTTGGCCACGACCTCCGGATGTTTCTCGGCAAAGTCCTTGTGCGCCACCCACACCTCGAACGTCGGCGCGCCCCATTGGCCCACCTCGGCGGCGTCGGTCAACGTCTTGCCGGTCTTGCGGATTTCCCCCAGGGCGGGCGACCAGACAAAGGCACCATCGATATCCCCGCGTTTCCAGGCTGCGGCAATTTCGCCTGGTTGCAGGTTCACCACTTTCACCTGTGTGGTGTCCAGGCCCCAGTGTTTCAAGGCCCCGAGCAGGCTGTAGTGAGATGTGGAGACAAAAGGTGTGGCAATGGTTTTGCCGATCAGGTCCTTGGGTGCGTCAATTTGGCTGCCGTTACGCACTACCAAAGCTTCAGAACTATTGATCTGAGCCGATACGATGAAGGCTACGATGGGTAGATTGCGGGATGCGGCGGCGGCCAACGGGCTGGAGCCGAGGTTGCCGATCTGCACATCGCCGGAGGCAATCGCGGTGACCACTTCTGGGCCGCTGTTGAAGCGGCGCCAGTCGATTTTCTCGCCGATGGCCTGCTCATAAACACCGTCGGCCTGGGGCACTTTGCTCGGATCGATGCCGGTCTGATAACCGATGGTTAGGTTGGCGGCCTGCACCCCAAAAGAAAGTGTAAGCGATAGTAAAACTGTAACAAATTGACTAGAGGATGCGCGTTTGGCCATGATGGCGTCGCCTTTTTGATCGTGAGTGACGTGTGCGAGATTCTGCTCACACTAAACGATCTAAAAAATGGCCAATAAATACCCTTTAGGAATTAGCTTATGGAGCGATACCCCGCTGCGGGATTGTCGCGCCATGGAAAGTGTTATTCCTGAATAGTATGAAAAAGGATGAAATAATTCTTTTTGGGTGTATGAAAAACTCATTACCCTGCAGGGACCAAATCAACTGCGATTAGACGAAGGTAGTAGACACACAAGGTTACGATTGACTTGTCAGTCACGATCTGGCGCTAATCGCGCATCTGTGGATCGAGGGCGTCAGACCCGAGACCAAAGAACTACAAAAATTAGAAACGAGAGGAGCGGTACATGAAGAAGTCCACATTGGCGTTCGCCGTCGCAGCTGGGGTTTTGGCCCAGCAAGCTGGCGCCGCTGGTTTTGTTGAAGACAGCAAGGCAAGCGTTACTGCACGTAATTTCTACATCAATACCGACAACCGTGATGGCACGGCCAAACCTTCCAAGCAGGAAGAGTGGGGCCAGGGCTTCATTTTCAACTTTGCTTCGGGCTACACCCAAGGCACCGTTGGTTTTGGTGTTGATGCAATCGGCCTGTACGGCGTCAAGCTGGACTCCGGTAAAGGCACTGCCTACAACGGCAACAACTCCAAGGGCGGCACCGTGTTCCCTAGCGACCACGACGGTCGTGCGGTAGACGACTTCGCCAGCCTGGGCCTGACCGGTAAGGTCAAGATCTCCAAGACCGAACTGAAGCTGGGTACCTTGCTGCCGAAACTGCCGGTAGTGACGTCCAACGACGGTCGTATGCTGCCGCAGACCTTTGAAGGCGGTCAGATCACCTCCAACGACATCGACAACCTGACTCTGGTTGGCGGTAAGCTGGAACACGCCAAAGGCCGTAACTCCACCAACAACGACTCGCTGACCATCGCTGGCTCCAACGGTGCAACCCGCACCGCTACCGCCAACGCCCGCAGCAACGAGTTCTACTTTGCTGGTGGTGACTACAAGATCACCAAGGACCTGACTGCCCAGTACTACTACGGCAACCTGTCTGACTTCTACAAGCAGCACTTCCTGGGCCTGACCCACAACTGGGCGCTGCCAGTCGGTAGCATCAAGTCCGACCTGCGTTACTTCAACAGCGACTCCGACGGCAAGAACTCGAGCCAGGAAGGTCGTATTGCCGGCTACCGTGCTTCGGGCTACCAGAATGGCGGCGAAGTCGACAACCGCACCTGGAGCGCCAAGTTCACGTACAGCCTGCAAGGCCACGCCATCAGCGCCGGCTACCAGCGTGTCAATGGCACCAGCGACTTCCCGTTCCTCAACCAGGGTGATGGCGCTTCGGCTTACATCATCACCGACATGCAGATCGGCAAGTTCCAACGCGCCGGCGAGCGTACCTGGTTGGCCCAGTACGCCTATGACTTCGCAACCATCGGCTTGCCAGGCCTGACCACTTCTGTGGTCTACCTCAAGGGCGACAACATTGCCGCCGTGAATGGTGACAAAAGCGAGTGGGAACGTGACTTCAACCTCGGCTACGTAATCCCTGAAGGCACCTTCAAGGGCCTGGGCCTGGCCTGGAAAAACGCCTCGCTGCGTTCCCAGGTTACTACCCAGCGTGACCAGGACGAAAACCGTCTGATCGTCAGCTACACCCTGCCGATCCTGTAAGACCAGCAGTAAAACCTTGCCCGGCGCAATGCCGGGCAAGGTGCTGTTGCTTTCAAGTCGGGCTCAACCCCCGCAAGCCCTTCCTGAACCCCTCTTTCTACAGCGTCTCAAGGCCTTCTCGAACCTTGGGTGCATGTTGGCCTGCACCTTGGTTGCGGTCCAGTGAACAGATTTTTAATATTCCTTTATCGTCTAAATAAATCGATATTTATTCTTTTTAAAATATCATCGGCACAGGCACAGTGGGTTCCATAAGCACTCATCAGGAGCCACACCATGAGCCTCAGACTGGGCGATATCGCCCCCGACTTTGAACAGGATTCCAGCGCCGGCAAGATTCGCTTCCACGAGTGGCTGGGCGATAGCTGGGGCGTGTTGTTTTCCCACCCGGCGGACTTCACCCCGGTGTGCACCACCGAGTTGGGTTTCACCGCCAAGCTCAAGGATGAGTTCGCCAAGCGCGGGGTCAAGGCCATTGCCCTGTCGGTAGACCCGGTGGACTCCCACCACAAGTGGATCGAAGACATCAACGAAACCCAGAACACCATCGTCAACTTCCCGATCCTGGCCGATGCCGACCGCAAGGTCTCGGACCTGTACGACCTGATCCACCCCAATGCCAACGACACCCTTACCGTGCGTTCGCTGTTCGTGATCGACCCGAACAAAAAGATTCGCCTGACCATCACCTATCCGGCCAGCACTGGGCGCAACTTCCACGAAATCCTGCGGGTCATCGACTCGTTGCAGCTGACCGACAACTACAAAGTCGCCACCCCGGCCAACTGGCAGGACGGTGACGAAGTGGTGATTGTGCCTTCGCTCAAGGATGAGGAAGAGATCAAGAAGCGCTTTCCCAAGGGCTATCGGGCGGTGAAGCCGTATCTGCGGCTGACCCCACAGCCCAACCGCTAACCCGAATCCAATGTGGGAGCGGGCTTGCTCGCGAATGCGGTGGTTCAGCAAGAAATGTGCTGACTGATACGCCGCAATCGCGAGCAAGCCCGCTCCCACAAGTTAATCGCATTTCAGTACTCACATAGCAGGGGTTTTCAGGCCGTTTCGACGGCCTTTTTTTTCGCCTGGCGAATGATCTTTCTTATATGCAATTTAAGAATAAACAAATGAAAAAATAAGATTTATAGATATATAAATCTGCTGATAAGGTCTGTTCCATCTTGGCGCCATCGCCGCACCGCGAACCGCCGACACTTGCTCAAGGAAACTCCAGATGCTGGTCGTAACACTTGGTGGCAGTCCCAGTCAGCGTTCCCGCTCCGGGGTCTTGCTGGATCATTCCCGGCGCTGGTTGCAGCAGCAAGGCGTGGAAGTGGTGAGTTATCAGGTACGGGACTTCCCGGCCGAAGATTTGTTGTATGCCCGCTTCGACAGCCCGAAGGTCCTCGACCTGCTGGCCCAGGTGGCCAATGCCGATGGTTTGCTGATTGCCACGCCGGTGTACAAGGCTTCGTTTTCCGGTGCATTGAAAACCGTCCTCGACCTGCTGCCGGAACGCGCCCTGGCCCACAAAGTGGTATTGCCCATGGCCACCGGCGGCAGCATTGCCCACATGCTGGCGGTGGACTACGCCCTGAAACCCGTGCTGTCGGCGCTGAAAGCCCAGGAGCTGCTGCACGGGATTTTCGCCGAAGACAGCCAGATCGCCTACGGCGAAGGCAGTGCCCAGGCGCAGTTGGTGCCGATCCTTGAACAACGCTTGAGCGAAGCCCTGGAGCAGTTCTACAGCGCCATGGCCCGCCGCCCGCAACCGCTGGACCCCCATGTGTTGAATGAACGTTTGTTGAGCGCTCGCTGGAGCATTTAAGCCGAACCCTAATGTAAGAAACCCTCACCTTACTCAGCCGCCAACGGCCAAGCAGGTGCAGCCACAACCCTCATCGTCAATTTGGAGAGCGCCATGCGCACTGTCATCTTGCGTCGGGGCCTGGTCGCACTGTTTGCTGCGGCTGTGTCCTTCGGCGCCATTGTTCAAGCCCAAGCCGCAGAAACCCTGCGGATCGGTTATCAGAAGTACGGCACCCTGGTGCTGCTCAAGGCCAAGGGCACCCTGGAAAAACGCCTGGCGGACCAGGGCGTGAACGTGCAGTGGACCGAATTTCCCGGTGGCCCGCAGTTGCTTGAAGGGCTGAATGTCGGCTCCATCGACTTTGGCGTCACCGGCGAGACCCCGCCAGTGTTCGCCCAGGCCGCCGGCGCCGACCTGCTCTACGTCGCCTACGAACCGCCAGCGCCGACCAGCGAAGCCATCTTGGTACCCAAGGACTCGCCGATCAAATCGGTGGCCGAGCTCAAGGGCAAGAAAGTTGTGCTCAACAAAGGCTCCAACGTGCATTACCTGCTGGTGCGCGCCCTGGAAGACGCGGGCCTGAAATACACCGACGTACAGACCGTGTTCCTGCCGCCCGCCGACGCCCGTGCCGCCTTCGAGCGTGGCAGTGTCGATGCGTGGGTCATCTGGGACCCGTACCAGGCGGCTGCCGAGAAGCAACTGCAAGCCCGCACCCTGCGTGACGCCACCGGCATTGCCGATAACCACCAGTTCTACCTGGCCACCAAGCCTTACACCGAAAAACACCCGGACGTGATCAAGGCGTTGGTGGAAGAAGTGCGCGCCGTGGGCGAATGGTCCAAGGCCAACCCCCAGCAAGTCACCGAACAAGTCGCACCATTGCTCGGCCTGCCGGCTGACATCACCCTGACCTCGGTGAAACGCCAAGGCTACGGAGCGCTGTTCCTGACCCCGGAAGTGGTCGCCGCCCAGCAGAAAATCGCCGACACCTTCTACCAGCTCAAATTGATTCCCAAGCCCTTGAGCATCAAGGACGTGATCTGGACGCCACCTGCGACCGTTGCCAAAGCGCCGTAATCCGACTTCTTCAGGAGACAACTCCATGAGCCTCAATATTTTCTGGTTCCTGCCAACCCACGGCGACGGCCATTACCTTGGCACCGCCGAAGGCGCTCGCGCCGTGGATCACGGTTATTTGCAGCAGGTCGCCCAGGCCGCTGATCGCCTGGGCTTTGGCGGGGTGCTGATCCCCACCGGGCGCTCCTGCGAGGACTCGTGGCTGGT
Organism: Pseudomonas sp. MF09156; assembly: GCF_059862305.1. Classification (NCBI taxonomy): domain Bacteria; kingdom Pseudomonadati; phylum Pseudomonadota; class Gammaproteobacteria; order Pseudomonadales; family Pseudomonadaceae; genus Pseudomonas; species Pseudomonas sp. MF09156. The sequence goes on from NZ_JCBCUR010000002.1 coordinate 405,887, forward strand.
GGCCGCCTCGCTGATCCCGGTGACCCAGCGTCTGAAGTTCCTGGTTGCGCTGCGCCCCGGGATCATTTCCCCGACGGTGGCGGCGCGCCAGGCAGCGACCCTTGACCGGCTGTCCGGTGGCCGCGCACTGTTCAACCTGGTGACCGGTGGCGATCCAGAAGAGCTGGCCGGTGACGGCCTGTTCCTCAGCCATGAAGAGCGCTACCAGGCCTCGGTGGAGTTCACCCGCATCTGGCGGCGCGTGCTGGAAGGCGAAACCGTGGACTACGACGGCCAGCACATCAGCGTCAAAGGCGCCAAGCTGCTGTACCCCCCGATCCAGCAACCTCGGCCGCCGTTGTATTTCGGCGGTTCTTCCGAAGCGGCCCAGGACCTGGCAGCCGAACAAGTGGAAATGGTCCTGACCTGGGGCGAACCACCTTCGGCGGTGGCGGAAAAAATCGAGCAGGTGCGGGCCAAGGCGGCCAGGCTCGGGCGCACCGTGCGCTTCGGTATTCGCTTGCATGTGATCGTGCGTGAAACCAACGACGAGGCCTGGAAAGCCGCCGACAAACTGATCTCCCATCTGGACGACGACACCATCGCGCGCGCCCAGGCGTCGCTGTCGCGCTTTGATTCGGTGGGCCAGCAACGCATGGCCGCCCTGCATGGCGGCAGCCGCGACAACCTCGAAGTCAGCCCTAACCTGTGGGCCGGCGTCGGCCTGGTACGCGGTGGTGCCGGCACGGCACTGGTGGGTGACGGGCCGACCGTGGCGGCGCGGGTCAAGGAGTACGCGGACCTGGGCATCGACACCTTTATCTTCTCCGGCTATCCCCACCTGGAAGAGTCGTACCGGGTCGCGGAGCTGCTGTTCCCGCACCTGGATATCGAACGTCCAGAGCTGCCGAAAAGCGCCGGTTACGTCAGCCCGTTTGGCGAGATGGTGGCCAACGACATTCTTCCCAAAGCCGCGTCGCAGAGCTGAGGCGCCGTCATGAATAGTCAACGGATTCTGCATCGGCTGGCGCCGTGGGCGCTGCCGGTCCTGTTGCTGGCGGTGTGGCAGTTGTCGGTGTCGGCGGGCTGGTTGTCGACGCGTATTCTGCCGGCCCCCAGCGCAGTGATTGCGGCTGGGGTACATCTGGTCAGCAGCGGTGAAATCTGGACCCACCTGGCCATCAGTGGCTGGCGCGCGGGCCTGGGTTTTGTGATCGGCGGCGGCATCGGCCTGGCCCTGGGCTTTATCACCGGCCTGTCGAAATGGGGCGAACGCCTGCTGGACAGCTCGGTGCAGATGATTCGCAACGTGCCGCACCTGGCGTTGATCCCGCTGGTGATCCTGTGGTTTGGCATCGATGAGACGGCGAAGATTTTCCTGGTGGCCCTTGGCACGCTGTTCCCGATCTACCTCAACACCTATCACGGCATCCGCAACGTCGACCCGGCGCTGGTGGAGATGGCTCGCAGTTACGGTTTGTCGGGTTTGAGCCTGTTTCGCCAGGTGATCCTGCCCGGCGCCTTGCCCTCGATCCTGGTGGGGGTGCGCTTTGCCCTGGGCTTTATGTGGCTGACGCTGATCGTTGCGGAAACCATCTCGGCCAGTTCCGGCATTGGCTACCTGGCTATGAATGCCCGCGAGTTCCTGCAAACCGACGTTGTAGTGCTGGCGATCGTGCTGTACGCGGTGCTCGGCAAGCTGGCGGACCTGGCGGCGCGGGGCCTGGAGCGGGTCTGGCTGCGCTGGCATCCGGCCTATCAAGTGCATAAAGGAGGTGCGGCATGACCGCTCAACAACCTCCACGCCTGCTGCGGGGTATCCCGTTGGCGGTGCGCAAGCTACGCAAGGCCTTTGGCGCGCGGGAAGTCCTGCGCGAGATCGATCTGCACATTCCGGCGGGCCAGTTCGTCGCCGTGGTCGGGCGCAGTGGCTGCGGCAAAAGTACCTTGCTGCGCTTGCTGGCCGGCCTTGATAGCGCCACCAGTGGCGAGTTGCTTGCAGGCTCCGCACCGTTGAGCGAAGCGCTCGAAGACACGCGGCTGATGTTTCAGGAAGCGCGCCTGCTGCCCTGGAAAAAGATCATCGATAACGTCGGCCTGGGCCTTAAAGGCAACTGGCGGCCCCAGGCCCTTGAAGCGCTGGAAGCGGTCGGCCTGGCCGAGCGTGCCGATGAGTGGCCGGCAGCGTTGTCCGGTGGCCAGAAACAACGGGTGGCCCTGGCCCGCGCCCTGATTCACCAGCCGCGCCTGTTGCTGCTGGACGAACCTTTGGGGGCGCTGGATGCCCTGACCCGCATCGAGATGCAGCAACTGATCGAAAACCTGTGGCGCAAGCATGGTTTTACCGTGTTGCTGGTGACCCATGACGTCAGCGAAGCCGTGGCCATTGCCGACCGCGTGATCCTGATCGAGGACGGCGAAATCGGCCTCGACCTGCATGTGGAACTGCCACGCCCGCGGGTCCGCGGCTCCCATCGCCTGGCGGCCCTGGAAACCGAAGTGCTCAACCGTGTGCTGTCACTGCCCGGCACGCCGCCTGAGCCGGAACCTGTTTCACCGTTGCCTACGCAATTGCGTTGGGCGCAATAACTCACTTGTCCCTTAAGGAATAACACCATGACTATCAAAGCGATCAACGTGCGTAACCAGTTCAAAGGCACCATCAAGGAAATCGTCGAAGGCGACGTACTGTCGGAAATCGACGTGCAGACGGCGTCCGGCATCGTCACGTCAGTGATCACCACCCGCTCGGTCAAAGAGCTGGAGCTGGTGATTGGCAGTGAAGTGATTGCGTTTGTAAAGTCCACCGAGGTGTCGATCGCCAAGCTGTGATCGGCTTCAGGCCGCTATCGCAGGCAAGCCTACTGCCACATTCGAACATGGGAATGCGGTCGAATGTGGGAGCGGGCTTGCTCGCGAAGAGACCGGCCCAGTCACCGTAAAACTTATCGCTTAGGCAAAAACACCGGCAAATAAAGCCCCACATACGCATCGAATACCCGCATCCCTTCCTCCGCCATGCGCGGGGTGATCTGCCCATGCTGATGCACCGAGCGCGCATACACGCGGTCGCTCAGTTCCAGTGCCAGGGCAAACACGTCCACATCCGCCGGCAGCGTCGGCACCTCAAAGTGGCGGTTGAACACTTGCAGCATCAAGTCCCCCAACTCCAGGTCGTGCTGGCGGTCGGCCTGGGTCACTTCGGTGAGGCCGTGCTGGGCGAGGATCAATTGGCGGGCGGCGGCGTCCTTGCTGTAGATCGCCAGCATGCGCAGCTCGACCAGGCGCGACAGGTCGCGCCAAGTGTGCAGTTGGTCGTGGTCGATGGGTGCTTGCAGCGCTGCGCGGAAGGCGGCGTGCACGTCTGCCGTCAGGGCTTCGAGCAAGGCCGGTACGCTGGCGAAAAAGTGATACACCGAGGACGGCGGAATCTGCGCCCGTTCGGCCACGCTGTAGATCGACAGGCTGGCCACACCTTCGGCGGCCAGCAAGGTGCGGGCGGCGTCGAGGATCGCGTCGATCCGGGCCTGGCTGCGGGCGCGGGGTTTGCGAGGGGCGGCGGGGCGGGTCATGGATGTCTCCTACAGGGCAGCGGGTATTGTATGAGCAGGAAGGTGTGTTGTCTGCCAAACCGCTATCGCTGTAGGCGCTGGCTTGCCAGCGATCCGCCGCAGGCGGCCATAAAAAAACGCCACAGGCCATAAGCCTGCAGCGTTCATTTATTGCAGCCACCGCTTACACGGTATGCAGATACCAGTTGTATTCAAGGTCGGAGATGGAGTGTTCGAACTCCTCCAGCTCACTTTCCTTACAGGCGACGAAGATATCGATGTATTTCGGATCGATGTACTTCGCCATCACCTCGCTGTCGTCCAACTCGCGCAGGGCGTCGCGCAGGTTGTTCGGCAGGCTTTGCTCGTTCTGCTCGTAGCTGTTGCCTTCCACCGGTGCGCCAGGCTCGATCTTGTTGGTCAGGCCATGGTGCACGCCTGCCAGGACCGAAGCCATCAGCAGGTAAGGGTTGGCATCGGCGCCGGCCACACGGTGTTCGATACGTACGGCGTCGGACGAGCCGGTCGGTACGCGAATCGCCACGGTGCGGTTGTCCAGGCCCCAGCACGGCGAGTTCGGCACGTAGAACTGTGCGCCGAAACGACGGTAGGAGTTGACGTTGGGGCACAGGAAAGCCATTTGTGCAGGCAGGGTCTCCAGCACACCGCCGATCGCGTGACGCAATGCGGCGTTCTGCTCGGGATCCTCGCTGGCAAAGATGTTCTTGCCGTCTTTGTCCAGGATCGAAATATGCACGTGCAACCCATTGCCGGCCTGGCCTGGGTAAGGCTTGGCCATGAAGGTGGTATCCATCTCATGGTCGTAGGCAATGTTCTTGATCAAACGCTTGAGCAGTACCGCGTAGTCGCATGCCTTGATCGGATCGGCGACGTGGTGCAGGTTCACTTCGAACTGCGCCGGGGCACTTTCCTTGACGATGGCGTCAGCCGGGATGCCTTGCTCTTTGGCACCTTCCAGAATGTCCTGGAGGCAGTCGACGTATTCGTCGAGGTCGTCGATCAGGTAGACCTGTGTCGAGTGCGGGCGTTTGCCGGAAATCGGCGAGCGGGGAGGTTGTGGCCGGCCGTTCACGTTCTCCTGGTCGATCAGGTAGAACTCAAGCTCGAAGGCGGCGCAGATGGTCAGGCCCATATCGTCAAACTTGGTTACAACTTGGCGGAGCACTTCGCGCGGATCGGCGAAGAAAGGTTCACCTTCAAGTTCGTGCATGGTCATCAGCAGTTGCGCGGTAGGGCGCTTTTGCCAGGGTTCATTGCACAGGGTGTCGGGGATTGGATAACAGATTCGGTCAGCATCACCGATGTCCAGACCCAGGCCGGTGCTTTCCACCGTCGAGCCATTGATATCCAGGGCAAATAAAGAGGCCGGCAAGTTGATGCCTTTCTCGTAAACCTTGTGGAGGCTGGTGCGTTCGATGCGCTTACCGCGCACCACACCATTCATATCCGCAATTAGAAGGTCTACGTACAGAACCTCAGGATGATCCTTAAGGAACGCGTTCGCTTCGTTAAGCTGAACGGCACGCGGGGGTACCGACATGATGCAACACCTTTGTTGTTAAAAATATCAATCATTGATCTTTTCTGGTTTCAGTCAACCCGAACGGCTTGCCGAAGTCAAGCGAGGCCTTTTTTGCCCTAAAAAAGCGCCAAGGGGGCTTTTTTGCGGCTTTTTTGGGCAGTTTTGCCAGTTTGACCGGCTTGGGACTAGCAGGCTTGAGCGGGCCGTGTTGTATTTTTTACGGGGGTGTTGTGTAAAAAAATGAACAAGGCTAAGCTCGATTCAAACCCATAACAGCAATAATACCGGGGTGCTTCATGTCTGGCCTGCCGTTAATCGGCGTCACCGCCTGCTCCAAACAGGTTGGTCTGCATGCTTATCACATCAGTGGCGACAAATACGTCCGCGCCGTGGCAGTCGCTGCCAAGGGCCTGCCATTGATTATTCCGTCCTTGGCGGAGCTGTTCGAACCGGCCAATATTCTTGACGGTCTGGATGGCATTCTCTTTACCGGCTCACCTTCCAATATCGAACCCTTCCATTACGACGGTCCGGCCAGTGCGCCCGGGACTGCCCATGATCCTGCACGGGACCAGAGCACCCTGCCGCTGATTCGCGCCGCGATTGCCGCAGGGGTGCCGGTGCTGGGGATTTGCCGGGGCTTCCAGGAAATGAACGTGGCCCTGGGCGGCAGCCTGCACCAGAAGGTTCATGAGTTGCCGGGTATGCTCGATCACCGCGAAGACGATACCCAGCCGCTGGAAGTCCAGTACGGCCCGGCGCACGCCGTGGCGATTGCCCCGGGCGGGGTATTGGCGGGCCTGGGCTTGCCGGACACGATCCAGGTCAACTCGATCCACAGCCAGGGCGTCGACCGCCTGGCGCCGGGCCTGCAGGTCGAGGCGACCGCGCCGGACGGCCTGGTCGAGGCTTTTTCGCTCAAACAGGGCAAGGCTTTTGCAGACGCTTTTGCATTAGGAGTGCAATGGCACCCTGAATGGCAGGTAAGCTCCAACCCGTACTACCTCGCGATCTTCCAGGCATTTGGCGATGCCTGCCGAACGCGGGCGAAACAAAGAGACGCGCACGCGTCAAACAACGCCTGACCTTTAATGGATGTCAGGAAACCCAGCCCAGAGGCATTTATGAGTAACAACCTCGACCAGCTCACCGATTGGTTGAAAGACCACAAGATCACAGAAGTCGAATGCATGATTGGCGACCTCACGGGGATCACCCGGGGCAAGATCTCGCCGACCAACAAGTTCATTGCCGAAAAAGGCATGCGCCTGCCCGAGAGCGTTCTGTTGCAGACCGTGACCGGCGACTATGTCGAAGACGACATCTATTACGAATTGCTCGACCCGGCCGACATCGACATGATCTGCCGCCCGGACCAAAACGCTGTGTTCCTGGTGCCCTGGGCCATCGAGCCCACCGCCCAGGTGATCCACGACACCTACGACAAGCAAGGCAACCCGATCGAGCTGTCGCCGCGCAACGTGCTCAAGAAAGTCCTCAAGCTCTATGCCGACAAAGGCTGGCAGCCCATCGTGGCGCCGGAGATGGAGTTCTACCTGACCAAGCGCTGCGAAGACCCGGACTTCCCGCTGCAACCGCCGATTGGCCGCTCTGGCCGTCCGGAAACCGGTCGCCAGTCCTTCTCTATAGAAGCGGCCAACGAATTCGACCCACTGTTCGAAGATGTCTACGACTGGTGCGAGCTGCAGGAGCTGGACCTCGACACCCTGATCCACGAGGACGGCACGGCGCAGATGGAAATCAATTTCCGTCACGGCGATGCCCTGTCCCTGGCCGACCAGATCCTGGTGTTCAAGCGCACCATGCGTGAAGCCGCGCTCAAGCACGACGTGGCCGCCACCTTCATGGCCAAGCCGATGACCGGCGAGCCCGGCAGTGCCATGCACCTGCACCAGAGCATCATTGATATCGCCACCGGCAAGAACGTGTTCTCCAATGAGGACGGCTCCAAGAGCGAGCTGTTCCTGCACCACATCGGTGGCCTGCAGAAGTTCATCCCCGAGCTGTTGCCGCTGTTTGCGCCTAACGTCAACTCGTTCCGCCGCTTCCTGCCCGACACCTCGGCGCCGGTGAACGTGGAGTGGGGCGAAGAGAACCGCACCGTGGGCCTGCGCGTGCCGGATGCCGGCCCGCAGAACCGCCGCGTGGAAAACCGCCTGCCGGGCGCCGATGCCAACCCGTACCTGGCCATCGCCGCCAGCCTGCTGTGCGGCTATATCGGCATGGTCGAAGGCATCAGCCCGAGCGCCCCGGTGGTCGGTCGTGGTTACGAGCGACGCAACCTGCGCCTGCCGTTGACTATCGAAGATGCGCTGGAGCGCATGGAAAACAGCAAGACCATCGAGAAATACCTGGGTCAAAAATTCATCACTGGCTACGTCGCGGTCAAGCGGGCCGAGCATGAAAACTTCAAGCGCGTGATCAGTTCGTGGGAGCGGGAATTCCTGCTCTTCGCCGTCTGATGCGCCGGGTGCGGCCAGGATGGGTCGCACCTTCACCTACTTTTTGGAGATTGGTATGTCCAGCAACAACCCGCAAACCCGTGAATGGCAAGCCCTGAGCAACGATCATCACCTGGCGCCGTTCAGCGACTTCAAGCAGTTGAAAGAGAAAGGCCCGCGCATTATCACCAACGCCAAGGGCGTTTATCTGTGGGACAGCGAAGGCAACAAGATCCTCGACGGCATGGCCGGCCTGTGGTGCGTGGCCATCGGTTATGGCCGCGATGAGCTGGCTGACGCCGCCGCCAAGCAGATGAAACAACTGCCTTACTACAACCTGTTCTTCCAGACCGCCCACCCGCCAGTGCTGGAACTGGCCAAGGCGATCGCCGATATCGCCCCGGCCGGCATGAACCACGTGTTCTTCACCGGCTCCGGCTCCGAAGGCAACGACACCATGTTGCGCATGGTCCGCCACTATTGGGCGATCAAGGGCCAGCCGAACAAGAAGACCATCATCAGCCGCAAGAATGGCTACCACGGTTCCACCGTGGCCGGCGCCAGCCTGGGCGGCATGACTTATATGCACGAGCAGGGCGACTTGCCGATCCCGGGCATCGTGCACATCGCCCAGCCGTACTGGTTTGGCGAAGGCGGCGACATGAGCCCTGAAGAGTTCGGGGTGTGGGCCGCCAATCAACTGGAAGAGAAGATTCTGGAAGTCGGCGTGGACAACGTCGGTGCCTTTATCGCCGAGCCGATCCAGGGCGCCGGCGGTGTGATCGTGCCGCCAGAGACCTACTGGCCGCGCATCAAGGAAATCCTCGCCAAGTACGACATCCTGTTTGTCGCCGACGAAGTGATCTGTGGCTTTGGCCGCACCGGTGAGTGGTTCGGTAGCGATTTCTACGGTCTCAAGCCGGACATGATGACCATCGCCAAGGGCCTGACCTCGGGCTACATCCCCATGGGCGGCCTGATCGTGCGCGACGAAGTGGTGGCAGTGCTCAACGAAGGCGGCGATTTCAACCACGGCTTCACCTATTCCGGGCACCCGGTGGCTGCTGCGGTGGCCCTGGAAAACATCCGCATCATGCGCGATGAAAAAATTGTCAGCCGCGTCCATGACGAAACGGCACCGTATTTGCAAAAGCGTCTACGCGAGCTCGCGGATCATCCGCTGGTGGGCGAAGTACGTGGTGTCGGCATGTTGGGTGCGATCGAGCTGGTACAGGACAAGGCCACGCGCAAGCGTTATGAAGGCAAGGGCGTGGGCATGATCTGCCGCACCTTCTGTTTCGAAAATGGCCTGATCATGCGCGCCGTGGGCGACACCATGATCATTTCGCCGCCGCTGGTGATCAGCAAGGCCGAGATTGACGAGCTGATGACCAAGGCTCGCCAGTGCCTGGATCTGACTTTGGCGGCATTGCAGGGCTAAGTGCTAGGCTCAGAATGCAGCGGCTAGCGGCTGTTGCATTCGGGCAATGATAAATGCGGGGCTTTGGTTGAAAGCCGGCCCCTGAACTTGCCAGACTGTCGCCCTGTTTTGTTGCCCTTCGACGGGCCATGAAACGTAGAAAAATGTGGCCCAAAAAAGAAAAATTGGAGCATGACCGAATGAAGGCATTAGGTTTGAAGAACGCTGGCAAGACCCTCCTGGCCTTGTCCCTGATGGGCGTGATGGCGGGCGCGGCCCAGGCAGACAGTAAAGTACTGCATGTCTACAACTGGTCCGACTATATTGCACCGGACACCATCGCCAACTTCGAGAAAGAGTCTGGCATCAAAGTGGTGTACGACGTATTCGACAGCAACGAAACCCTCGAGGCCAAGCTGCTGGCGGGCAAGTCCGGCTACGACGTGGTTGTGCCGTCGAACAACTTCCTGGCCAAGCAGATCAAGGCCGGTGTGTACCAGGAGCTGGACAAGTCCAAGCTGCCTAACTGGAAGAACCTCGATACCGACCTGCTCAAGGCCGTCGGTGACGCCAGCGACAAAGGCAACCTGCACGCATTCCCGTACATGTGGGGCACCATCGGCATCGGCTACAACCCCGACAAGGTCAAGGCTGCGCTGGGCGTGGACAAGATCGACTCGTGGGATGTGCTGTTCAAGCCCGAGAACATCGAAAAACTCAAAAGCTGTGGCGTGAGCTTCCTCGATTCGCCAACCGAAATGATCCCGGTGGCCCTGCACTACCTGGGCTACCCGACCGACAGCCAGGACAAGAAGCAACTGGCTGAAGCCGAGGCACTGTTCCTCAAGATCCGTCCTTCGATAGGCTACTTCCATTCCTCCAAGTACATCTCGGACCTGGCCAACGGCAACATCTGCGTGGCCGTGGGTTACTCGGGCGACCTGGAACAATCCAAGTCCCGCGCGGCTGAAGCCGGTGGCAAGGTCAAGGTTTCCTACGCCATTCCGAAAGAAGGTGCAGGCAGTTTCTACGACATGGTCGCCATCCCTAAAGATGCCGAGAACCTGGACGCCGCCTACCAGTTCATGAACTACCTGCTCAAGCCTGAAGTCATGGCGGCCATCACCAACAGCGTACGTTTCCCGAACGGTAACAAGGCCGCTACGCCGCTGGTGAACAAGGATATCTCGGGTGACCCGAGCATCTATCCCTCGGATGCAGTGAAAGCCAAGCTGTATGCAATCAGCGATCTGCCGGCCGCTACCCAGCGCCTGCTGACACGCAGCTGGACCAAGATCAAGTCGGGTAAATAAGCCTTGATAAGTGTGGGAGAGGGTTTGGGTGGGAGCGGGCTTGCTCGCGAAAGCGGCGTGTCAGTAGAGACATATGCAGGCTGACACGCCGCCTTCGCGAGCAAGCCCGCTCCCACACAAGCCCGCTCTCACAAATTAAATGACAGAAAGTTTTGCCGGATCGGTTTATCGAGGGTAAGTTGCGCGCCGGTTTTGTTGTCGGGCAACAACTTTGGGCCCAACTATTTAAGAGGACCTCCACTTGCCAATTTCTTTATTTCGCAAAGCCTTGCTGGTAGGGGCGGGCCTCACGTTGGCAGTCAGCGTGCAGGCGGCTTCGACTGTGCATATTTATAACTGGTCGGACTACATCGGCCCCGACACCCTGGCCAACTTTGAAAAGGCCACCGGCATCAAGCCGGTCTATGACGTGTTCGATTCCAACGAAACCCTGGAAGGCAAGTTGCTGGCCGGGCGCACCGGGTATGACGTGGTGGTGCCGTCCAACCACTTCCTGGGCAAGCAGATCAAGGCGGGCGCGTTCCAGAAAATCGACAAGGCGCAGTTGAGCAACTACGCCAACCTCGACCCGGCGCTGCTCAAGCGCCTGGAAAAGAACGACCCGGGTAACCAATACGCGGTGCCTTACCTGTGGGGCACCAACGGCATTGGCTACAACGTCGACAAAGTGAAGGAAGTGCTGGGTGTCGACAAGATCGACTCCTGGGCCGTGCTGTTCGAGCCGGAAAACATGAAGAAGCTGGCCAGTTGCGGCGTGTCCTTCATGGACTCGGCCGATGAAATGCTACCGGCGGTGCTCAACTACATGGGCCTGGACCCTAATAGCACCAACCCGGCCGACTATAAAAAGGCCGAGGAAAAACTCCTGAAAGTACGTCCCTACGTGACCTACTTCCACTCATCCAAATACATCTCGGACCTGGCCAACGGCAATATCTGCGTGGCTGCCGGCTTCTCCGGCGATGTGTTCCAGGCCAAGGCCCGGGCGGCCGAGGCAGGCAAGGGCGTGAACATCGCCTACGCGATTCCGAAAGAAGGCGGCAACCTGTGGTTTGACGTGCTGGCGATCCCCAAGGACGCGACCAACGTCAAGGAGGCCCACGCCTTCATCAACTATTTACTGCAACCTGAAGTGATCGCTCAGGTCAGTGATTACGTCGGCTACGCCAACCCTAACCCAGGGGCGGACACGCTGATGGAGCAATCGATACGCACCGACGAAGCGGTTTATCCACCGCAGGCGGTTCTCGACCGGACGTTTGTCAACTTCGAGCTACCCCCGAAAGTGCAACGCTTGATGACCCGTAGTTGGACCAAGGTCAAGACGGGCAAGTAAGGCTCACACTATCTAAGGTTCGTCCGTATTGGACGTTCTGCACTCTTTTTTTCTGGGAGTTTCGTAAATGGCAGTTGCCTCCGGCGCCTATAAGAAAGCCCTCGAGGGCGACCAGACACCGAAAAAGGTGTTGGTCAAAATCGACCGGGTCACGAAGAAGTTCGACGAGACGATTGCCGTGGACGATGTGTCCCTGGAAATCAAGAAAGGCGAGATCTTCGCCTTGCTCGGCGGTTCTGGTTCGGGCAAGTCCACCTTGCTGCGCATGCTCGCAGGTTTCGAGCGACCGACCGAAGGGCGGATTTTCCTCGACGGTGTGGATATCACCGACATGCCGCCCTACGAGCGGCCGATCAACATGATGTTCCAGTCCTACGCCTTGTTCCCACACATGACCGTGGCGCAGAACATCGCCTTCGGCCTGCAACAGGACAAGATCCCCAAGGCCGAAGTCGAGGCCCGCGTGGCCGAGATGCTCAAGCTGGTACAGATGAGCCAGTACGCCAAGCGCAAGCCGCACCAGTTGTCTGGCGGCCAGCGTCAGCGGGTGGCCCTGGCCCGGTCCCTGGCCAAGCGCCCGAAACTGCTGCTGCTCGATGAGCCAATGGGCGCGCTGGACAAGAAGCTGCGCTCGCAGATGCAGCTTGAACTCGTCGAAATCATCGAGCGCGTCGGCGTGACCTGCGTGATGGTGACCCACGACCAGGAAGAGGCCATGACCATGGCCGAGCGCATCGCGATCATGCACCTGGGCTGGATCGCGCAGATCGGCAGCCCGATCGATATCTACGAAACCCCCACCAGCCGCCTGGTGTGCGAGTTCATCGGCAACGTCAACATCTTCGACACCGTGGTGGTGGATGACGCCGAAGGCCACGCGGTACTCAAGTGCGCCGACCTGGACCGCGATATCTACGTGGGTTATGGCATCGCCACGTCGGTGGAAGACAAGTCGGTGACCTACGCCATCCGCCCGGAAAAGCTGCTGGTCACCACCGAAATGCCGACCTGCGAGCACAACTGGTCCAGCGGCAAGGTGCATGACATCGCCTACCTGGGCGGCCACTCGGTGTTCTACGTCGAGCTGCCGAGCGGCAAGCTGGTGCAGTCCTTCGTCGCCAACGCCGAACGCCGTGGCGCGCGGCCGACCTGGGGTGACCAGGTCTACGTATGGTGGGAAGACGACAGCGGCGTGGTACTTCGCTCATGAACATGAAGAAATTCAAACGGCGATTGCACCGAATAATTCCCAGCGGCAAGCAGGTGGTCATCGGGATTCCATTCCTGTGGCTGTTCCTGTTCTTCATGCTGCCGTTCTTCATCGTCCTGAAGATCAGCTTTGCCGAAGCCGACGTGGCGATCCCGCCCTACACCGAGATCTACACCTACATCGAGCAGAAGTTGGAGGTGGTGCTCAACCTGGCCAACTACAGCCTGCTGGCCGGCGACGAACTGTACATCGCCGCCTACCTGGGCTCGCTGAAGATGGCGTTTTTCAGCACGGCCTTGTGCCTGCTGATCGGCTACCCGATGGCCTACGCCATCGCCAGTGCGCGCAAAGAGATGCAGACCGTGCTGGTGCTGCTGATCATGATGCCGACCTGGACCGCGATCCTGATCCGCGTGTATGCGTGGATGGGCATCCTTAGCAACAACGGCTTGCTCAATGGCTTCCTGATGTCCATGGGCCTGATCAACGAGCCGTTGCAGATCCTCAACACCAATATCGCGGTGTATATCGGCGTGGTCTATTCGTACCTGCCGTTCATGATCCTGCCGCTGTATGCCAACCTGGTCAAACATGACCAGAGCCTGCTGGAAGCCGCGTCGGACCTGGGTTCGAGCACCTTCAACAGCTTCTGGAAAATCACCGTGCCGCTGTCCAAGAACGGCATCATTGCCGGCTGCATGCTGGTATTCATCCCGGTGGTGGGCGAGTTCGTGATCCCGGAACTGCTGGGCGGCCCGGAAACCCTGATGATCGGTAAAGTGTTGTGGCAAGAATTCTTCAACAACCGCGACTGGCCGGTGGCCTCTGCGCTGGCGGTGGTGATGCTGGCGATCCTGATCGTGCCGATCATTCTGTTTAACCGCAGCCAAGCCAAAGAGATGGAGGGCAAGGTATGAAGCGCTTCAGTTTCTCCAGCTTCATGCTGGTCGTAGGGCTGCTGTTCATCTACCTGCCGATGCTGATCCTGGTGATCTATTCGTTCAACGAATCGAAACTGGTGACGGTGTGGGGCGGCTGGTCGATCAAGTGGTACGTGGGCCTGTTGGACAACACCCAGTTGATGGGCTCGGTGGCGCGCTCCCTGGAAATCGCCTGCTACACGGCGGTGGCCGCGGTGGCGCTGGGTACGTTGGCAGCGTTCGTGCTGACCCGTATCAGCCAGTTCAAGGGCCGCACGCTGTTTGGCGGCCTGGTGACCGCGCCGCTGGTGATGCCGGAAGTGATCACCGGTCTGTCGCTGTTGCTGCTGTTCGTGGCCATGGCGCAGATGATCGGCTGGCCCCAGGAGCGTGGCATCGTCACTATCTGGATCGCCCACACCACGTTCTGTGCGGCGTATGTGGCGGTGGTGGTGTCGGCACGCTTGCGTGAGCTGGACCTGTCGATCGAAGAGGCGGCCATGGACCTGGGTGCGCGGCCGTGGAAGGTGTTCTTCCTGATCACCATCCCGATGATCGCACCCTCGCTGGCGGCGGGCGGCATGATGTCGTTCGCGTTGTCCCTGGATGACCTGGTACTGGCCAGCTTCGTGTCGGGCCCGGGTTCGACCACCTTGCCGATGGAAGTGTTCTCGGCGGTGCGCCTTGGGGTCAAGCCCGAGATCAACGCCGTGGCCAGCCTGATTCTGTTGGCGGTGTCGCTGGTGACCTTTTTGGTGTGGTTCTTCAGCCGCCGTGCCGAAGAGCGGCGCAAGAAGGCGATCCAGCAAGCGATCGAAGAAGCCGCGGCGGATGGCTGGAAACAGCCGGATGTACGGCGCGCGCCCGCACCGGTCTAACGGCCGGAACAGGCTCAAAATGTGGGAGCTGGCTTGCCTGCGATAGCAGAGTGTCAGTCACAGAAGATGTGACTGACACTCTGCTATCGCAGGCAAGCCAGCTCCCACATTCAATTGCATTTCAAGTTGATTAAGCCGTCCACGGCGACTGGCGAATCACCTCGACAAAGTTCATCGGCTTGAACCCTGGCTCCTGATCCACCAGCACATCGGTCTTCACGTTGCCAAACGTGGTCTGCGGGCGATGGCGCAACCCGTCGGCAAACGCGCAGATGATGCACTCCTTGAACCCTTCACCCCGTGGATGCGCATGCACCACCGCCTCGCGCTGCACGTGGGTAAACGCGGCGTAGTCCGTGCCCAGCACATCCATCTCCACGCCAGCGGTCACCAGGGCGACGGTAGGGCGCAGGTGCTTGGGCACGCCCGGCGTGGTGTGCAGGGCGATGGACAGCCACACCTGCTCGATATCGTCGTCGCTCAAGCCATAAGGCTTCAGGAAGGCGGCAGCAGCGTTGGCGCCGTCCACTTCAAAACGCTCATCATCGCTGCGGTGGCCGGCCACCAGGCCCAAGTCATGGAACATTGCGCCGACGTACAGCAGCTCCGGGTTGTAGGCCAATTGCTGGCGCTCGCCGCTCAAGGCGCCAAACAGGAACACCCGGCGGGAGTGGTGGTAGAGCAGGTCGGATTCAATGTCGCGGATGTATTCGGTGGTAGCCTTGGCCAGGGCACTGTCGGGGATTTTGATGCCGGCGATGGTGGTGCTCATGGTCATGATCCTCAATAAAGCGCCGGTTGGCGCTGATCAGTCCAGTCTGGTCGCCCAGCTGCCAGGCAACCACCGCCGCAGGGGCGCGATCCCGGCCAATGTGCCTTCATATCGCGCCATGGTTGTACACGATCCAATGTGGGAGCTGGCTTGCCTGCGATAGCATCGCCTCGGTACATCAGGTATACCCAGGTGATGCCATCGCAGCGATGCGGCGATCCGACAAGCCAGCTCCCACAGGGGTTTTGCGACAGTCCAGAGGAAGGTTTACCCATGCACAAGACCGTCGCGATCCTGATCTTCCCCGGCGTCCAGTCGCTGGACGTGACCGGCCCCATGGATGTGTTCTGCGAGGCCAATCGCTTCCTGGCGCCTGCGGATCATTACCGGCTCGAAGTCATCGGCCAGGTCCAGGGCCAGATCGCCTGTTCCAACGGTCTGTCCTTGCAGGCTCATATCCATTACAGCAATGCGCTGCAAGCCTATGACCTGTTGTTGGTCGCCGGCGGCCCGCAGTTGCCCTTCGAAGATTTCGGCGCGCCGTTCCATCAATGGCTGCGTGACGCCAGCGCCAGGGCCCGGCGCTTCGGTTCGATCTGTAATGGCGCCTTCATGCTGGCCCGGGCCGGATTGCTGGATGGCAAAACCGTCACCACCCACTGGAGCGATGCGGCTGATCTGGCGCGCCTGTGCCCCTCGACCCAGGTCGACGCCGACCGCCTCTACGTGCAGGACGCCAACCTCTACACCTCGGCCGGGGTCACGGCGGGCATCGACCTGTCGCTGTACCTGTTGGCCCAGGACCACGGGCCGGAAGTGGCCTTGAGCGTGGCCAAGCGCCTGGTGGTGTTTACCCAGCGCAGCGGCGGGCAATCGCAGTTCAGCCCGTTTCTCACGCCCCACGCCGAAGCCACCTCGGCGGTGGCGCAAGTGCAGTTGTACGTGCTGGCGAACCTGACGGGTGACCTGGGCATCGCCGACCTGGCCCGCGCGGCCAATATGAGTGCGCGCAACTTTTCGCGGGTGTTTGCCCGCGAAGCGCGGATCACCCCGGCAGAGTTTGTCGAGCGCGCGCGGGTGGATGCGGCGCGGGTGATGCTCGAAAGCAGCACCGCACCGCTGAAGACCGTGGCCTACCAATGCGGGTTTCGCGACGCCCAGCACCTGCGCAGTGTGTTCAAGCGCCGGCTGGGGGTGACGCCGCAGCAGTTTCGGCTGAACTTTGCGGCGCTGGTTTGAGTGTGTCGTAGGCTTCCAGTGCGCGCAGCGAGTAGATGTAGGCGGCGCCGGCATTCAACGAGATCGCGGTGGCAAGCGTCGCGGCGATTTCTTCGCGGGTGGCGCCGGCCTTGATCGCGGCGTCGGCATGCACGCCGATGCAGCCGTCGCAGCGGGTGGTGATGGCCACGGCAATCGCGATCAGTTCGCGGGTCTTGGCATCCAGGACGTTGTTTTCCTCGGCAGCCTCGCCCAGCGCCATGTAGGCTTTGACCATCTTCGGGTTGCTCTTGCCCAGTGCGCCAAAGGCGTTCTTCACGGTGGGCAGCAAGTCGGGCCAGTTATTGAACATTGCGTTGACTCCTGAACGGGTTGGGTGTGAAGCCAGTGTGTGCCGTTCGGATTTGGCGGTATTGTTCGATCCGCTCATCTTTTTGACCGATATTCGCAAATGAACGCTATCGACACGCTGATCACATTGGCCAACCTGCGCGGCCGCCTTGACGTGCGCTGCCAGTTCCAGGGCGACTGGGCCCTGGACCATGCGCCCGAATCGCTGGGGGTGGCGCCGTATCATATTGTCGTGCGGGGGACCTGCCACGCCGAGCTTTCGGGTGGGCAGCAGGTGACGCTGGCAGAAGGCGATATCCTGTTGATGCCCGGTGGTGCGACCCATCTGCTGCGCAGCCAGGGCGCGCAGACCCCGCCGAGGCTGCCCACGGTGATCGACAGCGGGGTACTGAAGGTGCATCGCTTGGGCGGTGATCAGCCGGAGGTGGAGATGCTCTGTGGCGCCTTTCACTACAACCGCCAGTCGTTGCTGTTTGCGGCCTTGCCCGAGTACCTGGTGGTGTCCAGCCGACAATGGCCGGCCGATGGGCAACTGGCGGCACTGATTGCGCTGATGCGCAGTGAGGCTGACGGTGAGCGGCTGGGCGCGCGGTCGTTTATTGATGCCCTGTCGGTGGCGCTGTTCACCTTGCTGGTGCGCACCTGGTTGGCGCAACAGGCGCCGCTGGCCGGCACCTTTGCCTTGCTCACCGACAAACGCCTGGGCCGCGCCTGGCAGGCGATGCTGGCCGAGCCCGGGCATGACTGGACCATCGACAGCCTGGCGGGGGCTGCATCGATGTCCCGGGCCACGTTCATGCGCGCATTTGTCAAAGTGGCCGGCGTGTCGCCGTGGGTGCTGCTGACCCAGTTGCGCATGGAGCTGGCGTTCAATCTGCTGCAGCAGTCACGGCTGAGCCTGACGGATATTGCGGCCCGGGTGGGTTACCAGTCCCAGGCGGCGTTCAGCAAGAAATTCAAGGAGGCATATGGCCAAGCGCCCGGTCGAATGCGCAACGCAGATTAAAACTGTGGGAGCGGGCTTGCCCGCGATGGCGGTGTATCAGTCAACTAATGTATCGACTGACACTCAGCCATCGCGAGCAAGCCCGCTCCCACCGTTTTGAGGGTGTTTCTTCAGGGCTGTTGTGGGCGGGCCGGCAACAACTTGAGGGTGCCGCGAGTATTGGCCTGGACCTCTTCTTCATCAAAATGCGCCTGCTCGTACCCGCCCTCGATATAGGTCTCGGCCTGGTCGGCATAGTGCTTGTCGAACGGCACACCGCTTTGGCCCACCGGGTTGATGGTCAGCGCGTGAGCGGCGTCGGCAAAGTCCACCAGGCGTCGGGTGGACGGGCCGTACGTCACCGGCCATGGCGCAGGGCCGATGATTGCCGACAGGTTGTTCGGCACTTCGTGGCTGCCCGGTGAGGCGAACGGCCCGACATTGACGATCTGGTCCAGTGGCTTCTTGATGCCCAGCGGATGGCCGTGGGTCAGGGGATGGGCCTTGCCCCACTGCCATTGCGCCGGGTCGTCACCGAAGGTGGTTCTCAGGTGCGCCAGGCTGTTGTCCCAGGCGTGCTTGACGGTCGCGGCACGTTGGCCGTTCCACCACGGCGAATCGGCAGCAGCGGCCAGGCGTGGCAAGGCGGCGTCGATCACACGAGTGGTGATCAGGGTCTTGAACATCTCGTCACCCAGTTTGGGGCGAAAGGCCGCGTCGGTCAGGTCGTACAGCAGTTGGTTGAACAGCGTGGCCGGGATCGACTGCACCGGGTAGTCACCTTTCCACGCGGCCAGTTGCTCCAGCAGCTTGAGTTCGGCCGGGTCCTTGACCACCTCGCGCAGCACCGGCAACAGCGGCGCCAGCAGGCGCGGCCCGTAGGCGGTGGTGGTGCCCAGTTGCAGGGCCTGGCTGTTGTCCAGGTCCCATTTGATCTGGTTGTCGCTCAATTGCGCGTTCAACTGCTGGCCACGGTCCGCCAGGTTGTAATAGCCGGGGATCTGCATGCCAGTAGGTGACACCGGCTGGGCATTGGCCGAGACCACGTAGCCACGGGCCGGGTTTTCTTCCTGGGGGTTGGCGCTGAACGGGTAGAAGCCCAGCTTGTCGGCCTGGGCTGTGCTGCCATCGAGGATAAACCCGGCGTTGACCCCGGCCGGGCGGATCGGCAACTGCGCTGCGGCCCACCAGCCAATATCGCCCTTGGCATTGGCCCACACGATATTGAGCCCCGGTGCATGCACCTTGGCCACCGCCTGGCGGGCCTTGGCCAGGGTGTCGGCGCGGTTGAGTTGGTAGAAGCCATCGAGGATCGGGTTTTCGGTATCGAGGAAGGCCCACCACATGGCAATCGGCGTGGTGCCGGCATTGGCGCCGAGCACGTCGTTGATGATCGGGCCGTGGGGCGACTGGCGCAGGGTCAGCGTCACCGGGGCCTGGCCCTTGACCGCGATCTGTTGCTCGCTGCTGGTCATGTCGACCCACTGGTCGTGGTAGCGCACCTGGTTGGGGTTGTCCGGGTTGACCTGCTCGGCGATCAGGTCGAGGTCGTCGTTCTGGAACATCGTCAGGCTCCAGCCGAACGCTTTGTTATGGCCCAGGAACGCCACCGGCACCAAGGCGTTGTGATAACCGTAGAGTTCAAAGCCGGGCGCCGACAGGTGCGCCTCGTACCATACCGACGGTACCGAAAAGCGGATATGCGGGTCGCCCGCCAGCAACGGCTTGCCGCTCTTGGTGCGGTTACCGCTGATGGCCCAGGCGTTGCTGCCTTCGAACTGCGGCAGGCCATTGTCGGCCAGGGCCTGCTCGCTGAGGCGGGCGATGGCGCTCAGGCCTTGCC
The DNA here is from genome assembly GCF_059862305.1 of Pseudomonas sp. MF09156. Classification (NCBI taxonomy): domain Bacteria; kingdom Pseudomonadati; phylum Pseudomonadota; class Gammaproteobacteria; order Pseudomonadales; family Pseudomonadaceae; genus Pseudomonas; species Pseudomonas sp. MF09156. The sequence goes on from NZ_JCBCUR010000002.1 coordinate 425,668, forward strand.
AGTCGGCGGCGGCCAGGCCGAGGTCGCCCTTGGGTTTCCAGTCGAGGTCGAACACCTTCAGGTAGTCGCTGCCCAGTTGGTCGCGCACGTAAGTCAGCAAGGGCTCTGTACGAAAGGCTGCGGCAAAGCTGTAGGCCAGGTAGCCGGCAATGCTGATGGTGTCTTCGGCGGTGAACGGCCGCTTGGGGATGCCCAGCACGTCAAACTCCATGGGGCTGGCGTGGCTGTCCTGATATTGGTTGATCCCGTCCAGATAGGCTTGCAGGGCCTTCCAGTGCGGGGACTGGCGGTCCATCTGGGCCGCGTAGGTGGTGGCGCGCTCGCGGATACGCAGGCTGCGGAACAGTTTATCGGTGTCCAGCAACTTGACGCCGAGCACCTCGGCCAGCTCACCGCGCGCCAGGCGGCGCATGATTTCCATCTGGAACAGGCGGTCCTGGGCGTGCACGTAACCCAGGGCGCGATACAGGTCGGCCTCGTTTTCCGCGCGGATATGCGGCACGCCCCGGTCGTCATAGCGCACCGTGACCGAGCCTTGCAGGTTGGCCAGCTCCACCGTGCCCTGGCGGGTCGGTTGCTTGCTGTAGACGTACCAGCCAGCCCCGAGGGCGATCAACACCAGCAGGGCTACAAGACCCGACAAAACGCGCTTCATAAACAATCCTTATTATTAGAAGTGGGGCTACCTTGAAAATCTACGAACCTTGCGGCCAGGAACAATAGCAGCCCACTGCCAGGGTGTGGGTTGCGTTCACCGCCCGCCCGCCGTTGAGCGCCTGCAGGATCGGTTCGATAAAGCTGTTGCTCGAATTACAGGTCAGGCCCTCGCTGTACGGGCCGAAATACGCCAGCTTGCCGCTGCGATCCCAGATACCCACCGCCGGGCTCGCGGGCACCTGGTCGGCGCCGGGCAGGGCGGTGATGATTTTCATCGCGCCAAGGGTCGCGGGCAATTGGCCGTGGCTGCCGGCTTTTTGCAGGGCGTAGAACTCCACGCCCTGGGGCGCGTATTGCTCGATCAGTTCGCTCAGGTGCTGCTGGTTGCCGACATTGCACGGGCAAGCCGGGTCCCAGAAGTGCACCAGGCGGATCGGGCCGGGGCCTGCGAGGTCGTCGGGCAGGCGCAGCAGGTCGCCGGAAAACACCGCCGTATGTTCGCTGAATGCCCGCAGGTAGCGGCCCTGGAACCAGTCATACGCGACCCACAGCACCACGGCGCAGATCAGCAGGATCAGGCTGGCGAGCAGGGCGTTGCGGTAGGGCTTTGGCATTCAGAACAATCCTCGACGGTGGCGTAGCTTGCCATGCTTGCCCTGACAGATGAATATCGCGACTCAATATTCATCTGTTCACTGCTGTGAAGCCCTAGTCTGGAAGTTCTTATGCCCGTTACCTTTGACCCCGATCATCTGCGCGAAAGCCTGCGGCCCCTGGTGGACGCGCAGCCGCTTTCGGCCGAGGCCAGGGTCTACCAGCGCTTCTATGGGCTGGACCTGGCCGCGCGCAAAACCCCGGTGGCCAGCCGTCTGGGGCGCATGGAGGTGGATGGGTTCGAGGTGGTCAGCCAGGTCTGGTGGCCGGCGCAACCTGTGGCCACACTGTTTATGTTCCACGGTTTCTACGATCACATGGGGCTGTATCGCAGCGTGGTGGAGTGGGGGCTGGACCAGGGTTTTGTGGTGATTGCCTGCGATTTGCCGGGCCATGGCCTATCCAGTGGCGAACGTGCCAGCATCGATGATTTTGCGGTGTACCAGCACGTGGTGAACGGCTTGTTCGACCAGGCCGACGCGCTGCAACTGCCCAAGCCCTGGCACCTGTTCGGGCAAAGCACCGGCGGGGCGATTGTGGTGGACCATCTGCTCAACCATGGCTCCAGCAGCCCGGCGCAAGGCCAGACCTTCCTGTTGTCGCCGCTGGTGCGGCCGCGTGCCTGGGGTTGGTCGCAACTGAGCTATTACCTGCTCAAGCCGTTCGTCAAAGGTATCGCCCGGCGCTTCAGCGATAACAGCAACGACCCGGCGTTCCGTCCGTTCCTCGAGGCCGACCCGTTGCAGCCCCGGCAACTGCCAACCGCCTGGGTGGGCGCGCTGGCGCGCTGGATCAAGCGCATCGAGGCCGCGCCGCGCAGTACGCGGCGACCACTGATCGTGCAGGGCGAGGAAGATATGACGGTGGATTGGCAGCACAACTTGCAGGTGCTGCGTGGCAAGTTTGATCAGCCGCAGATCCTGATGTTGCCCAAGGGCCGGCATCATCTGGCCAATGAACTGCCGCAAATCCGCGAGCAATACTTCAAGTTCCTCACCGACCACCTGAAATAACCCTCCCCCCTGTAGGAGCGAGCTTGCTCGCGAAGAACGTCAACGATAACGCGTGCTGCCTGGTTAGACGCGGCGTCCTTGAGTTCTTCGCGAGCAAGCTCGCTCCTACAGGGGGAGGGGCGTCAGGGGGCCAGGCTGGAGGTGCTTTGGCCGACCGCCAGCCCGGCGCGGATCGCCGCCAGCGCTGCCTGGTAGTAAGCCTTGCCTTGCGGCGACTCGGCAAAGGTGGCGAATTCTTCCAGCTCCGGGTCCGACAAATCCCGATAGACGTACAACAAGGTGTTGTTCAGGTCATTGCCGATCTGCTGCATCAACCGCTCGCGCTGGCCATTGAGCATGCTCTGCGCCTGACCGCCGCCCAACAGGCCGGGGATCATCTGGCTCAGGCTGTCTGCGGCCACGCCGGCAATCGCCAGGCTGACTTCGGCCCCGGCTTCGCGGGCAGGCAGGGCCTGGGCCAGATGGCCGATGATCAGGCTGCGGGTGGCGTCGGCCTGGATCTGCGGCAAGCCCTGGGCGTTCTTGGCCAACTGGTCGCGACGGGTCGCCAGCAACTCGGCGGCGACAATCTTGCGCCCCAGCGGCGACTGGAAAAACGCCAGCGCCGGTTTTGGGTCCGCCAGGTTCTGGCGCAACTGGGCTTCGGCGCGCTGATCCATGGCCTTGGGGGCGAAGCGTTTATTGCTGTTGTCCACCAGCGCCTGGTACACCGCCGGCGGCAAGCTGTTGCGGTAGCGCTGCTGGGCGGCACTCAAGGCGTCATTAAAATGCGCGCGTTGTTCCGGCCAGCCGGCGACCGCGTACAACTGGTCATGGCTGTCTGCCCAGGCGGGCAACACGCAGAACATCAGCAAGGATAAAAACAAACGACGCATAGGGACTCCTGTCAGTCGGCCACTATTGTCCGTGTCGGGCGTAGGATTTGTCGAGAAGTCCTATCAATCGCCTGACTAAAGTGTATTTAGGCGCTCGGCGGCGCTGTCGGTTTGCCAGGCGTATGGATACTATGCGCGCCATGCAAATATCCCCTGATGACCCGCTGCTGCTAAGCATCGTCGACGACCTGGCCGTGAAGGGCTGGTCGCAGCAGAACATCTTCCTGCCAGAGGCTCTGACCCTGGAACTGGCGGCTGAGTGCCATAAACGCGCAATTGAAGGCGAATTGGCCCCGGCCGCTGTCGGACGCGGCCCGGCCCAGGAGATTCGCGAGGGGATCCGTGGCGACCATATCCAATGGCTGGAGCCCGGCCAGGCGGCGATCTGCGACCGCTATCTGGCATTGATGGACAACCTGCGGCTGGCGATGAACCGCGGGCTGTTCCTCGGCCTGGAAGAGTTCGAATGCCACTTCGCCATGTACCCGCCGGGGGCGTTCTACCTCAAGCACCTCGACCGTTTTCGCGATGATGACCGGCGCATGGTCTCGGCGGTGGTCTACCTGAACCAGGACTGGCTGCCCGAGCACGGCGGCCAGTTGCGCATGTACCTCAAGGACGGCGTTGAATACGACGTGGACCCCACCGGCGGTTGCCTGGTGGTGTTCCTGTCGGGGGAAGTGCCCCACGAAGTCCTGCCCGCCCACCGCGAACGCCTGTCCCTGACAGGCTGGTTTCGCCGGCGGGGCAACGAGCCGTTTTGAGCATGCAAAAGATTCTGGTCAGCCGCTGCCTGCTGGGGCATCGCGTACGTTACGACGGTGGGGCCAGCGGGCCGTTTGACCAACTGGCCGCCTGGCAGGCCGAAGGCCGGGTGGTTGCGGTATGCCCGGAGGTAGCCGGTGGCCTGCCTACCCCACGGCCATCTGCCGAGATTCCGGGCGGGCAGGGGATGGCGGTGTGGGAAGGCCGCGCCCAAGTGTTGACCTCCGATGGCGAGGACTTCAGTGACGCCTTTGTCGAGGGTGCGCGCCAGGCTCTGGCCCTGGTGCAGCGCCATGGCATCCGCATCGCCGTGCTCAAGGCCAACAGCCCGTCTTGCGGCAACCTGCTGACGTATGACGGCACCTTCAGTGGGGTCAAAGTCACGGGCGAAGGCGTGACGGCGGCGTTGCTCAAGCGCCATGGGGTGCAGGTGTTCAGCGAGCTGGAGCTGGCCGAGGCGGCGGTAGCCCTGGACCAGCTCTCAAACCCCGCTTAAATCCCATGTAGGACCAGCCTTTTGTGGGAGCGGGCTTGCTCGCGAATGCGGTTTATCAGTGCCAGATTTGTTGACTGACACACCGCTTTCGCGAGCAAGCCCGCTCCCACACAAGCCCACTCCCACACACAAACCTGGCCCCACATTGGTTATTTGGCAGGTTTGCTGGTGTCAGCCTCAAACCACTTTTCCGACAGCGCCGTCAGCCGTCCATCGGCCTTGATCCGCTCCAGTGCCTTGTCCAGGCTCGATTTGAACGCCGGGTTGCCCTTCTGGAAGGGGATGGCCAGGGTCCGCGTGGCCTTGGCATCGACCCGGCTGCGCAAATCCACGCCCGCGGTGGGCTTGGCGGCAAATTGACTGCTGGTGAGTGTATTCAGGCCGCTCAACAGGGGTTTTTGCTGCTTGTTGGCAAGCATCTGGGCATTGGCATAGCTATAAGGCGCGCTGAAATCGAAACGATCCCGCAGTTCAGGAGTCACAGCGATGTGGTTGATCGCCACGTCGTACTTGCCGCTTTCCACACCGGGCAGCAAGTCGCTGTCGTCGGTGGTGATAAAGGAGGCGCGTACGTCCATTTCCCGAGCCAGCAACTCACCCAGGTCCACTTCAAAGCCGGTGAGTTTGTCGCCTTCCTTGAAGTTGAAGGGCGGCGTGTCCGCTTCCAGGGCAATGCGCAGTTCGCCACGGTCAAACACCTCGTCGAACAGTTCGGCGTGAGCCAAGGGGCTCAGCAAAGGCAGCACAAGTAACAGGCCAGGCAAAAAACGCATGGTCACTCCTAAAGAATTCGAAGGTGCGAGACGCGGTTAAGGCTCGCTTTGCTATGGTGTTGAGTGCCTTGGACAACGTTTCGTCACTAAGTTGTCTTAACCCTACAGATTTCATAGAAAAACTGGAGAAGTTAATGAAAGCCATTTTGTCTCGTGCAACCCTGGCCAGCCTGCTGCTGGGGGCTTCAATGCTGGCGTCTGCGGCGGATATCCCGCGCACACCGGCACCCAAAGGGGCTGAAGTGTTCATTGTTTCGCCCAAGGATGGCGCCACCGTCGACAAGACCTTCACCGTCGAGTTTGGCATCAAGGGCATGGACCTGGAGCCCATCGACAAACAAGTCCCGGGTGCAGGCCATCACCACCTGCTGGTCGACCAGGCGCAACTGCCTGATCCAAGCCAGCCGATTCCGGCCACCGACACTGTGATCCACTTCGGCAAGGCGCAAACCAAGACCGAACTGACCCTGGCCCCAGGCAAGCACACGCTGCAACTGGTGGCGGGCGATAACCTGCATCGTCAGTTCGAACCTACTGTAGCCTCAAAAGTGATCACTGTTACCGTGAAGTAAGATTTGTTCAGACGAAAAAAGGGAGCCCCGCGGGGCTCCCTTTTTCGTGGTGCGCTTGAAACCTTAGAACAACACGCGGCTACGAATAGTACCGCTGATGTGCTGCAGCTTCTCTTGCGCCAGGTCCGAGTACTCGGCGTCTACGTCGATCACCACGTAGCCGACCTTCTCGTTGGTCTGTAGGAACTGACCGGAGATGTTGATGCCGTTTTCCGCGAAGACCTTGTTGATCTCCATCATCACGCCAGGAATGTTCTGGTGGATGTGCAGCAGGCGGTGCTTGCCAGGGTGAGCCGGCAGGGCCACTTCCGGGAAGTTGACCGAGGACACCGACGTACCGTTGTCGCTGTACTTGACCAGCTTCTCTGCCACTTCCAGGCCGATGTTGGCCTGGGCTTCAGCGGTGGAGCCGCCGATGTGCGGGGTCAGGATCACGTTGTCCAGGCCACGCAGCGGGCTTTCGAAGATGTCGTCGTTGGAGCGTGGCTCCACCGGGAACACGTCGATGGCAGCGCCGATCAGGTGCTTGTCCTTGATCGCGTCGGCCAGGGCATCCAGCTCGACCACGGTGCCGCGTGCGGCGTTGATCAGGATCCCGCCCTTCTTGATGGCGCGGATTTCCTTCTCGCCGATCATCCACTGGGTCTCAGCGGTTTCCGGCACGTGCAGGGTGACGATGTCGGACATGCCCAGCAGTTCGGTCAGGCTCGACACCTGGGTGGCGTTGCCCAACGGCAGCTTGGTCAGGGTGTCGTAGAAGAACACCTGCATGCCCAAGCCTTCAGCCAATACCGACAGTTGGGTACCAATGGAGCCGTAACCGACGATACCCAGCTTTTTACCGCGGATTTCGAAGGAATTGGCCGCGCTCTTGATCCAGCCGCCACGGTGGCAGGAAGCGTTCTTCTCAGGGATACCGCGCAACAGCAGGATGGCTTCCGCCAACACCAGCTCCGCCACGGAACGGGTGTTGGAGTACGGGGCGTTGAACACCGCGATACCGCGCTCGCGCGCTGCATTGAGGTCGACCTGGTTGGTGCCGATGCAGAAACAACCGACCGCCACCAACTTCTTGGCGTGGTCGAAGATCTCTTCGGTCAGCTGGGTGCGGGAGCGAATGCCGATAAAGTGCGCGTCGGCGATCTTTTCCTTGAGCTGGGATTCCGGCAGAGAACTGGTGATGTACTCAATGCTGGTGTACCCGGCGGCCTTTAGGACGTCGACGGCCGATGGGTGGACGCCTTCCAGAAGAAGGAACTTGATCTTGCTCTTATCGAGAGAAGTCTTGCTCATCTGCGTAAACCTGTATCCCGGAGAAAAATGGCAGGGAATCGAGCAGCGCAAGCTGACCCGGACGGCAGGAAAGCCGTCACCGCAGAAACGCCCTTGGGCTCTGTCCTGCGGGGGCGGTATGCTAGCATACGCGCCCCGCTAAACACTCATTCCTGCGACGTGAAGCGTTCTCAGGATGACCATGAATTGTTCGAGAGTTCTGTCGATGACCCATCCTGCCCTGATTGATGAGCTAAAGACCCTGGTTGAGCCCGGCAAAGTGCTGACCGATGCAGACTCCCTGGAGGCTTACGGCAAGGATTGGACCAAGCACTTCGCCCCCGCGCCGACCGCTATCGTCTTCCCCAAGACCATTGAGCAGGTGCAGGCCATTGTTCGCTGGGCCAACACGCACAAGGTGGCGCTGGTGCCGTCCGGCGGGCGTACCGGCCTGTCGGCGGCTGCCGTGGCAGCCAATGGTGAAGTGGTGGTGTCGTTCGACTACATGAACCAAATCCTCGATGTGAACCTCACCGATCGCACCGCCGTGTGCCAGCCGGGCGTGGTCACCAAGCAATTGCAGAACGTCGCCGAAGAAAACGGCCTGTACTACCCGGTGGATTTCGCATCGTCCGGTTCCAGCCAGATTGGCGGCAATATCGGCACCAATGCCGGCGGGATCAAGGTGATTCGCTACGGCATGACCCGTAACTGGGTAGCGGGCATGAAGGTCGTCACCGGCAAAGGCGATGTGCTGGAACTGAACCGCGACCTGATCAAGAACGCCACCGGCTACGACATGCGCCAGCTGTTTATCGGCGCTGAAGGCACCCTGGGTTTTGTGGTCGAAGCCACCATGCGCCTGGACCGGGCGCCGAAAAACCTCACCGCAATGGTGTTGGGCACCACCGACTTCGACTCGATCATGCCGGTGCTGCACGCGTTCCAAAGCAAACTGGACCTGACGGCGTTCGAGTTTTTCTCTGACAAGGCCCTGGCCAAAGTCCTCGGCCGTGGCGATGTGCCGGCGCCGTTCGAGACCGATTGCCCGTTCTACGCCCTGCTGGAATTCGAAGCCACCACCGAAGAAGTCGCCAACCACGCCTTGGAAACCTTCGAGCACTGTGTCGAACAGGGCTGGGTGCTCGATGGCGTGATGAGCCAGAGCGAAACCCAGTTGCACAACCTGTGGAAGCTGCGCGAGTACATCTCCGAGACCATCTCCCACTGGACGCCCTACAAGAACGACATTTCGGTCACAGTGTCGAAAGTGCCGGCATTCCTCAAGGAAATCGACGCGATCGTCGGCGAACACTATCCAGACTTCGAAATTGTCTGGTTCGGCCACATCGGCGATGGCAACCTGCACTTGAACATTCTCAAGCCGCAAAACCTGTCCAAGGACGAGTTCTTCGCCAAGTGCGCCACCGTCAACAAGTGGGTGTTCGAGACGGTCGAGAAGTACAACGGCTCGATCTCTGCCGAACACGGCGTGGGCATGACCAAGCGCGATTACCTGACTTACAGCCGCTCCCCGGTTGAAATCGAATATATGAAGGCAGTGAAAGCCGTGTTCGACCCGAACGGGATCATGAACCCGGGCAAGATCTTCGCTGTTTAACCATCACGAAAGAGGAAGCGGTCCATGAGCTATCAGCACAAGTACGTCGACGGCACCAACATCCACTTTCCACTGGGCAAAGTGGTCTGCATCGGGCGCAACTACGCCGAACACGCCAAGGAACTGGACAACCCGGTGCCGACCGAGCCCCTGCTGTTTATCAAGCCGGGCAGTTGCGTAGTGCCGTTGGAAGGCGGCTTTGCCATTCCAGCCGAGCGCGGTTCGGTGCATTACGAAGCGGAAATCGCGGTGCTGATCGGCAAACCGCTGTCGAAAACCCCGAGCCGTGAAGAAGTGCTGGACGCCATCTCCGGCTTCGCCCCGGCCCTGGACCTGACCTTGCGCGACAAGCAGTCCGAGCTCAAGGCCAAGGGCCTGCCGTGGGAAATCGCCAAGTCCTTCGACGGTGCGGCAGTCATTGCGCCGTTCGTGGTGGGCAGCACCTTTCCCGACCTGACCGATATCGGCATTCGCCTGACCATCAATGGCCAGGTGCGCCAGGACGGCAACAGCGCGCAAATGCTCAACCCGATCGTGCCGATGATCCAGCACATGGCGGGCTGCTTCTCGCTGCAGGCCGGGGATGTGATCCTGACCGGCACGCCTGTGGGCGTGGGCCCGCTGGAAGTGGGTGACGAACTGGTGCTGGAACTGCCGGGTGTCAGCCGCTTCGAAAGCGCCGTACGCTAACCCCATCTCTCTGTAGGAGCCGGCTTCTGTGGGAGCTGGCTTGCCTGCGATAGCATCACCGCGGTGTGCCTGATGCACCACGGTGCCTGCATCGCGGGCAAGCCCGGCTCCCACACAAGCTTGTACACAGATTATTTGTGCGTACTGCGCACATCGGGGCTTTGCATTTTTTTCACACTCCATCCGGATAATCCTCGGCCATATGGCACGCAGGCGCTCTGAGCCTGGGCCATCACCTACAGCCGATTATCTGGAATGCCTCCATGGCCGTGCCCCTCCCTTCTGTGAAACCCACTCTTCGTTCGCGCTTGAACATGCGCTGGTATTCCTGGCTGTTCCTGGCCGGGGCGATCATGTACGGGATTTCCTGGTTGATGCACTGGGATGACCGGGGCGCGTTGTGGGTGTTGGAGCGGTTTGAAAGCCCGATGGAGCGTCGCGAGAGCATCTGGCTTCCGGATTACCAGGCGGTGATCGACGCCAAGCCGTTGCCTGGCATGGAAAAGGACGAAGCTTCGGATCTGGCCTACGACCCCAGGACCAAGACCCTGTTCGCCGTCATGGGCAGAAACCCGTTCCTGGTGGAGCTGAGCCTGCAGGGTGATGTGTTGCGCAAGATTCCGATGGTTGGCTGGAGCAACCCGGAAGGTGTGACGGTCATGGAAAACGGCGTGCTGGCCATCGTGGATGAGCGCAGGCACAACGTGACCCTGGTCAAGGTCGATGCCGACACGCGGCAACTGGCCTTCGCCGACTACCCGAGCTACGACCTGGGCCCCTCCAAGAACCAGAACAAGGCGTTCGAGGCCATCACCTGGGACAAACGCAATCAACAGCTGGTGCTGGGTATCGAGCGCCCAGCGCAGCTGTTTACCTGGGCCAGCGACGGCAGCCAGGTCCTGGCGGGCGACAAGCAGAAATTGCCCAGCTCCGAGCTGGATATCCGCAACCTTTCGGCCCTGAGTGTCGATCCGCGTACCGGCCACCTGTTGGTACTGTCCGCCGACTCCCATCTGCTGCTGGAACTGGACGAGAAGGGCGAGCAAGTCAGCTTCATGACTGTGCTGGGCGGCTTCAACGGCTTGAAAAACACCATCCCCCGCGCCGAAGGCGTGACCATGGACGAAAACGGCACCCTGTACATGGTCAGCGAGCCCAATTTGTTCTACCGCTTCGAGAAGCAGAAATAGCCGATTGATTACGTCGGATTCTTCTCTATGAGCGGCATTCCCCAGACACTGAGCTGCGTTTAAGTTTAAATTCAGATGGCTGTGATATTCATTTGCCAGTTTTGACTTTGAGCCAGCCCCCATGCGCCGATTTGCCCGCCCCAAACCTGCCCTTCTTATCCTAGTGTTGATCGCCCTGGTTGCTGTGGGCGTGGTCGCCCAGCAGTTTCGTTTATTCGAGCGCGCCTGGTTCAACTGGCAGACCTGGCGCCAGCCGCTGGATGAACGCTCCATTGGCCTGGCGGACTATGAGGTGGTGCTGGAAGCCCAGGTGATTGAAGGCCTGGATGATGATGTCTCGGCGCTGACCTACGACCCGGTGCGCAAGAGCCTGTTTACCGTGACCAACCAAAACGCCGAACTGGTCGAGTTGTCCCTGGACGGCAAGATCCTGCGGCGCATCAACCTGGTGGGGTTTGGCGATGCCGAGGCGGTGGAGTTCATCAGCGAAAACACCTACGTGGTCAGCGATGAGCGCCAGCAGCGGCTGATCAAGATCCATCTGGAGGACGACACGCAGTTTCTCGACGCGGCCGAGGCCGAGCAGATGACCCTGGGTGTGCACCTGAAGGGCAATAAAGGCTTTGAAGGGCTGGCCTATGACTCAGTGGGCAAGCGCCTGTTTGTCGCCAAGGAACGGGACCCGATGCTGATCTACGAAGTGCACGGCTTTCCCCATTTCAAACCGGAAAAAACCTACTCGGTCCACGTGGTCAACAACCCCCGACGCGATGCCGGGCTGTTTGTACGCGACCTGTCCAGCCTGCAATACGATGAGCGCAGTGGCCACTTGCTGGCGCTGTCCGATGAGTCGTACCTGGTGCTGGAGCTGGATATCGACGGTCGCCCCTTGAGCAGCTTGTCGCTGCTCAAGGGGCGCAATGGCCTGAAAAAACGCGTGCCCCAGGCCGAGGGTATTGCCATGGATGACGATGGCACGTTGTACCTGGTGAGTGAGCCGAACCTGTTCTATGTCTTCAAGAAAAAGCCCGAGCAGCGGTAAGCGCGGATCAGAACATCCACTGCACACCCAACGAATAGCCGGTCTGGCTGCCTTCGGCATGGCCCAGGCGGCCGTTCACCTCTGCGTACACCCCAAGCTGCGGGGTGATCGCCAATTGGCTGCCGACCTGTGCGCGGCCAAAGCTCTTGTCCACTGAGCCCAGGCGTGCGGTACGGGCCTGGCCGTCGGCGCGGGCGGTCAGGTCGAGGTCGTCGAGGCGGCCGTCGGCCAATTCCTTGACCCAGGCGATGTCGCCGTAGGGCATCAGGCTCAGGCCATAAGGCAGGGCCACGGCACCGCGCACGCGCCAGCCGAGGCTGGCTTCCAGGGAATCGAAGGACTGTTCTTCATATTCAAGGGCGGTGCGCAGGTTCTGCTTCTCGTGGAACTTGTCGATGCGCGAGTGGCTGTAATCGAGCCCGGCAAACGGCCCGGTCTTGATCGCGCCCAGGTCGAAGTCATAACCGCCGAGCACGCGGGCGCCCAGGGACAGGGCATCGGTCTCGCCAGTCAACTGCTGGTTAAGTAGCACGGGGCCACCGTTGGCCTGGATCAGCAGGTTGCGCTTGGAGTCGAAGCTGCTGTGGCCCACGCTCAGGTCTCCGGCCAGCCAGGTCGGGCCGCCATCGTTCAACAAGGCGTAGACCGCGGCTTGCCAGGTGTCGCTTTGCAGCTTGCCACGGTGTTCCAGCTTGTCGCGGCCGTTGAGGTAGCTCAGGCTGGCGCCGATGTTCAGGCTGCTGCTCAGTTGATAGTCGCCCAGGGCATGCAGGCCCAGGCGCCGGGCCTCTGGGTTGGGGGCGGTGTCGAAGCCGCTGTCCGGGTTGTATTCGCCGTCCACGCCGATCTCGCCATCGAAGCTGCCGACTTCACGGCTGGCCGCTTGCAAAGTCAGCCAGCGACGGTCGTGCAGGCGCACCATGGCCTGGTGCTGGCGCTGCAGGTTGTCCTGCATATTGCGCGCAACCGCGCCGCCCGAGGTGGTGGAAGCCATCAAGTCGGCATTGGTCAGCTCCAGCACCAGGCGACTGAGCAGGCGCGAATAGTCGCGCAGGCGCTGGTCGATGCGTTCCTGGCCGAAGGCGTTGGTCAGGACCGTCTTGTTGTCTTCATTGGGGTCGTGCCACGTCGAGCCGCCGGGGATTGCCGGGTTGTTGGTCTGGGTGTAGCCGTCCAGGGCGCCCAGTTCCCAGTTGGTGGCTTCGATATACAGGATCGGGATGTTCAGCGCCTCGAAGGCCTCGCCGTCACTGCAGCAGCCGGTGCCGGCGGGGTATTGCGCGTCCAGGCCGGGGTTGGTGAACAGGTTGATGTTCAACTCCTTGGCGATTTGGAACGTGTGTTCGCGCAACGACGCTAGGGCCGGGTTGGCGGTGCTGTTCTGGCCGGCGTGGGCGTACATCATGTCGCCGGTGATCAGGCTGTCGAGGTTGATCATGGCCAGCATATTGGCGCGTTGGCTGGAGCTCAATGAGTCGACAAACGCCCGGGAGCCGCGCAGGCCTTCCTCTTCGGCGCCGAAGCCGACGACCTGCAGGCCGTTTTCCAGTTGCAGGCCACCGAGGTTCTTCGCCACTTCGGTCAGCACGCTGGCGCCGGAGCCGTTGTCGTCCAGGCCTTGCAGGGTCGGGCGGCCGAAGTAGGTGTCGAAGTGCGCGCCAATCACTACGTATTGCGGTTTGGTACCGGCGGCGTAGGCCACCACGTTCTGCGAGGCGCGGCTGCCGCCATTCCAGGTGAAGTCCTGGCGGCTGATGTTGTAGGCGCTGCCCATCTGGCTCTGCATCCAGTCGGCGGCCCCGGCAAAGTTGGCCGTGCCGCGATAGCGGCCGGGGTAGTCGGTGATCAGCTTTTCCAGGGTGACATTGGCGTGCTCGCCGTAGTCGTAGGCATGGGATTGAGTCGACAGCAGGGCACAGGCAACGCTGACAGCGAGGGCTAGGGGCTTGATCACAAGGTCTTCCTTGAGGTGGTTGAGGGAGTGGCTCGGCGGGACCGATTGCACAATGCGCGCCTCATTCCATGGGGCGGTCGCGAATTGGCGCGTTGTTGGAAGTGGGGGTCGCCTGGCTATAAGTTGTAACGGATTTGATACCAGATACGGCAGGGGATGCCGTGAGCTGGCGCACAAATTGGGGCAGACGGGGGAGGGAATGCTGCGAAAAGTAGCGTTTTTGTTACATGTACATCGGATGGGGCGCGGTCAAAAATGTGGGAGCGGGCTTGCTCGCGAATGCGGTGTGCCAGTCACCGATTTTGCTAGCTGACACACCGCATTCGCGAGCAAGCCCGCTCCCACAGGGGTTCTGCGTGTACTTAGGCCTTGAGGGTTTTCACGCCTTCACTGGTCCCCAGCAGCAGTACATCGGCAGGCCGCGCTGCAAACAACCCGTTGGTGACCACGCCGACGATGGCATTGATCTGGGTCTCCAGCTCCACCGGGTTGGTGATCTGCATGTTGAATACGTCGAGGATGATGTTGCCGTTATCGGTCAGCACGCCTTCGCGGTACACCGGGTCGCCGCCCAGTTTCACCAGCTCGCGGGCCACGTGGCTGCGGGCCATGGGGATCACTTCGACGGGCAGCGGGAAGTTGCCCAGCACTGGCACCAGCTTGCTGGCGTCGGCGATGCAGATAAAGGTCTTGGCCACGGCTGCGACGATCTTCTCGCGGGTCAGGGCTGCGCCGCCGCCCTTGATCAGGTTCAGGTGCTCGTCGCTTTCATCGGCGCCGTCGACGTAGAACTCCAGGTCGCTCACGGTATTGAGCTCGTACACCGGGATGCCATGGCCCTTGAGGCGCGCGGCGGTGGCTTCGGAGCTGGCCACGGCGCCGTCGAACGCGCCCTTGTGCAGGGCCAGCGCATCGATAAAGCAATTGGCGGTGGAGCCGGTGCCGACGCCGACGATGCTTTTATCGTCGAGTTTAGGAAGGATTAAATCGACGGCGGCCTGGGCCACTGCCTGTTTGAGTTGATCCTGGGTCATGCGGGCTCCGGAACGGGCGGGGAGTAAAGAGGGGCGCGAGTATAACCCAACAAAACCTCTGGATTCGTGTGGTCGTCCGGCCAAGAGGCGGGTTAGACTCCTCGGCCCTGCCCAACCCGCCCAGTGATGCTTTCCGATGCTCGAACAGTACGTCAAGAAGATCCTCACCTCGCGCGTTTACGACGTTGCCGTGGAAACCCCGTTGCAGACCGCCCGCCAGCTCTCCGAGCGCCTGGGCAACAAGGTCTGGCTTAAGCGTGAAGACTTGCAGCCGGTGTTCTCCTTCAAGATTCGCGGCGCCTACAACAAGCTGACCCAACTGAGCGCCGAAGAACGTGCCCGTGGCGTGGTCACCGCCTCGGCGGGCAACCATGCCCAGGGCCTGGCCCTGGCGGCCAAGGTGCTGGGGGTCAAGGCCACCATCGTGATGCCCAAGACCACCCCGGAGATCAAAGTCGAAGGCGTGCGTTCCCGTGGCGGCAAAGTGGTGCTGCACGGTGACTCCTTCCCGGAAGCGCTGGCGTACTCGCTGAAACTGGTCGACGAAAAAGGCTACGTCTATATTCACCCCTACGATGATCCACACACCATTGCCGGGCAGGGCACCGTGGCGATGGAAATCCTGCGCCAGCACCCAGGGCCGCTGGATGCGATTTTCGTCCCGGTGGGCGGCGGCGGCCTGATTGCCGGCATCGCGGCGTACGTGAAGTACCTGCGCCCGGAGATCAAGATCATCGGTGTCGAGCCGGACGACTCCAACTGCCTGCAAGCCGCCATGGCCGCGGGCGAACGCGTGGTACTGCCGGCCGTGGGGATCTTTGCCGATGGCGTGGCGGTGGCGCAGATCGGCCAGCACACCTTCGATATCTGCAAGGACTATGTGGATGAAGTGATCACCGTCAGCACCGATGAAATCTGCGCGGCGATCAAGGATATCTACGACGACACCCGCTCCATCACCGAGCCTGCAGGGGCATTGGGCGTGGCCGGGATCAAGAAGTATGTGGAGACCCGTGGCGTCAGCGGCCAGACCTTTGTCGCCATTGATTCCGGGGCCAACGTCAACTTCGACCGCCTGCGCCATGTGGCCGAGCGCGCCGAGCTGGGCGAAGGTCGCGAGGCGATCATTGCCGTGACCATCCCCGAGCGCCCGGGCAGCTTCAAGGCCTTCTGCGAGGCCGTGGGCAAGCGCCAGATCACCGAATTCAACTACCGCTACCACTCCGGCAGTGAAGCGCACATTTTTGTCGGGGTGCAGACCCACCCGGAAACCGACCCGCGCAGCGCGCTGATTGCCAGCCTGAGCGAGCAGGGTTTCCCGGTGCTGGACCTGACCGAGAACGAACTGGCCAAGCTGCACATCCGCCATATGGTCGGCGGGCATGCGGCGCATGTCAGCAATGAAGTGGTGTTTCGCTTCGAGTTCCCGGAGCGTCCGGGGGCCTTGTTCAACTTTCTGAATAAATTAGGCGGGCGCTGGAACATCTCGATGTTCCACTATCGCAACCACGGCGCGGCCGATGGCCGTGTGGTGGCTGGGCTGCAAGTGCCGGCCAACGAGCGCCACCTGGTGCCAGCGGCATTGGAAGCGATTGGCTACCCGTATTGGGATGAAAGTGACAACCCGGCCTATCAGCTGTTCCTCGGTTGAGCGACTACGCTGACTGGGCGGCCTTTAAGGAATCGAGAGCATGGAATATCTGACGACCCTCAAGACGATCCACATGGTGGCAACAGTGCTGCTGTTGGCCAGTGGCCTGGCGCTGGCCGTACTGAGCTGGCGCAAGCGCGCCGCCGGCCCGGCGGTTACGTTGCACCGGCCATGGCTGTTTGTCTGGTTGTTGATGGGCGTAAGCCTGGTAAGCATGCCGTTTACCGGCTGGTGGCTGGTGCACCTGATCGGCTGGCCATTGGGGCAGACATGGATCCTGGGCTCCAGCGTGATCTACACCGTGGCGGCGCTTGCCTGGTTCTGGCTGGTGGTGCGCCTCAATCGCCTGCGGCTGGGCGGTACGGGCAGTGCGAAATTCACCCTGGCCCTGGCGGTTGTCAGCCTGGTGGGGTTTGTGGCGATTGCCGGGTTGATGGGTGCCAAACCCGTTTAAGGCTTGAAACCGGGTCGCCTTCATTCGCGAGCAAGCCCGCTCCCACATTTGATCGGGTTCCACCTTTGGAATGCAGTCGAATGTGGGAGCGGGCTTGCTCGCGAAAGCTTTATCAGCCGCGCAGGCTAATCACCGGCCAGCCACGCTTCTGGGCCTCGGCCCGCAGATTCGGGTCCGGATCCACCGCCACCGGGTGGGTCACCTGCTCCAGCAGCGGCAGGTCATTCGTCGAGTCGCTATAGAAATAGCTGTCTTGCAGGCTATACCCGGTCTCTTCCAGCCAACGATTCAAGCGCGTGACCTTGCCCTCGCGAAAGCACGGTACATCGGTGCTGCGCCCGGTGTAGCGGCCATCGGCCATCTCGCATTCGGTGGCGATCAGGGTTTCAACCCCCAAACGTGCGGCAATCGGCGCGGTGACAAAGCGGTTGGTGGCGGTGATGATCACCAGCGTGTCACCGGCGGCGCGGTGCTTGGCCAGCAGTTCAGCCGCCTTGGGCAGCATCAGCGGCTCGATGCAGTCGCGCATGAAGTCGCGGTGCCATTCGTCGAGCTGGGCCATCTCGGTGCTGCCGAGGATCTCCAGGCTGAAGTTCAGGTACGCGGCGTTGTCCAGCTTGCCGGCCAGGTAATCCTGGTAGAACTCGTCGTTGCGGGTCTTGTAGGCAACGGCATCGAGGATGCCGCGCTCACACAGGTAATCACCCCAGGCGTGGTCACTGTCGCCGCCCAAAAGCGTGTTGTCCAAGTCGAATAAAGCCAGGCGCATTGCGGTTACTCGCTGAAAAGTCTGTAAAAAGGCGTCCAGAATACGGTCTTTTCACAAGAGTGCACATAAGGTAAGCAGCCTCGTTGCCGCTGCAACAAGCTTTGTGGAACAATGCGGCGACATGCGTTTGCGAGGTTGTTGCCGTGATCGACCCCGATGGTTTCCGTCCAAATGTCGGGATTATTCTTACGAATGATGCCGGACAGGTGCTATGGGCTCGCCGAATCAACCAAGATGCCTGGCAGTTTCCCCAGGGTGGGATCAACCCCGACGAAACCCCTGAAGACGCCCTGTACCGTGAGTTGAACGAAGAAGTCGGCCTGGAGCGCGAAGATGTGCAAATTCTGGCCTGTACCCGAGGCTGGTTGCGCTATCGTTTGCCGCAACGCCTGGTGCGTACCCACAGCCAACCGCTGTGCATCGGCCAGAAGCAAAAGTGGTTTCTGCTGCGCCTTGTCTCCAACGAGCAGCGGGTGCGTATGGATTTGACCGGTAAACCGGAGTTCGATGGCTGGCGCTGGGTCAGTTATTGGTATCCGTTGGGCCAGGTGGTGACATTCAAGCGCGAGGTTTATCGTCGCGCTCTCAAAGAGCTTGCCCCGCGCCTTTTAGCGCGCGACTGACGACGGAGTTCGACCCCGAGCCATGCTCAATACGCTGCGCAAGATCGTCCAGGAAGTTAACTCCGCCAAGGATCTCAAGGCGGCGTTGGGGATTATTGTGTTGCGCGTCAAGGAAGCCATGGGCAGCCAGGTCTGCTCGGTTTACCTGCTGGACCCCGAGACCAACCGTTTTGTGCTGATGGCTACGGAGGGCTTGAACAAGCGCTCCATCGGCAAGGTCAGCATGGCGCCCAATGAAGGTCTGGTGGGCCTGGTGGGGACGCGTGAAGAACCCCTGAACCTTGAAAACGCGGCCGATCACCCGCGTTATCGCTACTTTGCCGAAACCGGTGAAGAGCGCTATGCCTCATTCCTCGGCGCACCGATCATCCACCACCGCCGCGTTGTCGGCGTATTGGTCATCCAGCAGAAAGAACGCCGCCAGTTCGATGAAGGTGAAGAAGCCTTCCTCGTGACCATGAGCGCGCAGTTGGCCGGGGTGATCGCCCACGCCGAAGCCACCGGCTCGATTCGCGGCCTGGGGCGCCAGGGCAAGGGGATCCAGGAAGCCAAGTTCGTCGGCGTACCGGGTTCGCCGGGTGCGGCGGTCGGTACTGCAGTGGTCATGCTGCCGCCGGCCGACCTCGATGTGGTGCCGGACAAGTCCGTCGACGACATCGACGCGGAAATCAAACTGTTCAAGACCGCCCTGGAAGGCGTGCGCGCCGATATGCGCAACCTGTCGACCAAGCTGGCCACCCAGTTGCGCCCCGAAGAACGGGCGCTGTTCGACGTGTACCAGATGATGCTCGACGACGCGTCCCTGGGTAACGAAGTCAAGACCGTGATCAAGACCGGCCAGTGGGCCCAGGGCGCGCTGCGCCAGGTGGTCACCGATCACGTCAACCGCTTTGAATTGATGGACGACGCCTACCTGCGCGAGCGCGCCTCGGATGTGCGCGACCTCGGTCGGCGCCTGCTGGCCTACCTGCAGGAAGACCGCACCACCAACCTGGTCTACCCCGACAACACCATCCTGATCAGTGAAGAACTGACCGCCACCATGCTCGGCGAAGTGCCGGAAGGCAAACTGGTGGGCCTGGTCTCGGTATTGGGTTCGGGCAACTCCCACGTGGCGATCCTGGCCCGTGCCATGGGCATCCCGACAGTGATGGGCCTGGTGGACCTGCCGTATTCCAAGGTCGACGGCATTTCGATGATCGTCGACGGGCACCGTGGCGAGGTGTTCACCAACCCCAGCGAGGTGCTGCGCAAGCAGTACGCCGAAGTTGTCGAGGAGGAGCGCCAGCTGTCCCAGGGGCTCGATGCCCTGCGCGAACTGCCCTGCGTGACCCTCGACGGCCACCGTGTACCGCTGCTGGTCAATACTGGCCTGCTGGCGGACGTGGCGCGTGCGCAACAACGTGGCGCTGAAGGGGTGGGCCTGTACCGCACCGAAGTGCCGTTCATGATCAACCAACGTTTCCCGAGCGAGAAGGAGCAGCTGGCGATTTATCGCGAGCAACTGTCCGCCTTCCATCCGTTACCGGTGACGATGCGCAGCCTGGACATCGGCGGCGACAAGTCACTGTCTTATTTCCCCATCAAGGAAGACAACCCCTTCCTTGGCTGGCGCGGTATCCGCGTTACCCTCGACCACCCCGAAATCTTCCTCGTCCAGACCCGCGCCATGCTCAAGGCCAGCGAAGGCCTGAACAACCTGCGCATTCTCCTGCCGATGATCTCCGGCACCCACGAGCTGGAAGAAGCCCTGCACCTGATCCACCGGGCCTGGGGCGAAGTGCGCGACGAAGGCGCCGACGTGCCGATGCCGCCGATTGGCGTGATGATCGAAATCCCGGCCGCGGTGTACCAGGCCAAGGAACTGGCGCGGCAGGTGGACTTCCTGTCGGTGGGCTCCAACGACCTGACCCAATACCTGCTGGCCGTGGACCGCAACAACCCGCGGGTGGCCGACCTCTACGACTACCTGCACCCGGCGGTGCTGCAAGCCTTGCAGAACGTGGTGCGCGATGCTCATGCCGAAGGCAAGCCGGTAAGTATCTGCGGGGAAATGGCCGGTGATCCGGCGGCGGCGGTGCTGTTGATGGCCATGGGCTTTGACAGCCTGTCGATGAACGCCACCAACTTGCCCAAGGTCAAGTGGATGCTGCGCCAGATCAACCTGAGCAAGGCCAAGGACTTGCTGGCGGAACTGATGACCATCGACAACCCGCAAGTTATCCACAGCTCGCTGCAATTGGCCCTGAAAAGCCTGGGGTTGGCGCGGATGATCAATCCGACCGCGACGAAAACCCTCTAAAAAATGTGGGAGCGGGCTTGCCCGCGATTGCGGTAGGTCAGTCAACTAAGATGCCGACTGATCCAATGCTATCGCGGGCAAGCCCGCTCCCACAGTTGACCTGCGGCGCTGTTAGATCTTGAGTTCCACCTCGCCCAACCGCCCCCCATGGGGCCCAAAGCTGCGTTCGAGCATATGTCGCAGCCCATCGGCATGCACAATCAGCGCGGTACTCGCCCGCGTCCCATAACTAGGGCTGGCGATAAACACACTCGACAACAAACTCTCCGTAGCCAACCCCACCCCGGTATCCGGCAACTCGGCAAAAGGAGCGGTCTGCGGGTCGCTCAAAATCCCCAGCAAGGCATCCGGCTGCGGATCACTCAGCACTTGGGCCAGTGCCGTCTTGGCCTTGAGCAGCTTGGGCCAGGGCGTATCCAGCCCGGCGTTGGATAAGCCATAGATCCCGGCCGTCAGTTGGGTGGGGGCCGATTCATTGGCGTTGTAGTGCCACAGCTCGTGCGGCGTGCCAAGCAACAGGTTGAATCCGGCATATTCAATCGATCTGCCGTTAACCTCGGCCAAGTAGTCGGCAACCGGCAGCGAACCGCCGAGAAAGCGCGCTACCAACTCGCCGCGGGACTTGCGCGCCGGTGGCTGGTGCGGGTCGCGGATATTGGTCAGCGCGGCAAACCGTCCATCGGCGCCGACCCCCAGCCAAGTGCCCCCCGCTTCCTGGTCGCGACCGGCATACACCTGCGGTGCATCCGGCCACTGGGCCAAGGGCAGGCTGGGCCGGGCGTAGAATTCGTCACGGTTGGCCGCGACGATCAGCGGCTGGGCATGGCCCGGCCGCCAGGCGAAAACAATCAGGCACATAAGGCGATCCTTTTGTGTTTTGCTCACTCTACCCATAGAACCGCCGGCTATCCATCGTATCGAAGTTGGGCCAGATGCCTCCCATCCGTTAACATGCCAGGCTGCTTGGCGCGGGTGCGAACTTCTTCATTTGATCGAGCTGCTGTAACGCAGGCTTAATCGTCCACCGGCAAGGTCCGTGCGCAATAACGAATGATTTAACGAGGAGTCGCAATGCTGCCTTACCCGCAGATCGACCCGGTGGCCCTGGCCATCGGTCCGCTGAAAATCCACTGGTACGGGTTGATGTACCTGATCGGCATCGGCGGCGCCTGGCTGTTGGCTTCCCGACGCCTGAACCGCTTCGACCCGACCTGGACCAAGGAGAAGCTCTCCGACATGGTGTTCTGGATGTCGATGGGCGTGATCGTCGGCGGGCGCCTGGGCTATGTGCTGTTCTACGACCTGAGCGCGTACCTGGCCAACCCGACCCTGATTTTCGAGGTATGGAAGGGCGGCATGGCGTTCCACGGCGGCTTTATCGGCGTGATGCTCGCGGCCTGGTGGTTTGGCCGGCGCAACGGTAAGTCGTTCTTCCAACTGATGGATTTTGTCGCGCCTATGGTGCCGATTGGCCTGGGTGCCGGGCGGATCGGTAACTTCATCAACGCCGAGCTGTGGGGCAAGCCGACCGATGTGCCGTGGGCCATGGTGTTCCCGCCGTTCAGCGACCCGGCGCAGTTGGCGCGCCATCCGTCGCAGTTGTACCAGTTCGCCCTGGAAGGTGTGGCGCTGTTCCTGATCCTCTATATCTACTCGCGCAAACCGCGGCCGACCATGGCGGTTTCGGGGATGTTCGCCCTGTTCTACGGGATTTTCCGTTTCATCGTCGAGTTCGTGCGGGTGCCGGATGCGCAGTTGGGCTACCTGGCGTTCGGCTGGCTGACCATGGGTCAGGTACTGAGCATTCCGATGATTCTTGTTGGCCTGGGCCTGCTCTGGTGGGCTTACAACCGCCCACAGGCGATCAAGACCACTGCGCTATAAATTCGAACGCCGAGGCCCGAGGGCCTCGGCTTCACCGATACAGGTAATGTCATGAAGCAATATCTCGAGCTGGTTTCCCACGTCATCAACAACGGCACCAAGCAGGCCAACCGCACTGGCGTGAACACCATCAGCTTCCCCGGTGCGATGTTGCGCTTTGACCTGCAGGAAGGCTTCCCGGCCATCACCACCCGCAAAATGGCCTTCAAATCGGCGATTGGCGAGATGTGCGGCTTTTTGCGTGGGGTGAATAACGCCGCCGAATTCCGCGCCCTGGGCTGCAAGGTCTGGGACCAGAACGCCAACGAAAACGCGCAGTGGCTGGCCAACCCGTTCCGCCAGGGCGAGGACGACCTGGGCGAGATCTACGGCGTGCAATGGCGCAAATGGCCGGCGTACAAGCAGATCCCGCTAAGCAACCAGGCCGCTATCGAGCAGACCCTGGCCCAGGGCTATCGCCAGATCGCCGAAGGCGAGGAAGACGGCCAGGCCTACGTGGTGCTGTACAAGGCCATCGACCAGATCCGCCAGTGTGTCGACACCATCATCAAGGACCCGGGCAGCCGGCGCATCCTGTTCCACGGCTGGAACTGCGCCCAGCTCGATGAAATGGCCTTGCCGCCGTGCCACCTGTTGTACCAGTTCCACCCGAATGTCGAGACCAAGGAAATCTCCCTGACCCTCTACATCCGTTCCAACGACCTGGGCCTAGGCACGCCGTTCAACCTCACCGAAGGCGCCGCGCTGCTGAGCCTGATCGGGCGCCTGACCGGCTACACGCCGCGCTGGTTCACCTATTTCATCGGTGATGCGCACGTCTACGAGAACCACCTGGACATGCTCAACGAACAGCTCAAGCGCGAGCCATTCGCCGCGCCGAAGTTGGTGATCAGCGAGCGCGTGCCGGAGTTTGCCAAGACCGGCGTGTACCAGCCGGAGTGGCTGGAGCTGATCGAGCCTGGCGACTTCTCGCTGGAAGGCTATGAGCACCATGCGCCGATGACGGCGCCGATGGCGGTCTAGTCGAGACCGCATCGTCTGCATCGCAGGCAAGCCAGCTCCTACATGTGACCGAGTACTCAGGCACATGTGGGAGCTGGCTTGCCTGCGATGGCGTCAGCTCAGTTACCCCATTATCTAATGGCCGTGACTACGACCCACATGTGAGTGCTCCGCCTCACTGGCCGCCACACTCCCACTGACCTCCAGCCGCTGCAAAATCCCACACTGGTCGATCTCCGGCCCTTCGCCACAGCGCTGGCGCAGGTCGAGTAGTTGTGTCTGCAAGGCCAGCAACCCGTCAATCCGCGCCTTGACGTGATGGATATGCTCGTCGATCAGTGCATTCACGCTCTCGCACTGGTCCTGGGGGCTGTCACGCAGGCCGAGCAGGCTGCGGATTTCCTCCAGGGTCATGTCCAGGCTGCGGCAGTTGCGGATAAAGGTCAGGCGCTCGGTGTGCGCCTGGGTGTACAGCCGGTAGTTGCCCTCACTGCGCGCCGGTGGTGGCAGCAGGCCTTCTTTCTCGTAATAACGGATGGTTTCCACCGGGCAGTCGGTCAGTTTTGCCAGTTCGCCGATCTTCATCGCAGCAATCTCCAAAAGGGTGCTTGACCCTATAGTGGCTACAGGGTCTTTACTTGGCAACAGGCACCTTCATGGACGCGACACAATGAGCGATTCCCTGCGCACCCCGCACAAGCACGACCACAGCCACGATCATGATCACGACCATGATCACAGCCATCACGACCACGGCCATGATCATAGCCATCATGATCACGCGCAAAAGCTTGCGCCTGTGAAAAAGCATGATCACGGTGGCGGCTCCTGCTGTTCCGGCGCCGCAGCCCCGTCGTTGGTGACGTTGACGCAAGCAACCAGCGCCAACGCGCGCCTGAGTACCTTCCGCATTGAGGCCATGGACTGCCCCACTGAGCAGACGCTGATCCAGAACAAACTGGGCAAGATGGCCGGTGTGCAGCAACTGGAATTCAACCTGATCAACCGTATCCTCGGCGTGACCCACGACCTGCCGAGCACCGCGCCGATCGTCGAGGCCATCAAGTCCCTGGGCATGCAGGCCGATCCGATCGAAGAGGGCGTGCCGGCCGCCGCACCACCGGCCAAGAAGCACTGGTGGCCGCTGGCCCTGTCTGGTTTTTGCGCCCTGGCAGCAGAGGTGATCCATTTCACTGACGCGGCCCCGACCTGGGTGGTGGCGCTGGTGGCGCTGGTGTCGATCCTCAGTGGCGGCCTCACCACCTACAAAAAGGGCTGGATTGCCCTGAAAAACCTCAACCTGAACATCAACGCGCTGATGAGCATCGCCGTGACCGGTGCGATCCTGATCGGCCAGTGGCCGGAAGCGGCGATGGTGATGTTCCTGTTTACCGTGGCCGAGTTGATCGAGGCCAAGTCCCTGGACCGTGCGCGCAATGCCATCAGTGGCTTGATGCAGATGACCCCGGAGCGGGCCACGGTGCGCCAGGCTGACGGTAGCTGGGTCGAACAAGAGGTCAAGACCATTGAACTGGGCGCTGTCGTGCGGGTACGTCCCGGCGAGCGCATTGGTCTGGACGGTGAAGTCACTGCCGGCCAGTCCACCATCGACCAGGCGCCGATCACTGGCGAGAGCCTGCCGATCGAGAAGACCGTGGGCGATAAAGTCTTCGCCGGCACCATCAACCAGGCCGGTTCCCTGGAATACCGGGTGACCGCTGCCGCCAACAACTCGACGCTGGCGCGCATCATCCATGCAGTGGAACAGGCCCAGGGTTCGCGAGCGCCGACCCAGCGCTTTGTCGACAGCTTCTCGAAAATCTACACCCCGGCGGTGTTCCTGTTTGCCCTCGGCGTGGCCGTGATCCCGCCGCTGTTCATGGGCGCGGTGTGGTTCGACTGGATCTACCGCGCCCTGGTGCTGTTGGTGGTCGCGTGCCCTTGTGCCCTGGTGATTTCCACCCCGGTGACCATCGTCAGCGGCCTGGCTGCCGCTGCGCGCAAAGGCATCCTGATCAAGGGCGGCGTGTACCTGGAGGCCGGCTACAAGCTCGACTACCTGGCCCTGGACAAGACTGGCACCATCACCCACGGCAAGCCGGTGCAGACCGACTACCTGGCGTTGTTCCCCAACTTGGAGGACCGCGCGCCGGCCTTGGCCGCCAGCCTGGCCGCGCGTTCCGACCACCCGGTGTCGCTGGCGATCGCCAATGCCGCTGTGGATAAAAAACTCCCGCTACAGGCTGTGGATAACTTCGAAGCCCTGGCCGGGCGCGGGGTGCGCGGCGAGATCAATGGCCAGGTCTATCACCTGGGCAACCATCGCCTGGTGGAAGAACTGGGCCTGTGCTCGCCGGCCCTCGAAGAGAAACTCTTCGCCCTGGAAAAACAAGGCAAGTCGGTGGTGCTGCTGCTCGACACATCTGGCCCGCTGGCGCTGTTCGCCGTGGCCGATACGGTCAAGGACAGCAGCCGCGAAGCCATCCAGCAGTTGCACGAGCTGGGCATCAAGACCCTGATGCTCACCGGCGACAACACCCACACCGCCCAGGCAATTGCCGCCCAGGTGGGCATCGACCAGGCCCAGGGCGACCTGCTGCCCACCGACAAGCTCAAGGCTATCGAGGACCTGTACGGGAAAAACCACCGGGTCGGCATGGTCGGCGACGGCATCAACGACGCCCCGGCCCTGGCCCGCGCCGAGATTGGCTTTGCCATGGCTGCAGCGGGCACCGACACGGCCATCGAGACCGCCGACGTTGCGCTGATGGACGACGATTTGCGCAAGATTCCGGCATTCATACGCTTGTCGCGACAAACGTCGAGTATCCTCAAGCAGAACATTGCCCTGGCGCTGGTGATCAAGGCGATCTTCCTGGCGGTCACCTTCATGGGCATGGCAACTATGTGGATGGCGGTGTTCGCCGACATGGGCGTGAGCCTGCTGGTGGTGTTCAATGGTCTGCGCCTGCTGCGCAAATAGTCGATGAGAGGGTGGTGTGCTGAGTGCCGAGTTGAAGGCGTTTTACATGGTTGCCCGCCTGGGCAGTATTACCCAGGCGGCGAAAAAACTCGGCCTGAGCCAACCCACGGTGACCACCCAGATCCGCCATCTGGAAAGCCAGTACGCAGTTGAGCTGTTCTACCGCGGTGGCCGCCGCCTCACCGTCAGCGACGAAGGCGCGCGGTTGATGCCGATGGTCAAGGCGCTGTTGCAACAGGAAGCGGATATCGAGTTTTTCCTGCGCAACAGTGGCCAGGTCCAGGGCACGTTGCGGATCGCCGCGACCGCGCCCTATTACATCCTCGACCTGGTGAAAACCTTTCGCGAACGCTTGCCCCACGTGGAAGTGGCGGTGGAAATCGGCAATTCCCAGCAGGTCCTCGAAGCCCTGGATGATTACCGGGTGGACGTCGCCGCCTCCTCGCAACTGCTGGACGACCCGCGCCTGATCCGCCGGGTGCTGGGCACCGATCCACTGGTACTGGCGGTGCATCGCAATCACCCGTTGGCCGTGCTGGAGCATGTGCCGCTCAGTGCGCTGGCGGGGCATACCCTGTTGATGCGCGAGGCAGGGTCCACCACCCGGCGCCTGACTGAAGAGATGCTCAAGGGCGCTGGCGTGAGTTATGGGCCGCTGCTGGAAATTGGCAGCCGCGAATCGATTCGCGAGGCGGTGCTGCGCAACATCGGCATCAGTATCATCGCCCGCCAGGAAGTGCCCCATGACCCGCAACTGCGGGTGCTGACCATCGAGAATGCGCCGCAGATTCCCGAGTACCTGTACTGCCTTAAAGAGCGCAAAGGTGCGCGGTTGCCGGCGGCGTTTCTGGGGTTGGCGCAGGAAATGTCGCCACTCTGAAAAGGTGGATGGCTATGAAATCGCCATCGCAGGCAAGCCAGCTCCCACATTTGAATGTATTCACAGATCAAAATGTGGGAGCTGGCTTGCCTGCGATAGCGGTAGACCAAACACCCCAAGGCTATACCCCTACCCAAATCCACCAATACCACTATCACCCGCTTTTGCCTTCCTGCCACACCAGGGACGCATTTGCTCCCTAGCATGGCCTTCATCAGTTTGATGAGGTGCCACCATGAACACAGCCCAGCTCAACCCCGGCGCGCCGATGAAGGTGCGTGGTATCCAGAAGCGCTTTGGCGCCTTTACTGCCCTGGACCATGTGTCCCTGGACGTCGCCGCCGGTGAACTGGTGTGCCTGCTCGGTCCCTCGGGCTGCGGCAAGACCACCTTGCTGCGCTGCATCGCCGGCCTGGAACGCCAGGACAGCGGCGAGTTGTACCTGGGTGATCGCGACGTTTCCCTACTGGCACCCCAGGCGCGGGACTACGGCATTCTGTTCCAGTCCTACGCGCTGTTTCCCAATCTCAGCGTCGAGGCCAACATCGGCTACGGCCTGACCGGCAGCGGTCGCGATGAAGTGCGCAAGCGCGTGGCGCAGATGCTGGAACTGGTGGGCCTGACCGGCAGCGAAAAAAAATACCCCGGCCAACTGTCCGGCGGCCAGCAACAGCGCGTCGCCCTGGCCCGTGCCCTGGCGCCGGCCCCGTCGTTGTTGCTGCTGGACGAACCGATGTCGGCCCTCGATGCCCGAGTGCGCGAGCACCTGTGTACCGAGCTGCGCCAACTGCAACGCCGCCTGGGCATCACCACCCTGATGGTCACGCACAATCAGGACGAGGCCATGCTGATGGCCGACCGCATCGCCGTGATGAACAACGGCAAGGTCGAGCAGTACGCCACCCCGCAAGAAATCTACGACCGCCCGGCCACGCCGTTCGTGGCCGAGTTTGTCGGCCAGGGCAACTGGCTGCCGTTCAGCCGCAACAGCGCCAGCCACGCCCAGGTCGGCGGGATGAACGTGCGCCTGGCCGATGACTGCGGCAAAGCCGCGTCGGGCCGCCTGTTCTGCCGGCCGGAAGCGATCAGCGTCAACCCGCCGGTACACGAAGAAAACCTGTTCCCGGCCAAGGTCCGCGAGATCACCTTCCTCGGCAACCGTTGCCGCATGAGCTTTGAACTGGACCAGTTGCCCGGCCATTCACTGCTGGCCGAACTGGCGCCGGAAGCCATGCCACGCCTGGGCGCACAGGACATCTGGGTGGCACTGCCGCCGCGCAGCCTGCAGGTGTTTGCCTGAGATGGCCGTTGATATGAGCCTGCCGGTACCCGGCCGCGTGGCCCGTCAGGCTTCCCGTGCGCAAATCGGCGACCGCATCTTTGTGCTGGGCGGCAAGCTGCTGTTGCTGTGCCTGTTGGGCGTCGCCGTGCTGCTGCCGCTGCTGGCGATCTTCTGGCGCGGTTTCAGCGCCGAAGACGGCCAGGGCGGCGGCCTGGTGGCCGCGCGCGAGTTGCTGACCAGCGCCAACTTCCATTGGCTGCTGGGCAATAGCCTGAAGGTTTCCCTGAGCGTCGCGATCATTGTCGTACCCCTGGCCTACCTGTTTGCCTACGCCCTGCAACGCACGCTGATCCCCGGCAAGACCCTCTGGCGCGGCCTGTCGTTGCTGCCGCTGATGGCGCCGTCGATGTTGCCGGGCATCGCCCTGGTGTACCTGTTCGGCAACCAGGGCATGTTGCGCGGTTTGCTGTCAGACAACATCTACGGCTTCTGGGGGATTGTCCTCGGTGAAGTGATCTACACCTTTCCCCACGCGCTGATGATCCTGCTGTCGGCGCTGTCCCTGGCGGACGCGCGGCTGTTCGATGCCGCCTCAAGCATGGGCGCCAGCCCGGCCCGGGCGTTTCGCAGCATCACCTGGCCGGCGACACGCCAGGCGGTGTTCGCCGCGTTCTGCCTGGTGTTCACCCTGACCATCACCGACTTCGGCGTGCCGGTGGTGGTGGGCGGCGACTATCAAGTGCTGGCGCTGGAAGCCTACAAGGCCGTGGTCGGCCAGCAGCAATTCGGTCGTGGTGCCCTGATCGGCATGGTGCTGCTGTTGCCGGCGCTGCTCAGTTTTGCGGTGGATACCTGGCTGCGCCGGCGCCACGGCGACTCCATGAGCGGCCGCGCCCAGGTGTTCCAGCCGGCGCCATCGCGCCTGCGTGATGGCTGTTACCTGGCGATTGTGCTGCTGATCTGCGCGGTGCTGCTGTTGGTGTTCGGCATGGCGGTGTACTCGTCGCTGGTGAAGTTCTGGCCGTACAACCTGTCGCTGTCGCTCAACCACTACCAGTTCAATGACACCGCCGGCGGCGGCTGGCTGGCCTATCGCAACAGCCTGACCATGGCGATCTGCACCGCACTGATCGGCAGCGTACTGATCTTCACCGGCGCTTATCTGATGGAAAAGACCAAGGGGCAAAAAGGCCTCAACCTGGCGCTGCGCATGCTCAGCTTTGTGCCGATGGCGGTGCCGGGCCTGGTGCTGGGCCTGGGCTACGTGTTCTTTTTCAACCTCAACGGCAACCCGCTGCATGTGCTCTACGGGACCATGACGCTGCTGGTGGTGTGCACCATTGCTCACTATTTGACCACCGCGCAAATGACCGCCACCACGGCCCTGCGCCAACTCGACGCCGAGTTCGAAGCCGCCGCGCTGTCGCTCAAGGCGCCGCTGTACCGCCACTTTTTGCGGGTCACCGTGCCGATCTGCCTGCCGGCGCTGTTGGACATCCTGCGCTACCTGTTTGTCTCGGCGATGACCACCGTATCGGCCGCGATCTTTCTCTACAGCCCCGACACCATCCTCGCCGCAGTGGCCGTGCTGAACATGGACGACGCCGGCAACGTAGGCGGCGCGGCGGCCATGTCGACCCTGATTCTGTTCACCTCAGCCAGCGTCTCGCTGCTGCTGGCGTGGGCCTCACGCGGTTTGTTGCGCCGCTCCCAGGCCTGGCGCCAAACCGCGCCCGGTCAATAACTCTGCCCCCCACAAGGAAACGCACCATGTTCAAGCCCCTGGCCCTCGCCGCTGCTGTGCTCACCGCGTTCAGCCTGAATGCCTTTGCTGCCAAGACCGAGTTGACCGTGTACACGGCCCTTGAAGCCGAGCAGTTGAAGACCTACAAAAAAGCCTTCGAGGCGGCCAACCCGGACGTCGAGATCAAGTGGGTGCGCGACTCCACCGGGATCATCACCGCCAAGCTGCTGGCGGAAAAATCCCGCCCGCAAGCCGATGCGGTGTGGGGCCTGGCGGCTTCCAGCCTGGCGATCCTCGATCAGCAAGGCATGCTGCAAAGCTATGCGCCAAAGGATCTGGACAAGATTGGCAAGAACTACCGCGACGCTGCCAACCCACCGGCCTGGGTCGGCATGGACGTGTGGGCCGCGACGATTTGCTTCAACACCGTCGAAGCCGAGAAACAGGGCTTGAGCAAACCCATCAGCTGGCAGGACCTGACCAAGCCCGAGTACAAGGGCAAGATCGTCATGCCTAACCCGGCGTCGTCCGGCACCGGCTTTCTCGACGTCAGCGCCTGGTTGCAGACTTTCGGTGAGAAGCAGGGCTGGCAGTACATGGATGACCTGCACCAGAACATCGGCCAGTACGTGCACTCCGGTTCCAAGCCGTGCAAGCTGGCGGCTTCGGGTGAGTTCCCGATCGGCATTTCCTTCGAATACCCGGCGGTACAGTTGAAACGCCAGGGCGCGCCGCTGGACATCGTCTTGCCCAAGGAAGGCCTGGGCTGGGATATCGAAGCCACTGCGCTGATCAAGGGCACGGCCCACCCGGAAGCAGCGCAGAAACTCGCCGACTTCTCCGCCAGCCCCGCAGCGATGGAGCTGTACAAGGAAAACTTCGCGGTGCTGGCCCAGCCGGGCATTGCCAAGCCGCAGACCGAATTGCCGGCGGACTATGAGCAGCGCCTGATCAAGAACGATTTTGCCTGGGCCTCGAAGAACCGTGACAACATCCTGGCTGAATGGCGCAAGCGCTATGACGGCAAGTCGGAGAAAGTGGCAGGTCAATAATATTCGTTGGGGCTGATGGCCTTATCGCCGGCAAGCCAGCTCCCACATTTGAAGGTGTTCACAATTCACCCTGTAGGAGCTGGCTTGCCGGCGATAGCGGTTTGCAATTCGCTACATCACTTAATTCTGGGGAGAGGCCTAATGAAAGCTGAGCAGGTAGTCGCCGAGGTCTTTGCTCTGTATGAACAGCATGGCGCTGCCGATTACATCGGCGAGCCGGTGTCGCAGATCGAGCATATGTCCCAGGCCGCGCAACGGGCCATGGCCGAAGGCTTCGACGATGAAGTGGTGCTGGCGGCGTTCTTTCACGACATCGGACATATCTGCTGCCAGGGTGGCGCGAACATGGGCGGCTACGGCGTGGTCAGCCACGAACGGCTGGGCGCCGATTACTTGCGGCGCGCCGGGTTCAGCGAACGCCTGGCGAAACTGGTGGAGTATCACGTGCAGGCCAAGCGTTACCTGACCTTCAGCCAGCCGGACTATTACGCACGCTTGAGCGAGGCCAGCCGCCGCACCCTGGGTTATCAGGGCGGGGTGATGACGGCCGACGAGGCCCGCGCGTTCGAGCAGGACCCGCTGTGCGCGGTGAGCCTGCGCATGCGCCACTGGGATGAACAGGCCAAGGAAATGCACGTGCCGCTGCTCGACCTTGAGGTGTTGAAGGCCAAGGCCCGGCAACTGCTGGCGGCCTAGGCCTCGTCCAGGCGTTGGGCCAGGGCCTCGATCTGTTCCTGGCGCTCGGCCTGGCTCAACCTTGGGTGAGGGTTGAGCGATGACCATTGCGGATGGGCGCGCGCCTTGTGCAAGGCGTCGGGCAGTTTGCCTTCGCGCCAGCTCTTGTCCTGCGGGGTGTCGACCTTGATGCTGTGCAGCGCCGCATGCCCGCGCAGGTTCAGGGCCTTGAGCAACTGGCGCTGGCGTAGGGCCAACAGGCGCAACACGCTGTCATCCACGGTCAGTTCGCGCTGGCCCTTGATCTTGCCCAGCAGACGGCTGCCGTAGCTGCGCGCGGTTTGCAGCGCGCCGCCGGCAATCGCCCCGGCCAGGGCGGCTGCGCCCAGGGTCAGGCCGCCCACCAGCAAATCCACACCGGCCCCGGCGGCGGCCCCCGCGGCAATCCCGCCGCCGACCCGCACCCCCAGTTGCTTGAGGGTTTCGGGGTTGAACAAATCATCACCCCAACGCCCGTCCAGCAACGGCAGGTCGCTGGCCGCAGCGTCTTGCGGGCGGAAGCCGTAGAGTTTGAGCAGGGCCTCGACGCAACGTTGTTCGCGCTGGCGCACGGCCTTGCGCAGATCGCTGATGGCTTGCTGTTCATCCTCGGTGACCACGCTGCGTCGGCACGCAGCGCAGTCGATCAGCAGCTCGGCGATCAGGCGCGCGGCGCTTAGCTGGCGCGCCTGGCGCTGGGCTTCCTGGTCGAGGATCAGCCGTTCCAACTGTGGCCGCGAGCTTTCCAGCAACAGGGCGAGGCTTTCATACAACCGCCGCTCGCCATCTTCGGGGGGCGCCACGCTGTCAAAGCGCACCAGCGCGTGCAGGCCCAGGCGGGCCAGGGCTTCACGCCAGTCCGGCTCGCGGTGTTCGGCGCTGCTGACAAAGTTGAGCACCGGCAGCAGCGGTTTGCCGCAACTGGCCAGCACTTGCAGCTCGTCGCGGTACTTGGCCAGCACCGGCTCCCGGGCGTCGATCACGTACAGGCCGGCGTCGGACGCCAGCAACTGACGCAAGACCTTGGCCTCCTGCTCAAAGCGCTGGCGGGCTTCGCTGCCTTCGAGGAAACGCGCCAGGCGCGCCGGGCCATCCAGGCGTTCACCGGGGCGGTCGAGGCGTTCGAGGTAGTCGAGCAGGGCGATGGCATCTTCCAGGCCTGGGGTGTCGTACAACTCCAGCAAGGCCTCGCCGTCGACCGACAAGCGCGCACCTTCGACATGCCGGGTGGTGCTGGGGCGGTGGGACACTTCGCCAAAGCCCACGTCTCGGGTCAGGGTGCGCAGCAGCGAGGTCTTGCCGACGTTGGTGTGGCCGACCACCGCCAGTTTCAGGGGTTTAGTCATGACCGGTCTCCAGCCAGGTGAGCGGCGCGCAATCGGCGAAGGGCAAGTCCAGTTGCCGCAACGCGCTGTGCCAATCGCCGAGGCGCTCGGCATCCAGCGCCTGGCCCGGTGGCGCTTGCAGCAGCCAGACGCGGGTAGCGCTGGCGCTGCGGGCCAGCTCGCCGATCAGCGCGAGGCTGCCGCGATCCGGCGAGCGGCGTGGGTCGCAGGCGATCAGCAGGCGTGCCGGCGGGAAGCGGGTCAGTTGCTCCAGCAGTTTGTGGCG
This sequence comes from Pseudomonas sp. MF09156, assembly GCF_059862305.1. Taxonomy (NCBI): domain Bacteria; kingdom Pseudomonadati; phylum Pseudomonadota; class Gammaproteobacteria; order Pseudomonadales; family Pseudomonadaceae; genus Pseudomonas; species Pseudomonas sp. MF09156. Next base: position 459,227 of record NZ_JCBCUR010000002.1, read on the forward strand.
CGATTCGCGGCTATCGAGGATGCCGGCGTCCTTGACCGTGGCCGGCAACTTGGGCGGCCAGGGGCGCTGGTCGTCCAGTTCGATGGCCACCAGCAGGGCGCCATCGCTGTGCAGGTCGCTGGCACCGCCGCTGACGTGGTGCAACTGCGGCGGCGCGGCATCGTTGACGCCAAGGCGTTCGCTGCTGGGCATCAAGGCTTCGCGCAAGTGGCTGTAGCCGGGCAGGTTGAGGTCCAGGCCCAAGGCTGCGCGCCCGCGTTTCCAGCGCCATAGGCACAGCACGGCGAGAATCAGCCTTGGCAGCAAGCCATAAACCAGCAACACCCCTACCAGCCACGCAGCCCAGGCCTGGCGGGCGCTTTCGATATTCAGCGCCGAATCGCCGCTGGCGCGGATCATTTCCACGCTGGGTACGCTGAAACCGAGCAGCGCGGGCAGGCTGCCCAGGGCCTGGGTCACGCTGACAAAGGTGTCGGCGCCAAGGATGGTGGTTTCCCAGACAAACCCGTAGCGCCGGGTGGCCATCAGCGTCAGCAGGATCACCAGCGCGCTGCACAGTGCCAGCAGCCACAGGCCATTGACCAGCACACCCACCGCCCAGCGGTTGAGCTTATGGCGTTGCAGCAGCAACAACAGCGCTGGCGCCAGTTGCGCGGCCTTGGCATCGCGGGCGAGTTTTTCGCTGAGCCACAACCACAGACGGCCGAGGCTGGCGCTGTGTTCGCCGGCAAACAGCAGGCCCAGGGCCCAGCTCAGCAGCAGGATCAGGTTCAAGCCCAGCAGGCTGCCCAGGGCCCAGAACACATTGACCGGGGCCAGGCCGTTGCCCAGGGCGGCGAAGGCCAGGCCAGCGCCGCTGACGATGGCCAGCACCATCAGCACGATCAGCGCCAGGCGTGCGCCTTGCAGCCAGTGGAGCAGGGCGGCGTGCAGGCCGTCACGCTCGGCCAGCCACAGCGCGCGGTTTTGAATGCGCGTCGGCAGGTCGCCGCCGTTGCTGCGGGCCAGGCGATTGGCTTCCTGGTCTTCCAGGGGGCCGGCGTGTTCTTCACGCAGGCGCACGGTTTCCGTCAGCCAGAGTGTGTGCAGGGGGGTCAGAGCAGTCACGCGCCGTCCTGTTGTGTCAGTGAGCCTGGAGCATAACCGCTGGCCCGCGCCTCTGGTATTCTCGTCGCCATGAAAAAAACTCTCCCTTTAAGCCTGATCGCAGCCCTCGGTGAAAACCGCGTGATCGGCGTCGACAACAGCATGCCCTGGCATTTGCCGGGGGATTTCAAATATTTCAAGGCCACCACCCTGGGCAAGCCGATCATTATGGGGCGCAAGACCTGGGACTCCCTGGGTCGACCGTTGCCGGGTCGCTTGAACATAGTGGTCAGCCGTCAGACCGATCTGGTGCTCGAAGGTGCGGAAGTTTTTCCGTCCCTCGATGCGGCAATTGAGCGAGCCGAGGCCTGGGCGCTGGAGCAGGGCGTGGACGAGCTGATGCTGATCGGCGGCGCGCAACTGTATGCGCAGGGGCTGGAGCAGGCGGATCGCCTGTATCTGACGCGGGTTGCGTTGAGCCCGCAGGGGGATGCGTGGTTTCCGGAGTTTGACTTGAACCGGTGGACGCTGGTGTCGAATGTGCAGAATCCGGCAGAAGGCGACAAGCCGGCGTACAACTTCGAAGTCTGGGAAAAGGCCTAAAAGCATCGCCGGCAAGCCGGCTCCTACAGGACCGTGTAGGAGCCGGCTTGCCGGCGATAGCGCTCTATCAGGCCTGCGCCAACTCAGCATGCTCATCGGCATTGAGCAGCTCTTTATCGGTCTGCTGCATGATCTGGCTGGTAATCGCCCCCGCCGTCATCGAACCATTCACGTTCAACGCCGTGCGGCCCATGTCGATCAGCGGCTCCACGGAAATCAGCAGCGCCACCAACGCCACCGGCAGGCCCATGGCCGGCAGCACGATCAGCGCGGCAAACGTCGCACCGCCGCCTACGCCGGCCACACCGGCCGAACTCAGGGTCACGATTGCCACCAGGGTAGCGATCCACAGCGGGTCCAGCGGGTTGATGCCCACGGTCGGCGCCACCATCACGGCCAGCATCGCCGGATACAGGCCGGCACAGCCGTTCTGGCCAATCGTCGCGCCGAACGAGGCGGCGAAGCTGGCGATGGACTGCGGGATGCCCAGGCGGCGGGTTTGTGCCTCGATGCTCAGCGGGATACTCGCCGCGCTGGAGCGACTGGTGAAGGCAAAGGTCAACACCGGCCATACCTTGCGGAAGAAACGCAGCGGGTTGATCCCGGCCAGCGACAGCAGCAGGCCGTGGACCACAAACATCAGCCCCAGCGCCAGGTAGGACACCAGCACAAAGCTGCCGAGCTTGATGATGTCTTGCAGGTTGGAACTGGCGACCACTTTGGTCATCAGCGCCAGCACGCCGTAGGGGGTCAGCTTCATCACCAGGCGCACCAGGCGCATCACCCAGGCTTGCAGGGTGTCGATGGCGTTCAGCACCTTCTGGCCTTTTTCCACGTCGTCCTTGAGCAGTTGCAGCGCGGCAACCCCCAGGAACGCAGCGAAGATCACCACACTGATAATCGACGTCGGCTTGGCCCGGGCCAGGTCGGCAAACGGGTTCTGCGGGATGAACGACAGCAGCAACTGCGGGATATTCAGGTCGGCGACCTTGCCCGCGTAGTCACTCTGGATCACCTGCAGGCGCGCCAGTTCCTGGGTGCCGGCCACCAGGCCTTCGGCGGTGAGGCCGAACAGGTTGGTCAGGCCGATACCGATCAGCGCCGCAATGGCGGTGGTGAACAGCAGCGTGCCGATGGTCAGGAAGCTGATCTTGCCCAGGGACGCGGCGTTATGCAGGCGGGCCACGGCGCTGAGGATCGAGGCGAACACCAGCGGGATCACGATCATCTGCAACAGTTGCACATAACCATTGCCCACCAGGTCGAACCAACTGATCGAGGCCTTGAGCACCGGGTGGCCGGCGCCGTAGATGGTGTGCAGGACCACACCAAACACCACCCCGAGCACCAGGGCCAGCAAGACCTTCTTGGCCAGGCTCCAGTGGGTGCGACGGGTTTGGGCCAGGCCTAGCAATAAGGCCAGGAACACCAGCAGATTGAGAATCAGCGGCAGATTCATTGAAGCTCCAAGTAAATGGCTGCCAGTCGCCTGAGCGTGCGACTGCGAACCGGAAAGCCTAACAGCTTGAAATATATTGATTTAATACCTTTATGGAATGACTACTGTCGTTTTTGGAATAAGGGCCTGGCGCCCTGACATATGCCGGTGGCGGTTTCAGGACGCAGACGGTCGTGCTGGTGCCGGGAACGGTCACACGGATTTGTTAGCGTCGATGTCTTTCACTCAGGGAGAAAACGCACATGAAGCTCACGTCGAGACTGTTTGCCGCCGCGCTGTGCCTGGGGCTTGCCAGCCAGGTCATGGCCGCCACCGAGTTGAAGCACTGGCCGGCACCCGCCGCCAAGCAACTCAATGAAATGATTGCGGCCAACGCCAACAAGGGCAATTACGCGGTGTTCGACATGGACAACACCAGCTACCGCTTCGACCTCGAAGAGTCGCTGTTGCCGTACATGGAAAACAAGGGCCTGATCACCCGCGACAGTCTCGACCCATCGCTCAAGCTTATGCCGTTCAAAGACACCGCCGAGCACAAGGAAAGTCTGTTCAGTTACTACTATCGCCTGTGCGAAGTGGACGACATGGTCTGCTACCCGTGGGTCGCCCAGGTGTTTTCAGGCTTTACCCTCAAGGAACTCAAGGGTTACGTGGATGAGTTGATGGCCTCCGGCAAGCCGGTGCCGGTCACCTACTTTGAAGGCGATGTGGTGAAGAACATGGAGGTGCAACCGCCGAAAATCTTCACCGGCCAGACCGAGCTGTACAACAAACTGATGGAAAACGGCATCGACGTGTACGTGATGACCGCCGCCTCTGAAGAGCTGGTGCGCATGGTCGCCTCCGATCCGAAGTACGGCTACAACGTCAAGCCGCAGAATGTCATCGGGGTCAGCCTGTTGCTCAAGGACCGCAAGACTGGCGAGCTGACCACTGCCCGCAAGCAGATCAGCGCCGGCAAATACGATGAAAAGGCCAACCTCGGCCTGGAACTGACCCCCTACCTGTGGACCCCGGCGACCTGGATGGCCGGCAAGCATGCGGCGATCCTCACCTACATCGACGAATGGAAAAAACCGCTACTGGTCGGCGGCGACACCCCTACCAGCGACGGCTACATGCTGTTTCACGATGTGGACGTGGCCAAGGGTGGCATCCACTTGTGGATCAACCGCAAGGACAAGTACATGACCCAGCTCAACGGCATGATTGCCAAGCATGCTGCGGCCCAGGCCAAGGAAGGGCTGGCGGTGACGGCGGACAAGAACTGGGTGATCGTCAAGCCCGATGAAATCCAGTAACCCTGTGGGAGCTGGCTTGCCTGCGATAGCATCACTGCGGTGTGGCAGGCAGACCGGGTCGCCTGGATCGCCGGCAAGCCAGCTCCTACATTTGATCTCTTGTGGTTTGGCAATTCAGGCAGGCAAAAAAATGCCCCGCACGTGGCGGGGCATTTTTATGGGCGGGGCTTACAGGCCGTCGAGCATGGCCTTGTTACGCACCGCACCCTTGTCGGCACTGGTGGCCAGCAGGGCGTAGGCCTTGAGGGCGGTGGTGACTTTGCGCGGACGCTTCTCCACCGGTTTCCAGCCTTTCTTGTCCTGCTCGACCCGGCGTGCGGCCAGTTCTTCGTCGCTGATCAACAGGTTGATCGAGCGGTTCGGAATGTCGATCAGCACCTTGTCGCCATCCTGCACCAGGCCAATCGCGCCACCGGCAGCGGCTTCTGGCGAAGCATGGCCGATGGACAGGCCCGAAGTGCCGCCCGAGAAGCGCCCGTCGGTCAGCAGCGCACAGGCTTTGCCCAGGCCCTTGGATTTCAGGTACGAGGTCGGGTAGAGCATTTCCTGCATACCCGGGCCGCCTTTCGGGCCTTCGTAGCGGATGATCACGATGTCGCCTTCTTTCACTTCGTCGGCGAGGATGCCGCGCACCGAGCTGTCCTGGCTTTCGTAGATCTTGGCGCGACCCTCGAACACGTGGATCGACTCATCCACGCCAGCGGTCTTCACCACACAGCCGTCGAGGGCGATGTTGCCGTAGAGCACGGCCAGGCCGCCTTCTTGCGAGTACGCGTGCTCGACACTGCGGATGCAGCCGTTTTCACGGTCGTCGTCCAGGGTGTCCCAACGGGTCGACTGGCTGAAGGCCGTCTGGGTCGGGATGCCGGCCGGGCCGGCCTTGAAGAAGGTGTGCACGGCTTCGTCGTCAGTCTGGGTGATATCCCACTTGGCGATGCCCTCGGCCATGGACGTGCTGTGCACGGTCGGCAGGTCGGTGTGCAGCAGGCCGCCACGGGCCAGGGAGCCTAGGATCGAGAAGATCCCGCCGGCGCGGTGCACGTCTTCCATGTGGTACTTCTGGATGTTCGGCGCGACCTTGCACAACTGCGGCACGTGGCGGGACAGGCGGTCGATGTCGCGCAGGTCGAAGTCGATCTCGGCTTCTTGCGCTGCGGCCAGCAAGTGCAGGATGGTGTTGGTGGAACCGCCCATGGCGATATCCAGGGTCATGGCGTTTTCGAACGCCTTGAAGTTGGCGATATTGCGTGGCAATACCGACTCGTCGTTGTCGGTGTAGTAACGCTTGCACAGGTCGACGATGGTGCGGCCGGCCTGCAGGAACAGCTGCTCGCGGTCGCTGTGGGTGGCCAGTGTCGAACCATTGCCCGGCAAGGCCAGGCCCAGGGCTTCCACCAGGCAGTTCATCGAGTTGGCGGTGAACATGCCGGAGCACGAACCGCAGGTCGGGCAGGCGCTACGCTCGTATTCCGCGACTTTCTCGTCAGAAGCGCTGGAATCGGCGGCGATGACCATGGCGTCCACCAGGTCCAGGCCGTGGGAGGCGAGTTTGGTCTTGCCGGCTTCCATCGGACCGCCGGAGACGAAGATCACCGGGATGTTCAGGCGCAGGGAGGCCATCAGCATGCCGGGGGTGATCTTGTCGCAGTTGGAGATGCAGACGATGGCGTCGGCGCAGTGGGCGTTGACCATGTACTCCACGGAGTCGGCGATGATCTCGCGGCTCGGCAGGGAATACAGCATGCCGTCATGGCCCATGGCGATGCCGTCATCCACGGCAATGGTGTTGAATTCTTTTGCTACGCCGCCAGCACGTTCGATCTCGCGGGCGACCAGTTGGCCCAGGTCCTTGAGGTGGACGTGGCCCGGTACGAACTGGGTGAACGAGTTGGCAATCGCGATGATCGGCTTCTTGAAGTCGTCATCTTTCATCCCCGTGGCACGCCACAGTGCGCGGGCGCCGGCCATGTTGCGGCCATGGGTGGATGTTTTCGAGCGGTAATCTGGCATGGAGCACTCCGGGCGGCTAATCAGGTACTAAATAGGGGAGTGAGCTTCTATTGACGTCTGGAACACTCAGAAATAGCCGTGTGTCCGGAAGTTGCCGCAAACGTTACGGGATCGCCGTGCGCATTGGCCTTGAGCTCATAAACCCGCCGGGGGATGACTGGCGATGAATAGGGTCGATTCTACACCGCTGGCGTCGGGAGGGAATGGCGAGAAGCATGTCCCGGGGCTTTATCGCCCGACCCTCGTATTTGTCAGCCAGCCCCAGAGGCTGAAGACGATAAAGCTTGCGGCAATGGTCATCAGCAAATGCGTTCCGGTTTGCGCAAGGGCTGCGCTGCTGATGGCGGCCGTCAGGAACATGATGCTGTTGCCCGCCGAGGCGGCCGTGCCCGCGCTGCTTGAGAACAGCAGCATCGCCGCCGAAATGGCCGCCGGGCGCACCAGGGTCACGGCCAGGGCGCTGATCAGCATCGGGATCAGCAGGGTTATGGTGGTGATGGCGTCAAGGCTGACGATCAGCATCAGTAGCACACCGGCCACCAGCAGTAACCCCAGGCCGATATTGATTTGCCGGGCCAGCGAGATGCGTTTTTGCAGAAACGAGGCCACCACGCCGCCCAGCAGATAGGCCACGCCATAGACCATCAGCACCAGGGCGTACTGGTATTCGGACAGTTTCAGCCCATCCATGAACATCAGGGGTGTGACGCTGATCAAGGCGAAGTAGCAGGCGAACACCAGTGCGGCGATCCACCAGTAGCGCAGGAAGTCCCGGTTGCCGGCCACGGCTTTCAACGTGGCAATGATCGACACCGATGCGCGATGGGGGCTGGCGGACTTGGTGGGCAGGATGCACAGCGCATGGATCAACATGCCCAATGCCATCACCGCGAACCCGTAGAAGCTGCCTTGCCAGTCAAAGGTGGTTTGCAGCCAGGAGCCGATCAGCGGCGAAAGGGCGACGAACGAGCCGCTCAGGGTCATGTAATACAGGCGCACGCGAGCCCGGTCCTGTTCGTCGAACAGGTCTTCCACCAGGGCGTGGCCCAGCACGAAGAAGCCACAGCCCATGGCCTGCACGCTGCGAAACAGCAGGAAGGTCAGGTAGTCCGGTGCCAGCGTGCAGCCTATCGCCCCCAGGATCGACAGTGTGATGCAGCCAAGCAGGACTTCCTTGCGCCCCCACTTATCCGAGAGTGGGCCGGCGATCAGTTGGGAGACCGAAAAGACCAGGGTAAACAGGCTGATGGACAGCGCGACATTGGCGCTGGGCGTGTCGAACCTGGCGGCGAGGGCCGGAAATGAAGGCAGCAGGATATTGATCGGGAAGAAACTGATCAGGGAAATGCAGGTAATGAGGATGAAGCGGGAAAGATACTGGCGTTTGGCTGGGCCATCGAGGACGGGCGAGCAGGTGGAATCAGACATTGTTTTTGTTTTCCGCAGTGAAGCCAGAAACCGATACTAGTCTGCAAAAAGTGGAATTCAATCAAAATCGTCGAAGGAAATTTCCTGATGGCGTATGGCTTGCGACGGTAGGAGAAATCTTTTTGATACGGCACAAAAAAGGTGGGAGCTGGCTTGCCTGCGATAGCGGTGTAACAGATTAAAAATCTGTAACTGATACACCGCTATCGCAGGCAAGCCCACTCCCACCTTTGATCTGCGTGTTACTTAGCTATTGGGCAGCAACCGGCACGTGATGCTCTTGATGTAGCGCGTCTCGGCAATCGCCGGGTGCACCGGGTGGTCCGGGCCCTGGCCGCCACGTTCGAGCATCTGGATATTGCGGTCCAGATGGCGGGCGCTGGTCAGCAGGATGTTTTGCAGGTCGTCTTCGGGCAGGTGCATGGAGCACGAGGCGCTGACCAGGATGCCGTCCTTGCTGAGCAGGCGCATGGCTTGCTCGTTCAGGCGGCGGTAGGCGCCCTCGCCATTCTTCATGTCTTTCTTGCGTTTGATGAAGGCCGGTGGGTCGGCGACGATCACGTCGAAGCGTTCTTCGCTGGCTTTCAATTCTTTGAGGGCTTCGAACACGTCGCCTTCGATGCAGGTCATTTTCTCGGCAACACAGTTCAACGCGGCGTTGCGCTCTACGCCATCAAGGGCGAAAGCCGAGGCGTCGACGCAGAACACTTCACTGGCGCCGAACGCTGCAGCTTGCACGCCCCAGCCGCCGATGTAGCTGTACAGGTCGAGAACGCGCTTGCCTTTGGCATACGGGGCCAGGCGTGCACGGTTCATGCGGTGGTCGTAGAACCAGCCGGTCTTCTGGCCCTGGATCACCGGGGCTTCGAATTGCACGCCGTTTTCTTCCAGGGCAACCCACTCTGGCACCAGGCCGAACACGGTTTCGACGTAGCGGTTGAGGCCTTCGGCGTCGCGCGCGGCGGAATCGTTCTTGAACAGGATGCCGCTGGGCTTGAGCACTTGTGTCAGTGCGGCGATCACGTCTTCTTTATGGGCTTCCATGGTCGCCGAGGCGATCTGTACCACCAGGATATCGCCGAAACGGTCGACCACCAGGCCCGGCAACAGGTCGGAATCGCCGTAGACCAGGCGGTAGAACGGCTTGTCGAACAGGCGGTCGCGCAGGGACAGGGCGACGTTGAGGCGGTGCACCAGCAGCGACTTGTCCAATGGCAACTTGATGTCGCGCGACAGCAGGCGCGCGCAGATCAGGTTGTTTGGGCTCATGGCCACGATGCCCAGGGTCTTGCCACCGGCCGCTTCGAGGATGGCCTGGTCGCCTGCCTGGAAGCCGTGGAGTGGGGTGGCGGCCACATCGATTTCGTTGCTGTAGACCCACAGGTGGCCGTTGCGCAAACGACGATCGGCGTTGGCTTTGAGACGCAGGCTTGGCAGGGACATGACGTCGCTCCGGAAAAAAGAGCGGGAGTATACCGTGTTGTGTCGTTGTTGGCCGCGCCGCCGGACATGTGGGAGCTGGCTTGCCTGCGATCCAGGCGACTCGGTCTGTCTGTCGCACCGCAGCGATGCCACCGCAACGATGCCATCGCAGGCAAGCCAGCTCCCACATTTTGCTCCGGTTTCCAATCGGGTTTTTGAGGTGTCGGTCAGCTTTGCTTAGAGGTTAGAATTCGCGCCTAGCCCAGAGTGTGTATTTATGTCCCAAGAGCTTTCCGCCGAACAGATCCAACAGGCCCTGCAAGGCATCAGCGTGCCGCCCCAACCGCAAATCATGGTGGATTTGCAGATGGAGCAATACATGCCCGATCCGGACCTGGAGGTGATTGCGCGGCTGATCTCCCAGGACCCCGGCCTGTCTGGCTCGCTGCTGAAAATCGTCAACTCGCCGTATTACGGCCTGAGCAACAAGATTGCCTCGATCCAGCGCGCGGTGAACCTGTTGGGCAGCCGCTCGATCGTCAACCTGATCAACGCCCAGTCGATCAAGGGCGAGATGAGCGACGACACCATCGTCACCCTCAACCGGTTCTGGGACACCGCCCAGGATGTGGCGATGACCTGCCTGACCCTAGCCAAGCGCACCGGCTCCCAGGCGGTGGACGAAGCTTATGCCCTGGGGCTGTTCCACGATTGTGGCGTGCCGCTGATGCTCAAGCGTTTCCCGGACTACATGAGCGTGCTGGAAGACTCCTACGCCAAGGCAGGGCCCGATTGCCGGGTGGTCGACACCGAGAACCGTGCGTTCCACACCAACCACGCGGTGGTGGGCTACTACACTGCCAAGTCCTGGCGCCTGCCGGAGCATGTGACCAACGCCATCGCCAACCACCACAACGCCCTGGCGATTTTCAGCGATGAGTCGGCGCGCAACAGCCCGCTGAAAAACCTGCTGGCGATCCTGAAGATGGCCGAGCACATTTGCGCGTCCTATCGGGTGCTGGGCAACCAGACGGTGGACCATGAATGGGAGAGCATCGGCCACCTGGTGCTGGATTACGTGGGCCTGTCGGACTACGACTTCGAGAGCCTGAAGTTGTCGATCCGCGAGCTGGGCGCGCACTAACCTTTCTATCGCGAGACGAATATGCCTGAGCTGCCAGAAGTCGAAACCACCCGGCGCGGAATTGCGCCGCACCTGGAAGGCCAGCGGGTCAGCCGCGTGGTGGTGCGTGAACGGCGCCTGCGCTGGCCGATCCCCGAAGACCTCGATGTGCGGCTGTCCGGGCAGCGCATCGTGCTGGTGGAGCGGCGGGCCAAGTACCTGCTGATCAACGCCGAAGTCGGCACCTTGATCAGCCACTTGGGCATGTCGGGCAACCTGCGCCTGGTGGAAGTCGGCCTGCCGGCAGCCAAGCACGAGCATGTGGATATCGAGCTGGAGTCGGGCCTGGCCCTGCGCTACACCGACCCCCGGCGCTTTGGCGCGATGCTCTGGAGCCAGGACCCGCACAACCACGAACTGCTGTTGCGCCTGGGGCCGGAGCCGTTGACCGACCTGTTCGACGGCGAGCGCCTGTTCCAGCTGTCCCGTGGGCGCTCGATGGCGGTCAAGCCGTTCATCATGGACAACGCGGTGGTGGTGGGGGTGGGCAATATCTACGCGACCGAGGCGCTGTTTGCCGCCGGGATCGACCCGCGCCGGGAGGCCAAGGGCATTTCCCGTGGGCGTTACCTGAAGCTGGCGATCGAGATCAAACGCATCCTCGCGGCCGCCATCGAGCGCGGCGGTACGACATTGCGCGACTTTATCGGGGGTGATGGCCAGCCGGGGTATTTCCAGCAGGAACTGTTCGTCTACGGGCGTGGGGGCGAGGCGTGCAAGGTCTGCGGGAGCGAATTGCGCAATGTGATGCTGGGGCAGCGGGCGAGTGTGTTTTGCCCCAAGTGCCAGAGCTGATTGTGTGTGACGGCGGCTGCCGTCATCGCGGGCAAGCCCGCTCCCACATTTTGACTTGTGAACACCTTCAAGTGTGGGAGCGGGCTTGCCCGCGATGAGGCCCTCCCAGCCACCACAAGGTCTCAGGCCTTGCCGGTAATCAACCGGTACTTCTCCATCAACTGCTCTTCAGTCTCAGGGTGCGCCTCATCCAGCGGGATGCAATCGACCGGGCATACTTGCTGGCACTGGGGTTCGTCGTAGTGGCCGACACACTGGGTGCACAGGTTGGGGTCGATCACGTAGATCTCTTCACCCTGGGAAATGGCAGCGTTCGGGCACTCGGGTTCGCAGACGTCGCAGTTGATGCAATCGTCGGTGATGATCAGGGACATGGAAACTCCTGCCAGGGCGCTCTGCCAAGGCATCTGAAAAACTAATGCGCGCAATTGTGCCGCATTGGCGCCCGCAGTGCGAGCGGGCGCCGGTCGAGCGGTCTTACTTCTTGAAGCGCAGCGTCAGCGCATCGGCGACCGCAGGGTGCACAAACTTGGTGATATCCCCACCCAATGCCGCGATTTCCCGCACCAGGGTCGAGGAAATGAACGAGTAACGCTCCGACGGCGTAAGGAACAGGCTCTCTACGTCCGGCGCCAGTTGGCGGTTCATATTGGCCAGCTGGAATTCATATTCGAAGTCCGACACCGCCCGCAGGCCACGCAGGAACACATTGGCGTTCTGTTCCTTGGCAAAGTGCGCCAGCAGCGTCGAAAAGCCCACCACTTCCACGTTGGGCAGGTGCTTGGTGACCTCGCGGGCCAGCTCCACGCGCTGTTCCAGGGGAAACAGCGGGTTTTTCTTGGGGCTGGCCGCGACCGCGATGATCACATGGTCGAACAAGCGCGAGGCGCGTTCGACCAGATCGCCATGGCCTTTGGTAATCGGGTCGAAGGTACCTGGGTACAACACTCGGTTCATCGCGTCGTCCTGGCGGAGTCCGTTGGGGAACCGGATGGTATCGCAGCCATCCCGGTCGGCCAAGTCAACTTATTCAGAAGAAAGCACTATAGACACCGCGAATACCTGGTTTTTTCATGCTGTTTTCAGACGTTCAGCCAGCGCCGTCGCCAGTTGCGCAGTCAGGCCGTACACCGAAAGCTGGGGGTTGGCGCCGATGCTGGTGGGGAACAGCGAGCCGTCGTGGATCGACAGATTACGCAGTTGGTGATGCCGCCCCAGGCTGTCGGCCACGGCGCTTTTCGGCTCTTCGCCCATGGCGCAACCGCCCATCACATGGGCGCTGCCCAGGCAGGTGCGATGCAGTTCCAGGTTCAGGCCGTCAATCAGGCTGCGGGCCTGCGCCAGTGTGTTGACGTGGCGCGCGTCGTGGTGCAGCGGCTTGACCGACTTGGCGCCGGCGGCAAACTGGATCTCGGCCATGCTGTGGAAAGCCCGGCGCAGGCCGTCCCAGGCGTAGGGCGAGACCTCATAGTCGAGCACCGGCGTGCCATCGCCGCGCAGGCCGACGCTGCCGCCCTGGCTGTCGGGGTGGAAGCCGTCGCGCAGCAGCGCCAGCATGGCGTGGGTCTTGGGCAACTGGCTCATGTCCAGGGCGTTCTGCGTGCCATAACCCCCGAACAATGTGCTGGCCAGCGCCGGGTGCAACGGCGGCGCTTCGAGCTTGTAGGACATTTTGCCGGTGGTGCCGTCCTGCCATTGGAAGTGGTCGGAGTAAATCGACTGCGGCGCGCCGTAGAACGGGTTGATCACCTCGTCGAACAGCCCCGCAGAAAAATTCACCAGATGCAGGAACGTGCGCTTGCCCAGGCGCGAATGCGGGTCGGGTGCGTCCGAGCGCATCAGCAGCGCCGGGCTGTTGATACCGCCGCCGGCCAGTACGTAATGCTTGGCTTTGACCGTGATCTTGCGGCCGGTAGGCGCTACGCAGCGCGCATCCATGGCCACGCATTCGAGGCTGGTGATGGTGTCGCCGCTGAACTTCAGGCGCTCGGCGCGGGCCAGGTACAGCAACTCGCCGCCTTGCTCCAGGGTCGAGGGAATGGTGGTCACTAGCATCGATTGCTTGGCGTTGACCGGGCAGCCCATGCCGCAATAGCCCAGGTTGAAGCAGCCGCGCACGTTGCGCGGGATCACGTGCCAGCTGTAGCCGAGCTTTTCGCAGCCTTGGCGGATCACATCGTTGTTGGGGTTGGGCGGCACGGCCCAGGGCGCGATGCCCAGGCGCTGTTCCATCTTTTCAAACCACGGTGCCATCTCGGCGCTGCTGTGGCCCTTGACCGCGTACTCGCTGGCCCAGTGGGACAGGGTCGGGTCGGGGGTGCGAAAGCTCGAGGTCCAGTTGATCAGCGTGGTGCCGCCCACGGCGCGGCCTTGCAGGATGGTGATGGCGCCGTCCTTGCTCATGCGGCCGATGCCTTCCTGATACAGGCTGGCGTAGGCCTCGTCTTCCAGCAGCTTGAAGTCGCTGCTGGTCTTGAGCGGGCCTTCTTCGATCAGCAGCACCTTGTAGCCGGCGGCGCTGAGAATCTCTGCGGTAGTGCCGCCGCCTGCGCCGCTGCCGATGATCGCGACATCGGCTTCCAGCACCAGGTCCTGGTCGAGGGCGGCGCCGTTATGGGTTTTCCAGCCGCGGGCCATGCCATCGCGGAACACATCAGGTACGGGCATTAGCTTGTTCTCTTATTGTTTTGGCTACGGAGTGGCTATCAAAGTGGGTTGCCAAGGTCAGATCTTCGGTGGCCCGGGGTACCCGCAATGGGCCCAGGACTCGGGCCGAAAGTACCAGGCCATGATCACCAGCTTGAGCAGCGAGCCCTGGCCCATGCGCAGTAGGTTGAGGAAGCTGTTCTCCCAGCGATGCAGGAAGTTGCGGATCTGCTCGCTGCTGGCATTTTCCCAACTGCCCCAGATGCCGGTCAGCGGGCCACGGGTGACGGCCATGCCCAGTACGTCGAACAACTGCTGGGTCAGCTTGAACATCTCCGGCGACAGGTGCAGCAGGCTGTAATCGAGTTTTTTCAGGGTGTCTTCAATGCCTGCCGCCACCACCTCGGCGCTGGCCGCGCCTTCGAGTAACACCGGGATCACTGCGCGCAAAAACGGCAGGTCGCTGTTGCGCAGCATGGCAAAGCCGCTGGCGGGGGTGCTGCTGGAGCAACCGCTGAGGCTGGCGCCAAGGCCTGCGGTGGCCAGGAAGGCGCTGGCGCACAGGCCGATCTTCAAGACGCCGCGCCGTGACAGCGCGGGTGATTCAGTCAGGCTAGGGTTCATTTTTATTGTGGTCCCGGTGGTAACGGTTTTAGCGCACGAACAGCTTCTGGATCAGTTTCTGGATGGCTTTGCCATACGGTGGGTAAATCAGCTTGGCCGCATTCAGGCGTTGCTTGATCAGCACCCCCTTGGCCTTGCTGAACGTGAGGAACCCTTCATGGCCGTGATAGTGACCCATGCCCGACGGGCCGATGCCGCCAAAAGGCATATCGTCCTGGGCCACGTGCAGCAGGGTGTCGTTCAAGCACACGCCGCCGGAATGGGTCTCGTGGAGTACGCGATTCTGTTCGGCCTTGTTGTAGCCGAAGTAATACAGCGCCAGTGGGCGAGGGCGTTGGTTGATGTAGGCAAAGGCCTGGTCGATCCCGCGATAGGGCACGATGGGCAACACCGGGCCGAAAATCTCGTCCTGCATCACGGTCATTTCATCGCTGACATTCAGCAGCAGGCTATGGGCCATGCGCCGTGCCTGGCCCTGGTCATAGAGCGGCACCAGGGTCGCGCCCTTGTCGGTTGCGTCCTTGACGTAGGCATTGAGTCGGGCGAGTTGTCGCTCGTTGATGATGGCGGTGTAGTCCGGGTTGTCGGCCAGGGTCGGATAAAACCCACGTACCGCCTGGGTGTAGGCCTCGACGAAGCCGTCCACACGGTCTTCGGGAACCAGCACGTAGTCCGGCGCCACACAGGTTTGCCCGGCATTCAGCGCCTTGCCGAATGCGATCCGTTCAGCGGCATCCTTGAGCGGCACATCGGCCGAGACAATCGCCGGGGATTTACCGCCCAGCTCCAGGGTGACCGGGGTCAGGTGCTCGGCGGCGGCGCGCATCACATGCTTGCCGATGCTGGTGGCACCGGTGAACAGCAGGTGATCGAACGGCAGCTTGGAGAACGCCATGCCCACTTCTGCTTCGCCGAGCACCACGCACACCAGGTCTTCGGGGAAGATTTGCGCCAGCAGGGTCTTGAGCAACTGGCCAGTGGCAGGGGTGGATTCGCTGAGCTTGAGCATCACCCGGTTGCCCGCCGCCAACGCGCCGACCAGCGGGCCGATGGCCAGGTACAACGGGTAGTTCCAGGGCACGATCACCCCGATGACGCCCAGGGGTTGATAGATCACTTTGGCAGATGCCGGCTGGAAGGCTATACCTACAGCGCGGCGCGACGGTTTCATCCAGCCCTTGAGGTGTTTGCTGGCGTAGTGAATGCCATGCAGGCTGGGCATCAGTTCGGCGAACAGGGTTTCGTCGGCACTGCGATGACTGAAATCGCTGCTGATGGCCTCGATCAGCGCCTGGCGCTCATCGCTGAGCAGGTCGCGCAAGGCCTTGAGCCACTGCTGGCGCTGCGCCGCCGTTGGCATCGGGTTGGCCGCGTAGGCGCGGCGCTGAGCAGCGAACAGGTCCTGGAGTTGGTCCAGCGCCTGGGAATCTTGCAGGTAGGCAACGTTGGCAGACATGGCGCAGTTCCCGATTGTTATTGGAATACCTGCGTTTTTAGAGTTATTGCTCTATTTTGTCAAATGACTTCGCGGCAACATGCAGTTTTATCCTGGCAAGGATAGACCGTAAGATGTTTGCATCAGGATTTTAGAAGCCGATACCCCATGGCACCACGAGTAAAGACCAGCGAACGCATTGTGCAAACCAGCCTGGAGCTGTTCAACCAGCAGGGCGAGCGCAGCATCAGCACCAACCATATTGCCGCCCACATGGAAATATCCCCCGGCAACCTGTACTACCACTTCCCGAACAAGCAGGCGATTATCGCCGTGCTGTTTCGCGAGTACGAAGCCCTGGTAGACAGCTTCCTGCGCCCGCCCCAGGGGCGGGCCATGGTGGTCGAGGACAAGCGCTTCTACCTGCAGGCGGTGCTGGCCGGCATGTGGCGCTACCGCTTTTTGCACCGTGACCTTGAGCATCTACTGGAGAGCGACCCGGAACTGGCCACCGGCTACCGGCGTTTCTCCCAGCGCTGCCTGATCCAGGGCGGCGCGATTTACCGGGGGTTTGTCGAGGCCGGGATCCTGAACATGGACCCGGTGCAGACCGAAGCCCTGACCCTCAACGCCTGGATTATCCTCACCTCCTGGGTGCGCTTTTTGTGCACCACCAACGAGAACTCCGCACACCTGGGTGCCGAGGCGATCAAGCGCGGGGTGTACCAGGTGTTGGTGCTGGAGGCGGGGTTTATCACGCCACAGGCCAAAGAAGCTGTGGACGCGTTGTTCAAGGAATTTTACGTGCCTCTAAGTCAGGCACTGGAAGAAGTGAAGTAGGCCCTTTCCCGAACGTATTTCCAGGAGTCCGTTATGCCGCTTGCACAACTGATCAGCCCGCAACAACTGGCCGAGCGCCAGCAGCACGCAGGCTTAGTCATCCTCGATTGCCGTTTTGCCCTGGAAGACCCGGATTACGGGCGTTGCAGCTATGCCGAAGGGCATATCGAGGGGGCGCAGTATGCGGATCTGGAGCGCCACCTCAGTGGGCTGGCGACTAAAGGCGTGACTGGACGCCATCCGCTGCCGGCGCCCCAGGCGCTGGTCCAGCAGTTGCGGGCCTGGGGCATCCATGCCGACAGCGAAATCGTGCTGTATGACGACGGCCCTGGCGCGTTTGCCGCCCGTGCCTGGTGGTTGCTGGTGTGGCTGGGCAAGCGTGACGGTGTGTCGATCCTCGATGGTGGCCTGAAGGCCTGGCACAGCGCCGGTTTCCCCTTGAGCCTGGATGCGCCGAGCACCGAGCCTGGCACCTTTGCCGGCAGCCCGGACAACCATCTTCTGCTGGACGCCGAGCACCTGCAAAAACGCCTGGGCCAGCCGGGCCTGACCTTGATCGACGCCCGTGCCTTGCCGCGCTTTCGCGGTGAAGTGGAACCCATTGACCCGATTGCCGGGCATATTCCCGGCGCGCAATGTGCGGCGTTCAGCGAAAACCTGGGCAGTGACGGGCGCTTCTTGCCGGTGTCGCAGCTCAAGCAACGGTTTACAGAAAAGCTGCAAGGCCGCTCGCCCCAGGAATTGGTGGCGTATTGTGGCTCGGGTGTGACGGCGTGCCACAACCTGTTTGCCTTGAGCCTGGCGGGGTATCCGTTGGGCAAGTTGTATGCGGGGTCGTGGAGTGAGTGGATCACTGATCCGCAGCGCGAAATTGCTACCGGCGATTAAGTGGGTAATCCCCGATCAAATGTAGGAGCGGGCTTGCCCGCGAATGCGGTGTGCCAGCCACCGAATTTATTAGCTGAAACGCCGCATTCGCGAGCAAGCCCGCTCCCACATGATTAACCGTGTTTTACCCGTAACCAATGCGGGATCCGCCGCTCCAGGTAGTACCCAGGCGTCTTCAGCGAACCCTCGACAAACCCCACATGCCCACCCTTGGCCTGCAGTTCAAACTCGATGCAGTCCGACAGCTCGCTGGCCTGGGGCAAGCTGTGGGCGAACACAAAAGGATCATCCGCCGCCTGGATGATCAGCGTTGGCGTGCGAATCTCCCCCAGGAAGTAACGACTCGACGCCCGCCGGTAATAGTCCTCGGCGCTCAGATAGCCATGCAGCGGTGCGGTGACGCGCCCATCAAAATCCCAGAATGTGCGCATCTTCTCCAGCGAGCCCAGATCGGCCAGGGTCTTCAGTGCGTCTTCGCGCCCGTCCTGGGTGAATTGGCGCTGCTTGACCCGGATATAGCTGAGCATCTCGCGCATGAAGTGCTTCTGATAGACCCGTGAGAAGCCCAGGCCGATGCGGTCGGCGCACTGATCCAGGCGAAACGGCACCGATACCGCCGCCGCGCCTTGCAGGCCGCAGTGGTCGCCGGTTTCGCCCAGGTGCTTGAGCAGCACATTCCCGCCCAGGGAGTAACCCACGGCATACAGCGGCGCCAACGGCCGCTTGGCCCGCAGGTGCGCGATGGCGGCGGCCAGGTCTTCACTGGCGCCGGAGTGGTAACTGCGGGCCAACAGGTTGGGTTCGCCGGAGCAGCCACGCCAATTCAGCGCGACACTGGCCCAGCCCTGGCTGGCCAGGGCTTTTTGCAGGCCGGCAACGTAGGGCGAGTTGGATGAACCGGTCAGCCCATGCAGCACCAGCACCAAGGGCGCATGCGGGTCGTGGGGGCCGTGCCAGTCGAGGTCGAGAAAATCGCCATCTTCCAGCCACAGGCGCTCGCGCTGGCGCTCGAGGTGGGTGGTGGGGCGCCAGAGCGGGCCCCACAGCGTTTGCAGATGTGGGTTGCCGAGGCCGAAGGCGGGGGTGAAGCGGTTTGCTGGCGGTGTCATGAATACCTGTCCTGTAGGCGCGGGCCTGCCCGCAGACAAACTCGCGCCTACAGCGTTTTCAGTGGGTCAGAGCCGTACGTTGCCACAACGCGTAATACACCCGCCCGGACTTTTGCTCGCGGTGCAGGCGCCAGTTGCCCGGCAGGCCCAGGGTTGATGGCGCGGTTTCGCTTTCGGTGTAGACCCAGGCGTCATCGGCCAGCCATTGGCGCTCTTCCAGCAGGGTGCAGACGGTCGGCAGCAGGTTCTGGTTGAACGGCGGGTCGAGGAACACCACGTCGAATGCACTGGCCGGCTGGGTTTCCAGGTAGCGCAGGGCATCGGCGGTTTGGACGTGACCGGTGGTGCAGCGCAGGGTGCCCAGGTGTTCGCGCAGGCTGGAAACCGCCACGTTGCTCGCGTCCAGGGCCTGGCCCAGGGCGGCGCCACGGGACAGCGACTCGAGGAACAGCGCGCCGCTGCCGGCGAACGGGTCAAGCACCTTGGCCCCTTCGATGTACGGCGCGAGCCAGTTGAACAGGGTCTCGCGGACCCGGTCCGGGGTCGGGCGCAGGCCCACGACATCGGGGAAGCTCAGCTTGCGGCTGCGCCATTGGCCGCCAATGATGCGCAGTTGGCCCACACCGTTATGAACGTTGTGGACAGGTTTTTTAGGGCGCGATGGACTAGCCATTAATGCTCCGGAACCCCGAGCGGCTGCTCGGCAGGTTTATCAGTGGGGGGCGGTAGTGGCTTTTGCGCGGTGGTGGGACCAGCGGTCACGATCACCATTTTATCGCTGCTCAAGTGCTTGTTCAGTGCAGCCTTGACCTGTTCGGTGGTCAGGGCCTGGGATTGCTTCATGAAGTCTTCCAGGTAATTGAGCGGCAGGTTGTAAAAACCCATGGCGCCCAGTTGCCCGACGATATCGGCGTTGCTCGCGGTAGACAGCGGGAAGCTGCCGGCCAGTTCACGTTTGGCGTCATCCAATTCTTTTTGCGTCGGCCCGGTCTTGAGGTAGTCGGCCAGCACTTGCTCCACCAGGCGCAAGGTGCCGCCGCTCATTTCGGCGCGGGTCTGCAGGTTGATCATGAAGGGGCCACGTACCTGCATCGGCGAGAAGCCGGAGTACACGCCATAGGTCAGGCCGCGCTTCTCGCGCACCTCGCTCATCAAGCGAGTGCCAAAGCCACCGCCGCCAAGGATCTGGTTGCCCAGGGACAGGGCGGCGTAGTCCGGGTCGGCACGGTCGATGCCCAGTTGCGCGAACAGCAAGTGCGTCTGCTTGGAGGGAAACTCGATGTGCCCCAGGCCGGCCTTGGGCTCGGTCGGCTCGGCGATTTTCGCCAGTGCCGGGCCCTTGGGCAGGGACGCGGACACCTTGGCTGCCATGGCTTCGGCGTCGGCACGGGACAGGTCGCCGACCATCGCGATCACCGCGTTGCCGGCGGCGTAGGCCTTGGCGTGGAATGCCTTCAACTGTGCCTGGGTAATGGCCGGTACGCTCTCTGGTGTGCCTTCGCTTGGGTGCGCATAGGGATGATCGCCGTACAGGCGCTTGAACAGCTCGATGCTCGCCAGCTTGCTCGGGTTCTGTTTCTGGTACTCGAAGCCTGCCAGCAACTGGTTCTTGATCCGCGCCAGGGAGTCGGCAGGGAAGGTCGGCTGGCCGATCACCTGGTCAAACAGCGTGAGGGCGGCCTCGCGCTTGTCGGCGGCACTGAGGCTGCGCAGCGACACCAGCGCCATGTCGCGGTAGGCACCGTTGCTGAAATCCGCGCCCAGGCCTTCAAAACCGGCGGCAATCTGCCCCACATCCTTGCCCGGCACGCCTTCGTTGAGCATGGCGTTGGTCAGCAGCGCCAGGCCCGGCGTGTTGCCGTCCTGGCTGCTGCCGGCGGCGAACAGGATGCGCATGTCGAACATCGGTAGCTCATGGGCCTCGACGAACAGCACCTTGGCGCCCTCGGCGGTGTTCCAGGTCTGCACGTTGAGCTGGCGATTGGTCGGGTTCTTGCCGTCCAGTTCCGCCAGGGATTGCAGGGTCTTGCTGGACTTGGCCTGCTCCAGCGCTGGGCTGGCCACGGAATCATCCGGGCGACCGATATACACCGCGACCGCTGCCACCAGGGTCACGACGATCAGGCCAGGCAGCACCAGGCGGTTGTTTTTGCGATCACTCATGAGTGGTCTCCTCGGGCATGACATGGGCGACACTCAGGCGTTCGCGGGTGAAATACGTACGCGCGGCTTTCTGGATGTCCTCGGGCGTCACGCTCTGCAATTCGGCCAGCTCTGTGTCCATGAGTTTCCATGACAGGCCGACCGTTTCCAGGGAGCCAATGGCCGTGGCCTGGCTGGTGATGGAGTCGCGCTCGTAGACCACGCCGGCAATGACCTGGGCGCGAATACGCTCCAGTTCCTCGGCGGTCGGTGGCTTGGCCTTGAGTTCGTCCAGCAGGCGCCAGAGCCCGGCTTCAGCCTGGGCCACGGTTTTCTGCTTCTGCTGGTTGGGCGTGGCGCTCAAGGTGAACAGGCTGTCGCCGCGGGTGTAGGCGTCGTAGTTGGTCGAGGCAGCGGACACCAGTTCTTCACCGCGTTCCAGCTGGCTCGGTATGCGCGCGCTGTAGCCGCCATCGAGCAGTGCCGAGATCAGGCGCAGGGCGTTGACCGAACGCTTGTCTTCGGCAGTGGCCAGGCCCGGTACGTTGAAGCCCAGGATGACGCTCGGCAATTGGGTCTGCACGTGCATGGTCAGCAGGCGTTCGCCCGGCTCGGCCAGTTCCAGGGGCTTTTTCGCCGGTGGCACGTCACGCTTGGGGATCGGGCCGAAGTAACGCTGGGCCAGGGTTTTCACCTCGTCCGGGGTCACGTCGCCGACCACTACCAGGGTGGCGTTGTTCGGCACGTACCAGGATTGGTACCAGTGGCGCAGTTCCTCGACCTTCATGCGGTCCAGGTCGGCCATCCAGCCGATGGTCGGCGTGTGATAGCCGCTGGCCGGGTAGGCCATGGCCTTGAAGCGTTCGAAGGCCTTGGACATCGGGTTGTCATCGGTGCGCAGGCGGCGCTCCTCCTTGATGACTTCGATCTCGCGGCTGAATTCGTCGGCTGGCAGGCGCAGGGTGGCCATGCGGTCGGCTTCCAGTTCCAGGGCCACGCCCAGGCGGTCGCGGGCCAGCACTTGGTAGTAGGCGGTGTAGTCGTCGCTGGTGAAGGCGTTTTCTTCGGCGCCCAGGTCGCGCAGGATCAACGAAGCTTCGCCTGGGCCGGTCTTGGAGCTGCCCTTGAACATCATGTGTTCCAAGGCATGGGACAAGCCGGTCTGGCCAGGGGTTTCATAGCTGGAGCCGACCTTGTACCAGACCTGCGAGACCACCACCGGAGCGCGATGGTCTTCGCGCACGACGACCTTGAGGCCGTTGTCCAGGGTGAATTCATGGGTGGGTTGAGGGTCGGCAGCCAAGGCTGAAAGGGGCAGACAAACTGTGCTGAGCAGCAGGCCTGCGGCGCGGCGGGCTAGAGCATTCATTCGTTTTTAAACCTGTTGGGCTGCCCGCTTGGTCTTAGCGTCGGCGGGCGAGGAGGTGCTAGGATACTGATCCGTATTAGCGGCGGCCACTGCGGCTGTCATATCGTTTCGGATCCAGTCGTCGTGAAGATGGAGTTATCCGTGGGTTTCCCCGGTTTTAATCCGCTTTTCGCCGATTTTATCGCTTCAGTCCTATATTGAATCGATTTGTTGAGGCTGTATTCACGCCTCACAAAATACTGCGCATGAACAAGCTGGCTAAAAAACAGTCTGTTGCGCATCGAATATTATTTACCGAGGCGCCACCTTGGCGCGTCGCTACCGTGAGATAGCCGTCCTCCATGTTTGGTTCCAACGACGACAAGAAGAGCCCAGCTGCGGCTGGCGAGAAAAAAGGCCTGTTCGGATGGCTGCGCAAAAAGCCGCAGGAAACCGTCGTCGAACAGCCGCAAGTGCAACCTGAGCCCGTGCCTGAGCCTGTCTTGCAGGCGCAACCTGCGATTGAACCGGTGGCCGAGCCTGTCGTCGAGACGCCGGCGCCTGTGGTGCTGCCTATCGCCGAGCCGGTCTTGCAGCCGGTGGTGGAGGCTGCGCCAGAGCCAGAACCAGAGCACAAGCCATGGCCGCCATTGCCGGTGGCTGAAGAGCCTGTCGCGCTGGTCGAGGATGTGCAGGCTGAACATGTGGCACCACCGATTCCTGTGGTTGTGGAGCCGGTCGAGGTGGTCGCCGAGCCCCTGCCCGTTGTGGTCGAACCGGTGATTGTCGAGCCCGTAGCCGTAGTTGCCGAGCCTGCCACCGCACCTGCCGAAACCAGCAAGACCGGCTTCTTCGCCCGACTCAAGCAAGGCCTGAGCAAGACCAGCGCAAGCATCGGCGAAGGCATGGCCAGCCTGTTCCTCGGCAAAAAAATCATCGATGACGAGCTGCTCGAAGATATCGAGACCCGCCTGCTGACCGCTGACGTGGGCGTCGAAGCCACCGCCGTGATCATCCAGAGCCTGACCCAGAAGGTCGCGCGCAAGCAGCTCACCGACGCCGACGCGCTCTATAAGTCATTGCAGGCCGAACTGGCCGCCATGCTCAAGCCAGTGGAAGCGCCGCTGGTGATTACCGAGAAAAAACCCTTTGTGATCCTGGTGGTTGGCGTCAACGGCGCCGGCAAGACCACCACCATCGGCAAGTTGGCGAAGAAGCTGCAACTGGAAGGCAAGAAAGTCATGCTCGCCGCCGGTGATACCTTCCGCGCCGCTGCCGTGGAGCAATTGCAGGTGTGGGGCGAGCGCAACAAGATCCCGGTGATCGCCCAGCACACCGGCGCCGACTCCGCCTCGGTGATCTTCGATGCCGTGCAGGCCGCCAAGGCCCGTAACATCGATGTGCTGATCGCCGATACCGCCGGTCGCCTGCATACCAAAGACAACTTGATGGAAGAGTTGAAGAAAGTCCGCCGGGTGATAGGCAAGCTCGACGCCGACGCGCCCCACGAGGTGCTGTTGGTGCTGGACGCCGGGACCGGGCAGAACGCGATCAGCCAGGCCAAGCAATTCAACCAGACAGTCCAGCTGACTGGCCTGGCGTTGACTAAGCTCGATGGCACGGCCAAGGGTGGGGTTATTTTCGCCCTGGCTAAACAATTCGGGCTGCCGATTCGTTATATCGGTGTCGGCGAAGGCATTGATGACCTGCGCACGTTTGAGGCCGAACCCTTTGTCCAGGCACTGTTTGCCGAGCGGGAGCGTTCATGATTCGTTTTGAACAGGTGGGCAAGCGTTACGCCAACGGGCATGTCGGCTTGCATGAGCTGAGTTTCCGGGTGCGTCGTGGCGAGTTTTTGTTTGTCACCGGTCACTCCGGCGCCGGCAAAAGTACCTTGCTGCGCCTGTTGCTGGCCATGGAGCGTCCGACCACCGGCAAATTGCTGCTGGCGGGCCAGGACCTGGCCACCATCAGCAATGCACAGATCCCGTTCCTGCGCCGGCAGATCGGCGTGGTGTTCCAGAACCACCAGTTGCTGTTCGATCGCACAGTGTTCAATAACATCGCCCTGCCATTGCAGATCCTCGGGCTGTCCAAGGCCGAAATCGTCAAGCGTGTGGATTCGGCCCTGGAGCGGGTGGCGCTGTCGGACAAGACCGACCTGTACCCCGGCGACCTGTCCACCGGCCAGCAACAGCGCGTCGGCATTGCCCGCGCCATCGTCCATCGCCCGGCCTTGCTGCTGGCGGACGAACCTACCGGTAACCTCGACCCGCGCCTGGCTGCAGAAATCATGGGTGTTTTTGAAGACATCAACCGCCTGGGCACCAGCGTGCTGATTGCCAGTCACGACCTGGCATTGATCGCGCGCATGCGCCATCGCATGCTGACCCTGCAGCGCGGCCGCCTGATCGGTGACGGGGAGGCTGGCGTATGAGTGCCACACGCAGCCCTAAAGTTTCCGAGCGCGTAGCGCCGAAAGCGGCCGACCCGCAACCGCAGAAAAAGAAACGCGACGATGATGACGGCCCTGACTTCAGCACCTTGCTGCACGCCTGGATCGAAAGCCATCGCGCCAGCCTGGTGGACAGCCTGCGCCGCCTGGGCAAGCAGCCGATTGGCAGCTTCTTCACCTGCCTGGTGATGGCCGTGGCGTTGAGCCTGCCGATGGGCTTGTCGTTGCTGCTTAATAATGTCGAGCGCCTGGGTGGTTCCTGGCAGCGCGCGGCGCAGATTTCCCTATATCTGCAACTGGATGCCAGCGCCACCGAAGGCGAGGCCCTGCGCGAGCAGATCAAGAACCTGCCGGGCGTGGCGGATGCCGAGTACATCAGCCGCGACCAGGCGCTGGAAGAGTTCCAGCAACAGTCCGGCCTGGGTGAGGCGCTCAAGGAGCTGCCGCAGAACCCGCTGCCGGGGGTTGTGTTGGTCACGCCCAATGAAATCGACAAGACGGCCCTTGAAGCATTAAGACAAAAATTGGCTGAATTGCCCAAGGTACAGCAGGCGCAGCTTGATCTGGTGTGGGTCGAGCGTCTGGCGGCGATTCTCAAGCTGGGCGACCGTTTTGTCTTTGGCCTGACGGTGTTGCTGGTTTCTGCATTACTTTTGGTGATAGGCAATACCATTCGCCTTCATATTGAAAACCGCCGCACCGAGATAGAAGTGATTAAACTGGTCGGCGGCACAGACAGCTATGTGCGTCGTCCTTTTCTGTACATGGGCGCGCTTTATGGCTTTGGTGCGGGGATTCTGTCCTGGGGCGTATTGGCGTTTGGCCTGGATTGGCTGAACGACGCGGTAGTCGGCCTGGCCGGTTTGTATGGCAGTGATTTTGCCCTGGCTGGCGTACCCGCTGCCGATGGTCTATCACTGTTGCTTGGCGCGGTGTTGTTGGGGTATATCGGTGCTTGGATTGCGGTCGCACGGCATTTACGTGAGCTGGCGCCGAAGTAGTTAATGTCAGATTAATGTGGTTTCGTTTGTATTGACCGTATCAGTGGTTTAGGGAACTTGTCCTACGGTTTCCGGTCAATTTTCGCAGTGCTGAACTGCACGAGTTATGTGAGTCGGAGGTTTTTTCGTATGACCACTTCTTTGCAACCTGCTTATGCTCTGGTCCCGGGTGCGAACCTGGAAGCCTATGTGCACACGGTCAACAGCATTCCATTGCTGACGCCCGAGCAGGAGCGTGAACTGGCCGAGAGTCTCTACTATGAGCAGGATTTGGGGGCGGCTCGGCAGATGGTGCTCGCCCACCTGCGTTTTGTCGTACATATCGCCCGTAGCTATAGCGGCTACGGCCTGGCCCAGGCTGACCTGATCCAGGAAGGCAACGTCGGCCTGATGAAGGCTGTGAAACGCTTCAACCCGGAAATGGGTGTGCGCCTGGTGTCGTTCGCCGTGCACTGGATCAAGGCGGAAATCCACGAGTTCATCCTGCGCAACTGGCGCATTGTGAAAGTGGCGACCACCAAGGCCCAGCGCAAGCTGTTCTTCAACCTGCGCAGCCAGAAAAAACGCCTGGCGTGGCTGAACAACGAGGAAGTCCACCGTGTGGCCGAAAGTCTCGGCGTGGAGCCCCGTGAAGTGCGCGAGATGGAAAGTCGCCTGACCGGCCATGACATGGCCTTTGACCCGGCCGCTGAAGCGGACGATGACAGCGCTTTCCAATCGCCGGCCAATTACCTGGAAGACCACCGGTACGACCCGGCGCGCCAACTGGAAGATGCCGATTGGAGCGACAACTCCAATCACAATCTGCACGAAGCACTGGAAGTGCTGGACGACCGCAGCCGTGACATCCTCTACCAGCGCTGGCTGGCAGAAGAAAAAGCCACGCTGCACGACCTGGCGCAAAAGTACAACGTGTCGGCCGAGCGCATTCGTCAGCTTGAGAAGAGCGCGATGAATAAGCTGAAACTGTCGATCGCCGCCTAACACGCAGCGAACGAGCAAAAAAATGCCCCGATCGAAAGATCGGGGCATTTTTGTTCGTGCCGCGCCCCTGTAGGAGCCGGCTTGCCGGCGATGGCGATCTACCGGCTATCAATGATTGGCTGATACAGCGCCATCGCCAGCAAGCCGGCTCCTACAGGCTTTATGTTGCGTCAGTTGGCCCACGGCGCCTTTCGCGTACTGTTCAGCTCATTCAAATAGCCAGTACCACCCAACTGCCCCATCTGCTGGCGAATCCACGCTGCCCGCCGTGCCACATACGCCGTCGGATGGCTGGCACTCCACACCCGTGGATTGGGCAGTACCGCCGCCAGATAGCTGGCCTGCTGCCGCGAAAGCCCCTTGGCACCCACACCAAAATGAT
The DNA here is from genome assembly GCF_059862305.1 of Pseudomonas sp. MF09156. Lineage (NCBI taxonomy): Bacteria > Pseudomonadati > Pseudomonadota > Gammaproteobacteria > Pseudomonadales > Pseudomonadaceae > Pseudomonas > Pseudomonas sp. MF09156. The sequence continues at coordinate 486,368 of NZ_JCBCUR010000002.1, forward strand.
GCCGCGCTGCCGCCTCTGCGCCAAACACACCTTCGTCCCATTCCACGCTGTTGAGGTACACCTCAAGGATCCGCTGCTTGGGCCAGAGGATTTCGATCAGCCCGGTAAACCAGGCTTCCAGGCCCTTGCGCACATAACTGCGGCCGGCCCACAGGAACAGGTTTTTCGATACCTGCTGGCTCAGCGTACTGGCGCCGCGAATCGAGCCGCCGCGCTCGTTATGCAGCAGCGCAGCCTGGATCGCCCCGAAGTCAAAACCCCAATGCTGCGGGAAGCGCTGGTCCTCGCCGGCCATAACCGCGACTTTCAGGTCATCGGAGATCTCATCCCACGGCACCCAGGTACGTTGCAGGTCAATGGGCTCGCCATCGACCCAGGACTCGATCTTGCGCTCGACCATCAGTGCGGTAAACGGCGGCGGGACGACACGAAACAGCAGCACCAGCAAAACACTGCCGATGACAAACCATTTCACGACTTTGAGAAAACGACTGAAGAGGACACGCAGCATAGAGATGGCTTGGCCGAACCCGTTGAGCGGGCCATTATACAGACCCGGCCCTTTGAGTCTGACTGGAGTTCCTCATGCTGCGTGGCTTTCTGATGTTGGCGGCCTTTTTCGGCTTTACGGGTGTTGCCCTCGGCGCGTTCGCCGCCCATGGCCTGAAAAAAAGCCTGACGGCTGAATACCTGGCGATATTCCACACCGGCGTGACCTACCAACTGGTGCACGCCCTGGCGTTGTTTGGCGTGGCCTTGCTGGCCGCGCATGTGCCCGGGCGCCTGGTGCTCTGGGCCGGTGTGTCGTTCAGCATCGGCATCTTGCTGTTCTCCGGCAGCCTGTACCTGCTGACCACCATCGGCATTGGCAAGTTGGGGATCATCACGCCGTTTGGCGGCCTGGCGTTCCTGATTGGCTGGCTGTGCCTGGGGCTCGCCGCCTGGCGCCTGCAACTGACCGCCTGACGCTTGTAGCTGACCTTCAGGTCACGATCAGGCTAGAATGCTGGCCCCTAAAAACGATGGCGGCCCGTGGCATGCGCATTCAATTGAACGGCGAATCCTATGAACTGCCCGACGGTGAAACCGTCGCGGCCCTGCTGACCCGTCTGGAACTGACCGGACGTCGCGTCGCAGTGGAGCTCAACCAGGATATCGTCCCGCGTAGCCAGCACACCGAAACCGCCCTCACCGAAGGCGATCAGGTTGAAGTGGTCCACGCCATCGGCGGCGGCTAGCCCTGCGGCAACTACCCGGATTCTGCAGAACCTCACCCCAACTCGAGGATTTCCCATGAGCATCGTTCGTAGCGACAAGCCCTTCGTCCTGGCCGGTCGTACCTACCAGTCGCGTTTGCTGGTAGGCACCGGCAAGTACCGCGACATGGAAGAAACCCGCCTGGCTATCGAAGCCTCGGGCGCCGAAATCGTGACGGTGGCTGTGCGCCGCACCAATATCGGCCAGAACCCGGGCGAACCGAACTTGCTGGATATCCTGCCGCCGGATCGCTACACCATCCTGCCCAACACTGCCGGTTGCTACGACGCCATCGAAGCTGTGCGCACCTGCCGCCTGGCCCGTGAGCTGCTCGACGGCCACAACCTGGTGAAGCTGGAAGTGCTGGCGGACCAGAAAACCCTGTTCCCCAACGTGATCGAAACCCTCAAGGCCGCCGAAACCCTGGTCAAGGAAGGGTTCGACGTGATGGTCTACACCAGCGATGACCCGATCATCGCCCGCCAACTGGCCGAGATCGGCTGCATCGCGGTCATGCCGCTGGCCGGCCTGATCGGTACTGGCCTGGGGATCTGCAACCCGTACAACCTGCAGATCATCCTCGAAGAAGCCAAGATCCCGGTGCTGGTGGATGCCGGCGTCGGTACCGCGTCCGATGCCACCATCGCCATGGAACTCGGCTGCGAAGCGGTGCTGATGAACTCGGCCATCGCCAATGCGCAACAGCCGATCATGATGGCCGAAGCCATGAAACACGCGATTGTCGCTGGCCGCCTGGCGTACCTCGCCGGGCGTATGCCAAAAAAACTTTACGCCAGCGCCTCCTCGCCGCTGGATGGTCTGATCAAGTAAGAGCCATTGATGACTGAATCAAACGAAACGCCGAACCCCGTGGAAGAAGGCGACGAGTCCAAGCACCGCCGCATCAAGAGTTTTGTGATGCGTGCCGGGCGCATGACCGAAGGCCAGCAAAAGGGCCTGGACCAGGGCACGCCGCTGTTCGTCCTGCCCCTGGCCGATGCGCCGGTGGACTTCGACCAGGTGTTTGGCCGTTCGGCCCCGCGCTCCCTGGAAATCGGCTTCGGCATGGGCCATTCCCTGCTGGAAATGGCTGCGGCGTCGCCCGAGCAAGACTTTATCGGCGTGGAAGTGCACCGTCCGGGCGTGGGCGCGCTGCTTAACGGCGTGCTGACCCAGGGCCTGAAAAACCTGCGGGTCTATGACTGCGACGCGATCGAAGTGCTTAACCGCTGCATCGCCGACAACAGCCTCGACCGCCTGATGCTGTTTTTCCCGGACCCATGGCACAAGAGTCGTCACCACAAGCGCCGTATCGTCCAGGCGTCCTTCGCGGAACTGGTGCGCAGCAAGCTCAAGGTGGGCGGCATCCTGCATATGGCCACCGATTGGGAACCGTATGCGCAGTACATGCTGGAAGTGATGAACGTCGCCCCTGGCTACCGCAACCTGGCCGAAGATGGTCAGTGCGTACCACGCCCGGCCGAACGTCCGATCACCAAGTTCGAACGCCGTGGCGAGCGGTTGGGGCATGGGGTTTGGGATTTGAAGTTCGAAAAGCTGGCTTGATCAGCTAGAAAACTGGAATGCGACCAACTGTAGGAGCTGGCTTGCCGGCGATAGCGTCACTTGGGTATCACTGATACACCGAGGTGACGCTATCGCCGGCAAGCCAGCTCCTACAGTTGTTTTGTGGTGGGCTTTGAGTCAGCGGCGGTCGGCAACCACGCCAATCAACACCAGCACCACCAACAGCACCGGTGCCAGGCTGTAGTTATTGAACTGGCTCAACCCCCGCACAATCCACGGCGTGGCGTAGATCAGCGCAGCACCGCTGCCGATCATGCACAGCAGGGCCATCAACGGTACGCGCAAGGCGCCGGCGATGCTGCCCAGGCGCGCTTCGACCCAGCCCTTGATGTCGGCGCCGAACAGCACCAACAGGCAGCCTACCAGCGCCAGGGAGATTTCCGACAGGTTGCTACGGCTCCAGCGGGATACGGTGGCGAGCAGGTCGAGTACCAGATCCATTCGATTTCCTTAGAGCGATCAGCTCAAAAACTTCTGCAGCAGGTCATTGAGAAAGAGTTGCCCACGGTCCGTGGCCGCCAGGCGTGACGGTTCGACCTGCAATAAGCCACTTTGTTCGGCATCCCTGCGGGCTTGATCCAGGCTGGCCAGGTCCAGGCCGGTGCGCTCGGCATACAGCTTGGCTTCCACGCCCTCGGTCAGGCGCAGGGCGTTCATCAGGAACTCGAAGGGCAGTTCCTCGTTGGTCAGCTCTTTCATGCCTGCCTGGAAGCTTTTTGCCGGGTTGAGGTAGTCCTTCGGTGCGCGGGTCTTCCAGGTGCGCACGATGCGCCCGTCTGGATGGCTGAGCTTGCCGTGGGCGCCGGCGCCGATGCCGATAAAGTCGCCAAAACTCCAGTAATTGAGGTTATGCCGCGCGGGCCGGCCCGGCTGGGCGTAGGCCGAGACTTCATATTGCGCGTAGCCGTGTTCGGCGAGCAGGGCCTGGCCGGCTTCCTGGATATCCCACAGGGTGTCGTCTTCCGGCAGCGTCGGCGGCTGGTTCCAGAATACGGTGTTGGGTTCCAGGGTCAGTTGGTACCACGACAGATGGGTCGGCTTGAGCGCAATCGCCTGGCGCAGGTCGCCCAGGGCGTCGTCCAGGGATTGATCGGGCAAACCGTGCATCAGGTCCAGGTTGAAGTTATCGAACCCGGCCTGGCGTGCCATGCCGGCGGCGCGTACGGCTTCGTCGCCGTTGTGGATGCGGCCCAAGGCCTTGAGCTTTTCCTGCTGGAAGCTCTGGATGCCAATCGACAGGCGATTGATCCCCAGCTTGCGGTAGGCGACGAACTTCTCTTGCTCGAAGGTGCCGGGGTTGGCTTCCAGGGTGATTTCGATATCGCTGGCAAACCGGATACGTTGCTCCACGCCCTCCAGCAACCGGCCCAGCGCCGTAGCACTGAACAGGCTTGGCGTGCCGCCGCCAAAGAAGATCGAACTCAACTCGCGGCCATACACCGCGTGCAGGTCCTGATCCAGGTCCGCCAGCAGCGCGTCGACATACTCTTCTTCCGGCAACACTTTGCTGGCGGTATGGGAGTTGAAGTCGCAATAGGGGCATTTACGCACGCACCACGGGATGTGGATGTACAGCGCCAGGGGCGGCAGCACTGGCAAGGCCGCCCGAGGTGTTTGCGCGCCACCGAGGATCAGGGGCTGCGCGGAGGTGTTGTGGGTCATTTCAAGCCCAGGCGCTGGCGCAGCAAATCCATTGCGCGGGCGCGGTGGCTGATCTGGTTTTTGTCGGCGGGGCTCAGTTCGGCGCTGGACACATTGCGCTCCGGCACCCAGAACAGCGGGTCATAGCCAAACCCGTGCTCGCCGCTGGCCGTATGCAGGATGCGCCCGTGCCACAAGCCTTCGCAGAGGATCGGCAGCGGGTCGTCGGCATGCCGCACCAGCGCCAGCACGCAGACAAACTGCGCGCCGCGCATCGCGTCCGGCACGTCCTTGAGGGCGTCCAGCAGCTTGGCGTTGTTCGCCGCGTCGCCTTTGCCGTCGGCATAGCGCGCCGAGTAGATGCCAGGAGCGCCGCCGAGGAAGTCCACCGCCAGGCCCGAATCGTCGGCCAGTGCCGGCAGGCCGGAAATGCGCGAGGCATTGCGGGCCTTGAGGATGGCGTTTTCGACGAATGACAGGCCGGTCTCTTCCGGCTCCACCTGGCTGAACTCGCCAATCGAGCGCAATTGCACCGATTCGCCGAGCATGGCCTGGAGTTCCTTGAGTTTGCCGGCGTTATGGCTGGCCAGTACGAGTTGTGTCAGGTTCATTATTCGGCCGGGAACAGTTCTTGGGTGAAACTGAAACCGTGGGCCTTGCCGCCGGTTTCAACATTAATGGTAAAGGTGCGGAACTCCTGCTGCGGCACCGAGTAGGGGGCGAGGTAGTAGATCGCGCCTTTTTCGGTGATTTGCTTGAAGGTCAGCATTTCACTTTTGCCGGTCAGGTCCTTGATCGTGCCGGTCACTTGCGCGGCCACGGGCTCCACGCCCTTGATCACCGAGACGTTGATCATGCCCTTGTTCTTGCTGCGCACCACGCCCACGGCCTGGGCTGTCTCGGGTTGCAGGAAGCTGGAGGTGAAGGTGCTGTAGTGCACGGTGATATCACCAAATGCCTTCTGCCGATTGCTGTCGATAGGGCCGGCGGCCATGGCACTGGCGCCCAGGCAGGCGGTGAGTAGAAAAATAGCCAGGCGACTCATGATCGTCCTCCTCGAAAATGGTTAGACGGCAATCTGGTGGTCGGTCAGGCCAGGGCTGCTGACCCGATAAATCCCGATTTCACCCAAAAGATTAGGCCATAGCTTACTCGCCCAGCCGTGGCGATGCTGTTGATCAACGGCAAGACGGTTGATCACCTTGGCTTCGCGCCCGCTGCACAGTGCTTCGAAGTCCTCGAAGGTGCAGAAGTGAATGTTGGGCGTGTTGTACCAGGTGTACGGCAAGAAGTCCGATACCGGCATCCGGCCCTTGGTGGCCAGGTACCAGCGGCAGCGCCAGTGGCCGAAGTTGGGGAAGGTGATGATGCACTGGCGGCCGACGCGCAACATCTCGTCGAGGATCCGGTCCGGATAGTGCACGGCCTGCAGGGCCTGGGTCATCACCACGATATCGAAGCTGTTGCTGGCAAAGTTGCCCAGGCCCTTGTCCAGGTCCTGCTCGATCACGTTGATGCCCTTGGCCACGCACTGGGCGATGTTGTCCGGGTCGTTTTCCAGGCCATAGCCGGTGACTTGCTTGTTGTCGCGCAGCCAGCTCAGCAGTTCGCCATCGCCGCAACCCAGGTCGAGCACGCGGCTGCCGGCGGGGATCCAGTCTTGGATGATTTCCAGGTCGGCTCTCATGGCTTTCTCACAATGTAATGCGGTTCATGTAGTTGCTGAACGCCTGCAGGTAGCGCGGGATCGGGATCAGGAAGGCGTCGTGGCCTTGCGGTGCATCGATCTCCAGGTAGCACACGTCCTTGCGGGCGGCCATCAGCGCATCCACCAGTTCCCGCGAGCGGGCCGGCGAAAAGCGCCAGTCGGTGGTGAACGACATCACGCAGAACTTGGCGCTGGCCCCCTCGAAGGTCTTCGCCAGGTCGTCGTCAAAGTTTGCCGCCGGGTCGAAGTAGTCCAAAGCCTTGGTCATCAGCAGGTAGGTGTTGGCGTCAAAACGCCCGGAAAACTCCTCGCCCTGGTAACGCAGGTAGCTTTCGACCTGGAATTCGACGCTGTGGAAGTCGTAGTTGAGCTTCTCGCTCTTGAGCCCACGGCCGAATTTCTCGCCCATGGAGTCATCCGACAGGTAGGTGATATGCCCAACCATCCGCGCCAGCATCAAGCCGCGCTTGGGAATCACCCCGGCTTCCTGGAACGAACCACCGTGGAACTCGGGGTCGGTGAGGATCGCCTGGCGCGCCACTTCGTTGAAGGCGATGTTCTGCGCCGACAACTTGGGGGCCGAGGCGATGGCCAGGCAATGGCGCACGCGGTCGGGGTAGGTGATGGTCCATTGCAGGGCCTGCATACCGCCCAGGCTGCCGCCGATCACCGCGGCCCATTGCTGGATGCCCAGCAGGTCGGCCAGGCGTGCCTGGCTGTGCACCCAGTCTTCGACGGTCAGTACCGGGAAGTCGGCGCCAAACGGCTTGCCGGTTTCCGGGTTGAGGCTGCTGGGGCCGGTGGAGCCATTGCAGCCGCCAAGGTTGTTCAGGCTGACCACAAAGAATTTGTTGGTGTCGATGGGCTTGCCGGGGCCGATGCAGCTGTCCCACCAGCCGGGCTTGCGCTCGTCGGCGCTGTGGTAGCCAGCGGCGTGGTGATGGCCGGACAGGGCGTGGCAGATCAGCACGGCATTGCTGGCCGTGGCGTTCAACTCGCCGTAGGTTTCATAGATCAGGTCATAGGCCGGCAGCGATCGACCGCAGGCCAGGGCCAGGGGTTCGCTGAAGTGCGCCACTTGGGGCACGACCAGTCCAACAGAATCGGGGGGGAAGGCAGCTGGCATCGACCCTGCTCTCGTTTAAATGAGGCGTAAGTCTAAAGAGCGGGGGGGCCAGCGGCAAGCGAACCTTGTCCTGGCTGATGACGGCTTGTTTCTGTGGGAGCCGGCTTGCCGGCGATGGCGTTTTCGCGGGTGCCATCGCCGGCAAGCCGGCTCCTCCAAAGGTCAGATCAGCAAGCGCAGGATGTCCGGCATCATGGTCATTGCCGCCAGGTTGTTGATCACCAGCATGTCCAGGAGCTTGAGCACCATGAACGCAAGGATCGGCGAGATATCCAGGCCACCCAGGTTCGGCAGGATCTTGCGAAACGGCGCCAATGCCGGTTCGCAGATCTGGTTGACCAGCTCGGCACCTGGGTTATGGCTGCCCGGTGCGACCCACGACAGGATCACGCTGATAATCAGGGCGAAGAAGAAAATCTTCAGGAACAGCGCGGTCACGCCGATCAGGGCCCAGACCAGCAGTTGCAGGAAATTGCCCATGGTGCCGTAGGTCAGCAGCAGCGTCAGGGCCATCAGCGCCAGTTGGACCAGGATCGCCAGGACCAGCGAAGACATGTCCAGGCCGAACAGGCTCGGGATCACCCGGCGCAGCGGCTTGAGCAGTGGCTGGGTGGCCTTCACGGCGAACTGGCAGAGCGGGTTGTAGAAGTTGGCGCGTACCAGTTGCAGGACAAAACGCAACAGCACGATCAGCAGGTAAAGGCTGCCGAGGGTTTGCAGTACATAGACGGCGGCGGTGTTCAAACCAATCATATTGGCTCCTTATTGACCCAGTTGTTCGGCAAGTTCGGCCGAGCGGTGCGCGGCGGCACCCAGTGCTTTTTCGACCAGGGCTTCAAAGCCCCCGGCCTGGAACGATTCGATGGCCGCCTGTGTGGTGCCATTGGGCGAGGTCACGCGCCGGCGCAACTCGGCCGCGTCCACATCGCTGGACACCACCATATGCGCGGCGCCGAGGGCGGTTTGTTGGGTCAGTTGCTCAGCGATTTCCCGTGGCAGGCCCAGTTTCACACCGGCGGCGGTCATGGCTTCGACCAGCAGGAAGAAATACGCCGGGCCACTGCCGGACACGGCAGTGACGGCATCCAGTTGCTGTTCTTCTTCCAGCCACAGGGCCACGCCCACGGCCGACAACAGCTCCTGGGCCTGCTCACGCTGGGCGGCGCTCACTTGGGCGGTGGCGTACAGGCCGCTGACGCCTTGGCGCAGCAATGATGGCGTGTTGGGCATGCAACGCACGATCGGCTGGGCGCCGAGCCAGTTGTTCATGCTGGCGCAGTTGATACCGGCGGCAATCGACACCACCAGTTGCTGCGGCGCCAGGCTTGGGCGCAGGGCTTCGCACACGGCCTTCATGGCCTGTGGCTTGACTGCCAGCACGATGACGTCGACGCCCTGGATGGCCTCGGCGTTGTCGGCGAAGGTTTCGATACCGTGTTCTGCGCTCACTCGGGCACGGGTCTCGGCGCCCGGATCGCTGGCGCGAATCTGTGACGCTTGCAGGCCCTTGGCCCGCAGGCCGCCGATCAGGCTGGCCGCCATGTTACCGGCGCCGATAAAGGCTATACGCGTGCTGCTCATGACAGGTCCTTACTCAGATGGAAGTCAGCCATTTCATGGCTGGCCGTAGTCGCGGGCGCCAAACAGGGCGGTACCGATCCGCACCCAGGTGGCCCCTTGGGCAATGGCCGACTCAAGGTCATGGCTCATGCCCATGGAAAGTGTGTCGAGCCCCAGGTCCAGGCTCGCTTGCAAGTCTCGTACGGCGGCAAACGCCGCATCTTGCTGTGCGCGGTCGTCGGTGGGCTCGGGGATCGCCATCAGGCCGCGCAGCTTCAAGCGGGGCAGGGCCTGGATCGCCTCGGCCAATGCTGGCAAATCGGCGGGTGTACAGCCGGATTTGCTGGCTTCGCCACTGACATTGACCTGGATGCAGATATTGAGCGGTGGCAGGTCGGCCGGGCGTTGTTCGGACAGGCGTTGGGCGATTTTCAGGCGGTCCACGGAGTGCACCCAAGCGAAGTTCTCGGCGATAGCGCGCGTCTTGTTCGATTGAATGGGGCCGATGAAGTGCCAACTCAAGGGCAGGTCGGTTAATTCGGCCTGTTTGCCGAGGGCTTCCTGCAAGTAGTTCTCGCCGAAGTCGCGTATCCCTGCGGCATGGGCCTGGCGCACGGCTTGCGCGGGTTTGGTCTTGCTCACGGCCAGCAAGTGGACGCTGCTTTCATCGCGCTGCACGGCCCGGGCCGCGGCACGGATGCGCTCACTAACCAGGCCGATATTGTCTGCTATGGTCGACATTCAAGTTGCGCCCGTGGATATGGAGTCCGCGGCATTCTACTGGAAATGGATAGCCCTATGGACATCACTGAACTGCTGGCCGCAAGTGTCAGCCGGGGCGCCTCCGACCTGCATCTGTCGGCAGGGCTGGCGCCGAGGGTGCGCGTTGATGGCGAGGTTCTGCCGCTGGATTGGCCGGTGCTGAGTGCTGCCCAACTGGCCGACCTGCTCAGCCCGATCCTCAATAAACACCAACAAAAGGATTTCGAAACATCTCTTGAAACGGATTTTTCCTTTGAAGTGCCGGGTGTCGCGCGCTTTCGCGCCAATGTGTTCCGCCAGCACCGGGGGATGGGCGCGGTGTTTCGCGCGATCCCCTCGCGGGTCCAAAGCCTGGAAGCCTTGGGGCTTGGCGATGTATTCCGGCGCATCGCCGAGCTGCCCAGGGGGCTGGTGCTGGTGACAGGTGCCACGGGCTCGGGCAAGTCCACCACCCTGGCGGCGATGGTCGATTACCTCAACAACACTTGCCAGCAGCACATCCTGACCCTTGAGGACCCCATCGAGTTTGTCCACGAACCGCGCAAGGCGTTGATCAGCCAGCGCCAGGTGCATCGTGACACCCACAGCTTTTCTGCGGCCCTGCGTTCTGCTCTGCGCGAAGATCCGGATGTAATCCTGGTGGGGGAGTTGCGCGACCTGGAAACTATCCGCCTGGCCCTGACAGCGGCTGAAACCGGGCACCTGGTGTTCGGCACCCTGCACACCAGTTCGGCGGCAAAGACCGTGGACCGGCTGGTGGATGTGTTCCCGGTTGGGGAAAAGGCCATGGTCCGCTCGATGCTCTCGGAGTCGCTGCAGGCGGTGGTGAGCCAGGTGTTATTGAGCAAAGTCGGCGGCGGGCGCGTGGCGGCCCATGAAATCATGCTCGGCACGCCGGCGGTCCGTAACCTGATCCGCGAGGACAAAGTGGCGCAGTTGTACTCGGCGATCCAGACAGGTGGGGCGTTGGGGATGAAAACGTTGGATATGAGCTTGAAGGGGTTGGTCGGTCAGGGGCTGATTAGTCGCGAAGAGGCGCGGGGGCAGGCGCGGGTGCCAGCAGATATATAGGATGTGGGAGCTGGCTTGCCTGGGATGCAGGCAACTCGGTGTGTCAGCCACACTGAGGTGATGCTATCGCAGGCAAGCCAGCTCCCACACAAGCCAGCATTCACATTTGCATTTACTGTCAGCGCTGCACAATCCGCAGGTTGTTCTGCTCTTTGGGCAGCACGCGCTTGGCAATCACGTAGTTCTTGTTCCAGAACGGTTTTTTCAGGGTGTCGATACTGACCGACTTGCCACGGCGTGGTGCGTGGATAAAACGGTCGTTGCCCAGGTAAATGGCTACATGGTTGACCTGGCGGCTCTTAAGCTTGAAGAACAACAGGTCGCCGGGCTTCAAATCCTTGCGATCAACCTTCTGCCCGTGGCCGCTGGCCATGGCATTGGAGGTGCGTGGCAAGTCCACCGCAGCTACATCATTGAAGGCGTATTTCACCAAACCACTGCAATCAAAGCCTTTACTTGGGCTGCTGCCGCCCCAACGATAAGGGGTACCGAGCACGTTGACCGCACGGCTCAAGACTTTGCTGCTTTGCTGGTTATTGCTCGCGACCAGGCCGGGAACTGCATTAACGTTGGCCTTGCTCAGTTGAGCCGGGCGCTTGACGCTGAGCTTTACCGATTTGGCGGAGCTGGTAGTGGCGTGAACTTTAGGGGTGAAACCATTAACGTTCGGAAGTCGTTGCTCACGATTGGTGGCGTGGGCGGCCAGTGGCATCAATAGGCAAATGGTTAGCCATGTCTTTAAAAATGGTCGCATAAGGCAGGCTCTTGTTGGTTTGCGCGCAACTTTATAACAGCTTTTAGTGTCTTTCTCAGGCCGTTTGTCGACTGAACCTTGACGTCAAAATCAGGAAAACCGCGACGAACTGTCGCAATTGTCCTACACAAGTCAGGCGGCATAAGGCTTTGAGGGAAGCGACGATAGCATTTGCCGTACGTCGGGTGCCTGTAAAAAAGTCACAAAGAAACCAGAAATATTTATCTATCGAGGCAAAAGAGGTCATTCATGAACACCTATCGACAGGATGTTTCGCAACAGGACACTCACAGCAAGATGATCGGTTATCTGCTCTGGATCTTCGGTTTTACCGGGGCGCACCGCTTCTACTACGGCAAGCCGGTGACCGGGACGATCTGGTTCTTCACCTTTGGTTTGCTGGGGATTGGCTGGTTGATCGACCTGTTTCTGATCCCGGCAATGGACCGTGAAGCCGACCTGCGTTTTACCGCCGGGCCCATTGAATACAACGTGGCGTGGATTCTGTTGGCGTTTCTTGGGGTATTTGGCTTGCACCGCATGTATCAGGGCAAATGGCTCACCGGCCTGTTGTACCTGGTGACCGGCGGCTTGTTCCTGATTGGCGTGCTGTATGACTTCTGGACGTTGAATACGCAGGTTTCGATCCGCAATGCCGAGCGGTTGGGCGGTCGCTGATCATCTCCAGCCTTGTGAGGATCTAATTGTGGGAGCGGGCTTGCTCGCGAAAGCGGTGTATCAGTCGACCTATTTGTTAACTGATACACCGCTTTCGCGAGCAAGCCCGCTCCTACATTTGACTGTGCCCGCTTCAGTTCTGGATCAAGCCTGGTAGCTGATCCGTCCATCCACCAGGGTGTAACGCACAGTCGCCGGCAAGCTATGGCCGATGAACGGGCAGTTTTCACCGCGGGACAGCCACTGCTCGCCGGCGACAGTAGAACTGGCCGGGTCAAACAGCACCAGGTCCGCCGCCGCACCCACCGCCAGCTTGCCCGCCGGCAGGCGCAGCGCTTGCGCCGGGCCTGAGCTCAGGCGTGCCAGCAACGTTGGCAAGTCCAGCAACCCATCTTCCACCAGGGTCATTGCCAGTGGCAGCAGCAGCTCGACGCTACTGATCCCAGGCTCTGTCGCGCCAAACGGTGCCAGCTTGGCATCCCGTTCGTGGGGCTGGTGGTGGCTGGAGATCGCCGAAACCACCCCGGACTTCACCGCCGCACGCAAACCGTCACGGTCGGCGCGGGTGCGCAGTGGCGGTTGCACGTGGTACAGGCTGGAGAAGTCGATCAATGCCTCATCGGTCAGGATCAACTGGTACAGCGCCACATCGGCGGTCACCGGCAGGCCACGGGCCTGGGCCTGGGCGATCAAGGCTACGCCGCGGGCGCTGGTCAGCTGGCTGAAGTGTGCGCGCACGCCGCTTTGTTCCACCAGCAGCAGATCACGGGCCAGGGCCACGGTTTCTGCGGTTTCCGGGATGCCTGCCAGGCCGAGGAAACTGGCGGTGGGGCCTTCGTGGGCCAGGCCGCCTTCGGCCAGGTCGTGGTCCTGGGAGTGGAAGATCACCGTCAGGTCGAAGGTGGCCGCGTACTCCAGGGCACGGCACAGGGTGCGGGTGCTGCGGAAACTCTCCAGGCCGTTGCCGAAGGCCACGCAACCCGCGTCGCGCAGGGCAATCAGCTCGGCCAGTTGCTCGCCATCCAGGCCTTTGCTCAGGGCGCCGATGGGGAACACTTTGCAATTGCCGGCCTCGCGGGCGCGGTCGAGGATCAGCTCGGCCACGGCCGAGGTGTCCAGCACCGGTTTGGTCTGCGGCGGGCAGCACAGGCTGGTGACACCGCCTGCAGCGGCGGCGCGGGTTTCGCTGGCGATGCTGCCTTTGCGGCTATAGCCCGGCTCGCGCAGGGCCACGTTCAGGTCTACCAGGCCGGGCGCGGCCACCAGGCCTTTGGCATCGATGCTCTGAACCGGGCTGAAACCACTGGGGGCGGCGTCGATGGCGATGATCTTGCCGGCTTCCAGGTGCAGATCAGTGACTTGATCCAGGCCGCTGGCCGGATCGATGACTCGGGCGCCGAGAATGCTGAGCTTCACTGGGCGTTCTCCTGCTCGAATTGACGTTGGGCGGTTTGCCCGCTCATGGCCATGGACAGCACGGCCATGCGCACCGCGATGCCGTAGGTGACCTGGTTGAGAATCACCGAGTGCGGACCGTCGGCCACCGCCGACTCAATCTCCACCCCCCGGTTGATCGGGCCTGGGTGCATGACAATGGCATCCGGCTTGGCGCCGGCCAGGCGTGCGGTGGTCAGGCCGAACAGGCGGTAGAACTCGCCTTCGCTGGGCAGCAGGCCACCGGCCATGCGCTCGCGTTGCAGGCGCAGCATGATCACCACGTCGACATCCTTCAGGCCTTCGGCCATGTCGGTGTAGACCTTCACCCCGTATTGCTCGATGCCTACCGGCAGCAGGGTTTTCGGCGCAATCACGCGGATATCCGGGCAGCCCAGGGTTTTCAGGGCCAGCATGTTCGAGCGTGCCACCCGCGAGTGCAGGATATCGCCGACGATGGCCACCGAGAGGTTTTCAAAGCCGCCCTTGTGCCGACGGATGGTGAGCATGTCGAGCATGCCCTGGGTCGGGTGGGCGTGGCGGCCATCGCCACCGTTGATGATCGCCACCTGTGGGCACACGTGCTCGGCGATAAAGTGCGCCGCGCCCGAGTCGCCATGACGCACCACGAACATGTCGGCCGCCATGGCCTCCAGGTTGCGCAGGGTGTCGAGCAGGGTTTCGCCCTTGCTCGCCGACGAGGTGGAGACGTTCAGGGTGATCACGTCGGCTGACAGGCGCTGGGCCGCCAGTTCGAAGGTGGTGCGGGTGCGCGTCGAGTTCTCGAAGAACACGTTGCAAATGGTTTTGCCGCGCAGCAGCGGGACTTTCTTCACCGCCCGGCCGCCGACTTCAAGGAACGAGTCGGCAGTGTCGAGGATTTCGGTGAGCAATTCGCGGGGCAGGCCGTCGAGGGACAGGAAGTGTTGCAGCTGGCCCTGAGCGTTGAGCTGCAGCGGGCGCTTGGCATCTAGAGGCGTCATCGCGGGGACTCTTTACAAGGCGGTTTAAAGGGCGAGGTCTTGCAGTTCGAGTTCGAGCGGCGTGGGACCGGACAATTTTACCCGCTGCTGGGCCGAAAGCGACAGGGTCGCACCCACCACATCCGGGCTGATCGGCAGTTCGCCAGCCTCGAGGTCGAGCAGGCAGACCAGGGTGATGCTGGCCGGGCGGCCGTAGTCGAACAGCTCGTTCATGGCGGCGCGGATGGTGCGCCCGCTCATCAGCACGTCATCGATCAGTACCAGGTGCTGGCCTTCGATTTCAAAGGGCAGCGCTGACGGGCGCACTTGCGGGTGCAGGCCGTTCTGGCTGAAGTCATCGCGGTAGAAGGACACATCCAGGGTGCCCAGGGGCGCATCACTGCCCAGCTCTTGCAGCAACGCCTGGGCGACCCACACGCCACCGGTACGGATACCGATGAAACGCGGCTCGCTGATGGCGCGGTGTTGCAGGTGGGTCGTGAGGCTCGTCGCCATCTGACGGATCAGTTCGGCGGGATTGGGCAGGCTCATGGTGGCTCCTTCAAGGGCTTGGGCAGCGTGACGCTGGCAAAGTCCGGGCTCAAACGTAAGAAGACGCGGCAAGCCGCGTCAGTCAGGATTCAAATAAAGCGGTGTTTTCATCCAGCCAACCCTGCAGCAGCAAGGCGGCGGCAATGGCGTCGACCGGGTTGTCGCGGTAGCTGCCTTTCTGCCCGCCACGGTCGCGACGCTCACCCTTGGCCTCGAAGGTCGTCAGGCGTTCATCGTGGGTATAGAAGGGCAGGTTGTAGCGGCCGTTGAGGCGGCGGGCGAACTTTTCGGCGCGCAGGCACATGTCGCTGGGGGTGCCGTCCATGTTCAGCGGCAGGCCGACCACCACGGCGTCGGGTTTCCATTCCTTGATCAGGGCTTCGACCTGATTCCAGTCCGGTATGCCGTTCTGCGCCTTCAAGGTACACAGCTCGCGGGCCTGGCCGGTAATGACCTGGCCCACGGCCACGCCAATCTGCTTGGTGCCATAGTCAAACCCGAGGATCAGTCGCAAGGCCATCAGGCGTGCCCCACCTGGCTGGTCAGCAGGTTGAGGTTGACCCCCAACTGCTTGGCCGCGGCATTCAGGCGCAGTTCGCTGGCGGTGTTGAACAGAATGTCGGCATCGAAGGGGCAGGTCAGCCAGGCATTGTTGGCCAGCTCTTCTTCCAGTTGCCCGGCTTCCCAGCCCGCGTAACCCAGGGTGATCAGGCTCTGCTGCGGGCCGGCGCCATCAGCGATGGCAAACAGCACGTCCTGGGAGGTGGACAACGACACGCCCTCCAGGTCGACGGTTGCCTGGAACGTCGGGCCGCTGGGATGCAGCACGAAGCCGCGGTCAGTCTGCACCGGGCCACCGAAGTAGATCGGCACCGCCTGGCAACTGGCGGGTGGGTCGATCTCCGGGCGCAGTTGCTCAAGGATATCCGCCAGGTTCAGGTCTTGCGGTCGGTTGACCACCAGCCCCATGGCGCCATTGGCCGTGTGCTCGACGATATAGGTCAAGGTGTGCGCAAAGTTCGGGTCGGCCATATGGGGCATGGCGATCAGGAATTGGTGCTTGAGGTAAGTCGGGCTGACATTTTTCATGTCCGCTAGTGTGGCGTTGGAGGGGCGAACTGACAAGCTGGGGATGTGTAGGAATACGGTTAGCGGATTTGTTGCCCGTGTAGGAGCGAGCGTGGGGTAGTCAATTGCTGGAAAGTCGGTCGCCCTTGGCAAAGCGCCAGGTGCGGATGATTTCCAGGCGGTCGATATCGTTCAGGTCGCCGGTAAACGGGGCGAACGGTGCGGCCAGGCGCACGATGCGTTGCGCCGCCTGGTCCAGTAATGGCTGGCCGGAGGACTCCAGCACCAGCACTTCATATAAGGAGCCGTCGCGGTTGATTGATACGAGCAGGCGCAGGTTGCCGTAGATCTGCTGGCGCCGGGCCTCGTCCGGGTAGTTCAGGTTGCCGATGCGCTCGACCTTCTTGCGCCATTCGTCCTTATACCAGGCGCCTTTGTCGCGCATGGTAGAGGCGGCATTGAGCCGATAGATGCGCGGGCGCTTGGCATACAACTGTTGTTCGTTGGCCAGTTCGGCCTCCAGGCTGGAGATTTCGCTGGAAAGTTGCGAGCTGTCGAATGTTGGTGCGGGCTTGCTCGGCACAGGCTCGGTCTTCACGGCTTCGCGCTGGGTCACGGCCTTCTGGGGTTTTGGCGCAATGGTGGCGACGGCGGCCTTGGGCGCGGCCTGCTTGACCTCGGGCTTGGCCGCTGGAGGCGGGGTGACCTTATTGATCTTGTTGTCCTGGAAGGGCGCCACTTCGGTGGTCTTGGGCACTGCCTTTTTATCCAGGGTGCCGCTGCCCTGCTGGTTGTCCTGCGCCAGAAAGTCAGCCTTCTCGGGCTTTTTCTCACTTTTGAAGGTGGCGAGGGTGATTTCCAGGGTTTTGCTGATTTGCTGGGGTTCGACGAACGTGAAGCCCAGGCCGAGGATCAACGCCAAATGAATCAGCGCTGCCAGGAACAGGGTAAATCCGAGCCGATCAGCCGGGCGTACGCCGCTGTGGCTGAGTTCGGGGGGCAGGTCGGACGGAAGCGTCATAACAGGAAAACCAACATCGCGCGTCTCACGGGTGGCGCATGATAGCGCAATGTTGGTTTACATCTGGCTGTTCTATGTCACTTGGCTTGTAGCTTGTCGGCAATTGCCGCCATGAGCATTTCGCCGATATTGGTGCCGAACGCGTTGTCTATTTCGCGGATACAGGTGGGACTGGTCACGTTGATTTCGGTCAGGTGCTCGCCAATTACGTCAAGGCCTACAAACAGCAGGCCCTTTTCCCGCAGGGTCGGGCCAACCTGGGCGGCGATCCAGCGGTCCTTGTCGCTCAGCGGGCGGGCTTCGCCACGACCACCGGCCGCGAGGTTGCCACGGGTCTCGCCGGCCGCCGGGATACGCGCCAGGCAATAATCCACCGGCTCGCCGTCGATCATCAGGATGCGCTTGTCGCCGTCCTTGATTGCCGGCAGGTAGGCCTGGCCCATGATCTGCTGGGTGCCCAGGGCGGTCAGGGTCTCAAGGATCACCGACAGGTTCGGGTCGCCCGCGCGGTGACGGAAGATCGAGGTGCCGCCCATGCCATCCAGCGGCTTGAGGATCACATCGCCATGCTTGGCGGCAAATTCACGCAGCACATCGGCGCGGCGGCTGACCACGGTCGGCGGCGTGCACTGTGGGAACAGGGTGGCGAACAGTTTTTCGTTGCAGTCGCGCAGGCTCTGCGGCTTGTTGACGATCAGCACGCCGGCGCGCTCGGCCTGCTCCAACAGGTAGGTGGAGTAGACGAACTCCATGTCGAACGGCGGATCCTTGCGCATCAGGATCACGTCCAGGTCGCTCAGGGGGCTGTCGATCTCGTCTTGCAGCTCAAACCATTTCTCAGGGTTGGCGAACACCTGCAAGGGGCGCATCCGCGCCCGCGCCTCGCCATCGCCCTGGTAAAGGTCGCGCTGTTCCATATAGAACAGGGTCCAGCCGCGGGCCTGGGCGGCCAGCAGCATGGCCAGCGAGCTATCCTTTTTATAGGAGATGCTGGCGATAGGGTCCATGACAATGCCGACGCGAACGCTCATGGGGAATTCCTCTAGCAAATAAGGGCGCATAAAAGTGGCGTCAGAGTGGCGCTGCGGCTGTTGTGGGTCAAGGAAAAACCACCTTGCCGGTTGGCCGATAGATTGCCTCCCCAGTCTGTGCTAAAAAGGCTGCCATGGCGTGTCGGCCCTTGCATGGCAAGGGTTTTGGCGCTAGTCCCAGGCAGCATCCGGCAGTACACACCGAAACCCGATTCGCTGTGGCGATGGTAGAGCAGATATGGAACAGCATTCCAACGCCTTGAAAGTGATGGTGATCGACGACTCGAAAACGATTCGCCGCACCGCTGAAACGCTGTTGAAGAACGTGGGGTGCGAAGTCATCACGGCCATCGACGGTTTTGATGCCCTGGCCAGGATCGTTGACCATCACCCGCACATTATCTTTGTCGACATCATGATGCCGCGCCTGGATGGCTATCAGACCTGCGCCCTGGTCAAGAACAACCCGGCGTTCAAGGCCATCCCGGTGATCATGCTGTCGTCCAGGGACGGCCTGTTCGACAAGGCCAAGGGGCGCATCGTCGGCGTCGATCAATTTTTGACCAAGCCTTTCAGCAAGGAAGAACTGCTCAGTGCGATCAAGGCCTATGTGCCGGGTTTCGCCGCAGTAGAACAAGCACATTGACCCAGCCCCCTGGGCTTGCGTCAACCAATGTAGTGGGGAAAACCATGGCACGCGTTCTGATCGTCGACGATTCGCCGACTGAAATGTACAAACTGACCGGCATGCTGGAAAAGCACGGCCACCAAGTCCTCAAGGCCGAGAATGGCGCCGATGGCGTGGCCCTGGCCCGCCAGGAAAAACCCGACGCCGTCCTGATGGATATCGTCATGCCCGGCCTCAATGGCTTCCAGGCTACACGCCAGTTGTCCAAGGAGCCGGAAACCAACGGTATCCCGATCATCATCGTCACCACCAAGGACCAGGAAACCGACAAGATCTGGGGCGCACGCCAGGGCGCCAAGGCGTACCTGACCAAGCCGGTGGAAGAAGACAAGCTGATCGAAGTGCTGAACTCGGTGCTCAAGTCCTGACGGCACGTTCCCATGACCGAGTCGCAAACCGCCTTTGAGCTGCTGCTGGACATCGACCGCCGTTGCCGCCTGTTGGCCGCTGATTTGCCGTCCCAGGAAACCCGCTCGCACAGCTGGAGTGGCATTGGCTTTCGCCTGGGCGGGCATTGGTATGTGGCGCCCATGGGCGAAGTCGCCGAGGTACTGCATGAACCGCGCTGCACCCTGATGCCCGGGGTCAAGCCCTGGGTCAGGGGCGTGGCCAACCTGCGCGGGCGCTTGCTGCCGGTGATCAACCTGTGCGGGTTTTTCGGCTACGAGCTGTCGACGGCGCGCAAGCA
The DNA here is from genome assembly GCF_059862305.1 of Pseudomonas sp. MF09156. Classification (NCBI taxonomy): domain Bacteria; kingdom Pseudomonadati; phylum Pseudomonadota; class Gammaproteobacteria; order Pseudomonadales; family Pseudomonadaceae; genus Pseudomonas; species Pseudomonas sp. MF09156. The sequence continues at coordinate 505,956 of NZ_JCBCUR010000002.1, forward strand.
GCGCCGGGTGCTGGTGATCGAACACGAAGACACTTTCGTCGGCCTGCTGGTGGATGAGGTGGTCGGCCTGCAGCACTTCGCCCAGGACCAGCTGCGCCCGGTATCGGCCAGCGTGCCCGCGGCCAGCGCCGCGTTTATCCAAGGCCAGTTCAGCGGCGACCCGCTGTGGCAGGTCTTCAGCCCCTTCGCCCTGGCCCAGGCCCCGGGCTTTCTGGATGTTGCCGCATGAGCACCGCCACGCCCGTCAAACCGCAGGAAGCCTCCCGTAGCCGCTCGCAGATCATCGTGCTGTTTATCGCGCTGATTATCTTCATCATGCTGCTGTTCGCCAACTTCGCGTACCTCAACACCCAGTCCACCTACGACAAGCAGTACATCGGCCACGCCGGCGAGCTGCGCGTGCTGTCCCAGCGCATTGCCAAGAACGCCACCGAGGCCGCAGCCGGCAAGGCCGCCGCGTTCAAGCTGTTGAGCGAGGCGCGCAATGATTTTGCCCAGCGCTGGAGCTACCTGAAAAAAGGCGACCCGGCCACCGGCCTGCCCGCTGCGCCCAGCGCCGTGCGCAGTGAAATGCGCGCCGTGCAGCATGACTGGGAAGCCTTGCTGAAGAACACCGACGTGATCCTGGCCAGCGAGCAGACGGTGCTGTCCCTGCATCAAGTGGCGGCGACCCTGGCCGAAACCGTGCCGCAATTGCAGCTGGAGTCGGAAAAGGTCGTCGAGATCCTGCTGCAGCGCGGCGCGCCCGCCAGCCAGGTGGCTGTGGCCCAGCGCCAATCGCTGCTGGCCGAGCGCATCCTGGGGGCGGTCAACACGGTGCTGGCGGGGGATGACACGGCGGTCAAGGCCGCCGACGCCTTTGGCCGCGATGCCAACCGCTTTGGCCAGGTCCTGGCCGGCATGCTCCAGGGCAGCGCAGGCCTGAAGATCAGCGAAGTGCAGGACCCGGACGCCCGTGTGCGCCTGGCGGAGATTGCCGAGCTGTTCGAGTTTGTCTCCGGCTCCGTGGATGAAATCCTCGAAACCTCGCCGCAACTGTTCCAGGTGCGCGCCTCGGCAAGCAACATCTTCAGCCTGTCGCAAACCCTGCTCGATGAAGCCTCGCACCTGGCCACCGGTTTTGAAAACCTGGCCGGCGGGCGCACCCTCGACACCATCGGCGGTTATGTCCTGGGCTTGCTGGCGCTGGCGTCAATCATCCTGATTGGCCTGGTGATGGTGCGCGAGACCAATCGCCAGCTACGCGAAACCGCCGAGAAAAACGAACGCAACCAGAACGCGATCATGCGCCTGCTCGACGAAATCGAAGACCTGGCCGACGGCGACCTCACCGTGACCGCCTCGGTGACCGAAGACTTCACCGGCACCATCGCCGACTCCATCAACTATTCGGTGGACCAGTTGCGCGACCTGGTGGCGACCATCAACCTCACCGCCGGTGAAGTGGCCGGCGCCGTGCAGGAAACCCAGGCCACCGCCATGCACCTGGCCCAGGCCTCGGAACACCAGGCCCAGCAGATTGCCGAAGCCTCGACGGCGATCAACCAGATGGCCCAATCCATCGACCAGGTATCGGCCAACGCCGCCGAGTCTTCGGCGGTGGCCGAGCGCTCGGTGGAGATCGCCAACAAGGGCAACGAGGTGGTGCACAACACCATCCATGGCATGGACAACATTCGCGAGCAGATCCAGGACACCGCCAAGCGCATCAAGCGCCTGGGCGAGTCGTCCCAGGAAATCGGCGACATCGTCAGCCTGATCGACGACATCGCCGAGCAGACCAACATCCTGGCCCTCAATGCCGCGATCCAGGCGAGCATGGCCGGTGACGCCGGGCGCGGGTTTGCGGTGGTGGCCGATGAAGTGCAACGCCTGGCCGAGCGCTCGTCGGCGGCTACCCGGCAGATCGAGAACCTGGTGCGGGCGATCCAGACCGACACCAACGAAGCGGTGATCTCCATGGAGCAGACCACCACCGAAGTGGTACGTGGCGCGCGCCTGGCCCAGGACGCCGGGGTGGCCCTGGAAGAAATCGAGGGGGTGTCCAAGACCCTGGCCGCGCTGATCCAGAGCATCTCCAACGCCGCGCAGCAGCAAACCTCGTCGGCGGGGCAGATCTCCCTGACCATGAACGTGATCCAGCAGATCACCAGCCAGACCTCATCGGGCTCCACGGCCACCGCCGAGAGCATTGGCAACCTGGCCAAAATGGCCAGCCAGTTGCGCCGCTCGGTATCGGGTTTCACCCTGCCGCCCGTGCGCAAGACCGATGAATGACATGCCTCCCCAAAGCCACCGCAATCTAAATGTGGGAGCGGGCTTGCTCGCGAAAGCGGTGTATCAGTCACCTAATGTGCCGACTGATCCAGCGCTTTCGCGAGCAAGCCCGCTCCCACATGGATTCTCACTTTTCACCCATTCAGACGGGAGTCGTTATGGTTGACCGGCACGACTACGTCGCCCTCGAATGGGTCAAGGGCGAGATCGCCGACACCCTGAAGCAGGCCCGTGCGGCGCTGGACGCCTTTGCCGAGGACGCCAGCGAGCAAGCCCTGGCGCAGTGCCTGGAGGGCATTCACCAGGTCCACGGTGCCCTGCAAATGGTCGAGTTCTACGGCGCGGCACTGCTCGCCGAAGAAATGGAGCACCTGGCCCTGGCCCTGCAAGCCGGGCGTGTCAGCCAGCGTGAAGAAGGCATTCGCCTGCTGCAGCAAGCCCTCGGCCAACTGCCGTTGTACCTGGACCGTGTGCACAGCGCGCGGCGCGACCTGCCCCTGGTGGTGTTGCCACTGCTCAACGACCTGCGCAGCGTGCACGGCAAAAGCCTGCTCTCGGAAACCAGCCTGTTCAGCCCGCAACTGCTGGTGATCGCGCCGCTGCCCGATGATGCCCTGGCCCAACGAGCGCCGGCCGATTTTACCGAACAACTGCAGCAATGGCGGCAAATGCTGCAACAGGGCCTGGCCGGGCTGCTGCGTGAAGACCACGGCCCGAGCAACCTGGAAGACATGGCGCGGGTCTTCGCGCAACTGGAAGCGCTGTGCCACGGCGCGCCGTTGCTGGCGTTGTGGCAAGTCACCTCGGCGCTGGCCGAAGGCATGCTCACCGGCGTTATCGCCAATAGCCCGGCGTTGCGCAGCCTACTCAAGAGCTGTGACAAGGTGCTCAAGCGCCTGCAAATCCAGGGCATCGAAGGGATCAACACCCCGGCGCCCGACCAACTGCTCAAGAGCCTGCTGTTTTACATCGCCAAAGTCACCCGACCGACACCGCGCATGCAAAGCCTCAAGGAACGCTACGGCCTGGATGAAGCCTTGCCCGACAGCACCGTGGTCGATGCCGAGCGCGCGCGCCTGGCCGGGCCGGACCGCAACGCCATGGGCTCGGTGCTCGGTGCGTTGTGTGAGGAGTTGGTGCGGGTCAAGGAGCGCCTGGACCTGTTCGTGCGCAGCGACCGCCAACACATCTCTGGCCTGGACAGCCTGCTGGCGCCGTTGCGGCAGATCGCCGATACCCTGGCGGTATTGGGCTTTGGCCAGCCGCGCAAAGTGATCATCGACCAATTGGCGGTGGTCCAGGGCCTGGCCCAGGGGCAGCGCGAGCCCAACGACGCGGTGTTGATGGATGTGGCCGGGGCGTTGCTGTATGTCGAGGCGACGCTGGCCGGGATGGTCGGCACCGTCGAACCGCAAAACCGTGAAGACAGCCGCCTGCCCACCACCGACCTGACCCAGATCCACCAATTGGTGATCAAGGAGTCATGCCAGTGCCTCAAGCAGGCGCGAGAGCTGGTCATCGACTGCCTTGAGGCGCAATGGGATACACAGCGCCTGGAGTCCCTGCCAGAGCTGCTGACCCAGGTGCGTGGCGCCCTGGCGATGATCCCGCTGCCGCGCGCGGCGAGCCTGGTGCGTGGCTTCAAGATTTACGTCGATGAACAGTGGATGGGCCATGACACCGCGCCGCCGGCGGCGCAGCTGGAGCATTGCGCCGATGTGCTCACCAGCCTGGAACACTACCTGGAGCGCATGCTGCAGGACCCGGATGCACCGGGCGAGCGGGTGTTGGATATCGCTTTTGACGGGCTCGCGGCGCTAGGTTATGCGCCAGTGCCCGCGCAGCAAGCCTGGCGCCAGGAACCCTCGGCACCGCACGATGAATTGCCGGTCGATTCCCAGACCCTGGCGCAGGCCCTGGCCAGCCCGACCCCACGTCTCAACCCACCGGCCCTGCAACGCCCGGGCAGCCTGCTGCCGCCGCCAGCCGATGAAGAGTCGGTGGATGATGAACTGCGCGAAGTGTTCCTGGAAGAAACCGCCGAAGTGCTGGATGTGTTGCAGCGCCTGGTGCCCCAAGGTGCCGCCAGCCTTGAAGATAAAACCGCCCTGAGCGACATGCGCCGCGCCTTCCATACCCTCAAGGGCAGCGGGCGCATGGTGCGTGCCCTGGTGTTGGCGGAGTTGGCGTGGGCCGTGGAAAACCTGCTGAACCGCGTGCTGGAACGGGTGGTCGCGCCGGGCGCCGAGGTCCAGGCCGTGCTGGATGACGTGCTGGTGCTGCTGCCGGCCTTGATCGCCGAGTTCGCCGCCGACACCCAGCGCCAGCGCGATGATGTCGACCACCTTGCCGCACGCGCCCATGCCCTGGCCAGTGGCGCGCCGTTACCGCCAGCCGTGGCTCAGGATGACAGCGCGCTCGACCCACTGCTGCTGGAGATCTTTCGCAACGAAGCACAGAGTCACCTGGACAGCCTCAATCGGTTTTTGCACCAGGCCACCGAGCAGATGCCGCTGCCTGTCAGCGATGAGTTGCAACGTGCCCTGCATACCCTCAAGGGCAGTGCCTACATGGCGGGCGTCTTGCCCATCGCCGAACTGGCGCGGCCGCTGGACCACCTGACCCGCGAATACAAGGCCCATCGCCTGGCCCTGGACCTGGATGAAATCGACTTGCTGCTGGAGGGCGAAGCCCTGTTCCAGCGCGGCCTGCGCCAGTTGGACAGTGACCCCCTGGCGCCCATCGACGGTGCGCAATCGTTGATCGAGCGCACCCAGGCGCGCCTCGACAGCCAGCTCGAAGCCTTCCTCAATGCGCCGAGCGCCGGCCTGCGGGTCAAGCGCGACCCACAGTTGATCAGCAACTTCCTGGCCCAGGGCATGGACATCCTGCTCGATGCCGAAAGCCTGCTGCGGCGCTGGCAACAACACCCTGGCGAGCGCCAGGAGCTCAGTGCGTTGCTGGACGAGCTGACCACCCTGGGCGAGGGCGCGCACCTGGCCGAACTGCATCCGATGGATGAACTGTGCGAAGCCTTGCTCGACCTGTATGGCGCGGTGGAAGAAAGCAGCCTGGCGGTCAGCGAGCGATTTTTCCAGGAGGCCGAACAGGCCCATGAAGCCCTGATCAACATGCTCGACCAACTGGCCGCCGGCCAGGAGGTCAGCCCGGCGCCGGCGCGCATGAAAGCCTTGCGCGAGTTACTCGATGAAGGGCTCGACCCCAGCGCCACCGGCCTGATCAAAACCGATGGCAGCCGCGCCTTGAGCATTGCCGAACTGGGCGCGGCCACCTCGCAGTTGCAGCAGGACTGGGCGGTGGACGATGAGATCGTCGAGATCTTCCTTGAAGAAGCGGTGGATATCCTCGACAGCGCCGGGCAGTCCCTCAAGCGCTGGCTGCTGGACCCCGACGGCGTGGCGCCGCTGTCGTCCCTGCAACGCGACCTGCACACCCTGCGCGGCGGTGCGCGCATGGCCGAAATCGGCCCGGTGGGCGATCTGGCCCAAGAGTTGGAAAGCCTTTACGAAGGCCTGGTGGACCGGCGCTACAACTACTCCGTTGAAATGGCGCAAGTGTTGATGGACAGCCATGAACACCTGGCCTTGCAACTGGAGCAGTTGCAAGAGCAGCAACCCTTGAGTGATTCCAGCGCCCTGATTGGCCGCTTGCGCGAGGTGCGCCAGAACGCCGCGCCGGTGGCGCTGCCCACACCGCCCGATGCACAGGGCGGCGGCAGTGATCCGGAGCTGCTGGACATCTTTCTGGAGGAAGCGGCCGACATCCTCGACAGCTCCGGCGCCGCACTGTCGCGCTGGCAGGCCGAGCCCCAGGGCCGCCAGGAAGTCGAGACCCTGCTGCGCGACCTGCACACCCTCAAGGGCGGCGCGCGGATGGTCGAGATCGGCCCGATTGGCGACCTGGCCCACGAACTGGAGTTTCTCTACGAAGGCCTGTCGGCGGGCTTGCTGGCGCCCACCAGCGAGCTGTTTGCGCTGCTGCAGGGCTGCCATGACCGCCTGGCGCAGATGGTCGAGGCAGTGGCGGCGGGGTTGCCGGTCGGTTCGGTGGAGCGCCTGATCGAGCGCATCAAAAGCCTGGTCCAGCCCAGCGAAGACCAGGCCGCACCGGTCGCCATGGCCGCCAGCAAACCCGAAGCCCCGGCCGCTAGCGAGCCGGGCGCGGACATGGTGAAAATCTCTGCCGAGCTGCTGGATGACCTGGTCAACCTCGCCGGCGAAACCTCGATTTTCCGTGGGCGCATCGAGCAGCAGGTCAACGACGCCCGCGCCGCCCTCAGTGAGGTGGAAACCACCATCGAGCGCATGCGTGACCAACTGCGCCGCCTCGATACCGAGACCCAGGGCCGTATCCTCAGCCGCCAGCACGCCGAGACCGAGCGCCTGGGCTACGAAGAATTCGATCCACTGGAAATGGATCGCCATTCCCAGTTGCAACAGCTGTCCCGCGCGTTGTCCGAGTCGGCCTCGGACCTTTTGGACCTCAAGGAAACCCTCGACCAGCGCAACCAGGACGCGCAGAACCTGTTGCAGCAACAGGCGCGGATCAACACCGAGCTGCAAGAAGGCCTGATGCGCACGCGCATGGTGCCGTTCGAGCGCATGCTGCCGCGCCTCAAGCGTATCGTGCGGCAAGTGGCCGGCGAGCTGGGCAAGGACGTGGAATTCGTGGTCGGCAATGCCGAGGGCGAGATGGACCGCAACGTGCTGGAGCGCATGGCCGCGCCCCTGGAGCATATGCTGCGCAACGCCGTCGACCATGGCCTGGAATCGCGGGATGCACGGCTGTTGGCGGGCAAGCCGCAGAAGGGCCGGATCACCCTGGACCTGAGCCATGAAGGTGGCGACATCATCTTCGACATGCGCGACGACGGCGCTGGCGTGCCGCTGGATGCGGTGCGGCGCAAGGCGATCAAGCGTGGCCTGCTGGACCCGGAGATGGAGATCAGCGATCGCGATGTGTTGCAGTTCATCTTGCAGCCGGGGTTTTCCACCGCCGAAAAAATCACCCAGATTTCCGGGCGCGGCGTGGGCATGGACGTGGTGCATGAAGAAGTGCGCCAACTCGGCGGGAGCATGGTGATCGACTCTACGCCGGGGCAGGGCGTGCATTTTCGCATTCGCCTGCCGTTCACCGTGTCGGTCAACCGGGCGTTGATGGTGCAGTGCGCGGAAGACCAGTACGCGATCCCGCTGAACACCATCCAGGGCCTGGTGCGCGTGTTGCCCAATGAGCTGGAAGGGCACTACCAACTGGACCCGCCGGTGTATCAATACGCCGGCCAGCGCTATGAGCTGTATTACCTGGGCGAGCTGCTGCACACCGTGGCCCGGCCCAAGCTGCTGGGGCAGAACCAGCCGCTGCCGGTGCTGCTGATGCAATGCAACGAGCGATATATTGCGGTGCAGGTGGACGACATGGCCGGCACCCGGGAAATCGTGGTCAAGGGCCTGGGCCCGCAGTTTGCGGCGGTGCAGGGGCTGTCCGGGGCGACCATCCTCGGCGATGGCCGGGTGGTGTTGATCATCGACCTGCTGGCACATATCCGCGCCCTGGCCCCGGCCTTGCCGGCCCAGGCGGCGGACACGGCATTGGCGGTCAACGAGCCGCAGAAAAAACAGCGATTGCTGGTGCTGGTGGTAGACGACTCGGTGACCGTACGCAAAGTCACCAGCCGCCTGCTCGAGCGCAACGGCATGAACGTACTGACTGCCAAGGACGGCATCGACGCCATCGCCCTGCTCGAAGAACACACCCCGGACCTGATGTTGCTGGACATCGAAATGCCGCGCATGGATGGCTTCGAAGTGGCGATCCAGGTGCGCAACGACCCACGGCTCGCGCGCCTGCCGATCATCATGATCACCTCGCGCACCGGCCAGAAACACCGCGATCGGGCCATGGCGATTGGCGTCAACGACTACCTTGGCAAGCCCTATCAAGAGTCGGTGTTGCTCGAAAGCATCGCCTACTGGAGCCCGAAACATGCTTGACCACCGCACCAGCCAACTCACCGGCTTGCTGCTGCCCCTGGCCGACCGCCACCTGCTGCTGCCCAACGTGGCGGTGGCCGAGCTGATCGACTTCCAGCGCGGCGAACCGGCCAGCGACGCTCCGCCCTGGTACCTGCGGCAAGTGACCTGGCGCGACCAGCAACTGCCCCTGATCAGCTTCGAAGCGGCCTGCGGTGGTACCAGCGTTGTCAGCGAACGCGCACGGATCGTCGTGCTCAACGCCCTCGGCGGGCGCCCGACCTTGAAGTTCATCGCGCTGGTGATCCAGGGCATTCCCCGCTCGTACAAGCTCGACAGCCAACTGAGTTATGTGGACGTACCCCTATCACCGCTGGAACTGGCGGCGGTACAGGTCGGCGAGCATGTGGCGAAAGTGCCGGACCTGATGGGGTTGGAAGCGCTGCTGGTCGAGGCTGGGTTGGCCTGAACAGCCGTTATCAGCACCTCTGAAGACCCAATGTGTGGAGCTGGCTTGTGTGGGAGCTGGCTTGCCTGCGATAGCATCACCTCGGTTTAACTGACACACCGAAGCGTCTGCATCGCAGGCAAGCCAGCTCCCACATTGGAGTGCGCTTGGCGCCAAACCTTACTTAATCTGCGCAAAACGCTCAATGACCGGTTGTTCACGGTGCTCTGCTTGCCAAAGATCGTAGGTACTTTGCATCGACAACCATAACCGCGCTTTGCTGATGCCTGCCCGCTCCAACCTCACGGCAAGGTCTGGGCTGACTGGCGCGTGACCATGCAGGATCCTGGAGAATGTTTCCCTGGCAAAGCCGAGCCGCCGGGCCATTTCGGTAATGGTGATGCCCAAGCTGGGCATCACATCCTCAAGCAGGATTTCGCCGGGATGTGGCGGGTTGTGCATACCCATGTACGTGCCCCTGTTCAATGGTAGTCAAGGTAATCAACCAGTTCGACGTGATCATCAAGCATACGAAAAATGATGCGCCAGTTACCGCTAATGCTGACGGAGCAGTAGTCGAGCAGATCGCCTTTGAGTCGATGAAAACGCCATCCTGGGAGATTCAATTCGCCCGGGTGTCCTGCGCTATCCAGAATCAGCAGCACACGACGCAAGCGTTTCGCGTGACCCGCGTTGATGCCTTTGGTTGATCCTGTTTCATAATGTTCTGCTGGTGAGATGATTCAAATTCCAAAGGCTGGAGAGGTGCCATCCGAGCAACAATCCTAAAAATCTGTAGGAATGATCATGCGGCATGATGCCTTCAGATTTTTCCCGCACATTTTCGCGCCGCCCATGAACTTGTCGCTCGCCGCCTGCGCGCCTAGGCTTGGTCGGTCATCGCAAAAAACGGTGACACGGACGTGCAAGTCCGGTTACATATCGGCGCACCAACGCCCATAGCCATTCAACGGGCGTTTTTTATGCCTGCTGTGTTTGTTATGGCGGCTGTGCGTGGGAGACCTTCGGGTCTGCCGGGGTCCGATATGCCCGGTCTTGCACACCTGCGCACAGCTGCCACCCGATTTGCGTGCAAGCAAGCGGTGTCAGTCTCCTTCACATATCGGAGATGTTCACCATGATCAAACCCACCCCCAACCCGCCTACCTCATCCAGTATCTTCACCGTCAACCCACACCAGAACACCGAAACCCTGCTGGTCAACGCCAGCGAAACCCTCGCCTCCCTCAACGCCCTGGCCTGCGGCCTGGCCTTTGAGCTGAACGGCGCCCAGCGCGGCGTGCTCCTGGCCATCCAACAAATGACCGAACTGGGCCAACTGCTGGTCGAGCGTGCGCTGGAGCAACTATCGCCTGCGGCCGCTGCGTAAAACTTGATCAGTCCCAAAAAGGGACCGTTCGTTCCCTTTTTGGGACTGATGCCTGCTCGGATAAAGCCCCACGTAAACCCGCCGATAACCCGACGAGTCTTTCGGTGGAAGCAACAACACAATGTGGCTATTTGACGTATTTGCCTGGCTGTACAACCTCACCCCGTTTACCGGTGCTTTGCTGTTGTGGTTCCTGGTGTTGGTGTTCACTGCCAGCGCGACGATGAGTTTTCCGACACGGCGCGGCAAGCTCGCTGGCTTCGGGATTTCGGTGGTGGGCGCGGTGTTTATCTTGGGGTACCTGGAAACCCTCGTGCTCAACGCCACAGGCAAAGAAATCAAGGGTGTTGTGATCAACCTGGTGGTCATGAGCCTCGGCGGTTTGGGCTCGTGCTTGCTTGGGGTGGCCATTTCGAAAAGACCAAGCAAGGCCGAGATTGAACAGACCCGCACCAGCATTCGTGGCTGGGGCCTGGCGGTCTTTGAATACCTGTTCGTGTTTATCCTGATGTGTTCACTGGTGCTGACTGTTTTCTGCCTGCCCTTGTGGCGCCTGGATTGGCCCGTGGTGTCGGGGCATGAAGTCACCGGCCTGTTGCTGGCTTTCCTGGGCGCGGTGTCAGGCTGCGCGATCGTCTCCTATCTGCGTCGGTTGATGAAGTGGGAGCAATGGGGCGTGGCCGTGTTGTTTGGGCTGCTGCTGTTTCTGCTGCCCGTGTACGTGCAGGCGATTTGGGGGCTGGTGAGCTGGAGCCTGGCGGCGGTGCTGGGGTTTCATGGCGTGGCGGGCATTGGCTTGGGCTGGACGGTGTGGCGCCAGCGCATGGAATGGCGGCGCTCCTGACCGTTACTCCAACCGTAACAATCCACCGCCGAGCTTGATTGATACCCCCCCGATTCACTCCTATGGTGAGCCCCACGACAGCGAACCCGTGGAGCGATCATGACAACAACAATAACCCCCGACTCGCGCTGGACGCGGCGCCGCGACGAGAAGCAGCGGCGGCTCGGGCTGGTCCAGGCGTTTGCCGACGGGGCCGTGCTGCCCAGCGACAGGATCGTCGAGGCCCTGCAAGCCCTGATCCTGCCCGGCGACCGCGTGGTGCTGGAAGGCAATAACCAGAAGCAGGCCGACTTTCTCTCGCGTTCCCTGGCCAAGGCCGACCCGGCCGTGCTCCACGATTTGCACATGATCATGCCCAGCGTCGGGCGCTCCGAGCACCTGGACCTGTTTGAAAAGGGCATCGCCCGCAAGCTCGATTTCTCGTTTGCCGGCACCCAATCCCTGCGCATCAGCCAGCTGCTTGAAGACGGCCTGCTGGAAGTCGGCGCGATCCACACCTACATCGAACTCTATGCGCGACTGGTCGTAGACCTGATCCCCAACGTGGTGCTGTCCGCAGGCTTCATGGCCGACCGCGCCGGCAATATCTACACCGGCCCCAGCACCGAAGACACCCCGGCGCTGATCGAGCCGGCGGCGTTCAGCGATGGCATCGTCATCGTGCAGGTCAACCAATTGGTGGACGACGTCAGCGACTTGCCCCGCGTGGACATCCCGGCCAGTTGGGTGGATTTCGTGGTGGTGGCCGACAAGCCCTTCTATATCGAACCGCTGTTCACCCGCGACCCCCGGCATATCAAGCCGGTGCATGTGCTGATGGCGATGATGGCGATCCGTGGCATCTACGAAAAACACAACGTGCAGTCGCTGAACCATGGCATTGGTTTCAATACCGCCGCCATTGAACTGATCCTGCCGACCTACGGTGAGTCCCTGGGCCTTAAAGGCAAGATCTGCCGCAACTGGACCCTCAACCCGCACCCCACGTTGATCCCCGCCATCGAAAGCGGCTGGGTTGAAAGCGTGCATTGCTTCGGCACCGAACTGGGCATGGAAAACTACATCGCCGCGCGCCCGGATGTGTTCTTCACCGGTCGCGACGGCTCGTTGCGCTCCAACCGGATGTTCTGCCAACTGGCGGGGCAATACGCGGTGGACCTGTTTATCGGCGCCACTTTGCAGGTGGATGGTGACGGTCATTCGTCCACCGTGACCCGAGGCCGGCTCGCCGGGTTTGGCGGTGCGCCGAACATGGGCCACGACCCACGCGGGCGCCGCCACGGCACCCCGGCCTGGCTCGATATGCGCCACGACGATGCCCCCGAAGCCTTGCTGGAGCGCGGCAAAAAGCTGGTGGTGCAGATGGTCGAGACCTTCCAGGAGGGCGGCAAACCGACCTTCGTCGACACCCTCGACGCAGTGGAAGTGGCGCGCAAAAGCGGCATGCCCCTGGCGCCGATCATGATCTACGGCGACGACGTGACCCACTTGCTCACCGAAGAAGGCATCGCCTACCTGTACAAGGCGCGCTCCCTGGAAGAGCGCCAGGCGATGATCGCGGCGGTCGCCGGGGTGACCGCCATCGGCCTGCGCCACAACCCCAAGGACACCGCGCGCATGCGCCGCGAAGGCCTGATCGCCTTGCCCGAAGACCTCGGCATCCGCCGCACCGACGCCACCCGCGAACTGCTGGCGGCCAAAAGCGTGGCCGACCTGGTGGACTGGTCCGGTGGCCTGTACAACCCGCCCGCCAAGTTCAGGAGCTGGTAAATGCACGCACTCAAACTGCACACACTGACCCTGGCCGAGCAACTGGCGGACCTGGCGGTCGATGCACTGATCGACGAAGCGGACCTGTCGCCCAAGCCGGCGCTGGTGGATCGGCGCGGCAATGGCGCCCATCACGATTTGCACCTGGGCCTGATGCACGCGTCGGCGCTGTCCTTGTGGCCGGCCTTCAAGGAAATGGCCGAAGCGGCGATTGCCCTGGGCGAGATCGGCCTGCCGCTGCGCGAAGCCCTCGGCCGGATCGGCCGCGAAGGCGAACAGGCGATGCTCGCCACCACCCAGGGCGTGAATACCCACCGTGGCGCGATCTGGGCCCTTGGCCTGCTGGTGGCCGCCGCCGCGCTGGCACCTGCCTTGCGCACGGCCAATGCGCTGACTTTAAGGGCTGCGCGCCTGGCCCTGCTCAATGACCGTTTTGCACCGCAACCGCTGAGCCATGGCGCGCAAGTCGCGCAGCGCTATGGCGTACGTGGCGCCCGCGAAGAAGCGCAACTGGGCTTCCCCGCAGTGCTGCAACGGGGCCTGCCGCAACTGCACGCAAGCCGTTTGCAACAACACGGCGAGCAGAACGCGCGCCTCGATGCGCTGCTGGCGATCATGACCCAACTGGCCGACACCTGCGTGCTCTACCGCGCCGGCACCGATGGCTTGCAGGCGATGCAACGGGGCGCCCAGGCCGTGCTGGATGCGGGCGGCAGCGCGAGCCTGGCCGGGCGGCGTCGCCTCAATGAGCTGGACCAGCAACTGCTGGCCCTGAATGCCTCCCCCGGTGGCGCCGCCGACCTGTTGGCCGCCTGCCTGTTTATCGACCGCATCGAGTCTTGCGACGGAGCGTTTTGATGGAAACCCTATCCTTTGAATTCCCCGCCGGGCAGCCGCCCAAAGGCCGCGCGCTGGTGGGCTGCGTCGGTTCCGGCGACCTTGAAGTGCTGCTGGAACCGGGCACGGCGGGCACCTTGAGCATCCAGGTGCAAACCTCGGTCAACGGCGCCGAGCAGCGTTGGCAGCACCTGTTCCAGCGGATTTTCCAGGAGCAGACCCCACCGGCGCTGAACATTCAGATCCACGATTTTGGCGCCACCCCCGGCGTGGTGCGTTTGCGCCTGGAGCAAGGTTTCGAGGAGCTTGGCCATGACTGATTTACTCAACCGGCACAGCTTCGTCGAACTCGGCGCCCGCCAGCGGGCCAAGGCCTTGCTCGATGCCGGCAGCTACCGTGAATTGATCGACCCGTTCCAGCGCGTGATGTCGCCGTGGTTGAGCCGCCAGGGCGTGGTGCCGCAGGCTGACGACGGGGTGGTGATCGCCAAGGGCACCCTCGATGGCGTGCCGCTGGTGATCGCCGCCATCGAAGGCAACTTCCAGGGCGGCAGCCTCGGTGAAGTGGGCGGCGCGAAAATCGCCGGTGCCCTGGAGCTGGCCGCCGAGGACAACCGCAACGGCATCCCGACGCGTGCGGTGCTGCTGCTGGAAACCGGCGGCGTGCGCCTGCAGGAGGCCAACCTCGGGCTGGCGGCGATTGCCGATATCCACGCGGCGATTGTCGACCTGCGCCAGTACCAACCGGTGATCGGCGTAGTGGCCGGCAGCGTTGGCTGTTTTGGCGGCATGTCCATTGCCGCGGGCCTGTGCAGCTACCTGGTGGTGACCCGTGAAGCGCGCCTGGGCTTGAACGGCCCGCAAGTGATCGAACAGGAAGCCGGCCTTGAAGAATACGACTCCCGTGACCGGCCCTTCATCTGGAGCCTGACCGGCGGCGAGCAGCGCTTCAACAGCGGCCTGGCCGACCGTTATGTGGCGGACGATGTGGCGCAGATCCGCCAGCAGATCAGCGAACTGTTGCAGCAAGGTTTGCCGGCAGCGCCGCGCAGCCGCCAGGCCGACTATTACCTGGCGCGCCTGGCTGCGCTGGACGCCGAACCGCAGATCGAGCCGGCCACGGTTCGTGACCTGTATCAGGGAGAACGCTCATGAGAGGCTTGCACTGGTTCAACGCATTGCGCGCGGATGCAGCGCCGGTGGCGGGTTTGCCGGCTTCGTTGAAAGTTGCTGATGGCGTGCTCGGCGAGCAGGCCGTGCGGTTTATCGCGGTGGTGCCCGATGCTGCCAACCGCTTCCCCCGCGCCCGCCAAGGTGAGGTTGGGTTGCTGGAAGGCTGGGGCCTGGCCAAGGCGGTGGATGAAACCATCGCCCGCGGCGATCAACGCCCGATTGTGGCTATTGTCGACGTGCCGAGCCAGGCCTATGGCCGTCGCGAAGAAGCCCTGGGCATTCATCAGGCCCTGGCGGCGGCGGCGGACAGTTATGCCCGCGCCCGTTTGGCCGGGCACCCGGTGATCGGGTTGCTGGTGGGCAAGGCCATGTCCGGGGCGTTTCTCGCCCATGGCTACCAGGCCAACCGCCTGATTGCCCTGCGCGACCCTGGGGTGATGGTGCACGCCATGGGCAAGGCCTCGGCGGCGCGGGTCACCTTGCGTAGCGTCGAAGAGCTCGAAGCCCTGGCCGCCAGCGTGCCGCCCATGGCCTATGACATCGACAGCTATGCCAGCCTCGGCTTGCTCTGGGAAACCCTCACGGTCAGCCAGATCGAACAACCGACCGCCGACGACCTGGCGCGGGTCAGGGATTGCCTGGTGCAGGCGATCAAGGATGTGCAGAACAGCGGCGTGCGCGATTTACGCGGGCGCCTGGGCGCCGTCAATCGTGCCGCGTCTAGCCATGTACGCCAGCTGTTGCGGGAACAATGGTGAACGCCCACGACTTGCTCTGGGGCATGGCCCCGGCGCACGTGCCCGCTGACGCACCGGCCTGGGTACTGGCGGTGATCGGGGCGGGGCAGCCAGTGGTGGTGCGCCGGGCGCTGGCCGAACCGGGCTATGTGGCGGTGGGTGTGCGTGGACGTTTGCGGGAGCAGCGCTTTGCGGCCGTGATGCCCGTGGCGGCTGTGCAACGGCGAGTGACACCCGAGGCCCTGTGCGGGGTGATCTCGCCGCGGGATTTACCGGCGTTGCGCGCCCTCGATCAACTGCGGCCGGTGCTGGCGCAAGAGGTTTGGGGTGTGACGGGCAGCGCGGGTTTCGAGTTGGCCACGGGCATTGAGGCACTGCATGCCCAGAGCGATCTGGATTTGCTGCTGCGCGCGCCCGAGCGGCTTGATCGCGGTGATGCCGAGGCGCTGCTGGCGATTCTGGACACCGCACCGTGTGCCGTGGACCTGCAATTGCAAACCCCTTATGGCGCGGTGGCCTTGCGCGAATGGGCCGGCCCATCGCTGCGGGTGCTGCTGAAAAACGCCAGCGGTGCGCATCTGGTGATCGACCCTTGGCAGGCCGTGGCATGAGCAGCCTCCTGGTGTTTCCGGGGCAGGGTGCCCAACGCCCGGGCATGCTCCAGCAATTGCCTGCCAATGTCCTCGATGAAGCCAGCGATACCTTGGGACAAGAGGTGCGCCAGCTCGATTCGGCGCAGGCCCTGGCCAGCACCCGCGCCGTGCAACTGTGCCTGCTGATCGCCGGCGTGGCCCATGCCCGTGAGTTGCAACACACACCGGACTATGTGGCGGGCCTGTCCATCGGCGCTTATCCGGCGGCAGTGATCGCCGGGGCCCTGGCGTTTGCCGATGCGCTGCGGCTGGTCAGCCTGCGCGGTGAACTGATGCAGCACGCTTATCCACAGGGCTATGGCATGACCGCACTGATCGGCCTGGAGTTATCCACCGTCGAAAGCGTGCTCGCCGAGATCCACAGCGCGCAAACCCCGGTGTACCTGGCCAATATCAATGCCGATAACCAGTGCGTGATCGCCGGCAGCGATGCCGCCATGCAACGGGTGGCCAACCGCGTCAAAGGCCAGGGCGTGGCCAAGCGCCTGGCCGTCAGCGTGCCGTCCCATTGCGCCCTGCTGGAGCAACCGGCCCAGGCCCTCGCTGAAGCGTTTGCCAAGGTCGCGCTCAAGGCGCCGGCCATTATTTACCTGAGTAGCAGCCGGGCGCGGCCGATTCGCGATCCTGCGCAGTTGCGCGACGACCTGGCGTTCAACATGTGCCGCCTCGTCGATTGGCGCGGCACCGTGCAAAGCGCCTATGAGCGCGGCGTGCGCCTGCACATCGAGCTGCCTCCGGGCACAGTCCTTACCGGCCTTGCGCGGCGGGTGTTTGAGCAAGGCACCGTGATTGCCTTCGAAGGTGCGCGCCTGGACACCTTGCAGGCCTTGCTGGAACAGGAGGGCCGCCACCACCGATAAAGCGTGAGCTTGGCTTTCGAAGCACAAAAACAACAATTTCGATCAAGCATCAAGAGGACTACCAGCATGATTATTTACGGTGTGGCGTTTCTGGCCCTGTGTACCCTGGCGGGCCTGTTCGTCGGCGAGCTATTGGGCAAATGGATGGGCATCCCGGCCAACGTCGGCGGGGTGGGGATCGCGATGTTGCTGCTGATCGGCCTGGGCAGTTACCTCGCTAAGCGTGGCCTGTTTACCGGCAAATCCGAGCAGGGCGTGAGCTTCTGGGCGGCGGTGTACATTCCCATTGTGGTGGCCATGGCGGCCCAGCAAAACGTGTATGGCGCGATCAGTGGCGGCCCGATGGCGATCCTCGCCGGCACCAGCGCGGTGGTGGTGGCATTTGCCCTGGTGCCGGTGCTGGTGCGCATCGGCAAGCGTGAGCCGGAAGCGGTTGTCACTCCCAAGTCGGCAGGGTGAGCGCCATGTACGAATCCTTGATGAAAGTCATCACCGGCTACGGCCTGATCAGCGGTTTTGCGGTAATCGGCCTGACCATGTGGGTGTCCTACTGGATCAGCGACACCTTCACCAAAGGCCGCCTGCATGGTTCGGCCATCGCGATCCTGCTGGGGCTGGTGCTGTCCTATGTGGGTGGTGCGTTTACCGGCGGGGCCAAGGGCGTGGTGGATATCCCGTTGCTGTCGGGCATCGGCCTGCTGGGCGGGGCGATGTTGCGGGACTTTGCCATCGTGGCCACCGCGTTTGGGGTGAGCGTCGATGAGCTCAAGCGTGCTGGATATGTGGGGGTGCTGGCGTTGTTTGTCGGCGTTGGCTCGTCGTTTATCGCAGGCGTCGGAGTGGCCATGGCGTTTGGTTATACCGATGCAGTGAGCCTGACCACCATCGGCGCCGGGGCCGTGACCTACATCGTCGGGCCGGTGACCGGGGCGGCGATTGGCGCCAGTTCCGAGGTGATGGCGCTGTCCATCGCGGCGGGGTTGATCAAGGCCATTCTGGTGATGGTGATGACCCCGTTCGTCGCCCCGCTGATTGGCCTGAACAGCCCGCGCAGTGCGGTGATCTTCGGCGGGCTGATGGGCACCTCCAGCGGCGTGGCCGGTGGGCTGGCGGCGACTGATCCGAAGCTGGTGCCTTATGGCTGCCTGACGGCGGCGTTTTATACGGCGCTGGGGTGTTTGTTGGGGCCTTCGTTGTTGTTTTTGATCATGCGCGGGTTGGTGGGCTGATCGACCCTTTGTGGGATCCGGCTTGCCGGCGATGGCTGCCTTGGATGTGTCGCAAGGCGAATGGCCTCATCGCCGGCAATCCGGCTCCTACAGGGGCAGTGTTCAACGTTGCCGATTGGCATACATCCGACACTCCGCCAACAACGCCAGCAGGTTCGGATCGCGCTCCTTGGCCTTCAAGAACACCACGCCAATGTGCTGCTGCAACCGGTAGCGTGGTTGCAACGGGATCAGCTTGACCCGGTTCTCATACACCGCCGCGATCCTTCCCGGCAGCAGCGCATAACCAACGCCCGAGCTGACCATGCTCAGCAGGGTAAAGATATCGTTGACCTGCATCGCCACCTTCGGCTCGAAGCCTGCCTGCTTGAACACCCGTGCGCCGTCCTGGTGGGTGGCGAAGCCTTGGGTCAGGGTGATGAAGGTGGCATCGCGCACCTGGGCCAGGTCGATTTCCTGTTCGCGATCCAGGGGCGAGTCGGCGGGGGTGGCGAGGAAGATATCGTCGCAAAACAGCTGGATCTGCGCGCAATCCGGCTCGACGGCCTGGTCGTCGAGGGAGATCAGGATCGCGTCGACTTCCATGTTTTTGAGCTTGTACATCAGGTCGACGTTGGAGCCCAGGATCAGGTCGATATTGAGCTCGCTACGCCTGATTTTCAGACCCATGATCAGTTGCGGCACGGTCTTGACCGTCAGCGAATACAGAGCGCCGAGCTTGAAACGCTCGGCGGAGAAACCGGCGGCTTCGCGGGTCAGGCGCACGCTGTCGACCACATCCTGTACCAGCTTCTGCGCGCGCTCTTCGAGGATGTAGGCGCTTTCCAGGGGGGTGAGGTTGCGCCCTTCGTGCTTGAACAGCGGGCAGCGCAGTGCGTTTTCCAGGGAGTGGATGGCCCGGTGCACGCTGACATTGCTGGTCTGCAACTCGGCGGCGGCACGGGCCAGGTTGCCGGTGCGCATGAAGGCCAGGAAGATTTCCAGTTTCTTGAGGGTAAATTCTTCGTCGATCAGCATGGCGATGACTCTTATTCGAATGCGTTCGATTGTGCCCTTAAAGCGCCGCAACCGTCATAACGGTCTTGCACTCTCGCCTGTCAGGCCTGAGCCTTATGGGGTAGATGCAGCAGTTTTGGAGGTTGGCAACACATGTATCACGGAGAACGATTCAACGCCTGGAGCCATTTGCTCGGCGCCGTGGCAGCCTTTATCGGCGCGGTGTGGATGCTGGTGGTGGCGAGCATGGACGGCAGCCCGTGGAAGATCGTCAGCGTGGCGATCTACGGTTTTACCTTGCTGGTGCTGTATAGCGCCTCGACGGTGTATCACAGCGTGCGCGGGCGCAAGAAAGCGATCATGCAGAAGGTCGATCACTTTTCGATCTATCTGCTGATTGCCGGCAGCTACACCCCGTTTTGCCTGGTGACCCTGCACGGGCCGTGGGGCTGGACGCTGTTCGGGATTGTCTGGGGGCTGGCGGTGATCGGGATCTTGCAGGAGATCAAGCCGCGTTCCGAGGCGCGCATTTTGTCGATTGTGATTTACGCGGTGATGGGCTGGATTGTGTTGGTGGCGGTCAAGCCGTTGATTGCCGCGCTGGGCATGGACGGGTTTATCTGGCTGGCGTCGGGTGGGGTGTTGTACACGGTGGGGATTATCTTCTTTGCCCTGGAACACCGTTTAAGGCACTCCCACGGGATCTGGCATCTGTTTGTGATTGGCGGCAGCCTGCTGCATTTTGTGGCGATCATGCGCTACGTGCTCTGACGCACCTCTGTAGGAGCCGGCTTGCCGGCGATGGCGTCAGCAAGGTTGGCGCAAGACTTGATGGCCTCATCGCCGGCAAGCCGGCTCCTACAGGTTTAGAGGCGGTCTAGCTGCTCCTGGGCACGGCTGCCAAAGATCTCCAGCAGGCTCGCCAACATATGCGGCGGTGGCTCGTCGGCGCGGGTCAGGGCATACAGGGTGATGGGCAGCGGCGGGGCCAGGGGGCGGATGCAGGTGCTGTCGGTGGAGGCGCCCAGCGCGGTGAAGGGGTCGATCACCGCCAGGCCGGCGCCGGACTCCACCATGGCCCGGGCCAGGGAGTAGGTCTGCACCGAGATCCGCACGCGTGGCGGTGGTTCGACCGCTTCCAGATAGCTGTCGAGCCGCGCCGACAGCGGGTCGGCACTCGACAGGCCAATCAACGGCGTGCCCGCCAGGGCCATCAAGGGCAGGGGTTTGCCCAGTTCCGCCGCCGGCCAGAAACCCCGTGGTGCCAGGGCCACCAATACGCCGTGGGCCAATGCCTGTGCCTTGAGCCCCGGATGGTCCGGGGACTTGAGGGTCAGCGCCACATCCATCTCGCGCATCAACAGGTTTTGCACCAGCTCGCGGCTGTGGGCGCTGGACAGTTCGCAGGCGATGTCCGGGTAGCGTTGGGTCCACTCGCCAATCGCCGGCGGCAGCAGTGACAAGGCCAGGGCCGGCGTGGCGCCAATGCGCAAGCTTTGGCCAGGCGCGCGCCGCAGGTTCTGCGCCAGGCGCCGCACGCCTTGCAGGCTTTCGCTGACCTTATCGACTTCGCGCTCCAGGGCCAGGGCTTCCGGGGTGGGCTGCAGCTTGCCGCGTATGCGCAGGAACAGCGGGAAGCCCAGTTGCAGCTCGGCATGTTGCAGCACCTTGGTCACCGCCGGTTGCGAGACATGCAGCAACTGCGCGGCGGCACTGACCGAGCCGGTCTGGCGGATGGCCTGGAAGATTTCGATATGACGCAAGCGCATGACGAGTCCATAACCTTTGTTTATAGGTGGCCCATCTTTATTCATTGTCCGGCGCCTGTCACCTGCCCCTACCCTTGGACGCTCATTACAACGCTTGGGAATCGATATGGCTGAGCAGGTTTGCATCATTGGCGGTGGGGTCATCGGTCTGGCGAGCGCCTATGCCCTGGTGCGCGCCGGCATGGACGTGACGGTGGTCGAGGCGCGCGACAGCCTGGGCAGCGAGACCAGCTTTGCCAATGGCGGCCAATTGTCCTATCGCTACGTTGCGCCGCTGGCGGACAAAGGCGTGCCGTTGCAAGCCATTGGCTGGCTGCTGCGCGGTGACTCGCCGTTAAAGCTGCGCCCGCGCCTGGACCCGGCGCAATGGCGTTGGATGGCCTCCTTCCTTGGCGCCTGCCGGGCATCGGTCAACAAGCGCAACGCCGGGCACTTGCTGCGCCTAGCCACCCTGAGCCAGGGCACCTTGCAGCAATGGCGCGAAGAAGACGGGCTGGACGGCTTCGACTGGAAACGTAACGGCAAGCTGGTGACATTTCGCAGCCATCACACCTTCGAGCACGCTCGCAACAAGGTGCTCGATTGCCTGCAACAGCAAGTGCTGTCGGCGGCCGATTGCACGCGGCTGGAGCCGACCCTGGGGGCCAGGGATTTTGTCGGAGGTATCTACACGCCCAATGAAGAAGTGGCGGACTGTCATGGCTTCTGCCAGCAGTTGGCGGCGCGCCTGCAAGCGTCGGGCCGGTGCCGGTTTGTGCTGGGGCGCAAGGTCACCGGTATCCGCCATGCCAACGGCACCGTGCAGGCGATTGAGTTGGGTGACGAGGTGATGCCGGTGCAGCACCTGGTGCTGGCGGCGGGAGTACGCAGCCCCGAGTTGGCCTTGCCGGGCATCGCATTGCCGCTGTATCCGCTCAAGGGCTACAGCCTGAGCGTGCCGATTGGCGCGCAGCACGCCGCGCCGAACATCAGCATCACCGACTATGACCGCAAGATCGTTTACGCGCGGATCGGCGAACAACTGCGGGTGGCGGCGATGGTCGATATCGTCGGCTTCGATAAGGGCCTTGAGCCCAAGCGCCTGGCCCTGATCAAGCGCCAAGCCAGTGAGACGTTCCCTTTGGCCGGCGATTACAGCCAGGCCATCGAATGGGCAGGCATGCGCCCGGCCACCCCCAGCGGCGTGCCGCTGATTGGTGCCAGCGTGTACCGCAACCTGTGGCTCAACCTCGGCCACGGCGCCCTGGGTTTCACCCTGGCCTGCGGCAGCGGCCAGGTGTTGGCCGAACTGATCGGCCAGCACACTCCTTCCATTGATATGCAGGGCCTCGCGCCCCGCGCCGCATAGGACCGCGCAATGACCATCACCCGGATCAACAGCAATAGTCGCCTGTCGGGCGCCGTGACTTTCCAGGACCTGGTCTTCCTTTCCGGCCAGGTGCCGGGCGACGGCCAGGACGTCAGTACCCAGACCCACGAGGTGCTGGCCAAGATTGATGCGCTGCTGGCCGAAGCCGGCAGCGACAAGGATCATCTGCTCAACGCGACTATCTACCTGAAAAACATTCAGGAGGGTTTTGCGCCGATGAATGATGTCTGGTGCGCCTGGCTCACGCCCGGCCAGGCACCGACCCGTACCACCCTGCAGGCGGAACTGGCACGCCCCAGTGTGCTGGTGGAAATCAGCGTCATCGCTGTACGCCGCCCATAACAAGAAAACCAACGGAGAATAACAATGCAAAAAATCACGTTGATCGGCACGGCCCTCGGGCTGTTACTGGCGGCCCAGGCCCAGGCCAATGAAGCGCCGCTGGTGGGCACCCTGGCCAAGGTCGCGAATGCCAAGAGCATCACCCTGGGCTATCGCGATGCGTCGGTGCCGTTTTCCTATGTCGGCGACCACACCGGCAAACCCATGGGCTACTCGGTGGACCTGGCGAGCAAGATTGTCGAGCGCATCCAACAGAAGATCGGCGTGCCCCAGCTCAACGTGAAGTACAACCTGGTCACCTCCCAGACCCGTATTCCGTTGGTGATCAACGGCACCGTCGACCTGGAGTGCGGCTCCACCGGGGTGACGGCCGAGCGGCAGAAGCAGGTGGCGTTTTCCTATGGCTTTATCTACGTCAAGGGCCAGTTGCTCACCGCCAACGACAGCGGTATCCAGCGCTTCGCCGACCTGCGCGGCAAGAACGTGGTGACCACTGCCGGCACCACCAACGAGCGGTTCCTCAAGAGCTACAACCACGAGCACAAGCTGGATATGTCGGTGATCAGCGCCAAGGATCACGGCGAGGCGTTCCAGATGTTGCAATCGGGCCGGGCCGTGGCGTTCTACATGGACGATGCGTTGCTCTACGGCGAGCGCGCCAAGGCCAAGGACCCGCACAAGTGGGTGGTGGTGGGCGAGGAGCAGTCGCGGGAAATCTACAGCTGCATGGTGCGCAAGGACGACCCGCAGTTTCTGGCGGTGGTCAACGAAACGTTGGGCGAGCTGTACAGCTCGGGGGAAATCAACGGGATCTACCAGCGCTGGTTTGAACAGCCGATCCCGCCGAAGGGATTGAACCTGGAGTTCCCCATGACCAGCGAGCTGAAGGCGATCATTGCCAAGCCGGTGAGTGATCCGGTGGAATAAAACACCCAGCCTGTAGGCGCCGGCTTGCCGGCGATGAGGCCCGCAAGTCTTGCGCAGGCCTTGATGCCGCCATCGCAGGCAAGCCAGCTCCTACAGTTTGATTGGGTTTGCAACGTGGGGTTAGAAGTCGCCCCATAGCTGTTGTGCGACGGCCAGCGCAACTACGGGCGCCGTCTCGGTGCGCAACACCCGCGGCCCCAGCCGTGCGGCGTGGAAGCCAGCGCCTTGCGCGGTCTGGACTTCACCATCGGTCAAGCCACCCTCCGGCCCGATCAAAAACGCCAGGCTCGATGGCTTGGCATGGCTCACCAGCGGCTCGGCCACCGGGTGCAGCACCAGCTTCAAATCCGCCTCGGCCTGTTTCAACCAATCGGCCAGCAACAGCGGTGGGTGAATCACCGGCACCGTAGAGCGGCCGCATTGCTCACAGGCGCTGATTGCGACCTGGCGCCAGTGCAGCAGGCGTTTGTCGGCACGTTCGTCCTTGAGGCGCACTTCGCAGCGCTCGCTGAAGATCGGCGTGATGGCATTGACCCCAAGCTCGGTGGCTTTCTGGATGGCCCAGTCCATGCGCTCGCCACGGGACAGGCCCTGGCCCAGATGAATGTGCAGTGGCGACTCGACCTGGCCGGCGAAGGCTTCGGTCAGTTGCACCGTCACGCGTTTTTTCCCGACTTCCAGCAGGCTGCCGCGAAATTCCTGGCCAGAGCCGTCGAACAGTTGCACGGCATCGCCTTCGTTCATGCGCAGCACACGGCTGATGTAGTGCGCCTGGGCTTCGGGCAATTCGTGGTCGCCAAGGCTTAGCGGGGTATCGGTGAAAAAACGCGACAGTCTCATTTCTGTTCTCTGCAAATAATGTGTGTGTTGCTATGCAGCGGGAGCGACGGCGTACTGTAGGAGCCGGCTTGCCGGCGATGGAGGTCAACGATAACGAGGGGGCCTGGATGAACGCGGCGCTCTCACGTTTTTCGCCGGCAAGCCGGCTCCTACAGGGGGCTGAGGGTTAGCCGGGGTCGCGAAAGCCTGGGTGGAAGTCCTTGGGCACGGCCACGCTGACTTTGCTATTGGTGGCGATATCAATGCCTTCAGTGGCCACTTCGGCGAGGAAGTCGATCTGCTCCGGGGTAATCACATACGGCGGCAGGAAATACACCACGCTGCCTAGCGGGCGCAGCAGCGCGCCGCGTTCCAGGGCATGCTCGAACACTTTCAGGCCGCGCCGTTCCTGCCAGGGGTAGGCGGTCTTGGTGGGCTTGTCCTGTACCATCTCGATGGCCAGCACCATGCCGGTCTGGCGCACTTCCGAGACATGGGGGTGGTCTACCAGGTGCGCGGTGGCGGTGGTCATGCGCTGGGCCAGGGCCTTGTTGTTCTCGATGACGTTGTCTTCTTCGAAGATATCCAGGGTCGCCAGGGCTGCCGCACAGGCCAGCGGGTTGCCGGTGTAGCTGTGGGAGTGCAGGAAGGCGCGCAGGGTCGGATAGTCGTCGTAGAAGGCGCTGTACACATCTTCGGTGGTGACCACGGCGGCCAGCGGCAGGTAGCCGCCGGTCAGGGCCTTGGACAGGCACAGGAAATCCGGGCGGATGCCCGCCTGCTCACAGGCAAACATGCTGCCGGTACGGCCGAAGCCCACGGCGATTTCATCGTGGATCAGGTGCACGCCATACCGGTCGCAGGCTTCGCGCAGCAGCTTGAGGTATACCGGGTGGTACATGCGCATGCCACCGGCACCCTGGATCAGTGGTTCGACGATCACGGCGGCGACGCTGTCGTGGTTGTCCGCCAGGGTCTGTTCCATGGCCTGGAACATATTGCGCGAGTGTTCTTCCCAGCTCATGCCTGCGGGGCGCAGGTAGCAGTCCGGGCTTGGCACCTTGATGGTGTCCAGCAGCAGCGCCTTGTAGGTCTCGGTGAACAGCGGCACATCACCGACCGACATCGCGGCGATGGTTTCGCCGTGGTAGCTGTTGGTCAGGGTGACAAAGCGCTTTTTGTTCGGCTGGCCGCGGTTGAGCCAATAGTGAAAGCTCATCTTCAGCGCGACTTCGATGCACGACGAGCCATTGTCGGCGTAGAAGCAGCGGGTCAGGCCTTCGGGGGTGATCTTGACCAGGCGCTCGGACAGCTCGATCACCGGCTGGTGGCTGAAGCCGGCGAGGATCACGTGCTCCAGTTGGTCCACCTGATCCTTGATGCGCTGGTTGATACGCGGGTTGGCGTGGCCGAACACGTTGACCCACCACGAGCTGACGGCATCGAGGTAGCGCTTGCCTTCGAAGTCTTCCAGCCATACGCCTTCACCGCGCTTGATCGGCACCAGCGGCAGTTGCTGGTGGTCTTTCATCTGGGTGCAGGGATGCCACAGCACCGCCAGATCGCGTTGCATCCACTGGTTGTTCAAGCCCATCTTTTAGTCTCCTCGAAGCGCTGCCGTGACCCGCGCAGGCAAAACAATCGCGCAAGCCTATGCAATGGTGGGCTGTGTCACAACCCATGAACGGTGAATTGGCAGTAAATGCAGGACGGTCTGTCACGTTTGTGCTCGATAGTCCTTAATCCCTAGTTAATTTACTGTTCATAGGCTCAACATCGGATAAATCGATATTTCAAAGCGAAATTTTCGGCTTTATATCGATAGGTAACACGCTAGTCTTGGACACGGCTCTTACAGGATTTGGGGAATGCAACTACGAAACACATCGGCCCGCTACGGCTGGGTCAGCATTGTTATCCACTGGAGTGTGGCCCTGGTGGTGTTTGGCCTGTTCGCGCTGGGCCTGTGGATGGTCGGCCTCGACTACTACAGCCTATGGCGCAAAGATGCACCGGACTTGCACAAAAGCATTGGTATTACGTTGTTTGCGGTGATGTTGGTGCGCATTGTCTGGCGCCTGCTCAGCCCACCACCGCCGCCACTGGCCAGCTATAGCCGCATGACCCGGATCGGCGCGGCGTTTGGCCACGCGTTCCTGTATCTCGGGCTGTTTGCCGTGATGATTGCCGGCTACCTGATTTCCACCGCAGACGGTGTCGGGATCCCGGTGTTTGGCCTGTTTGAAATTCCTGCCGTGGTTTCCGGTCTACCGGACCAGGCAGACGTAGCTGGGCTGGTGCATTTGTACCTGGCCTGGGTACTGGTGGTGTTTGCCGGCCTGCATGGCGTGGCCGCGTTGAAGCACCACTTCATTGATCGTGACGCGACCCTGGTTCGTATGCTGGGGCGCAAAGCCTGATGTTCAACCTCGACTCACAAGGAATAGAAAGCATGTTGAAAAAGACTCTCGCCGCTCTGGCAATTGGTTCTGCTCTGCTGTCTGCTGGTCAGGTGATGGCTGCTGATTACAAGATCGACAAGGAAGGGCAGCACGCCTTCATCGACTGGAAAATCAGCCACCTGGGCTACAGCTACATCCACGGTACTTTCAAGGACTGGGATGGTACGTTCAGCTGGGATGCCGCCAAGCCTGAAGCGAGCAAAATCGCCGTCGACGTGAAAACCGCCAGCCTGTGGTCCAACCACGCTGAACGTGACAAGCACATCGCCAGCAAGGACTTCCTGGACGTTGGCAAGTTCGCCGATGCCAAGTTCGTTTCGACCGCAGTTAAACCAACCGGCGAAAAAACTGCTGACGTGACCGGCGACCTGACCTTCCACGGTGTGACCAAGCCTGTGACCTTCAAGGCCACGTTCAACGGTGAAGGCAAGGATCCATGGGGCGGCGAACGTGCTGGCTTCAACGCCAAGACTACGCTGAACCTGAATGACTTCGGCATCAAAGGCCCTGGCCCGACTTCCCAGACCGTGGACCTGGACATCTCGCTGGAAGGTGTCAAAGCGAAGTAAATTCGCAGGCTGCATAAAAAACCGGATCGTGAGATCCGGTTTTTTTCAGCCTGGAATACGGTCAATGTAGGAGCTGGCTTGCCTGCGATAGCGGCAGGTCAGCCACCTGCGATGCAGGCTGAAATTCCGTCATCGCAGGCAAGCCAGCTCCCACAGTTGATCGATGTCGAGTCCAAAAAAATACCCCGGATCTTTCGATTCGGGGCATTTTTATGGCGCTTTGAAAATCAGCGGTTGCGGGTCAGCAACGCTGGTTTTTCACCACGAGGGCGGCCTGGCAGTTGATCCAACTGCTCAGGTGTCGGGAAGCGATCGCTTTTCGACTCCTTGTGGATGATCTTCGGCGTGGTGCCGCTGCGCGGGTTCTGCACGGCAGGTTCCGAGGCGCGTGGCTGCTCATCACGCGCAGGGCGGCGGTTGCGCGACTCTTCGCGACGGGCCTGGCCGTCACGCGGAGCGCCGTTGCGCGGGCCATTGCGCTTGGCAGGCGGGGTGCCAGTGGTGGCGCCGTTGCTGCTGCGTGGACCGTTCTGGCGACCCTGCGGCTGGCCGCCGGTGCGCGGAGCACCTGCACCAGCGCCCGGTGCCGGGGCACCTGGGCGGCGACCACGGCCTTGGGCCGGCTTGGCCTGGGGCACGTAGTCGACGCGGTTGCCGAAGTTATCCACGTCGTCGTCGAGGAACTCGTCCGGTGCGCGGTCGGCTGCGGCGCGTGGCGGCTGGCTCGGCTGGCGCTGTTCGCGGGCCGGGGTGCCTTCACGGGGCTTTTGCTCACGGGCTGGGCGTTCGCCACGGCCGTTGGTAGGCGCCTTGTCCTTGCCGCCCTTGTCCTTGCCTTTGTCGCGACGACCACCGCCACCACCGCCGCCGTTCGGGCCATCGCCCTTGGGACCACGTGGGTTGCGCGGGTTACGCACATCCGGACGCTCGCGCACTTCCGGTTTTTCGGCTTCCACGGTGCTGGCATCGAAGCCCATCAGGTCGCCGTCGGCGATTTTCTGCTTGGTCATGCGCTCGATGCTTTTCAGCAGTTTCTCTTCATCCGGGGCGACCAGGGAAATGGCCTCGCCCGAACGACCGGCACGGCCAGTACGGCCGATACGGTGCACGTAGTCTTCATCGACGTTTGGCAGCTCGAAGTTGACCACGTGCGGCAGTTGGTCGATATCCAGGCCGCGGGCGGCGATATCGGTGGCCACCAGGATCCGTACGGAGCCGGCCTTGAAGTCGGCCAGGGCCTTGGTCCGCGCGTTCTGGCTCTTGTTGCCGTGGATGGCGACGGCGGTGAGGCCGTGCTTGTCCAGGTACTCGGCCAGGCGGTTGGCGCCGTGCTTGGTGCGGGTGAACACCAGCACCTGTTCCCAGGCGCCAGCGGTGATCAGGTGAGCCAGCAGCGAGCGCTTGTGGCTGGCTGGCAGGCGGAACACCCGCTGCTCGATACGCTCGACCGTGGTGTTGGGCGGCGTGACTTCGATGCGCTCGGGGTTGTGCAGCAGCTTGCCGGCGAGGGCCGTGATGTCGTTGGAGAACGTTGCCGAGAACAGCAGGTTCTGACGCTTGGCCGGCAGGCGTGCGAGGACTTTCTTCACGTCATGGACAAAGCCCATGTCGAGCATACGGTCGGCTTCGTCCAGCACGAGGATTTCCACGTGGGACAGATCGACGCTGCCTTGGCCGCACAGGTCGAGCAAACGACCAGGGCAGGCGACCAGCACGTCAACCCCGCGGGACATGGCCTGAACCTGTGGGTTCATGCCGACGCCGCCGAAGATGCAGGCGCTGACGAACTTCAGGTCGCGAGCGTACAGCTTGAAGCTGTCATGCACTTGTGCGGCGAGTTCGCGGGTAGGGGTCAGGACCAGTATGCGGGGTTGGCGCGGGCCGTGACGCTGGGATTTGTCCGGGTGACCGTTGGGGAACAACCGCTCCAGAATCGGGAGGGCGAAGCCGCCGGTTTTACCAGTACCTGTCTGAGCCGCGACCATCAGGTCGCGACCTTGCAACACGGCGGGAATAGCCCGCTGTTGCACCGGAGTAGGCTCGGTATAGCCCGCTGCCTCGATGGCGCGGACTAAAGCCTCGGAGAGACCGAGGGAAGCAAAGGACATGAGTAATCCTGTTTGTAGTTAGGGCTTGGCCCAAAGGGATAATCTTGCCGGGCGCGAATCGCGTTTAGAGGAACGCAACCCCGTCCGGTCCTGCTGGGGCTGGCAGGCACTCCAATGGCTCGCGCGGGCTGCAAAGCTGCGCAGTAGCGGGGTTGGATGCCTGTGATACGACCACAGCGGCCGGGCGTAAGCCTGGCGGAAAGGCCGGAGTATAACAGAGCATTCACTGCGCGCTGCTTTCCTGCTGCTCAACGGTGTCGTCCAGCAGCGGCGACGGGGCTATCTGGGTCCCGGCGCCGGCATATTTGGCACTCAGGGCCGCGTAGGCGGGCTCTTGCTTGAAACGTTTGAGCTCGGCACCAAAACGCTGGACCAGCAGGTCCATGCCCGCGCCACGGCGTACGGCGAGGAATTGTTTCTGGCTGCTGATCACCGGCGGCGCCTGGGTGACCTGGTGTTCCAGGCCCAATTCCTTGAGCACATGCTGGCCGACCCGGCGGTCGGTGATCACCAGATCGATCCG
Organism: Pseudomonas sp. MF09156; assembly: GCF_059862305.1. Lineage (NCBI taxonomy): Bacteria > Pseudomonadati > Pseudomonadota > Gammaproteobacteria > Pseudomonadales > Pseudomonadaceae > Pseudomonas > Pseudomonas sp. MF09156. Next base: position 536,051 of record NZ_JCBCUR010000002.1, read on the forward strand.
GCCACGGGCCAATTTGCCGAAGTTAGCCTCATGGCTGGGGGCCGGTTCGCGGGTAAACAGCGTGGATTCGCTGAACCCGGCGCTATACAGGTAACCGGGGGAGGTGCCGATGGTCAGCCCTTTGAGCTCATCCAGGGTCTGGAACGGATGCGGGCGCTGGTTGGCGTAGAACATCACAAACTCAACCTGGGACAACGGTTCGCTGGGGTAAAGCAGCGCGGCGTCGCGTTCGTGGCTGTGGAAAATATCCAGTGCGCCGTCCGCCAGGCCTTGGTCGAGCATGGCCAGGCAGCGTTTCCAGGGCAGGAACTGCCACTGCACCTCGATCCCCAGGCGCTGGAACACGATGACGGTAGTCTCGTAGTCGAGCCCGCGCATCTGGCCGTTTTCTTCGTAGACGTAAGGTGCCCAGGGCTCGGTGACAATGCGCAGTTTCTCGCCGTGGGCGGTCAGGCTCAGGCAAGTGAAAAGAACAGCGCTCAACAGCTGGAGAATGACGGGCATACCCTGAGGTTACGACTGTCTCAGGTTAAAGAGAAGCTCTGGATCGGGGATCTTCAGGCGGCAAACCTGAACTTTTATTGCGCCGCCGAGCCGGGAAGGAATCCTGGCCGGCGGTACAAAGGGGGCAGCCTCAGCGTGGCAGCTTGAGGTTGTTCCAGATCGCCAGGCTCGGGTCAGCCTGGTTCAGGGTGTAGAAGTGCAGCCCCGGTGCGCCACCTTGCAGCAAGGTTTCGCACATTTCACTGATGACCTGCTCGCCGAAGGCCTGGATGCTCTTGACGTCATCGCCGTAGGCTTCCAGCTGCTTGCGTACCCAGCGTGGGATTTCTGCACCGCAGGCGTCAGAGAAGCGCGCCAGCTTGCTGTAGTTGGTGATCGGCATGATGCCCGGCACGATCGGGATATTCACACCCAGGGCCTGCACGCGCTCGACGAAGTAAAAGTAGCTGTCGGCGTTGAAGAAGTACTGGGTGATCGCACTGTTGGCGCCGGCATTGGCCTTGCGCACGAAGTTGTTGAGATCGTCTTCGAAGTTGCGCGCTTGCGGGTGCATTTCCGGATAAGCAGCCACTTCGATATGGAAGTGATCGCCGGTTTCTTCACGGATGAAGCTCACCAGGTCATTGGCGTAGCGCAGCTCGCCGCTGGCCATGCCCATGCCGGACGGCAGGTCACCGCGCAGGGCGACGATACGCTTGATGCCGGCGGCCTTGTATTGGGTCAGCAGGCCGCGCAGGTCGTCCTTGCTGTCGCCCACGCACGACAGGTGCGGCGCGGCAGGCACCTTGGCCTCGCTTTCCAGCTGCAGCACGGTGTTGATCGTACGATCACGGGTCGAGCCGCCTGCGCCGTAGGTGCAGGAGAAGAAATCGGGGTTGTAGCTGGCCAACTGCTTGGCAGTCGCCATCAACTTTTCATGCCCAGCATCGGTCTTGGTCGGGAAGAACTCGAAGCTGTAGCGACGGTCTTGGGACATGGTAATACCCTTGAAAACTCATAAAACCGGAAGACATACACCGTCAATGTGGGAGCGGGCTTGCTCGCGAAAGCGGTGTGCCAGTCGTTACTGCTTCGACTGACACTGCGCATTCGCGAGCAAGCCCGCTCCCACACAAGCCCGCTCCAGCAGGGAGAGAGCCGGTTACTTAGTAGCGGTAGGCGTGCGGCTTGAACGGGCCTTCGACGGTCACGCCGATGTAGTCGGCCTGGGTCTTGGTCAGTTGCGTCACGACGCCGCCGAAGCCGCGGACCATTTCCAGGGCCACTTCTTCGTCGAGTTTCTTCGGCAGTACTTCCACGGTCAGGCGCTCGGCTTTCTGGGCTGGCGACAGGTCGGCGTACTTCTGGCCGAACAGGAAGATCTGCGCCAGTACCTGGTTGGCGAACGAGCCATCCATGATGCGGCTTGGGTGGCCAGTGGCGTTGCCCAGGTTAACTAGGCGGCCTTCGGCCAGCAGGATCAGGTAGTCATCGTTCTGTGGGTCGAAATCACCACTGCCTGTACGGTGAACCTTGTGAACCTGAGGCTTGACCTCTTCCCATGCCCAGTTCTTGCGCATGAAAGCGGTGTCGATTTCGTTGTCGAAGTGCCCGATGTTGCACACCACGGCGCGCTTTTTCAGGGCCTTGAGCATGTTCGCATCGCAGACGTTGACGTTACCGGTGGTGGTCACGATCAGGTCGATCTTGCCCAGCAGGGCCTTGTCGATGCTGGCTTCGGTGCCGTCGTTCTGGCCGTCGATGAACGGCGAGACCACTTCGAAACCGTCCATGCAGGCTTGCATGGCGCAGATCGGGTCGACTTCGGAGACCTTGACGATCATGCCTTCCTGGCGCAGGGACTGGGACGAACCCTTGCCCACGTCACCGTAGCCGATCACCAGGGCTTGCTTGCCCGACAGCAGGTGGTCGGTGCCGCGCTTGATCGCATCGTTGAGGCTGTGACGGCAGCCGTACTTGTTGTCGTTCTTGCTCTTGGTCACCGAGTCGTTGACGTTGATGGCCGGGATTTTCAGCTCGCCCTTGGCCAGCATGTCCAGCAGGCGGTGTACGCCGGTGGTGGTCTCTTCGGTCACGCCGTGGACGCGGTCGAGAATCTGCGGGTACTTCTTGTGCAGCAGCTCGGTCAGGTCGCCGCCGTCGTCGAGGATCATGTTGGCATCCCAAGGCGCGCCATCTTTCAGGATGGTTTGTTCCAGGCACCACTCGTACTCTTCTTCGGTCTCGCCTTTCCAGGCGAAGACAGGGATGCCGGCAGCGGCGATGGCAGCAGCGGCCTGGTCCTGGGTCGAGAAGATGTTGCAGGACGACCAGCGCACTTCGGCACCCAGGGCAACCAGGGTTTCGATCAGCACGGCAGTCTGGATGGTCATGTGGATGCAGCCGAGAATCTTCGCGCCCTTGAGCGGCTGCTCAGCGGCGTACTTGCGGCGCAGGCCCATCAGGGCAGGCATTTCGGATTCGGCGATAAAGGTTTCGCGACGGCCCCAGGCAGCGAGGGACATATCGGCGACTTTGTAGTCGGTAAAACCTGCAGGCGTGATTACAGCGCTCATGAAGAGCCTCCATTCGTAGTGTGCGAATGGGCGCCGTTGTGCGTTTAGTATCCAACCAGGACAACCCGGCTGGGCAACGCCCCATCCGAGCCTGACAGGCCAGGGCCTGCTGCAGCGCCCCTCGGACAGGTGGCGGGAGAACGGTATCAATCACAGATGACCGTTTTGAAGCGGTGGCGATTATAGCCGCCTGCGCCTGACTTCCCAAGCCTTTCTGTCGGGGTCATGAAGATCGCTCATGACACTGATAGGCAATGGCTCATAGAGCTTGGGCCGGCGCTCTGCCATGATGTTGGCCATCATTTCGCAAGACGCTTTGGAGTGAACATGAACTTCCACACCCGCAAATGGGTAAAACCCGAAGACCTCAACCCCAACGGCACCCTGTTCGGTGGCAGCCTGCTGCGCTGGATCGACGAAGAAGCGGCGATCTACGCCATCGTTCAACTGGGCAACCAGCGCGTGGTGACCAAGTACATTTCCGAGATCAATTTTGTCAGCGCCTCGCGCCAGGGCGACATCATCGAGCTGGGCATCACCGCCACCGAGTTTGGCCGCACCTCCATCACCCTGACCTGTGAAGTGCGCAACAAGATCACGCGCAAGAGCATCCTCACCGTAGAAAAAATGGTCTTCGTCAACCTCGGCGAAGACGGCCTGCCGGCACCCCATGGTCGTACCGAGATCAAGTACGTCAAAGACCAGTTCCAGGACGACAGCGAGTAACCCTCCGTGTAAGGAAGTGGCCATTGAACGCTGGTGATGACTGGCAGGTCGTACCTGAACATCGTCACCCAACGTTCAGGTACGCCCATGGCCACGCAAAAAGACGGCAAGACTCCCAACCTGTCGCAGGAAGAACAGCAGGATGTGGACAAGAACCAGCCACCCCGGGCGGCGGTGCTGCATGAAATCATCCGCACCCAGGGCGACCAGGAGCTGGAGCGCAGCGTAGCGGCGCTGTGGTGGTCGGCGCTGGCCGCCGGCCTGACCATGGGCCTGTCATTGATGGCCATGGGGCTGCTCAACTCACGCCTGCCCGACGGCGAAGGCTTCAAGGTGATTGCCAGCTTTGGCTACTGCGCAGGCTTTCTCGCAGTGATCCTCGCGCGCCAGCAACTGTTTACCGAAAACACCCTGACCGCCGTGCTGCCGGTGATGAGCAAGCCGACCCTGGGCAATGCCGGGCGCCTGTTGCGGCTGTGGACGGTGGTGCTGGTGGGCAACCTCTGCGGCACCTTGCTGGTGGCTTATGTGATGCTGCACCTGCCGATCTTCGACACCAAGACCGACCAGGCCTTCCTCGAAATCGGGCGCAAGATCATGGAAAACGATACGGGCCAGATGTTCGCCAAGGGCATCGTCTCCGGCTGGATGATCGCCACCATGGTGTGGATGATCCCGTCCATGGAAAGCGCCAAGATGTGGATCATTATCCTGATCACCTACCTGATGGCCTTGGGCGACTTCACCCACATCGTCGTCGGTTCGGCGGAAGTGTCCTACCTGGTATTTGCCGGCGAGCTACCGTGGAAGGACTTCTGGCTGGTATTTGCCGGGCCGACCCTGGCGGGCAATATCATCGGCGGCAGCTTTATCTTTGCGTTGATCAGCCATGCGCAGATTCGCAGCGAAGGCAGCCTGCCGGGCAAAAAGGCGGCGGACCCGAGGCATCCGCAGCGGATCGACAAGGATCAGTGAGGCCAGTGTGTGCCAGCGCGGTATTTGGTATATGTATGTGCTGACACATCACGAATCACTTACAGGAGGTTCCATTGCTTGCGACAGTCTTGGTACTGATAGCGGCACTGTTGCATGCGACGTGGAACACCTTGATCAAATTCAGCGGCGAACGCCTGTTGGTGATCGCCTGCATGGACAGCGTTGCGCTGCTGTTTGTGCTACTGGCGGTAGGATTTGTGTCGCTGCCGCCCTTGGAAATCTGGCCGTGGATCATCGCCTCGGCGCTGTTCGAGTTGCTCTACCGCTACCTGCTGATCCAGGCCTACCGCGTCGGTGACCTTGGGTTGGTGTATCCGCTGATGCGCGGCTTATCGCCGCTGGTGGTGCTGGCGTTGACCCTGGTGTTTGCCGGGGAGGTACTCAGTACCCAGCAGATTGTCGGCATCCTGCTGATCCCGCTCGGCATGTTGTGCCTGTTGTGGCATGGCGGTGGTGGGGATCGGTTGCCGTGGTCGATGTTGCCGGTGGTGGCGCTGATCGGCCTGTGCATTGGCTGCTACACCTTCCTCGATGGTCAGGCGCTGCGGCGCTGGTCGCACCCATTGGACTACCTGGTCTGGGTGACCCTGCTCAGCGCCTGGCCGTTTCCATTGTTGGCCATGGTGCGCAAGCGTGCGGCGTTCAGCCTGTTCTGGCGCACACAATGGCGGTTGGGGTTGAGCGTGGGTTTGTGCGTGTTGTTGAGCTACGCTCTGGTGCTTTGGGCCATGCAGTTGGGCTCGATTGCCGAGGCCGCCGCGTTGCGGGAAGTCAGCGTGATCCTGGTGGTGTTGTTCGGCATGCGTTACCTGAAAGAACCTTTCGGCCGCTCCCGGCTCTTAGCCTGTGGGTTGGTACTGATCGGCATGCTCGTGATGAAACTCTAACCAGCGGATAAAACTAAAAAAGGAATGAGTGATGACTGTCGCTTTCTGGTGTGTGTTGATCGCAATTTTTCTGCCTTACCTGTGTACCGGCGTGGCCAAGTTCAGTGGTGGCAAGTTCGGCCCCCGGCAGAACCATGACCCCCGGGCCTTCCTCGAAACCCTCGAAGGCTTCGCCAAGCGCGCCCACAGTGCACAGCTCAACAGCTTCGAAGTGACCCCGGCGTTTGCCGCTGCGGTGATCATTGCCCACCTGGCCGGCAACGCGGAACTGGTGACCATCAACGTACTGGCGGTGCTGTTTATCACCAGCCGCCTGCTGTACATCATCTGCTACCTGGCGGACTGGGCGATCTTGCGTTCGCTGGTGTGGTTCGTGGGCATGGCGTTGATTGCGAGTTTCTTCTTCGTCTCGATCTAAGGCACGCAGCCAGCCCTTGTGGGAGCTGGCTTGCCAGCGATGACGCCAGCACGTGCACCCGCGATGTCGGATTTCAAACCGCCATCGCCGGCCAGCCGGTTCCTACAAAGGCGCATCCGGCACTTGAGGCAGCGCCGTACCCTTGGGCCACAACATCCAGATCTGGCCCTGCTGCTTCATGTTCCCGGCCAACTCGCCCGCCGCATCACCGGTGCCCCAGAACAGGTCCGCACGTACCTCGCCGACAATCGCCCCCCCGGTATCCTGGGCCGCTACCGGCCGTACGACCGGCGCGCCATCGGGGCGGGTGGTGGACAGCCACAACAGGCTGCCCAGCGGGATGACCTTGCGGTCCACGGCTACGCTGTAGCCTGCGGTCAGCGGCACGTTCAGCGAGCCGCGCGGGCCTTCATTGCTGTCGGGGCGGGTGCTGAAGAAGACGTAGCTGGGGTTGCTCGCCAACAGTTCCGGGATCCGCTCAGGATGGGCCTTGGCCCAGGCACTGATCGCGCCCATGCTCACTTCGTCTTTCTTCAACTCGCCTTGCTCCACCAGCCAGCGGCCGATAGGGCGATACGGGAAGCCGTTCTGGTCGGCATAGCCCACGCGCAGTTGACGACCGTCAGCCAGCTGGATGCGGCCAGAACCCTGGATTTGCAGAAATTGCAGGTCCATCGGGTGAGTCAGCCAGGCAATAGGCTTGGCACTGGAGCCTTGCTGGTTGATGGTGCCGGCATCGTCATAGGGCTTGAGTACCCGGCCTTCCAGGCGCCCGCGCAGGCGTTTGCCCTTGAGTTCGGGGTAGATGCTTTCCAGGTTGACGATGATCAGGTCGTCCGGCACCCCAAACACCGGCACGTGGGCGGTCTTGGTTTCGGTGAGGCTGCCCGGGTAGACCGGTTCGTAATAGCCGGTGATCAGCCCATTGGGCGTGTTGTCCGCCGAGCGCAAGCCATAGACGTCCAACTGCTGCTTGAGGAAACCACGGATATCCCCGGCATTGCCCGGCACATTGACCGCTGCAGCGCAGGTGGCGCCCCACACCGGGTCGTTCTTCAAGCGTTGGCAGGCGCTGCGCCAGGATTCGAAGCCAGCTTGCAGGTCGCTGTCCGAAACCACCGGCAGGTCTTCCCAGGTGGCACTGACGTAGGTCGCCACAGCATGGGGTTTTTCTGGCTCAGGTTTGGGTGCCGGAGCGTTGCCGCCGTCGCATCCGGCGAGTAGTGCGATCATCGGCAGAGCCCATGCCAGCCGGCGGCTCCAGGGGTTAAACAGGTTATTCATGCAAGTAATTCCCAAGGCGATTGCCTGCGCAGGGTGCGGCGCAAGCATCCATATTATTAATAGGGCTATTGGTCTTTGCGGGCGGGGCGAGGATACTGGCCGCCGTTTCCCGTGACCCTGAGCCATCATGACTTTTAAAAAACTGACTGTTGTATTGCTGGCCTGCCTGACGCTGACCGCTTGCGGTGGCGTTGACCCGAACTCGCCATTGGGCCAGCGCAAGGCCATCTTCAAGCAGATGCTCAAGACGGGCGAAGACCTGGGCGGCATGCTGCGTGGCCGCATCCCGTTCGACGGGGCCAAATTTGCCGAAGGTGCGGTCAAGCTTGACGCTTTGTCCCATGAGCCGTGGAATCACTTTCCAACGGTGCGCGAAGAAGATCACACCAGCGCCAAGGACGACGTATGGCAAAAACAGGCCCAGTTCCAGGAACTGGCGCGCAACCTTGAGGCGGCCACCGGTGAATTGGTGATCGCCAGCCAGGTGCAGCCTTACAAAGCCACTGACTTGAAGCCTGCGGTGCAGAAAGTCGAAGATGCCTGCAGCGCCTGTCATAAGCAGTTTCGCGACCATTGAGGCTCGATTGGCTGCGCCTTACTTGTCCAGGTCGTCGAGGGCTTGCTGCAACTCTTTGCGCGATTCAGCGAGCTTGTCCTTACGCTTGTTGATCTTCTCGGAGTCGCCCTTTTTCATGGCCTTGTCGAGGTCGGCCTGACGGCGGCTGACTTCGTGCTTGGCGTCCAGCACCTTGTTCTCGCGTTCCTTTTTCAGGGAGGCATCGGTGCAGTGGGCGGTGACTTCGCTCAAGGCTTTTTCCAGGCCGGCTTGTTGCTCACTGTTGCCGTGGGCCTTGGCTTGTTCGATCTGCAGGCTGATGGCCTGGCGCTTGGCGGCGCAACCGGTCAGTTGCGGGGCTGTCTCGGCAGCCAGCAATGGCGTGGCGAGGAAGCTGGTAACGGTCAACAGGGCAAGCGGTGCAAGAAATTTCATGGAAACTCCAAAGTAAACAGATCGTTGTCAGGTGGGCAGGATGATTTCTGCTGGCACCGATTAAATTGGCGGGTCGGGACTAAAAGCCATCTATCCCGGCAGCCCGCAGTGTTTCACTCATAGCCACCACCTGGGGGTCGCGAAAAAAGGCGCTCAATTGCGCCGCGCGCCCCGGGCCGATTCCTGCTTCGGCCTGCCAGGCTTGAGTGTCTCGCGCAGCCAGGGCATGCCAGCCGCCCGCCAGGTTATTGCGGGCGGTAGGTGGAACCCCAAGCGCCATCAGCCATTGCGCGAACGGTCGCTGGCGCGCCACTTGCAGGCTCGCAAGCAGGCGCGCACTGCTGCGGTCGCCGAATCCGTCAATGGTAGCAAGCTCTGTCTCATCAAGGTTCAACCAATCCACCAAACCACTGATTTGCCCGGCCTGGATCAAGCTATTCCAGGTCTCGCGGCCAATGTGTGGCAGGTCCAGCCCTTGCTTGCCGCTGAGCCAGGTCAGCCGGGCCAGCAGTTGCTCCTCGCAGGCCGGGGCCAATTGCCAGCAGCTCAGGTGATGGAAATTGCTGGCTACCGGCACCGCGACATCGACCCGTGGATAGCTGCGCAGGATGACCTGGTCGAGCCTTGGGATCACCTGGCCGGCGAGGCTGATGGACACCTGGTCGCCTGGGCGGATATCCAATTCCTGCCAGCGCTTCAAGGAGCCGATGCTGACGCGTTTGATCTGACGGTCGTCGAGCAGCACCGGGTCCAGTTCCAGGATCGGAGTGATACGGCCGGTGCGGCCGATTTTGAACTGCACATGGCGAACATGGGCCAGGGCTTTGATGACCGGGTATTTCCAGGCAACAGCCCAATACGGCGTACCGGCCTGCCAGCGTTCGGCCGGGGCGCGCTGGCTGTGGTGCAGCACCACGCCATCAGTGGCGAAGGGCAATGGATGTTCATGCCAGAAAGTTCGCCAGTGCCGTGCCTGTTCGAAGGTGTCGATGGGCTGGCTGTAACGCTGGCTATCGCCAAAACCCCAGCGTGCGAGGCTGTCCAACTGCTGCTTGAGGTCCGCCGGCCCATGGGGCCAGGCCCAGACAAACAGGCCGATACCTGCGGCGTCGGCGTCACTCAGGTGTTGGCGGTTCATCAGCCCGGAGACTTTACTGCGGGCATTCATGCCGCCCGTCTCCCCTTGTATGTGGGCGCCCAGGCGCCAATACAGCTCGCCCTGCAAGAGCAGGTCGATGGCCTCGGGCAGCTGTTGCACGATGCCTGGAATGTTGCGGGCCGAGGCGGTCCAGTCCTGGCCGAACAGGCCGTCGCCGCGGCTGATGACCTGGGCCAGGCGCCCTGCGCGATAGACCAGGGTCACCGCCACACCATCGACCTTGGGTTGTACCCACAGGTCGCGGCGTGTGCTGATCCAGTCTGCCACGGCGCGGTCGTTGACCAGCTTCTCAAGGCCTGTATGCGCGACTGGGTGGGCAACAGTGCCGCGCGCGCTGGACAGGGGGTTGTTGGCAGATGACGGTGCCTGTGCGAAGCAACCCCGCCATTGCTCCAGGCGTATGCGGGCCTGATCGTAGAGCTCGTCGCTGATCAGGGATTGGCCGAGCCGATGGTAACTGTCATCCCACAGGCCGATTTGCCGTTGCAGGGCGGTTATTTCGTCCTGGGCCTTGTTCACTGGCCAGTCCGGGCAGCCCTGCGCCCAGGCGATGAGAGGGAAGAGCATCAACAGCAGGTAGGTCAGCAGGCGTGGCGGCATCATGAGCATCCTTGCTCTGAAGGGGGGGCCAGCCTAAAGCAGGCAGACGCCCATAAAAAAGCCCCGCAGGCGCGAGGCTTTTTACCGGGTGTTTCTGCTTACTTGAACAGACCGCCCAGGGCTTTCACGGTGTCGTTGCTGTCTGCCTTGGCCTGCTGCTTTTGCGAGGCTTCGTCGAGCTTGCCCTGGGACTCGCCGACTTTTTTGCAACCTTTGTTTACCTGATCCAGTGCAGCCTGCATGGCCTTCACTTTCAGGTCTTCGCCATTGGCTTTGGCGGCATCGACCTTGGCTTGCAGCTCCTGGCTCTGTTTTTCGCAGTTGCCGGTTGCGCCGCCCAACTGGGAAGTCAGGGCGCCAGTCAGGCCGCTCAGGTCAGCGGCTTGCACTGGCAGGGCGAACAGGCTGAACAGGACGGCGGCAGGGGCGAACGTGGAAATACGCATGAAAAACCTCAATGTTCGATTGCCTGCGCACTTGGCTGTCCCGAGCGGGCGCAATGCAATATCCAATGTGGTTGAGCGCTCGGGAGGGCGCGGATTCTAGTGGGCCATCATTTTGCCTGCAAGGTTTGGATCCAATAAATGTGAACTATTTGCCAGGTTCGCCGTCGCGTGCTCATCGGTGCCTGTAAAAAAGCGCAACAAAAAGCCCCGCCGGGAATACCCGGCGGGGCCTTGGGTGCTACGTGCTGCGATTACAGGCCGGCAGCGGTGCGCAGGTCGTCGGCGCGGTCGGTTTTTTCCCAGGTGAACGTGGTGAAGGTGTCGTCGCCGACGGTCTTCTGTTCAGGGGTACGGCCGAAGTGGCCGTAGGCCGCGGTTTCCTGGTACATCGGGTGCAGCAGGTCGAGCATGGTGGTGATTGCGTACGGACGCAGGTCGAAAATCTCACGCACCAGCTTGACGATCTTGTCGTCGCTGATCTTGCCGGTGCCGAAGGTGTTCAGCGAGATCGACGTAGGCTGGGCCACACCAATGGCGTAGGACACCTGAATCTCGCAGCGTTCGGCCAGCCCGGCGGCAACGATGTTCTTGGCCACATAACGACCGGCGTAGGCGGCCGAGCGGTCAACCTTGGATGGATCCTTGCCGGAGAACGCGCCACCGCCGTGACGGGCCATGCCGCCGTAGCTGTCGACGATGATCTTGCGACCGGTCAGGCCGCAGTCGCCTACCGGGCCACCAATGATGAACTGGCCGGTCGGGTTGATATGGAACTGGGTGTCCTTGGTCAGCAGCTCGGCAGGCAGCACGTGCTTGACGATCAGCTCCATCACGCCTTCGCGCAGGTCTTTGTAGGAGACTTCCGGGTTGTGCTGGGTCGACAGCACCACGGCGTCGATGCCCACCACTTTGCCGCCTTCGTAACGGCAGGTCACCTGGGACTTGGCGTCCGGGCGCAACCAAGGCAGCAGGCCGGATTTACGGGCTTCGGCCTGGCGCTTGACCAACTGGTGGGAGAAGGTGATCGGCGCAGGCATCAGTACGTCGGTTTCGTTGCTGGCGTAGCCGAACATCAGGCCCTGGTCGCCGGCGCCCTGGTCTTCTGGCTTGGCACGGTCCACACCCTGGTTGATGTCGGGCGACTGCTTGCCGATGATGTTCATCACGCCGCAGGTCGCGCCGTCGAAGCCGACGTCGGAGCTGGTGTAGCCGATGTCGGTGATCACGTCACGGACGATCTGCTCCAGGTCGACCCAGGCCGACGTGGTGACTTCACCGGCGATGATCGCCACGCCCGTTTTCACCAGCGTCTCGCACGCCACGCGGGCGAACTTGTCTTCAGCAATGATGGCGTCCAGCACCGCATCAGAAATCTGGTCGGCGATTTTGTCCGGATGCCCTTCAGACACGGACTCGGAGGTGAAAAGGGAATATTCGCTCATCTCGATGTTTTCCTGATATTTACCGATGGTGAGTGTCGCCAGTTGGCCGCTGAAAGTGGCGGACCTGAATCTGGAAACCATTACGTAAGCCTACATAGAGGCTTTCCCCGGGAACGAGTCCCGCAGCGGTGGCCCAACGGGCCAGATCGTCCTGTTCAAACCCCAACCATAGATCACCGCAGGCCTCCCTGGCCCAACTCTGGTTGTGGCTGCATAAATCGGTTACCAAAAGACTGCCGCCCGGTTGCAGCAAACCGGCCATTTGTTTGAGGGCATCGGCCGGGGCGGCGAAATGGTGCAAGACCATGTTCAGCACCACGCAATCGGCTTGCAGCCCTACATCATTCAAGGCATCGGCCAGCCGCAGGCTGACGTTGCCCAAGTGCTCGCGTTCGCACAGCTGGCGCGCCAGTTCCAGCATGGCCGGGCTGTTGTCCAGCGCCGTCACCTGGTGGAAGCGGCGTGCCAGGTCTGGCAGGAACCCGCCATCGCCCGGGCCGACTTCCAGCGCCGTGGCAGCCTGGCTGAAGCCCAGTTTGTCGAGCAGCGCCAATACGCTTTCGCGGTATTGAGGCAGCCCGGCAATCAGGTCCTGCTGGGCGCGAAATTTGTCCGCCACCCGTGAGAAAAAGTCCTGGCTGGCGGCGGCGCGTTGCCCGTGGACCTGTGCGATCCGCGATTGGACGTCAGCCGGCAGGGCCAGGTTGTCCACTTCTTCGAGCAATGCAGCGTGCAGCTTGCCACCCAGCAAGTCGGTGTGGGGCAGGGCGCGACGGTAAAAAATCGCGTTGCCTTCACGGCGGGTGGCCACCAGGTCGGCCTGGGCGAGCACTTTCAGGTGATGGCTCATGCCGGACTGGCCAATGGCAAAGATCCGTGCCAGTTCCAATACGCCAAACGAGTCGTTGGCCAGGGCGCGCAATACATTCAGGCGCAGCGGATCGCCGCCGGCCTTGCACAGGGCCGCCAGCTCATCGCAGTCGTCGGGGCGAATGGAAGGCGCAGGTAAGTTCATAAGGCCAGCAGTCTAGTGATGAGGTCAAATCCTCGCAAGGCCAATATCAAAAAGTTTTGATATTGGTCGATAATCGGTGGTTATAAGCAGGCGCTATAACCTTTAGACGAACGGCGGGAAGTGTTCTTGCTGCCAATGCAGTCCAAACCACAGGAAAAACCTACATATGTCGGTATCTGTCATTGCCCCTAAGGCCTTGGCTGAGGGAAAATGCCGGTCCTTTTTTCCGTTTCTTTTATTCACTCTCGATTCAATATCCTCAGGAGATCAGCGATGCCCAGCCGTCGTGAGCGTGCCAACGCCATTCGTGCCCTCAGCATGGATGCCGTGCAAAAAGCCAACAGCGGCCATCCCGGTGCCCCGATGGGCATGGCGGATATCGCCGAGGTACTTTGGCGTGACTACCTGAAACACAACCCGAGCAACCCCTCGTTCGCCGACCGTGACCGCTTCGTGCTGTCCAACGGCCATGGCTCGATGTTGATCTATTCGTTGCTGCACCTGACCGGCTACGACCTGTCCATCGACGACCTCAAGCAGTTCCGCCAACTGCACAGCCGCACCCCGGGCCACCCGGAATTCGGCTACACCCCTGGCGTCGAGACCACCACCGGTCCCCTGGGCCAAGGCCTGGCCAACGCCGTGGGCTTCGCCCTGGCCGAAAAAGTCCTGGCGGCGCAGTTCAACCGTCCAGGCCATAACGTTGTCGACCACCACACCTATGTGTTCCTGGGTGATGGCTGCATGATGGAAGGCATTTCCCACGAAGTCAGTTCCCTGGCAGGTACCCTGGGCCTGGGCAAGCTGATTGCTTTCTACGATGACAACGGCATCTCCATCGATGGCGAAGTCGAAGGCTGGTTCACCGACGACACGCCAAAGCGTTTCGAAGCCTACAACTGGCAGGTCATCCGCAATGTTGACGGCCACGATCCGGAAGAGATCAAGACGGCCATCGAAACGGCGCGCAAAAGCGAGCAGCCGACGCTGATCTGCTGCAAGACCACCATTGGCTTCGGTTCGCCGAACAAGCAAGGCAAGGAAGACTGCCACGGCGCCCCACTGGGTGACGCGGAAATCGCCCTGACCCGCGAAGCGCTGAAGTGGAACTACGGCCCGTTCGAAATCCCGGCTGATATCTACGCCGAGTGGGACGCCAAGGAAGCCGGCCGCGCCGCTGAAGCCGAGTGGGACCAGCGTTTTGAAGCCTACGCCGCCCAATTCCCGGCATTGGCCAATGAGCTGATGAGCCGCCTCAATGGCGACCTGCCGCTGGACTTCTCGGCCAAGGCCGACGAGTACATCGCAGAAGTGGCTGCCAAAGGCGAAACCATCGCCAGCCGCAAAGCCAGCCAGAACGCGCTGAATGCCTATGGCCCACTGCTGCCTGAACTGCTTGGCGGTTCGGCTGACCTGGCCGGTTCCAACCTGACCCTGTGGAAAGGTTGCAAAGGTGTCTCGGCTGAAGACGCCAGCGGCAACTACATGTACTACGGCGTGCGCGAGTTCGGCATGAGCGCCATCATGAACGGCGTTGCCCTGCACGGTGGCCTGGTGCCTTACGGCGCGACGTTCCTGATGTTCATGGAATACGCACGCAATGCCGTACGCATGGCGGCGCTGATGAAGAAGCGCGTGATCCACGTGTACACCCACGACTCCATCGGCCTGGGCGAAGACGGCCCGACGCACCAGCCGGTCGAGCAACTGACCAGCCTGCGTACCACGCCGAACCTGGATTGCTGGCGCCCAGCCGACGCGGTGGAATCGGCCGTGGCCTGGAAGCACGCGATCGAGCGCAAGGACGGCCCTTCGGCGCTGATCTTCTCCCGCCAGAACCTGCAGCACCAGGCGCGTACCGACGCGCAGATCGCCGCTATCAGCCGTGGTGGCTACGTGCTCAAGGACTGCATCGGCGAGCCGGAGCTGATCCTGATCTCCACCGGTTCCGAAGTGGGCCTGACCGTTCAGGCCTACGACAAGCTGACTGCCCAAGGCCGTAACGTGCGCGTTGTGTCCATGCCGTGCACTAGCGTGTTCGAAGCCCAGGACGCGGACTACAAGCAATCGGTCCTGCCGTTGCAGGTCAGCGCGCGTATTGCCATTGAAGCGGCGCACGCCGACTATTGGTACAAGTACGTGGGCCTGGAAGGTCGCGTGATCGGCATGACTACCTATGGTGAGTCGGCGCCGGCGCCAGCGTTGTTCGAAGAGTTCGGTTTCACCCTGGAAAACATCCTGGGTCAGGCTGAAGAGCTGCTGGAAGACTAAGTCAGTCTGCGTTGTCTGTACTGGCGCCATCGCGGGCAAGCCCGCTCCCACATTTGGATCGCGGTCTAATGTGGGAGCGGGCTTGCCCGCGATAGCGATGGAACATATTGATCGAGAACCCCATGCCTGAACCCCGTCCCTACAAAGTTGCACTCAACGGCTACGGCCGGATTGGTCGTTGCGTCTTGCGTGCGCTGTTCGAGCGAGGGGCGGCGGCCGGGTTTGAAATTGTCGCAATCAACGATCTGGCCGACATGGCCAGCATCGAATACCTGACACGCTTCGACTCCACCCACGGCCGGTTCCCCGGCGAAGTGCGGATCGACGGCGATTGTCTGCATATCAATGGCAACTGCGTGAAAGTTTTGCGCAGTGCCACGCCCGAGGGCATCGACTGGGCGGCGCTGGGCGTCGACCTGGTGCTGGAATGCTCCGGTGCCTACCACACCCGTGCCGATGGCCAGCGATTCCTCGACGCCGGTGCGCCGCGCGTGCTGTTTTCCCAGCCGATGGCCAGCGAGGCGGATGTCGACGCCACCATCGTCTACGGTGTCAACCAGGACTGCCTGACCGGTGACGAGTTGCTGGTGTCCAACGCCTCCTGCACCACCAACTGCGGCGTGCCGCTGTTGCGTCTGCTGGACCAGGCAATTGGCCTGGAATATGTGTCGATCACCACCATTCACTCGGCGATGAACGACCAGCCGGTGATCGACGCCTACCACCATGAAGACCTGCGCCGCACCCGTTCGGCGTTCCAGTCGGTGATTCCGGTGTCCACCGGCCTGGCCCGCGGTATCGAACGCCTGCTGCCGGAACTTGCCGGGCGAATCCAGGCCAAAGCAGTGCGCGTGCCGACGGTGAACGTGTCGTGCCTGGATATCACCATGCAAACCGTCAGTGACACCGACGCCGGCGAGGTCAACCGGATCTTGCGCGACGCCGCCACCAGCGGCCCGCTCAAAGGCCTGTTGGCCTACACCGAGTTGCCCCACGCCAGTTGTGATTTCAACCATGACCCGCATTCGGCCATCGTCGATGCCAGCCAGACCCGTGTTTCCGGCCCGAGGCTGGTGAACATCCTGGCCTGGTTCGATAACGAATGGGGCTTTGCCAACCGCATGCTGGATGTTGCGGAACATTATCTGCACATCGCTTCTGCAAAATCAGCCTTTCAAAATCAAGCAATTCAGGAACTGCGACCATGACCGTGTTGAAGATGTCCGACCTCGATCTGCAAGGTAAGCGCGTATTGATCCGCGAAGACCTCAACGTCCCAGTCAAGGACGGTGTGGTCACCAGCGATGCGCGCATCCTTGCCTCGCTGCCGACCATCAAGCTGGCCCTGGAAAAAGGCGCGGCCGTAATGGTCTGCTCCCACCTGGGTCGTCCGACCGAAGGTGAGTTCTCCGCCGAAAATAGCCTCAAGCCTGTAGCCGATTACCTGAGCAAGGCC
Organism: Pseudomonas sp. MF09156; assembly: GCF_059862305.1. NCBI lineage: Bacteria > Pseudomonadati > Pseudomonadota > Gammaproteobacteria > Pseudomonadales > Pseudomonadaceae > Pseudomonas > Pseudomonas sp. MF09156. Next base: position 552,801 of record NZ_JCBCUR010000002.1, read on the forward strand.
CTGGGCCGCGAAGTGCCGCTGGTGGCTGATTACCTGGGCGGCGTCGACGTCAAGGCCGGCGACATCGTGCTGTTCGAAAACGTGCGTTTCAACAAGGGCGAGAAAAAGAACAGCGACGAACTGGCCCAGCAATATGCTGCGCTGTGTGACGTGTTCGTGATGGATGCGTTCGGCACCGCGCACCGCGCCGAGGGTTCGACCCATGGCGTAGCCAAGTTCGCCAAGGTGGCCGCTGCTGGCCCGTTGCTGGCTGCCGAGCTGGACGCACTGGGCAAGGCCCTGGGCGCACCGGCCCAGCCAATGGCCGCCATCGTGGCGGGCTCCAAGGTGTCGACCAAGCTGGACGTGCTCAACAGCCTGAGCCAGATCTGCAACCAGTTGATCGTTGGCGGCGGCATTGCCAACACTTTCCTGGCGGCCGCTGGCCATCCGGTAGGCAAATCCCTGTACGAGCCGGACCTGCTGGACACTGCCCGCGCCATCGCGGCCAAGGTCAGCGTGCCACTGCCGGTGGACGTGGTAGTGGCCAAGGAATTCGCTGAAAGCGCCGAAGCGACCGTCAAGCTGATCGCCGACGTGGCGGCAGACGACATGATCCTGGACATCGGCCCACAAACTGCTGCGAACTTCGCTGAGCTGCTGAAAGCCTCCCGGACTATCCTGTGGAACGGCCCGGTGGGTGTGTTCGAGTTCGACCAGTTCGGCAACGGCACCAAAGTGCTGGCCAAGGCAATTGCCGAAAGTTCGGCATTCTCCATTGCCGGCGGTGGCGACACCCTGGCGGCCATCGATAAATATGGCGTTGCTGAGCAGATCTCCTACATTTCTACCGGTGGTGGCGCGTTCCTTGAGTTCGTCGAAGGCAAGGTGCTGCCAGCCGTTGAAGTGCTGGAAAGTCGAGCCAAGGGCTGAGGCCTGCGGTCTGGAAAAGGAGCATTCCCATGATCAAGCCATTCGCGCTGGTGATTGCAGCAGGCCTGTTGGCCGGCTGCGGCAGCGCGCCCAAGGCGCCGCCAGAGGCACCGGGGGCTGCGCCGCACAAGGGCTGCTACCAGGCCGACTGGCAGGCTGAAACCATGCCGGTGATCAGCAAGCGCATAGGGCCCGACGGGCTGGAGAAATACGACTCCCCGCCCAAAGGTAAGGAACAGGGTTGCCCTTGATGGGTCTGATTCACTAACCGACAGCAGTGGCGGCCCCAGGCCGCCGTTCGAGGATTGGCAATGAAAGGCGTTATCGCCCTGGCAGCACTGGCTCTACTGGCCGGTTGTGCCAACCTGAACATGTTCAACAAGGCACAACCGCAGCAAGCACCATGGACCACCTGGGTATGCGACAGCCAGGCCCAGGTGAACTGGCGGTTTGTCGATACCGACCACAAGCAGGTGGATGTGCGCCTCGGCGGCTCCGACCAGGTCTATCGCCTCAAGGAAGACGTGGCGGCCTCCGGCGCGCTGTACAGCAATGAACGGCTGGCGTTTCACACCAAAGGTGAGGAAGGCCTGGTTTACTGGGTGGCCACCGATGATTTGATCGGCCGGGGCTGCAAGGCCCAATAGAAAGAACACGGTCTCAACATAAATGATATCCAAATGTGGGAGCGGGCTTGCCCGCGAAAGCGGTGGCGCAGTTGGCGAATTCGGTGTCTGGCACACCGCGATCGCAGGCAAGCCAGCTCCCACATGATTCGGTTCCAGATTGGAATTTGGGTCAGCCCCAGTAGCAATAACGATTCAGCAGGCCAAGGCTCAACGCCTTGATCTGCAATAACTTGAATAGCAGCCGCCGCTACGGCAGGCTTGCACGATTAACGACCCTCGACCGGGAGAGACAACACAATGGCACTTATCAGCATGCGTCAAATGCTGGACCACGCAGCCGAGTTCGGCTACGGCGTCCCAGCCTTTAACGTCAACAACCTTGAGCAGATGCGCGCCATCATGGAAGCCGCTGACAAGACCGACTCCCCAGTGATCGTCCAGGCTTCGGCCGGTGCCCGCAAATACGCCGGTGCGCCGTTCCTGCGTCACCTGATCCTTGCGGCAATCGAAGAATTCCCACACATCCCGGTGTGCATGCACCAGGACCACGGCACCAGCCCTGACGTGTGCCAGCGCTCGATCCAACTGGGCTTCAGCTCGGTAATGATGGACGGCTCCCTCGGTGAAGACGGCAAGACCCCGACCGACTACGACTACAACGTGCGTGTCACCCAACAAACCGTCGCCCTGGCTCACGCCTGCGGTGTGTCGGTAGAAGGTGAGCTGGGCTGCCTGGGTTCCCTGGAAACCGGCATGGCCGGTGAAGAAGACGGCATCGGCGCCGAAGGCGTGCTGGATCACAGCCAGATGCTGACCGACCCCGAAGAAGCCGCTGACTTCGTCAAGCGCACCCAGGTCGATGCCCTGGCCATCGCCATCGGCACCAGCCATGGCGCCTACAAGTTCACCAAGCCACCGACTGGCGACGTACTGGCCATCGACCGCATCAAGGAAATCCACAAACGCATCCCCAACACCCACCTGGTGATGCACGGTTCTTCCTCGGTACCGCAAGAGTGGCTGGCGATCATCAACCAGTACGGCGGCGACATCAAAGAAACCTACGGCGTACCGGTTGAAGAAATCGTCGAAGGCATCAAGCACGGCGTGCGCAAGGTCAACATCGACACCGACCTGCGCCTGGCTTCCACCGGTGCGATGCGTCGCCTGATGGCCACCAACCCGAGCGAGTTCGACCCGCGTAAGTTCTTCGGTGCCACTGTGACTGCGATGCGTGATGTATGTATCGCGCGTTACGAAGCGTTCGGTACTGCCGGTAATGCTTCGAAGATCAAGCCTGTGTCGTTGGAAGCGATGTACCAGCGGTACTTGAAAGGTGAGTTGAACGCCAAGGTTAACTAAGCTTCAGGTGTTAATAAAAAACCCGCCTCTTCAGGCTGTGTGAAAACGCAGCCTGATACCTGCGGGTTTTTTATAGATGCGTGAAACACCTGCCAACACAAGGCGAAACCGCAGCAAAAATCAAGCTTTTCGCAACCATCCTGATTTCAACTTGCCTTTATTGCTCGCCTTCACATTTTTTTCAAAATCAGCCAAGGAATATGCAGCACCACTTCCTCGTTTATAAGTACCGGCTCTTAATTGCGACAAGACCCCAGATGCCAGTTCCTCATAGTTAGCGGCGCCTGTAACGCCTGGAAACTCGTCTCCACCGCGATGCCCGACTATATAACTGATTCTTTGAGCGTCTGAGATGGTTTCTTCAAAGAAGTAATGATGATTAGTAAATTCAGCCCATTGTTGGTCATGCTGCTGAAGCACTTGTGTCTCTTCATAAGATAAAGGGTCTTCCGGTGTCCAACCCCCAAGAGATATAAAAAGTTTCTTTGTCGAGTCTTCAGGATTTTTAAGAAAGTCCCGGTGAGCCAAAGCCCTTGCAGTTGCAGTGCCTACATGTGGTGCTTGTACAAAATTATATTCCATGACTTTAAACCTCACCTAAATGTTAGCGAAATAAACACACTTTGTGGCTCATCCTTAATCACCAAAGACCACACAACAAAAATAAACCAACAAAAACCAAGTTAAACCTGTCAAAAGCTGCAGTCTTTAGACTCTTTCGCTATTGAGGATAAAATGGAAGAATATCGATAATGGGGACAGATCTATTTAACTAACCCACCCTTATGGGGCGTCAGTACTCTATGGAATCTAACAGATCCGTCCCCTTTACCCTCTTTATCGTTATGGCTTGTTCACTTTTTTACGCAAGTAACATTAAGGGATGTTATGCCGTAAATTTTTTGGGCGGTGCCCGCCATTTCCGCTTTTACTTTTTTTTCTGCCTCACTTGCAGACGTTGCTTTGACAGTTGAAATTGGGTTGCCAGGTAACGATATATTGCATATGTATGTATCCTCCTGTGCATGGGCTGGAGCAGACACCGCTAGGGTGCAAGCAAGGAAAGCTGCCGGGGTGAGGTTTTTTCCTGAATTTAATAACTTCGTAAGGATTGAGTTTTTCATGATTTTTCTCATCTGGATTGATCTGAGTCCTTAAGGTAGTTTTTTTTTATAACTGTCTCTACTGTGAAATCTCACAGTATTGGTGGCTTTTTTATATTTTTTCGTGATTGCACTTGTGGTTAATAAGATCTGTTTGTTATGGCTGCGCTGGACCATCTGATGCGGGGTTTTAGGCAATGCAACTCTGGCCAGATTGGGCATCGATCCTCCCACGCCCGTGTAATCGGGTAGACGTATAGCAGTAAAAATGGTGCCAAAAAAGATCCGTCCCCTTTATCCTCAATGGAAAAAGCCCGCAGCGACGCGGGCTTTTTTGTAGCGATGTTTGAGCAAGCTTCCTTCGGTTGCTTTTATAGTGCTCAGAGGGATGCTTCTTATCGGACGTCTACATAATAGTAAGGCGTGTATCGACCGATGGTTGTATCGTAGATCGTCAAGTCTTGTCGTGTGCCTGAAGGTACACCTGCAAATGTTCCAGCAAAACTACCATCATAACTTGAGGTCATTTGCCCATAGAGATATCCGGTGTTGGCTTGCTGTACGTTTAGAACAGTATTTGGTGCTGCGCCTGTACCACCGACGGTAATGGTCCCGGTTGAAGTGCTTTGTGCATAGTTGATTGAAATGGTCATTGCATATTCCTTTATTAAATAAAGTTGGTGGGTGAATTAGATAAATCCCGGTTTCCAGCTTCACCCTTCCTGGGTGGTGCGAGGAGAATGATAGGGGCGTTAACTGTTGCTTTCATCTGTAAGAAATGACAGTTTTTTAGATTTTTTTGGAATGGTTGTTATTAGGAAATGTAAGTTGTGTGAGAGCGGTAAATTTGAAGTGGTATTTAAAATTAATAACAGGGTTAACTAAGCTTTAGGTATTAATAAAAAACCCGCAGAGATGCGGGTTTTTTGTGGGCAGGATTTGAAAGTATCAACCCACAGGGTTGCTGTAGTTTATTGATCGACCAGAACCTTGGGATTGGAATTACCCCACACCGTATAAAGGTCCGCCAACAACGCCCCGTTAATATCCTCTACCTCCGCCTGGGTCGTCTGCACATTCCCCTGCTTGCCAAACAACACCACCTCATCGCCGCTCTTCACGGTCGGCACGTCCGTCACATCCACCATCAGCGTGTTCATTGACACCTTGCCCACCACCGGCACGCGATGGCCATTGATCAGCACGATGCCTTTGTTGGTGAACGCCCGGCGATAGCCGTCGGAATAGCCCACGGTGATGTTTGCCAGTTTCGAATCACGCGCCAGGGTGTAGGTGCGGTCATAGCCGACGGTGTTGCCCTTGGGGTAGCTGTTGACCGAGGCCACGTGGGACTTGAACTGCATCACCCGCTTGTATTCGGTAAACGACGGCACGGTGTCGCCGAACAGCAGGCCGCCAGGGCGCACCATGTCCAGGCGGGACTCGGGCACTTCCAGGGTGGCGAAGGAGTTGGCGGCGTGCAGGGTGATTTTGCTGCGGTCCAGTTGGGCGACGTTGATCAGCCAGTTGGCCTGCTCGTTGAAGGCCTTGAGGCCGGCGCGTACGTCGGCGGCGTCTTCGACGGCGAAGTGGGTCATGATCGCCTTCACCTCCAGGTTTGGCACCTTGGTGATGGCTACGGCGTCGCGGCGGCCCTGGGCGGTGGTCATTTCCACGCCGTTGCGGCTCATGCCACTGGAGTTCAGGCCCAGGTGCACAACCAGCGGGCGGCCGTGATGCTCGGCGATCAGGCTGGCGCGCACGGCGAAGTCGAGGTTGCCCACCAGCTCTTCGACGTTGTATGGCAGCGCCGCTTCCAGTTCGCTCAGGGCGGCGGTGCGCACGCGGATCAGTTGGCCCTTGAAGCCGCTTTCGCGTACCACGCGGGCTTCTTCATTGCTGGCCACGCCCACGCAAGGCACGCCGAGCTTGATCACCGATGGCATCAGCAGGCCAATGCCGTGGCCGTAGGCGTCGGCCTTGAGCACGGCGCAGATTTTCGACTTGTCGGCGAGGCTGGTTTGCAGGGTGCGGATGTTGTGTTCAAACGCGGCTTTGCTGATCTCAACCCAGGCGTTGCTGTCCTGGATATTGACCTGGGCCACCCCGTCGGTCATCGACAACGGCGGGGCCGCGAAGGCCGGGTTTTGCAGCAGAACCATGCCCATGGACAGGGCGAGTAGGGTGCGAGTGAAGGGCATTGATGAGTCTCCATGACTTTCTTATAGGTAAGCATTGCGCGTGCGCGGCGCCATACTCGAATTGTCCTACAAGAAAGTCGAGACCCAGGGTCGCGGTTCTGTCCTAAAGCGTCGTGAGAATGATCAGACTGTCAGTTGTGATCGATATCCAGCTTGGCAAACGTCACTTTGCCGCCCTCTTTGCTGTCGCCACTGTTGTCTTGCACGTACACACCGGCCTTGAAGTACAACGGCTTTTTGCCCCAGGCCGCGCCGAGGCGTTCGTTCCATTGGCCGTTGGCGGCCTCGATGCTCAACAAGCCAGCCTTGTTCAGGTGAATGACGTAGGTGAAGTTGCGCCCCTGGGGCACATTCTCGGCCACGATAATTACCCGGCCCTTGCTGTCGTCCGGGCGCATGCGCACCTTGGCGACGATGTTGCCGGTCTGGGTTTTTTCCTTGTACTGGTATTCGACTTTGACCAGCGGTTTCTGGCTGTCATAGGCGTGAATCTGGCCGATCACGATCTTGCCCGAAGAGGGCACCTGGTTGATGGCCAGGGTGGCGCGCAGGTAATTGTCGGCTTCGGGATAGGTCCAGTTGCGCAGCCGGCCGTCGGCATAGGTTTCGCGCAGTTCGCTGCGCGGGTAGATGGCGTTTTCGGTACGGGTACCGGTCACCGGGGACCAGAATTGCACGCTGCTGCCTTCGGCCTGGAAGTATTTGCCTTTGAAACCACTGAGCAGCTTGGGGGTGTCGATGGTGGCTGGCGGGGTGCCAACAGGGATGCTCAGGTTCCAGGTGGACAGATCAATCATGGGGTGCGCCTTTACTGTACGAAAGAAGGGTCAAAAGGCTTTGGCCCGTGGATTGGCGCGTTCTTTATAAGCGGCTGGTAACTGTTTGTTAACAAGTTTTAGGCGGTTTATTGGCGTCAATAGTCTGTCAAAAAGCCATCTTTCCCGTAGTCCGTGGGCTGTAGGCGCTGACCGTTAGTCGGTTGTGTGGCCTTTTGGCGCAATGATGGCATCGTCGCGCCTTCTGCTTTATTGGATCCAGGGCTAGAGTGACTCCACATTAAGTGTCCGGTTTTGTCGCAAAAATGACCGGAATGAACCCACAAGGAAGAGATGCAGCATGGAATCCGTTCCAACCCCGGCCGACGGCTGTTCAGTGCTCCTGGTGGTCGATGACTACCCGGAAAACCTGATCAGCATGCGCGCGCTCCTGCAGCGCGACGACTGGCAGGTGGTGACGGCGGCTTCCGGCGAGGAAGCCCTGGGGCTGCTGCTCGAACGTGACGTCGACCTGGTGCTGCTGGATGTGCGAATGCCGGGCATGGACGGCTTCGAAGTGGCGCGCTTGATGCGCGGCAGCCAGCGCACCCGCATGACTCCGATCATTTTCTTGAGTGCCAATGAGCAATCGCCCGCCGCCGTGCTGGAAGGCTATGCCAGCGGTGCCATCGACTACCTGTTCAAGCCATTCGACCCGCAGATCCTCAAGCCCAAGGTCCAGGCCTTGCTGGAGCATCAGCGCAACCGACGGGCCTTGCAGCGCTTGAGTCATGACCTGGAACTGGCCCGTGCCTTCAATGCCTCGGTGCTCGACAACGCCGCCGAGGGCATCCTGGTGGTGGGCGAAGACGGGGTGATCAGCTACGCCAACCCGGCTATTTCGCGATTGCTCAATGCCACGGTGGATGAACTGCAAGGCCGGGCGTTCCTCGGCTACCTGCAAAAACCCCATATGCCCGACTGGTTCGGCTGCGAGCTATACGCCGGCTACCTGCGCGGCGAAACCTGGCGCCTGCACGATGCGATCCTGCGTACCGCGCCCGGCCAGCAACTGCCGGTGGCGATGTCCTGTGCGCCCTTGCCCCGCGAGCAGAAGGCCATGGTGGTGACTGTGCAGGACATGTCGCAAGTACGGCACCTGCATCAGCAATTGGAGTCCCAGGCCGTCACCGACCCCCTCACCGGTCTGCTCAACCGGCGGGGTTTTTACCAGACCGTGGAGACGATCCTGCTGCGCAACGAGCGCAGCGAGCTGGCCACGGTGCTGCTGTACATGGACCTGGACGGCTTCAAGCGGGTCAATGATTCCGTGGGGCACGACGCCGGCGACCGGGTGCTGCGCTGGGTCTCGGAGCAGTTGGAGCTGTGCCTGCGCAGTTGCGACATTCTTGGCCGCCTTGGGGGGGATGAGTTTGTCGCGTTGCTGGAACTGCAATACCCGGAGCAGGCCGCCAAGCTCGCCGAACAACTGATCGAGCGAGTGTCGATCTGCCAGCAGGTAGACGGCCTGGAAGTGATGCTGGGGGTCAGTATCGGCATTGCCACTTTCCCCGATTGCGGGCGCGATCTCACTGGCCTGCTGCGCGCCGCCGACATCGCCATGTACGAAGCCAAGCGGGCAGGGCGTCAGCAATATCGCTATTACGATCAGGAAATGAACGGCCGGGCCCGCTCGCGCCTGATGCTAGAAAGCAGTGTGCGCGAGGCCATCGACAACAAGCAGGTGACGTTGGTGTACCAGCCCCAGGTGTCCCTGGTGGACGGGCACTTGCGCGGGGTCGAAGCTTTGTTGCGCTGGCAGCACCCCAGTGTTGGCGATGTGCCGCCCGGGTTGTTCCTGCCCTTGCTGGAAGAGGCGCGGTTGATTAGCCAGCTCAGCAGTTGGATCTACCACCAGGTGGCATTGGCGCGACAGGCCTGGGCCCCAGTCATGCGTGACGACTGGGTGCTCAGCGTGAGCCTGAGCAGCAGCCAGTTCAATATGCCCAACCTGGTGGCTCAACTGCAGCAGGCACTGGAGCGACATGGGCTGCACGGGCGACAACTGGAAGTGGAAATCGCCGAAGAAAGCCTGATGCACAACATTGAAGAGTCCATCAAGCAGCTCAAGCAGCTACGGCGCCTGGGCGTGCGCATAGCCTTGGATGACTTTGGTTCGGGCAACTGCTCCCTGGCGCATCTGCGTGACCTGGAGTTCGACACGCTCAAGCTCGACCCCGGCCTGGTCGCCCGCGTGCTCGGCTCGCCGCGGGAGGCGGCGCTGGCCCGCAGCATTATCGAGCTGTGCGGGCACTTCGGCTTGCTGGTGATCGCCGAAGGTGTGGAAACCCTGGAGCAATGCCACTGGCTGCAGGCCAATGGCTGCCAGTTTATCCAGGGACCGCTGGTGGCCCCGCCCCTGACGGCTGAGGATATTTGCCAGTGGCCGCAGCTTTTCGCGCTACGGGCAGGCCCTTGCTGAATTCGCTACACTGGCGGCCTCACGCCCCTGCCGTTCGAACCCATGACTGCGTTGAAATACCTCCAGGCCTATCCCGCCGCCCTGCAAGAGCAAGTGCGCCAAATGATCGCCAAGGATCAACTGGGCGACTACCTGCAACAGCGCTACCCCGAGCGTCATGGGGTGCAAAGTGACAAGGCGTTGTACAGCTACGCCCTGGCCCTGAAGCAGGAGCACCTGCGCAATGCGCCGGCCATCGACAAAGTGCTGTTCGACAACCGCCTGGACCTGACCCACCGCGCCCTGGGCCTGCACACCACGATCTCGCGGGTGCAGGGCGGCAATCTCAAGGCCAAGAAAGAGATCCGCATCGCCGCGTTGTTCAAGGACGCGGCGCCGCAGTTCCTGAAGATGATCGTTGTCCACGAACTGGCGCACTTCAAGGAATCGGACCACAACAAGGCGTTCTATAAACTTTGCGAATACATGTTGCCCGGCTACCACCAGGTGGAATTCGACCTGCGGGTGTACCTGACCTATCGCGACTTGCAAGGCGCGGCGCGGGATTGAATCGAGAGGAAGCGAGCATGGATGTCAGCAAGACCAAGAGCAGTTTCTACCGCCGCCTGTATGTGGCGTACCTGATCGATAGCCAATTGGCCAGCAGCGTCCCGGCGCTGACCGAGGTGACCGGCATGCCCCGGCGCACGGCGCAGGACACCATCGCCGCGTTGGCGGACCTGGATATCGTCTGTGAGTTCGAGCAGGAAGAGGGCGCCCGCAATCATGCCGGGCACTATCGGATTCGCGACTGGGGGGCGATTGACCGTGGCTGGATCGAGCGCAACCTGGTGCAGGTCAAGCAGGTGTTGGGTTATCCCTGAAATTGGGTTGGCAGGCCTGGCGCTATCGCGGGCAAGCCCGCTCCCACAGGCTGATTGCGTTCAAATGTGGGAGCGGGCTTGCCCGCGATGGCGATCTCAAGCGCGCCGCATCCCAATATGCGGAATTTCATCCTCCAGGTATTCCTCCCCCTCGACCTTGAACCCGTATCTTGCGTAGTACCCCTGCAAATGCGCCTGGGCTGAGAGAAAGATCGGCGTCTGCGGCCAGATATCGTCGATCTGCTTGAGGGTTTCCTCCAGCATCTCGTGCCCCAGGCCGGTACCCCGTGCCGCCTCGGCCACCAGCACGCGGCCGATCACCACGTCGCCGCCGTGCAGCTCCGGGTCGAGCAGGCGCAGGTAGGCCACCAGTTGATTGTCCTGCCAGGCCATCAGGTGGTGGGTATCGCCCTCCAGGTCCTGGTCATCGATATCCTGGTAGACGCATTTCTGCTCGACCACAAACACCGCTGCCCGCAGACGCAAAATGGCGTAGAGCTGTTCCTTGCCCAGATCATTGTGGTGCTTGCAAACCCAATCGACAGTCATCGTTCCATCTCGCATAAAGACCTGCCTGGATAGTAATGCCCTGACCGGCGACTGTCTTGGGCGGTGGTGCAAACACCTGCAAAACCACGTTTTTTGTGAGTGACGTCAATTTGCCATCATTGAGTGCTTTCGCGGCCGGGTTCTTTGTGTAATCTGCGGTACACCGCGAGCGATAAGCTAAAGTCAGAACCTGGAAGGATTCCCGCCAGGCGTCATCGCCCGCAAGGAACTGCCCGCTGTGCAAGGACATTAAGCATGCTGCGATTGTCTCGTGCCGTTGCTTTGATCGTATTGCTGTTGCTGGCCCCCACGGTGGCCGCGGAACGCTTGCGCCTGGTGGCGGATGCGTGGCCGCCGTTTACCGATGCGACCCTGGTCAATGGAGGCCTGGCCACCGATATCGTCAGCACTGCCCTGGCGCGTGCCGGCTATGCCAGTGATTTCGAGCAGGTGCCTTGGGCGCGGGCGCTGATGGGTGTAGGCGACGGGCGTTATGACGTACTGATCAATGCCTGGTACGACGAGGCGCGCACGCAGTTGGGGCAGTTTTCCGCCGAGTACCTGCTCAACCGCGTGCGTTTTATCAAGCGCCGCGACGATTCCATCGAGTTCCAGAACCTGCAGCAACTGCACGACTATCCCGTCGCCGTGGTACGCGGCTACGCCTATTCGGCCGAGTTCGATGCCGATCCCCAACTGCAAAAAGTCCCGGTGCATAACTTCGCCATGGCCGTGCGCATGCTCGCGGCCCGGCGGGTGCGGCTGACGGTCGAGGACGAATATGTCGCGCGCTTTTACCTGGCGCGGGAATCACCCAGGGTGCGCAGTGCGGTGGAGTTTTTGCCTAAGCCCTTGAGTGAGAACAGCCTGCATATTCTGGTCAGCCTGAAAAACCCCAGGCATGAGCAGATTGTTGCCGGGTTTGATCGGGAGATTGCCCGGATGAAAGTTGATGGCAGTTATGCGCGACTGCTCAAACAGCATGGGATGTAGTGGTCTTCAGGGCCTCATCGCAGGCAAGCCAGCTCCCACATGGGAATGCATTTCAAAGGTAGGCGCTGGCTCACCTGCGATGACGGCCTAAGCCGCACTGGTTTCCTTGATCAAATGCGCCGCCAAGGTACGCAGCGGCCCCAACTGCCGACAGATCAACCCCAACTGCGTTTGCACCAGGCGCTGTGCTTCGTCGATCTCATCCGGCATCTGCTCCAGCTCCACCGCCAGCGCTTCCTCGGCATCGCTTTGCACCGCGATCGGCTGCTTGTTCGCCAGCCCCGTGGCGATTTCGTCGATGCTCGTGGCGAGGGTCTTGCCCGCGCCTTCGATCAGGTGCTCGCGCACGTCTGCTGGCAGTTGGGTATCGCGGTGCGCGCCAAGCCCCGAGAGGTAACTGAGCAAGGTGTGGGACAGCACCAGGAAGCGGAAGCCTACGTCGGCTTCCTTACGGAAATGCCCAGGCTCCATCAGCATATTGGCCAGGGTGGTGGACAGCGCGGCGTCGGCGTTGTGTGCATTGCGCCGGGCCAGGCGGTAGGCCAGGTCGTCGCTCTTGCCGGCGGCATATTGCTGCATGATCTGGCGCAGGTAGATGCTGTTGCAGGTCAGGGTGTTGGCCAGCACTTTGTTCAGGCGCCGGCCTTGCCAGTCCGGCAGGAACAGGAACACCGCCAGCCCGGCGATCAGGCTGCCGAGCAGGGTATCGAACAAGCGCGGCAGGAACAGCCCGTAGCCATCGCCCACCTGGTTGAAGCAGAACAGCACCATCAGGGTAATGGCCGCAGTGGCCAGGGTGTAGCGGGTGGTGCGGTTGATAAAGAACACCAGCCCGGCGGCGATGGCGAACATCGATTGCACCAGGGGGCTGGGGAACAGATCGAACAGCGCCCAGGCCACTGTCAGGCCGATGGCTGTGCCGACGATCCGCTGGCCGAGCTTGCGCCGCGTAGCGCCGTAGTTGGGCTGGCAGACAAACAGGGTGGTGAGGATGATCCAGTAGCCCTGGGACGGGTGGATCAAATGCACCATGCCGTAGCCGACACTCAGCGCCAGCGGCAGGCGCAGGGCGTGACGGAACAGCAGCGAAGTCGGGGTCAGTTGGGTACGCAGGCGCGTCCACATTTCCTTGAGGTTGCGCGGCGAACGGTCCAGCAGGCTGCTGTCGCTGGCATCTGCCAGGCTGTCGGGGTTGCTGGCGTCACTGAGCAGGCGGTCGAGGGTCGACAGGTTGGCCGCCAGCGCGCGCAACGAACGCAGCAGCCCGCGCCAGGCCGGGTTGCTCTGGATGCGCAGGTGTTCGAGGGAGGCGTTCAGGTCGCCCAGGGCCTCGGCGAAGCTGTCGTCGTAGACGAATGGCTGGCGCAACTGGATCGACTCGGCGAGGGCCTGGCAGGCCTTGCCTTGCTGGCGCAGCAGGCGCTGGCAGCGGAACAGCACATCGCTGTGGAAGAACGCCTCGGCCAGGGCGTTGTAGGGGTAGTGGGAGGAGCTGGCGCGCTCGTGGATGTCCTGGGCCAGGAAGTACAGCTTGAGGTAGCGGCTGACCTTGGACCCCGGCCGGCCATTGCCGACACGGTGCAGGATGATTTCCTTGGCCGCATTGAGCGCCGCCACCACCCGGCCATTTTGTTGCGCCAGCTCCAGGCGCCGCGCTTCTACGTCCAGCTGGCGAATAGGCTCGAACAACGATGACTTGAGCTTGAGGTAACGCCCCAGCTCGCGAAACAGCCGGGCCAGGCTCTGTTGCACCGGCTGGTTGGAAAACATTGCCTGCCACAGCACCGACAGTGCGCCGTACCAGGCGGCACCGGCCACCAGCAGCAAAGGCTCGTGCCAGAAGTCGGTGACGGCACCGCCGCGCTGGTCCACGCCGATCATGGTGTAGACCGACAGGATCAAGGTGGCCGAGGCTATCGCCCCATAACGCTCGCCCAACGCGCCGAGCATGGTCAGGCAAAAACTCGCCAGGGCGATGGCGATGGCAAAAATCCACGGGTAGGGAAACAGCAACTCCACCGACAGCGCCGCCACGCTGAAACACACCAGCGTTACCGCCAGCGCATTGAGGCGGCCCTGCCAGCTGTCATCGGTCTCGGCCAGGGCGCTGGCGATAATCCCCAGGAACAGCGGGATCAGCAGCGACATTTCATCCTGATACCAGCACAGCGCCATGCTGCCGGTGAGGGCGATAAACACCCGTACGCTGTAACTGAACTTATCCAGTGCCCAAAGGCGCCGCATGGACTGCTTGAACGAGGTCGAGGACATGAAGTCTGGGGTCTTCCGGGACGATGCCGCTAAATTGAGCCAGTAATGACGCCACGGCAAGCGTGGCGATCACATTCATAAGCAAAAAATATCCCACGCACCGCAATCAACTGTAGGAGCTGGCTTGCCGGCGATAGCGGTGGGTCAACCGGCAAATGGGGCACTGATACACCGCTATCGCCGGCAAGCCGGCTCCTACAGTTTGATCGAGTAGATCCTTGGTTCAGGCGTACTGCGCCGCCGCATACCCCGAAGCCCAGGCCCACTGGAAGTTGAAGCCGCCCAGGTGCCCGGTCACGTCCAGCACTTCGCCGATAAAATACAGGCCGGGGCTTTTCAGCGATTCCATGGTCTTGGACGACACTTCCCGCGTATCCACCCCGCCCAGGGTGACTTCGGCGGTGCGGTAGCCTTCGGTGCCGGCCGGGACCAATTGCCAGCAGCCCAGCCGGGTGGCGATGTCCGCGAGTTCGGCGTGGGTGTACTGCTTCATCGGCTTGGACACAAACCACGTCTCGGCCAGCAGGTTGGCCATCTTCTTGGTGAAGATCTCGCCCAGCAGGGTCTTGAGCTCGCTGTTGGGGCGCTCGGCCTGTTGCTGTTGCAGCCAGGCGTGGGCGTCGTGGTCGGGCAGCAGGTTGATCTCAACCGTGTCGCCGGGCTCCCAGTACGAGGAAATCTGCAAAATCGCCGGCCCGCTCAGGCCGCGATGGGTAAACAGAATGTTCTCGCGAAAGCTCTGCTCGTTGCAGCTGACCAGGCAATCGACCGAGGTGCCGGACAGCTCGCCACACAGCTCCTTGAGCTGATCGGTGATGGTAAACGGCACCAGGCCTGCGCGGGTTGGCAGCAGTTCATGACCGAACTGCCTGGCAACCTGATAACCAAAGCCGGTGGCGCCCAGGGTCGGAATCGACAGGCCGCCGGTGGCAATCACTAGGGATTCGCAGCGCAACTCGCCGAGGGTGGTTTGCAGTTGGTAGCCGCTGTCGAGCCTGGCGATCTCCTGGATCGAGGTGTCCAGGTGCAGGCTCACGCCGGTCTGGATGCATTCGTCGAGCAGCATGCCGAGGATGTCGCTGGATTTGTTATCGCAGAACAGCTGACCGAGTTTTTTCTCGTGGTACGGCACGCCATGCTTGGCCACCAAGGCGATGAAATCCCACTGGGTGTAGCGGGCCAGGGCGGATTTGCAGAAGTGCGCATTGTGCGAGAGGAAGTTGGCCGGCTCGGTGTACATGTTGGTGAAGTTACAGCGGCCACCGCCGGACATCAGGATCTTCTTGCCGGCCTTGTTCGCATGGTCGATCAGCATCACCTTGCGCCCACGCCCGGCGGCGGTCAGCGCGCACATCAAGCCTGCGGCGCCAGCGCCAATGATCACAACTTCGGTCGAGCGCACAGCAATGTCCTCACAAAAACCTGATTTGAAATGCAATCAACTGTGGGAGCTGGCTTGCCTGCGATGGCATCAACTCGGTCAATCTGTCAGACCGAGTCGCCTGCATCGCGGGCAAGCCCGGCTCCCACATTGATTCGGTTCCTTCAACAGGAACGCGGTGTGCTTACAGGATCCGTACGCGCAACGAACGGCCCTTGATTTTGCCGTCGTTCAAGCGCTGCAACGCCTGCTTGGCGACGCTGCGCTCCACCGCCACGTAGGCCTGGAAGTCAAAGATCGCGATCTTGCCGACCTGGGCGCCCGGAATCCCGGCTTCACCGGTCAGCGCGCCAAGGATGTCACCTGGGCGGACCTTGTCTTTACGGCCGGCAGCAATGCACAACGTGCTCATCACCGGCAGCAGCGGCGCGCCGCCCTGGGACTTGAGGTTGCTCAGTTGGTCCCAGTTCAGCGGGGCCTTTTGCAGCAGTTCGATGGCCTGGGCGCGGTGCGCCTCGGACGGTGCCACCAGGCTGATGGCGATCCCGGTCTCACCGGCACGACCGGTACGGCCGACGCGGTGGATGTGGATTTCCGAATCGCGGGCCAGTTCGACGTTGATCACCATGTCCAGCGAGTCGATGTCCAGGCCACGGGCCGCCACGTCGGTGGCCACCAGTACCGAAGTACTGCGGTTGGCGAACATCGCCAGCACCTGGTCACGGTCGCGCTGTTCCAGGTCGCCATGCAGGCCGACCGCAGAAATGCCCTTGGCGGTCAGGTGATCCACGGTTTCCTGCACTTGCTGCTTGGTAAAGCAGAAGGCCACGCAAGAGGCCGGACGGAAGTGCGACAGCACCTTGGTCACCGCGTCCATGCGTTCTTCCGGGGAGATTTCGTAGAAACGCTGCTCGATCTGCTCATCGGAGTGGAACGCTTCGGCCTTGACCTGCTGCGGCGCGCGCATGAATTTGGACGCCAGTTGCTTGATGCTCACCGGGTAGGTGGCCGAGAACAACAGGGTCTGGCGACGGGCCGGGGTCTTGCTGATGATGTCTTCGATGGCGTCGTAGAAACCCATGTCGAGCATGCGGTCGGCTTCATCGAGGATCAGCGTGTTCAAGCCGTCCAGCACCAGCGAACCCTTGCGCAGGTGTTGCTGGATACGGCCAGGGGTGCCGACGATGACGTGGGCGCCATGTTCCAGGGAGGCGATCTGCGGGCCGAGGGACACGCCGCCGCACAGGGTCAGCACCTTGATGTTGTCTTCGGCGCGGGCCAGGCGACGGATTTCCTTGGCCACCTGGTCTGCCAGCTCGCGGGTCGGGCACATCACCAGGGCCTGGCAACCGAAGTAGCGCGGGTTGATCGGGTTCAGCAGGCCGATACCAAAGGCAGCGGTCTTGCCGCTGCCGGTCTTGGCCTGGGCGATCAGGTCCAGCCCCTTGAGGATCACCGGCAAGCTTTGCGCCTGGATCTGCGTCATCTCGGCATAACCCAGCGAGTCGAGGTTAGCCAGCATGGCGGCGGAGAGCGGCAAAGTATTAAAAGCGGTGGCGATGGTGGTCACGGGACTGGCTCTGCAAAACAAAATGTCGCGCAGTGTACCAGCCCCGTGGGAATTTCCCTGCAAGTTCTAGACGAGTCGCTGCTTAATGCTCAATGTCGTGCTCGCGGCTGACCACCCGTTTGCCGTCTTTTGGCGACAATTGCAGGAAGATCGCCGCCGCCAGCATCGCCATGATGCCCACGGTGAGGAACGTCAACTGGAATGCCTCAAGTACGGTGTTGACCCCATCGTTACCGGCTTCGGCAGTAAACCCGCCAAGCAGGGCACCGGCACAGGCCACCCCCAGGCTCAGGGCCAGTTGCGCCACCACTGACAGCAGGCTGTTGCCGCTGCTGGCCTGGGCGTCGTCGAGGTCGATCAGGGTCACGGTGTTCATCGCGGTAAATTGCAGGGAGTTGATCGCCCCCAGCACTGCGAGCATTGCCAGCAGCAGCGGGTACGGCGTCTGCTCGCTGACCAGGCCCATGCTCGCCAGCATGATCCCCAGCGCCAGGGTGTTGCCGGTGAGCACGATGCGATAGCCCAGGCGTTCGATCAGCGGCCGGGCGATGGACTTGGCGAGCATGGCCGCCGCCGCCAGGGGCAACATGCTCATCCCCGCCTGGGACGGCGAATAGCCCAGGGCGATCTGCAACAACAGCGGTACGAGAAACGGCAGGGCGCCGCTGCCCAGGCGCGCGAACAGGTTGCCGAGAATGCCCACGGCAAAGGTCCGGGTCTTGAACAGCACCGGCGAGAACAGTGGGTTTTCGATATGCCCGGCGCGCAGCCAGTAGGCCGCCAGGCACGCCATGCCGCCGAACAGCAGCAACATCACGCGCAAATGCGGCAAGTGCAGCTCACCCAGGCCTTCCATGGCAATGGTGATCAGCACCATCGCCGCGCCAAACAGCAAAAAGCCCAGGCTGTCGAAGCGTGTTCGCTCGCTGCCGCGCAGGTCGGGGATGAACTTCCACACGGCGTAGCAGCCGATCATGCCCACCGGCAGGTTGATCAGGAAGATCCAGTGCCAGGTCAGGTATTGCACCATCCAGCCGCCCATGGTCGGGCCGAGCAAGGGGCCGAGCAGGCCGGGGATGGTGATAAAGCCCATGATCCGCACCAGCTCCGAGCGCGGGTAGGCGCGCAGCACCACCAGCCGGCCGACCGGCAGCATCAGCGCACCGCCCAGGCCCTGGATCACCCGCGCGCCCACCAGCATGGTCAGGCTGCTGGACAGGGCGCACAGCAGCGAGCCGATGCTGAACAGCATGATCGCGCCAAAGAAAATCTTCTTGGTACCGAAACGGTCGGCGATCCAGCCCGAGGCCGGGATCAGCAGGGCCACGGTGAGCATGTAGGCGATGATCACGCCCTGCATGCGCAGCGGGTTTTCCGCCAGATCCTCGGCCATGGCGGGCAGTGCCGTGTTGAGAATCGTGCCGTCGAGCGACTGCATGAAGAAGGCAATCGCGACCACCCAGGGCAACCAGCGGGCAGTCTTGGCATCGAGCACGACACGATTGGGCATGGGATCCCTTTTTGTTAGCAGGCTATGTGTTGCCGATTATGCGCTAACCTCCGCCGGTTTTCCCACTGGCGGTTCGTCTATATCTGACAGGGGAACGTCTTTACCCACCAGGAAATCGATCAACGCCCGGTGCACCGCCAGCGCCGCCTCCCGCGACTCCAGGTCGAGCAAATGGCCGGTGTGCTCGGCGCTGGCGAAGCTGCTGCGGCCCACGTACTGCTTGAACAGTTGGGCTTCATTGGCCGGGGTGTATTCGTCCAGGGTGCCGTTGAGAAAATGCACCGGGGTTTCGATCTGGCGCAATTGCGGCAGGTAGTTGCCATCGCCCAGGGCCAGCACCTGATGAATATGAAAGCGCGCCTGGCGGTATTCGGTGGTGGCCATGGTCGACAGGTGCCGATGGTTATTGCGCTTGAGCCGGCTGGAGAGGAATTTGCCGACTGTTTCATTGAGCAGGTGGCCGACGGCGGACTTGTCATCGGCCTCGATCAGCACCCGCACGCGCTCCACGTATTCGAGCATCGCCTGGTTGAGATTGGGCGCCAGGGCCATCACCACCGAGCTTTCGATAGAAGGCGGGTTGCGCGCCAGGGTCAGCAGGGTCGAGATGCCACCCCAGGAGGCCGACACCAGGTGGTTGACCTGGAAACGCTCCACCAGCGCCCGCAGGATCTCGACTTCGTCGTCCTTGGTCACCAGGTCCAGATCGGTGTTGTGGGGGCGCGAATAACCGGAAAACGGCAAGTCGAACATCAACACATTGAAATGCTCGGCCAGGCACTTGCTGGTGCGGGCGAATGAGCGGGTGGTGGACAGCGCGCCGTTGACCAACAGCACGGTCTTGCGTTGCGGATCGTTACCCAGTTGCTCTACGTGAACGTTGTAGTGCTTGAACAACTTATCAATGACAAAACTTCCTTGGTACATGTCAACGCTCCGGCTCGCCCTATCCCGGGCGAGGTCATGCATCGCTTGCGCGCAAGCGGGTTGAAAGGTGGCGGGATGCCACCAACCGTTATAACGAGGTTTTGGAGTGTCGACAACAGCCCGCCAACCAACGGGGTGCGGCAAGGGACGGTTCATCAGAACCCAGGGCATTCCCCTGTAGGAGCCGGCTTGCCGGCGATCAGGCCCGGGAGCCTGACGGCGATCGTCTGGCCGCCATCGCCGCCAAGCCGGGCGTTTACAAGGTCAGGGTCAGACGTTTTACCAGCGCGCCGGGCAGCAGGTTGGACGAGGTATTACGCTCGCCATAGGTGCTGGCCGACAGCAACAACTCGCGCTCGGCAGTCAGCGCTTCCAACTGTGAGCCCAGCAGTTGGTAGACGCTATCGTCAAAACGCATGGTGCTGACCGGCGCCTTGATCTCACCGTCTTGCACCCAGAACGTGGCGAAGCGGGTCATGCCCGTCAGGCGCGCCGCCGGTTGGTCGGAGTAGTTCAGGTACCACAGGTTGCTGATGTACAGGCCGGTGCCCAGTTGCTTGAGGATATCGGCCTGGGCCAGGCTGCCGGCGGCCATCTGCAAGGCGCTGGGGGACTCATCGGCGCTGGCGCCGTTGGTGCTCAAGCCGTATTCGGCGGCGCTGCGCGAGTTGACCAGTTGCCCTTGCGCCTGGCCATTGGCGATCAAGGTCACGTCGCTGCGCGGGTAGCCGTCACGGGAGAACGCCGGGCTCAGGGAGGCCGTGATCTGTTCGCTCATGCCCACCAGCGGGCTCAGTGCCTGGTCGCCGGCATACAGGCGCTGCAACGGGCTGCCCTTGCTGGCGATGGCCTGCGCAGAAAAACCACCCCAGGCGAGCATGCCGATGATTTCTTCCATGGCCGCCGGTGCCAGGTACGCGCGGTATTGACCGGGCGCCAGGGTGTGCAAGGGCCGGCCAAGGAACTCCAGTTGTTCGCGGGCTTGCTGCAAGCGCTGGGCAAAGGCCGCGCTGTCCCAGGCATCGCCGGCGTAGCTGGCCTTGACCGCCTCGCCATTGGCATGGAACAGGCTGAAGTCAAAGTTGAAACTATTGGCCTGATGCCAGCCAAAAGCCCCCGACGAGCTGGCGAACCCACGGCTGATCGGCCCGGCGGCATAAATGCCGACCAGGTCGAAACCTTGGGCGCCCTGGCTGATTTCGCCCAGGACCTGATCGAGGTCCGGCAGCGCCTGAGCCTGCTCGCTGCTGTTTTGCCAGGCCGTGTGATTGAGCAGCAGGTAAGGATCCTTGGGCAGCAAGGGCAAGGTTTCGCGCAGTTGCTGCAGGCCCTCGGCCAGGCGCTGGCGGTCCACCTCGGGGTCTCCGGCCAGGGTGATACCGAGGTCGGCGTGCCGGCCATCGTTGATCAGCTTGAGGTTGACACTGGCCTGCTGTACCTGGCCGGCCTGGCGCACCTTGGCGTGGTTGAAACGCACGAATTCGGACGACTCCGCCGCGTAGTCCAGATGAAACTGTTCCCCTTCGGTGATGGCCCGCTTGAGCCACTCCACCAGGTCCTTGAAAGCCTTCATCAGGCGTCTCCCCCAAACACATCCACATCACTGAAGACACACGCCGGCGACGCATGGCCGACGCGGATCACCTGGTTCGGCTCGCCCTTGCCACAGTTGGGCGTGCCCAGCACCCTGAAGGTACTGGCATCGCCCACGGCGCTGAGCTTGCGCCAGAACTGCGCGGAAATCGCCCGGTAGTTGGGGTTCTTCACCACGCCCTTGAGTTCGCCATTCTCGATCAACTGGCCCCATTCGCAGCCGAACTGGAACTTGTTGCGCGCATCATCGATGGACCAGGAACGGTTGGTCGACATCAGGATGCCGTGCTCGATGCCGCCGATCAGTTGCCCCAGGCTCTGGTCGCCGGCCTCGATATTGAGGTTGGCCATGCGGTCGATGGGCGCGCGGTTCCAACTGCTGGCGCGGCTGTTGGCCACGCCGCCCATGCCCGAGCGGTATTGCGACAGCGCCCCGCCCAGGGGCTTGAGCAGCAGGCCGTTACGGATCAGGAACTGCTTGTTGGCGGGCGTGCCGTCATCGTCATGGGCGTAGCTGGCCAGTTGCTCGGGAATGTCGGGGTCAAAGGTCACGTTCAGCAGGTTGGAGCCGTATTGCAGGTGCCCGAAGTCGCTGGCCTTGACGAAGCTGGTGCCGGCGTAATTGCGCTCGTCGCCGAGAATGCGGTCCAGCTCCAGCGGGTGGCCGATGGACTCGTGGATCTGCAGGATCATCTGGTCGGGCATCAGCAGCAGATCGCGCGGGCCTTGGGGCGTGTTGGGGGCCAGCAGCAGTTGCAGGGCCTCGTCGGCAATTCGGGGTGCAGCACCTATCAGGCCGAAGCGGCTGATCACATCAAAGCCACCTTGCTGGCCAAAGTTGCTGCCACCCAGGGTGCGGGTCTGGCTGTCGTTGCCGTCGTAGGCGGTCACGTTGACGCCGGGGAACACAAAGCGCTGGGCCTGGCGCAACTCGGCGCCGGCGCTGTTGAGGTAAATCTGTTCAACGCGGGTGGTGCCCAGGCTGACCTCCCAGTTCACCAGGCGCTCGTCCTTGGGCACGGCGGCCGATTCGGCGCCGAGCAGTTGGTAGCAGTCGCTCAGGGACGGGAAGGGTTGGTCGAGTTCTGGCGACAGATAGTCGGCGACGTCGCTGGACACCGGCTGGTCGCGCAGGTCGAGCAGGGCGTGGGGCCTGATCCGCCGGGCTTGCTGCTCGGCACGCTCGAGGGCGGCTTGCAGGCCGGTCAGGGAAATATCATTCGTGGCCGCGTAGGCTTCGACCCCGTTGAGGCGCACGGTGAGCATGGCGCCTTCGTCGCGGCTCAGGTGTGGCGGTTCGGCAACGTTCTTGCGCACCGACAGGTACTGGCCAGACTCGCGCACGTAGCGCAGGGAAAAGAACTCGGCGCGGGTGCGCAGGGCGGCGAAATGTTGTTTGAGTTGCGGGTGTTTGTCGAACATGGGGCCTTCCTTGTGGGCGGTGATGGCTTTGAGGGCCCCATCGCGGGCAAGCCAGCTCCCACCTTTTGAATGTGTTCACAAATCAAAATGTGGGAGCTGGCTTGCCTGCGATGCTTTTGCCTTGGCTTTAGACCGGGCAACCCTTGGCGCGCAAAATCGCGTCAAAGCGATCAGGGTCCAGGGTGCCGGCTTCGATGGCGGCCAGTGTGGCTTTCTCGCGGGCCAGCAGGTCATGGCAGCGCACCAGCAATTCCGGCAGTTCGCTGCGCGAGGCGGCGACCACGCCGTCGCCGTCGCCGATCATCAGGTCGCCAGGCGCTACCAGCATGCCGGCGCAGGAGATCGGTACGTTGATCTCGCCGCCGCCGTCAGTGCTCGGGCCACGATGCACGCCGCCGATGGCGTAGGCTGGCAGTTCGCCGGTCTGCCATTCGTCGAGGTCGCGCAGGGCGCCGTTGATCACCACCCCGACAATACCGGCCTTCAGGGCCATGGCGCGCATGATGCCGCCGAACACCGCACGGGTCAGGTCGGCGCTGCCGTCGATCACCAGCACATCGCCCGGGCGGGCCATTTGCATGGCTTTGAGAATCATCAGGTTGTCACCGGGGCGCACTCGCACGGTCAGCGCGCTGCCGAGCATCGGTGCATTGCCGTGGAAGGCCTTCAGGCCCAGGCCACCGACGTTACGGCCCAGGCAGTCGCTGACGGCCGCGGCCGGAATCTTGCTGAATTCCTTCAGCCATTTCGGGTCCAGCGGTTCAACGTTTGGATTGATCAGGAAGCCGGTAGGCCATTTGCTCGAAGAAACGACATCAAACATGAGAAAGCCTCGTGGCCAGGCAGAAGCCGGCGTGTCGGTAGGAAGGTGAAACGTTTGCGCGAGGGACTAGATTAGGCCGGCGCGGGGGGTGGGATCAAGGGCGGGGCAGTGTAGGAAGAGTCTGGGAAGATGTGTGTTGGCTGGGCGGGCCTCATCGGGAGCAAGCCCCCTCCCACATTTTGATGGGTGAATACATTCAAATGTGGGAGCTGGCTTGCCTGCGATAGGAGCGCCGCGGTGTAACGCTTACCGCGCGGTCGGACCCACTTCACGCAACGGCTTGCCACGCACTGGCGCATCGCCGGCCACGTAGTAGTCCGCGGTGCTGCGCGGCAACTGGCGGCCACGCATCTTGTCGGCGATTTTCTCGGCGATCATGATGGTTGGCGCGTTCAGGTTGCCGGTGGTGATGATCGGCATGATCGATGCATCGACCACCCGCAGGCCCTGCATGCCATGCACGCGGCCTTCGCCATCGACCACGGCCATTTCGTCGGTGCCCATCTTGCACGAGCAGGAGGGGTGGAACGCGGTTTCGGCGTGTTCGCGGATGAACTTGTCCAGTTGCTCGTCGGTTTGCACGTCGATGCCCGGGCTGATCTCGCGGCCACGGTACGGGTCCAGTGCCGGCTGCTGCATGATTTCACGGGTCAGGCGGATGCCATCGCGAAACTCTTGCCAGTCCTGCTCGGTGGCCATGTAGTTGAAGAGGATGCTCGGGTAGTCCCGTGGGTTCTTCGACTTCACTTGCACACGGCCACGGCTCGGCGAACGCATGGAGCCCATGTGCGCCTGGAAGCCGTGCTCTTTCACACCGTTGCTGCCGTTGTAGTTAATCGCGACCGGTAGGAAGTGGTACTGGATGTTCGGCCATTCGAATTCTTCACGGGTACGGATAAAACCGCCCGCCTCGAACTGGTTGCTGGCGCCGATGCCGGTGCCGTTGAACAGCCATTCGGCACCAATGGCCGGCTGGTTGTACCAGAGCAGCGACGGGTACAGCGAGACCGGCTGGGTGCAGGCGTATTGCAGATACAGCTCCAGGTGGTCCTGCAGGTTTTCACCGACGCCTGGCAGGTCGTGGACCACCGGGATGTCGAGGCTTTCCAGGAGTTTGGCCGGGCCTACACCGGAGCGTTGCAGCAATTGCGGCGAAGCGATGGCGCCGCTGCACACCAGCACTTCCTTGCGCGCGCGGGCTTCAACACGTTCTTCGGCGGCACCGATCAGGTAACGCACGCCGACCGCACGCTTGCCTTCGAACAACACTTTGTCGGTCAGGGCATGGGTGACGATGGTCAGGGTCGAACGTTTCTTGGCGGTGTCCAGGTAGCCACGGGCGGTACTGGCGCGACGGCCTTTGGGCGTCACGGTACGGTCCATCGGGCCGAAGCCTTCTTGCTGGTAGCCGTTCAAGTCCTCGGTACGCGGGTAACCGGCCTGCACGCCGGCTTCAACCATGGCGTGGAACAGCGGGTTATTCCCGGCTTTAGGCGTGGTCACGCTGACCGGACCTTCGCCACCGTGGTAGTCGTTAGGGCCGATGTCGCGGGTTTCGGCCTTGCGGAAATACGGCAGGCAGTCGAGGTAGCTCCAGTCTTCCAGGCCTGGCAGCTTCGACCAGTTGTCGTAGTCCATGGCGTTGCCACGGATGTAGCACATGCCGTTGATCAGCGACGAGCCACCCAGGCCCTTGCCGCGCCCACATTCCATGCGGCGGCCGTCCATGTGTGGCTCTGGATCGGTTTCATAGGCCCAGTTGTAGCGGCGGCCTTGCAGCGGGAACGCCAGGGCGGCGGGCATCTGGGTACGGAAATCGAAACGGTAGTCCGGGCCGCCGGCTTCCAGCAGCAGGACGGTGACGCCTTCGTCTTCGGTCAGACGGGTCGCCAGGGTGTTACCGGCGGAACCGGCACCCACAATGATGTAGTCGTATTCTTGGGACATAAATGCACCCTCTTTGGAGATGGTCAGGTCAGGCGAGGGCGTTGCCCTCGATCGCCGGCAAGCCGGCTCCTACAGGTCGTGCGCAATTCTTGTAGGAGCCCGCTTGCGGGCGATTGGCGGTAGCCGGGTTAGAACACCGAGGCGTAGTCGCCCAGCTCAACCTGTACCGATTTGATGCGGGTGAAGTTGTTCAGCGAGCTGATGCCGTTCTCACGGCCAACACCCGACTGCTTGTAGCCGCCCACCGGCATCTTGGCGTCGGACTCGCCCCAGGCGTTGATCCAGCAGATACCGGCTTCCAACTGATGAATCACGCGGTGAGCGCGGTTCAGATCGCGGGTCACCAGGCCCGCGGCCAGGCCGAAGTCGGTGTCGTTGGCACGACGGATCACTTCTTCTTCGGTCTCGTAGGTGAGGATGCTCATTACCGGGCCAAAGATTTCTTCACGCACGATGGTCATTTCGTCGGTGCAGTCAGTGAACACGGTCGGTGCCACGAACGCGCCCTTGGCGAAGTCGCCGTCGGTCAGGCGGTCGCCGCCGCACAGCAGGCGTGCGCCTTCTTCCTTACCCTTGGCGATGTAGCCCAGCACGCTTTCCATGTGGGCGAAGCTGACCAGTGGGCCGAAGTTGGTGTTCTCGTCTTCTGGGTTGCCGACGCGGATGCGCGCAACACGCTCCACGATCTTGGCTTCAAAGGCAGCTTGCAGGTGCTTTGGAATAAACACGCGGGTGCCGTTGGTGCAGACCTGGCCGGAGCTGTAGAAGTTGGCCATCATCGCGGTGTCGGCGGCGCGATCCAGGTCGGCGTCGTCGAAGATGATCAGCGGGGATTTGCCGCCCAGTTCCATGGTCACGTCTTTGAGCGAGGAGCTCGAAGCGCTGGCCATGACCTTCTTGCCGGTGTCGGTGCCGCCGGTGAAGGAGATTTTTTCGATGCGTGGGTGCTCGGTCAGCCAGGTGCCGACTTCACGACCGCTGCCGGTCAGGACGTTGAACACGCCATCCGGAACGCCGGCTTCGGTGTAGATCTCGGCCAGTTTCAGGGTGGTCAGCGACGTCACTTCGCTTGGCTTGAAGATCATTGCGTTGCCGGCCGCCAGGGCTGGGGCAGACTTCCACAGGGCGATCTGGATCGGGTAGTTCCACGCGCCGATACCGGCGACCACGCCCAGCGGCTCGCGGCGGGTGTAGACGAACGAAGTGGTACGCAGCGGGATCTGCTCGCCTTCGATGGCGGGCACCAGGCCGGCGTAGTATTCCAGCACGTCGGCACCGGTGACGATGTCGACGTACTTGGTTTCAGAGAAGGATTTACCGGTGTCCAGGGTTTCCAGGGCGGCCAGTTCATCGTTGCGCTCACGCAGGATTTCCACGGCGCGACGCAGGATGCGCGAACGCTCCATGGCGGTCATCGCGGCCCAGATTTTCTGGCCCTTTTCGGCGCTGACCACCGCACGCTCAACGTCTTCGAACGTAGCGCGCTGCACGTTGGCGAGAACTTCACCGTTAGCCGGGTTGATGGCTTCGAAGGTGGCATCGCTGCCAGCGTCGCTGTAGCCGCCGTCAATGTAGAGTTTTTGCAGTTCGAAACGGGCCATAAAGTCCTCGCAAGTGCATAAGTGGTTGGCGTTAACCACTGAAGGGGCATAGCCCGCTCAGCAGCAGTTCAGGGGTTGAGCGTTTATGTGGGCTCTAACTCACCTGCTTGGCCAATTGGAAATCCATGTATTCGTAAGCGATCCGTTGCGCCTGCTCCGTGTCGAAAGCGTCTCCCGACAGGGCGCCGCGCAACCACAAGCCGTCGATCAGGGCCGCCAGGCCTCGGGCTGCGCTGCGTGCATCTTCCAGCGGCAGCACACGGCGGAACTGGCAGCACAGGTTGGAATACAGGCGGTGATCGTTGATCCGCTGCAACCTGTGCAAAGACGGGTGGTGCATGCTGGTGGCCCAGAAGGCCAGCCAGGTTTTCATTGCCGGGCCGTTGACCTGGCTGGCGTCGAAGTTGCCGCCAATAATCACTTGAAGGTGCGCCCGGGGGCTGTCTTCCTTCAATGCCTGCCGGCGTTCGTGGACGTTCTCGATCAGCACATTCATCAGGTACCGCATGGTTGCGGCGATCAGGCCATTCTTGTCCTGAAAGTAGTGACTGATGATGCCGTTCGAGACGCCGGCCAGACGGGCGATCAGCGCAATGCTGGCATCTCCCATCCCAACCTGATCGATGGCCGTCAATGTGGCTTCGATCAACTGCTGGCGGCGTATGGGTTGCATACCGACCTTGGGCATGTAGCACCTCTCCTTAGGCCTGCCGACGGGCGTAAACGTTCGTCGGCTTGAGGGCCAGTCTATTTTGTTTTGATTGAACGTTCAATCAACAAAGAATAAGATCTGCGACAAATGGTCGCTGCCTACAGGTATTTCCTACATGTCGGCAGGCACATCTGACATCCGTAAAAACCCTTGAAACCGCCCATGACCCTGGGTCGCTGGGGTTCGGGGATTTTCGGGATGTCTTTATAACACCCGTCCGTCGACTGCCGAAAAATCGATGGCGCGGGTCACGCGCTGCCTTGTGTCCTCTCTCGCACTGCCCGGAGCCTCTGTGCCATGAGTTCTGCCTCTCTTATAAAGACCCCACCGGAAAAGGTGCGGGTCAACGGTTGGGTGTTCTACACCTCCACCGCGCTGATCCTGTTGTTGACCGCCGTTCTGATCATCGCCCCGCAAGAGGCCGGCAGAATGCTGGGAGTCGCCCAGACCTGGCTCTCGAAGAGCTTTGGCTGGTACTACATGGTGGTTATCGCCGCCTACCTGGTATTTGTGGTGGGCCTGGCGTTTTCGTCCTACGGCAAATTGAAGCTGGGCAGCAAGGCCGATACCCCGGACTTCAGCTACGGCGCCTGGGCCGGCATGTTGTTCTCCTCGGGCATCGGCATCTCGTTGCTGTACTTCGGCGCGTCCGAGCCGTTGGACCACTACTTCAACCCGCCCGAAGGCGCCGCCGCCACCCATATGGCCGCGCGCCAGGCGTTGCAGTTGACCTTCCTGCACTGGGGCCTGCATGGCTGGGCGATCTATGCGCTGGTCGGCCTGGCCGTGGCGTACTTTGCTTACCGCCATAACCAGCCGCTGGCCCTGCGTTCGGCGCTGTACCCGTTGATGGGCGAGCGCTGGGTCAAGGGTGCGGCCGGTCATGCGGTGGATGGCTTCGGCATGTTCGTGACCCTGCTGGGCCTGGTGACGAACCTGGGGATTGGTTCGATGCAAGTGTCGTCCGGGCTGGAAAACCTGTTCGGCATGGAGCACAGCAACACCAACCTGCTGATCGTGATCATCGTGATGAGCACCGTGGCGACCATCGCCGCCGTGTCGGGTGTGGAGAATGGCATTCGCCGCCTGTCCAACCTGAACATCGCGCTGTTCAGCGGCCTGCTGATTTTCGTGCTGCTGTTTGGCCCGACCCTGCACCTGCTCAACGGCTTTGTGCAGAACCTGGGCGACTACATGAACGGCCTGGTGCTCAAAACCTTCGACCTCTACGTGTACGAAGGCGATGGCGAGAAGTCCGAGCGCTGGATGGGCCTGTGGACCCTGTTCTACTGGGCCTGGTGGATTTCCTGGGCACCGTTCGTAGGCATGTTCATCGCGCGTATTTCCCGTGGCCGTACCGTGCGTGAACTGGTGGCTGGCGTATTGCTGATCCCGCTGGGCTTTACCCTGGCGTGGCTGTCGATCTTCGGCAACTCGGCGTTGGACCTGGTGCTCAACCACGGTGCGGTGGAGCTGGGCAAGACCGCGCTGGAGCAGCCATCCATGGCGATCTAC
This sequence comes from Pseudomonas sp. MF09156, assembly GCF_059862305.1. NCBI lineage: Bacteria > Pseudomonadati > Pseudomonadota > Gammaproteobacteria > Pseudomonadales > Pseudomonadaceae > Pseudomonas > Pseudomonas sp. MF09156. The sequence goes on from NZ_JCBCUR010000002.1 coordinate 581,922, forward strand.
CAGTTGCTGGAATACTACCCGGCGTCGAAAGTGGTGATCGGCGTGTCGATCTTTGTCGGCTTTGTGCTGTTCCTGACGCCGGCGGATTCTGGCGCGGTGATGATGGCCAACCTGTCGTGCAAAGGTGGCAATGTGGATGAGGATGCGCCGCACTGGCTGCGGATCTTCTGGTCGGCGGTGATCACCCTGGTGACCATCGGCTTGCTGTTTGCCGGCAACTTTGAAGCCATGCAGACCATGGTGGTACTGGCGGGCCTGCCGTTCTCGGTGGTGCTGATCTTCTTTATGTTCGGTTTGCACAAGGCCATGCGCCAGGATGTGGCCATCGAACAGGAGCAGGCGCAATTGGCCGAACGCGGCCGTCGCGGTTTCAGCGAGCGCCTCACCGCCCAGGACCTGCAACCGAGCCAGGCGGTGGTGCAACGCTTTATGGACAAGAAAGTCACCCCGGCGCTGGAAGAAGCGGCCGTGGCATTGCGCGCCCAAGGGCTGGATGTGCAGACGCTGCTGGGTAAGTCCAAGCGCTGCATTGGCGTGCGGATCGAGATGGAAGGCAACCCGTTTGTCTACGAGGTGAGCCTGGACGGCTACCTGGCGGCGCCCAGTGAGTCGATCGAGGCGGACGAGGAGCGTGCGCGCTACTACCGCGCCGAGGTCTACCTGCACAACGGCGGCCAGGAATACGACCTGATGGGCTTCACCCAGGAGCAGATCACCCGGGATGTGCTCGATCAGTTTGAAAGCCATCGGCAGCTCCTTGGCCGTGTCTATAGCTGAAAAAAGCCGGCGGTGTCGTCACTGACACCGCCTGTTCAAACTTGGCAATGCGCTCAAATGTAGGAGCTGGCTTGCCAGCGATAGCGGTGTTGGATTCACTACCGCTATCGCTGGCAAGCCAGCTCCTACAATGACCCAGTTCCTTCAGTTGGGTCTTTAGCCCAGGTTCTTGCCCAGCAGGGCGTGGTACAGCTCGCTATCCCCCAGAATCCCGACCACCTTGTTGTTGTCGTGCAGCACCAGCTTGTTGCCGGTCTGGTAGCGAATCTGCAACGCATCGCGCATGCCGATATTCGAATCCACCAAGGTCGGCAACCGCCCCAGGCCTTCCACGGCTTGCCCTGGCGCCCAGTTCTGCAGGTTCATTGCCACGCCATTTTGCCGCGCGCCCTGGATGGTGTTGCCTTCGGCCAGGTCCAGCCATGAGTCGCCGCCTGGGTCCAGGCACACCGAGCCGTTGACCCGCTTGCAGTTGTCCAGGGTGCGCATCAGGCTGCGGCCGCACAACACGTTCAGCGGGTTGGTATGGGCGACGAAGGTGCGCACATAGTCATCCGCCGGGTTCAGCACAATCTCTTCCGGCACGCTGTACTGGATGATCTTGCCGTCTTTCATGATCGCGATCCGGCTACCGAGCTTGAGCGCCTCATCCAGGTCGTGGCTGACGAACACGATGGTCTTGCTCAGCTTGCGTTGCAGCTCCAGCAACTCATCCTGCAGGCCTTGGCGGATCAGGGGGTCGAGGGCCGAGAAGGGTTCGTCCATCAGCAGGATATCGGCGTCCATCGCCAGGGCGCGAGCCAGGCCGACGCGCTGTTGCATGCCGCCCGAGAGTTCGTCGGGCTTCTTGTTGCGCCATTGGGTCAGGCCCACCAGCTCAAGTTTTTCGTCCACCAGCTTGCGCCGCTCTTTCTCGGGGCGGCCCTGCATCTCCAGGCCAAAGCTGATGTTTTCGCGCACCGTGAGCCAGGGCATCAGGGCGAACTTCTGGAACACCATGGCGATGCGCTTGGTGCGCATCATTTTCAGCTCTGCCGGGGTGCATGAGGCGATGTCGATCTGGCGCCCTTCATGCTCGACAAACAACTGGCCACGGCTCACGGTGTTAAGGCCGTTGATACAGCGCAACAGGCTGGATTTGCCGGAGCCGGACAGGCCCATCAACACGCAGATCTCGCCTTTCTCGATATCCAGGCTGGCCTTTTCCACGCCGACGATCTGCCCGGTCTTTTTCAGGATTTCGTTGCGGTGCATCCCCTCGTCCAGCAGCTTGAGGGCTTCGCGTGGGTCTTTGGAGAAGATCACGTCGACATTGTCGAATCGGATAATGCTCATGCATCACCCCCTACTTTGGCGTCGGGTTGTTTGCAGATGCGGTCGAGCATGATGGCCAGCAGCACAATCGCCAGGCCGGCTTCAAAGCCCAGGGCAATGTCGGCGGTGTTCAGCGCGTTGACCACGGGTTTGCCGAGGCCGTCGGCGCCCACCAGGGCCGCGATCACCACCATCGACAACGACAGCATGATGCATTGGGTAATGCCGGCAGCAATGCTCGGCATGGCGTGGGGCAGTTCGATGCGCGAGAGCAACTGGCGGCGCGAGCAGCCAAAGGCCTTGCCGGCGTCCATCAACTCTTGCGGCACATCGCGGATGCCCAGGTAGGTCAGGCGGATCGGCGCGGCAATCGCGAACACCACCGTGGAGATCAGGCCAGGCACCACGCCCAGCCCGAAGAGGGTCAGGGTCGGGATGAGGTAGACGAAGGTTGGCACGGTCTGCATCAAATCGAGCACCGGGCGCATCATCGTGTAGAACATCGGCTTGTGCGCGGCAACTATGCCCAGCGGCACGCCGATCACCACGCAGACCAGGGTGGCGAACAGCACCTGCGCCAGGGTCTCCATGGTTTCCTGCCAGTACCCCAGGTTGAGGATCAGCAGGAAGGAGGCGATGACAAATACGGTCAGGCCCCACTTACGTTGAATGTAGTGAGCAAGCAGCGCAATCAGACCGATCAATGCCAGCGGATTGAACCAGGTCAGCGCAAACGTCACGCCGTGGATCATCGTTTCCAGTGTCGATGCGATCGCGTCGAAATAATCGGCGCCGTTCTGCGTCAACCATTCGACGAAGGCAGCGATGTACTGGCCTAGTGGGATTTTCTGTTCAGTCAGCATGGTAGTGAATGTCCACATGCGAAGAGGGAAAACATCCCGGGCCGGCACGCCGGCCCAGGGTCAGCGGTTACTTGTCGAGGTAGGCTTTCACGGCGGCAAGTCCTGGTTTGCCATCAAGGGTGGTGACCCCGGCGAGCCAGGTGTCGAGTACTTGCGGGTTCTTCTTCAGCCAGGCCTTGGCGGCTACGTCGGGTTTCATCTTGTCGTCGAGGACGTTGCCCATCAGGGTGCTTTCCATGTCCAGGGTGAACGACAGGTTTTTCAGCAGTTGGCCAACGTTGCTGCACTCCTGCACGTAGCCCTTGCGGGTGTTGGTGTAGATGGTGGCCTGGCCGTAGTTGGGGCCGAATGAATCGTCACCTCCAGTCAGGTACTTGAGTTTGAAGCGGGTGTTCATCGGGTGCGGTTCCCAGGCGAGGAACACAATGGCCTGGCCGCGCTTGGTGGCACGGTCCACTTGCGAGAGCATCCCCGCTTCGCTGGACTCCACCACCTTGAAGCCTGCGTCCTTCAAGCCGAACTGATTCTTGTCGATCACGCTCTGGATCGTACGGTTGCCGTCGTTGCCCGGTTCGATGCCGTAGATCTTGCCGCCCAGTTCGTCCTTGAATTTGACGATGTCGGCGAAGTCCTTCAGGCCCTTGTCGTACAGCGCTTGCGGCACGGCCAGGGTGTATTTGGCGTTTTCCAGGTTGGCGCGCACGGTTTCCACGGTGCCGGCATCACGATACTGCTTGATGTCGTTTTCCATGGTCGGCATCCAGTTGCCGAGGAAGATATCCATGTTCTTGCCGTCGGCCAGGGACTTGTAGGTCACGGGTACGGAAATCATCGTGGTGCGGGGCTTGTAGCCCAGGCCCTTGAGGACTTCGCTGGTGGTGGCGGTGGTGACGGTGATATCGGTCCAGCCGACATCGGAGAAGTTGACGGTGCTGCACTGCTCAGGATCAGCGGCGAGGGCCGCAAGGGGAAGACTCAGCATGGCGGCCAACAACAACGGGGGGGAACCTTTCATGGGTTTGGACTCCTGGTGTTTTTCCGGCGGTGCTTGACCGCGCTTATAAGTGTTGCAGTTGGGGCGTGCGAGCGATGTGCAGCCTCGGTGCCTTGCAAACGAGTCGAGACTGATCATGTACCAGTGAAAATCTGACGCCTACAGGGTGGGTCGTATCCAGTACAGGGATGGTCGTATCCAGTGTCGGTGACGTCGCTTACAGATTTTTCCATAGGCAAAACTGCACTTTTTCTCGATCTGCGCCGCAAAAAACGGCGATTACGTCCCATTGCACGGGGAAGACGCTGGTGAGCATGGGTATGTCGGTGTGAGACGCCGGACGGCGCAGTGAAAGCTTGATGATGCCGCCATCTGGGCGACTTGAGCGTAGCAGCTCCGCCACCAGGCGTTATTGCGCCTGGCCTGTGCTATCGAGGAGTTTCGCGCAATGGCTATCAGCGTTTTCGACCTGTTCAAGATCGGCATTGGGCCGTCCAGTTCCCACACCGTCGGCCCCATGCGCGCCGCGGCGTTATTCGTCCAGGGCTTGCGGGAACGTGCGCTTGTGGATCAGGTGCGGCGTGTCGAAGTGCAGCTGTATGGCTCGTTATCGGCCACCGGCATCGGCCACGGCAGCGACAACGCGGTGATCATGGGGCTGATGGGCGAGTGGCCAGACGCGATTGATCCATCGCAGATCGGCCTGCGTATCGAGGCCCTGCGTGAGACGCAGACGTTGCTGTTGGACAACCGCTTCCCGGTGCCGTTTGTGTGGTCGCGGGACATGCGCCTGATCGACGAAAACCTGCCATTCCATCCCAACGCCATGACCCTGGTGGTCTACGGCGCCCAGACCGAGTTGCATCGCGATACCTACTATTCGGTGGGCGGCGGCTTTGTGGTGGATGAAGCCCAGGCGCGCAGCGGCGTGGCAGATATGGACCGCACCGAACTGCCCTATGATTTCTCCAGCGCGGTGGAGTTGTTGCAGTTGTGCAAGACCCACAACCTGCGCGTCGCCGAACTGATGCTGGCCAATGAAAAGGTCTGGCGTTCCGAGGAAGAAATTCGCAGCGGCCTGATGAAACTCTGGCGTGCCATGCAGGACTGCGTCGAGCAGGGCCTCAAGCACGAAGGCATCCTGCCCGGCGGCTTGAATGTGCGCCGCCGCGCCGCCAAGTTGCACCGCAGCCTGCAGGAGTTGGGCAAGCCGAATGTGATCGGCTCGACCTTGAGCGCCATGGAGTGGGTCAACCTGTTCGCCCTGGCCGTCAACGAAGAAAACGCCGCCGGTGGGCGCATGGTCACGGCCCCGACCAACGGGGCGGCGGGGATCATTCCGGCGGTGCTGCACTACTTCATGAAGTTCAGCGAGCAAGTCACCGAGGCCAATGTGGTGGACTACTTTCTCGGTGCGGCGGCCATCGGCATTCTGTGCAAGAAGAATGCGTCGATCTCTGGCGCCGAAGTCGGTTGCCAGGGCGAAGTCGGCTCGGCCTGCGCCATGGCGGCGGCGGGGTTGGCAGAGATTCTCGGCGCCTCGCCGGAGCAGGTGTGCAACGCCGCCGAAATCGGCCTGGAGCACAACCTCGGCCTGACCTGCGACCCGGTGGGCGGCCTGGTGCAAGTGCCGTGCATCGAGCGCAATGCGATTGCAGCGGTCAAGGCAATCAATGCCGCGCAGATGGCGTTGCGTGGCGACGGCCAGCACTTTATCTCCCTGGACCGGGTAATCCGCACCATGCGCGATACCGGGGCGGATATGCATGACAAGTACAAGGAGACCTCGCGGGGAGGGTTGGCGGTGAGTGCTGTCGAGTGTTAAGCGAACCCAATGCTCAAAGCAGTGAAGATCCAATGTGGGAGCGGGCTTGCTCGCGAATGCGGTGTATCAGTCAACATCTTAATTGACTGACCCACCGCATTCGCGAGCAAGCCCGCTCCCACAGGGGATCTGCGCTTAACTGACTGGCATTGAGGCTTGCCCGCGATGACGCAGTGTCAAACCCCACTGCTCATAAAGTGAACACTTCACCCCCAACACGCCACCTTTTAGCGCGTCGCAAACAGATAAGTAGCCCCCAAACGATTTCCCTCCCGACCACCCGTCACCTGTGCGTGTGGTGACACACTTTTTCTACGCCCTGAAAGCGCCTTCCCACAAGTGCTACCGATCTGCTCACAGACCGTGAGCGTAGGCTTTTCCCGACTCATATCCTCACGCCGGGCGCGGGCTTATATAGACACCTCAATAGGTCGTTTTCAGGAGTTATTGAATACCTATTCAACTTTAGGCATGGCATTTGCTCTATCAATTCAAAGCCTCTCTCCTGACGGACGAAGAGTGCAATAACAAGAGCCTCGCCTGAGGCCATCACCTGCTTTGTGTGAGGAGATACCGCGATGACGTCGTTCAACTCCGGGGCTCAACCCCAGAACCGTGCGCCTCAATCCATCGGCTTTTTGCTGCTGGACAATTTCACGCTGATTTCCCTGGCGTCCGCAGTGGAGCCACTGCGCATGGCCAACCAATTGTCCGGTCGCGAGCTGTATCGCTGGACCACCTTGAGCGTCGACGGCAACCAGGTATGGGCCAGCGATGGCCTGCAAATCACCCCCGATTGCTCCATGCACAAAGCCCCGGCCCTGGACACCGTGATTGTCTGCGGCGGCGTGGGTATCCAGCGCACCGTGACCCGCGAACATGTGTCGTGGCTGCAAAGCCAGGCGCGCCAGTCCCGCCGCCTCGGCGCGGTGTGCACCGGCAGTTGGGCCCTGGCCTGCGCCGGCTTGCTCGACGGGTTTGATTGCAGCGTGCACTGGGAATGCCTGGCGTCGATGCAGGAAGCTTTCCCACGGGTGTCGATGAGCACGCGCCTGTTCACCCTCGACCGCAATCGCTTCACCAGTTCGGGCGGCACCGCGCCGCTGGACATGATGCTGCACCTGATCAGCCGCGACCACGGCCGTGAACTGTCGGCGGCGATTTCCGAGATGTTTGTGTACGAACGTATCCGCAATGAACAGGATCACCAGCGTGTGCCGCTCAAGCACATGCTCGGCACCAACCAGCCGAAGCTGCAGGAAATCGTCGCGCTGATGGAAGCCAACCTGGAGGAGCCGATCGACCTCGATGAACTGGCCGTCTACGTCGCCGTCTCGCGGCGCCAGCTGGAGCGCCTGTTCCAGAAATACCTGCACTGCTCGCCGTCGCGCTACTACCTCAAGCTGCGCCTGATCCGTGCCCGGCAGTTGCTCAAGCAAACGCCGATGTCGATCATCGAAGTTGCCTCGGTGTGCGGGTTTGTGTCCACGCCGCACTTCTCCAAGTGCTACCGCGAGTATTTCGGCATTCCGCCACGGGATGAACGCGTCGGTTCCAACACCACCCAGCAAGTGGCGATGATGCCGATTCCGCAGGCGTTGGTGTTGTCACCGTTGGCGGGGCCGATGTCGGCGTTGAGCCAGGCGCGCAATGAGTCGACGTTTGCCAGTGTAAGGCTGTAGACCGAGGCGCCTGCATCGCAGGCAAGCCAGCTCCCACATTTGGAATGCATTCCCCTGTGGGAGCGGGCTTGCCCGCGATAGCGGTGTATCAGGCCCCGGAACTCTTCCTGAATGCCACCAAAGCAGGCAACAACTGCTTATCAATCGCCTGGCGCACCGCCGGCAGAATCGTCGCGCTGCCGGTGTACATCTGCTCGACCATGCCCTTGAGTGCCTTGGCCCGCGCTTCACTCAAGCCGCGTACCGCACATTCACAGGCCTGCTCGGCAGTGGCGCCGCTGGACACCTCGAAACCCAGGGAGCGCAGTTGGCTCAGCAGGTCATCCTGATCAATCAAATCCGCGTGCATCATGATGTTCATCCTGGTTAGGGGAGACTTCGATCAGGTTCGATTCTGGTGGGCCGTCAGCGGGTCGGCAAGGCCTGAATGGCGCAATGGCTGGAACGACTATGAACAGGTCGTTTTCGGGCCAGTTGCCAAGGGTGGTTGCGGGCACACTTAGGCTCAAGCAAGCAGATTGAAGGTTTGGTCACCCTCGGCCCGCACGCTCGCACAAAGCACTCTGCCCCGATCCTGTCACGGCTGGATCGGGGCTTTTTTTATTTGACCGGCAGGCCGATGACACGCCCGAGCAGGGCAGGCCGGGGCAGGTCTGCCTGCTCGCTGCTGATTGCCGCCAGGCGCTGTGCCACCGCTGCGCTGAACGGTGCCGAGCGTGGCCCGGCAAGGTCGACATGCAGCAGCATCTGCTCATTGCCCGCCAGCTCCCGCTCTTCGCCCACCAGGTGCAGGCTGTGATACAGATGCAGGCGTTTGTTGTCATGGGCGATCAACTGGGTGCGCACCTCGACCTCGGCCCCGAGCTTCACTTCATGCAGGTAGTTCAGGTGCAGTTCCAGGGTAAACAACGAGTGGCCGCTGGCTTCGCGGTTGTCGCTGTCCAGGCCCAGGGTGTCCATCAACGCATCGGTGGCGTAGCTGAAGATCAGCAGGTAGAACGCATCCCGCAGGTGGCCGTTGTAATCGACCCAGTCGGGGATGATGTGGGTGGTGTAGGTCGTCAGTGCGGGCATGTCGTCAATTCCAGATCTGTACTCGGTCAGCTGTGGGAGCTGGCTTGCCTGCGATGGTAGTGGTCAATCCAACACCGTTATCCCAGGCAAGCCAGCTCCCACAGAAATAAACAGCCGTTATTCGGCGAAGCTCATGCCGTGTTTTTCCTTGGTGGTCTTCACCGCCTCCAGCACCGCCAGCAGGCAATCATCACGATAGCGCTCCAGCGCCGCAATGCTATGGCTGCCCAGCTGCTCGCGGGTGCCATCGACCACATCATCAATCAGTTTGTCCGTCAGTTCCGGTGCCGGCAGGTAGGTCCACGGCAGCTGCAACGCCGGGCCGAATTGCGCCATGAAATGCCGCATCCCGGCATCGCCGCCGGCCAAGGTATAGGTGAGGAACGTGCCCATGAACGACCAGCGCAAACCGGCGCCAAAGCGGATCGCATCGTCGATCTCGCCGGTGGTCGCTACACCGTCGTTGACCAGATGCAACGCCTCGCGCCACAGCGCCTCAAGCAAGCGGTCGGCGATAAAGCCGGGGACTTCCTTGCGCACATGCAGCGGGCGCATGCCCAGGGATTCGTAGACTTTTATCGCCGCCTGGATCGCTTCGGGCGCAGTGTGTTTGCCGCCGACCACTTCCACCAGCGGCAGCAGGTACACCGGGTTGAACGGGTGGCCGACCACGCAGCGCTGCGGGTGTGTGGCGCTTTCATAAAACTCGCTGGGCAAAAGCCCCGAAGTGCTGGAGCCGATCAACGCATTGGGCTTGGCTGCCGCGCTGATCTTGCTGTGCAGCTCCAGCTTCAGCTCCAGGCGTTCGGGGGCGCTTTCCTGGATGAAGTCGGCGTCTTGCACGCATTCTTCGATGGTCGCGACAAACCGCAGACGGTCCTGGGAGGCGCCCGGTGCCAGGCCCTGCTTTTCCAGGGCGGCCCAGGCATTGGCGACACGCTTGCGCAGGGCCGCTTCGGCGCCGGGCGCCGGGTCCCAGGCCACCACATCCAGGCCATGGGCGAGGGCGCGGGATACCCAGCCGCTGCCGATGACACCACTGCCCAGGGCGGCGAAGGTTTTGATTTCGGTGATAAAGCTCATTTCGGTAATTTCCAGTGCTAAAGAGGTTCATTGTGGGAGCTGGCTTGCCTGCGATAGCGGTGGGTCAGTGCCAAATGCATCAACTGATACACCGCTATCGCAGGCAAGCCAGCTCCTACATTTTTGAGCCGGTTGCGGCAGGGGATTAGCTACGTTTGGTCAGGCCCATCTTGGTTCGGCCTTCAGCCGGGGTCAGAACCCGCGCGCCCAGGCGGCTGAGGATTTCCCCGGCACGCTCCACCAGTTGCCCATTGGTCGCCAGCACGCCCTTGTCCAGCCACAAGTTGTCTTCCAACCCAACCCGCACATTGCCGCCCAGCAGCACCGCCTGCGCCGCCATCGGCATCTGCATGCGCCCGATACCAAAGCCGGCCCACACCGCGGCGGCGGGCAGGTTGTCGACCATGGCTTTCATGGTGGTGGTATCGGCCGGCGCACCCCAGGGGATGCCCAGGCACAGTTGGAACAGTGGGTTGTCGAGCAGGCCTTCCTTGATTAGTTGCTTGGCGAACCACAGGTGGCCGGTATCGAAAATCTCCAGCTCGGCCTTCACCCCCAGTTCCTGGATGCGCTTGGCGCCCGCCCGCAGCTGGGCCGGGGTGGACACATAAATAGTGTCGCCATCGCCAAAGTTCAGGGTGCCGCAGTCCAGGGTGCAGATTTCCGGCAGCAGTGCCTCGACGTGGGCCAGGCGGGTCAGCGGGCCGACCAGGTCGGTATTGGGGCCGAACGCCATGGGGTTCTCGCCACCGCCGATTTCCAGGTCGCCGCCCATGCCGGCGGTGAGGTTGACGATGATGTCGATGTCCGCCTCGCGGATGCGCTCCATCACCTCGCGGTACAGCGCCACGTCGCGGCTGAACTTGCCGGTGTGCGGGTCGCGCACATGGCAATGCACCACGGTGGCGCCGGCTTTGGCGGCCTCTACCGCAGCTGCAGCGATTTGCCTGGGGGTGACCGGCACGTGGGGGCTTCTGGCGGTCGTGTCGCCAGCACCGGTGAGTGCGCAGGTGATGATGACGTCGTGGTTCATGGGGCAGGTTCCTTACAGGCGTGGTAGTGCCGTTCGCGGCCGTTGTTGGCCGCGAAACGGTGATTCGGGAGAGGTTATTTGCTGGTCAATTGCAGATGGGCGGCAGCAGGCTTGCCGTCGAACGTGGTCACGCCCTCCAGCCAACGCTGCTGGTCCTGGGGGTGATCCTTGAGCCACTGGCGGGCCGACTCGAACGCATCTTTGTGCTCCAGCAACGGCTGCATCATCCGGCTCTCTTGGGCGGCGGTGAACGTCAGGTTGGTCAGCAACTTGTGCACATTCGGGCATTGCTCGGCATAGGTCGGGGTGGTCACTGTCCAGACCGTGGCCATGCCTTCATTGGGCCCCAGGGCGTCCTCGCTGCCGGACAGGTAGGTCATCTGCACATTGACGTTCATCGGGTGCGGCGCCCAGCCAAAGAACACCACGGCTTCGTTGCGGCGTACGGCGCGGTCCACGGCGGCGAGCATGCCGGCCTCGCTGGACTCCACCAACTGGAATTTGCCCAGGCCGAACTGGTTCTTGGCGATCATCGCCTTGATCTGGGTGTTGGCCCCGGAGCCTGGTTCGATGCCGTAGATCTTGCCGCCCAACTCTTTCTGGAACTTGGCAATGTCGGCGAAGGTTTTCAGGCCCTTGTCTGCCAGATAGGTCGGCACCGCCAGGGTCGCGCGGGCGTCCTTGAGGCTGGGCGCGTCGAGGACTTTGACCTGCCCGGCGTCGACGAACGGGGTGATGGTCTGGGTCATCAGCGGGTTCCAGTAACCGAGGAACAGGTCCAGGCGCTGGTCGCGAATGCCGGAGAAGATGATCTGCTGGGACGCACTGGTTTGCTTGGTGCTGTAGCCGAGGCCGTCGAGCAGCACCTGGGTCATGGCGCTGGTGGCGATCACGTCAGTCCAGTTCACCACGCCCATGCGCACGTTCTTACAGGAAGCGGCATCGGCGGCCCACAGGCTGGTGCTCAAGACGGCGCTGAGTGCGAGCACGCAGCGGCTGATCAGTCGGTTCATGATGGATCCCTCGGCAGGTCGTTATTGTGGGTTCCGGCGTCTTTGTGCACCGTGCCGCCAAGTTACCCAGCTTGCGGCGCGGCAAAACGCACGGCGGCGACCCACTTTTGCACTGCAGCGACCTGTGCCCTTGAATGGGCGCTGGAACTGGCGTATCACAGTGACCACGCTACCCGTCCCACGAGTGCGCACCATGTCCCAGGATTTCTACTTCCTGCTGATGCCGGGTTTCTCGGCCATCGGCTTTATCTCGGCCATCGAACCGCTGCGCGTGGCCAACCGCTTTCGCGGCGAGCTGTATCGCTGGCATGTGCTGAGCGCTGACGGTGGTGCAGTGCTGGCGAGCAACGGCATGTCGGTCAACGCCGACGCCGGGCTTGAGCCTCTGAAAAAAGGTGCGACTCTGTTGGTAGTTGCCGGCTTCGAGCCCCTGGAATTCGCCACGCCGGCCCTGGAGCACTGGCTGCGCCGCCTCGACCATGATGGCGTGACCCTCGGCGCTATCGACACCGGCAGTTTCGTCTTGGCCCAGGCCGGCCTGCTCGACGGCTACCGCCTGACCCTGCATTGGGAGGCCATCGATGCCTTCAAGGAATCCTATCCCGCACTGGCCGTGACCCAGGAACTGTTCGAGATCGACCGCCGGCGTATCACCTGCGCCGGCGGCACCGCGTCCATCGACCTGATGCTCGACCTGATCAGCCAGGCCCACGGCCCGGAGCTGGCGATCCAGGTTTCCGAGCAATTCGTGCTGGGCCGCATCCGCCCGCGCAAAGACCACCAGCGCATGCAGATCGCCACGCGCTACGGCATCAACAACCAGAAGCTGGTGCAGGTGATTGGCGAGATGGAACAACACACCGAACCGCCCCTGAGCACCCTGGCGCTGGCGCAGATGATCAAGGTCACACGGCGCCAGCTGGAGCGCCTGTTCCGCCTGCATCTCAATGACACCCCGAGCAACTTCTACCTCGGCCTGCGCCTGGAAAAAGCCCGGCAGTTACTGCGCCAGAGCGGCATGAGCGTGCTGGAAGTAAGCATTGCCTGTGGGTTCGAGTCGCCGTCGTATTTCACCCGAAGCTACCGGGCGCGGTTTGCCAAGTGCCCGCGGGAGGATCGGCGGCGGGAGGTGGTGTAAGTCTATTGCGCATACGCCGACCCCATGTAGGAGCTGGCTTGCCTGCGATAGCCGTGTATCAGTTGGCAGAATAAGTTGCTGACCCACCGCTATCGCAGGCAAGCCAGCTCCTACATCGGATTTGTGGTGGGGCTTACTTTTTTACCAAGGCCGAGCACGCGGTTTTAAACGCCTCATGCTGATACTTGTTCAGCGTCGCCGGCAACGCAAAGTCGTGCTTCTTGTTCTGCGCATTGATGGTCTGCGGCGACAGCAGTGTCACTTCAACGCAGTCCAGCAACTGCAGCACTCCCTCAATCTTGAACGTGGTCGGGCCGCCGGCGAATTCGCCTTTTTTGCTGCGTTTCTTGATCGCGATACGGGTGATGCCGTTGTCGCGTACAAACGCGGCCACCTGGCTGGCGAAAGCTTTGACGTTGGCCGCCTCGTCATCGTCCTCGAGGGCGATTTTCTTGGTGGCCAGGGCGACGTGGGCCAGATCCAGGGTGGCAACGGCGATGATGGCTTCGCTGCCTTTGATTTCGATGCCGCAGAGAGTCATGGGTGGCCTTGGTTCAGAGGAAAGGATGGGCGCGATTGTCGCTTATTCCTGCCCGATCGACTCCAAAAACTCCGACCGCTCATCACTCATCCGCGCCAGGCAGTCATTTTGCGCAATGGCGTAGGCCTTGGTGCCGGTGACTGCCGGGAAGGTGTCCACCGCGCAGTCGGCATCCCGCAGTTTTTCCCACTTCTGCTGGGCATCCTTCAGACGAGCGGTGATGTCCGCCAACTGCGCCTTGTTGCTGGCGTAGGTGGAACCCATGCGTTCCAGCAGGCCCTGGTAGTTATCCTTGAGCAACTGTTCGGCGGTGGTTTTGTTGTAGGAGGCGCATTCCAGGGTCTGTTTGTCGTTTTCGATGCCATCACACGGGGTGCTGTCGGTGTCTTCGGCTGCGTGGACGCCGGTGGCGAGGAGTGCCAAAGCCAGGAAAATCGGTTTCATTGCGCCTTCTCATATCAGTGGATGGGTCGAATTCTGGCTCAAGCGTAGGCCAAAGAACAGATGCAGGACAGACACCTGCGTGCACCCTTTGTCGTGGATTGACGCTTTCGGCAATTCCCCTGTCGTTTTTGCACCCGGCTCTGTCAGCCCCTGGGCATATGCTGGCCCCAAAGCGCCGGCAGACGATTCGGCGCATGAATCGCCAATAAGGGGACGCCTGATGAGCCCAGCCGAACTGCACGCCGACAGCATCGTTATCGACGGGCTGATCATTGCCAAGTGGAACCGCGACCTGTTCGAGGACATGCGCAAGGGTGGCCTGACCGCCGCCAACTGCACGGTGTCGGTGTGGGAAGGCTTCCAGGCCACCATCAATAACATCGTGGCCAGCCAGACCCTGATCCGCGAGAACAGCGACCTGGTGATCCCGGTGAAGACCACCGCCGACATCCGCCGCGCCAAGGAGCAGGGCAAGACCGGCATCATCTTCGGCTTCCAGAATGCCCATGCCTTTGAGGACCAGCTCGGCTACGTCGAGATCTTCAAGCAGCTCGGCGTCGGTGTGGTGCAGATGTGCTACAACACCCAGAACCTGGTGGGCACCGGCTGCTACGAGCGTGACGGCGGCCTGTCGGGCTTCGGGCGTGAGATCGTTGCTGAGATGAACCGTGTCGGGATCATGTGCGACCTGTCCCACGTCGGCTCCAAGACATCCGAAGAAGTCATCCTCGAATCGAAGAAACCGGTGTGCTACTCCCATTGCCTGCCGTCCGGCCTGAAAGAGCATCCGCGCAACAAGTCCGATGCAGAACTCAAGTTCATTGCCGACCACGGCGGGTTTGTCGGCGTGACCATGTTTGCACCGTTCCTGGCCAAGGGCATCGACTCGACCATCGACGACTACGCCGAAGCCATCGAGTACACCATGAACATCGTCGGCGAAGACGCCATCGGCATCGGCACCGACTTCACCCAGGGCCATGGCCAGGATTTCTTCGAAATGCTGACCCATGACAAGGGCTACGCCCGCCGCCTGACCAGCTTCGGCAAGATCATCAACCCGCTGGGCATCCGCACCGTGGGCGAGTTCCCCAACCTGACCGAGACCCTGCTCAAGCGCGGCCACAGCGAGCGCGTGGTGCGCAAGATCATGGGCGAGAACTGGGTCAACGTTCTCAAGGACGTCTGGGGCGAATAAGCCCTGCATTCTTTCCCGCTGCCATCCGTGCAGCGGGCACCAAACCGAATTTTCTGGAGTTGAGTTTCCATGGCCAAGATCGCCCCGCAATTGCCTATCGAAGTCGACAGCGAAACCGGTGTCTGGACTTCCGACGCCCTGCCGATGCTGTACGTGCCGCGCCATTTCTTCGTCAACAACCACATGGGTATCGAAGAGGTCCTGGGCGCTGACGCCTACGCCGAAATCCTCTACAAGGCCGGCTACAAATCCGCCTGGCACTGGTGTGAAAAAGAGGCCGAATGCCACGGCCTGGAAGGCGTCGCGGTGTTCGAACACTACATGAAGCGCCTGTCGCAGCGCGGCTGGGGCCTGTTCAAGATCCAGGACATCGACCTCGATAAAGGCACCGCCAGCGTCACCCTCGAACACTCGGCCTTCGTCTATGTGTACGGCAAGGTCGGGCGCAAGGTCGACTACATGTTCACCGGCTGGTTTGCCGGTGCCATGGACCAGATTCTGCAAGCGCGCGGCAGCAACATCCGCACCGTCGCCGAACAAGTCTACGGAGGCTCCGAAGAGGGCCACGACGACGGTCTGTTCACCGTCAAGCCGTTGTAAGCCGAGGACCGTGCCATGGCTTTCGAAGCAATGTTTGCGCCGATCCAGATCGGCAAACTGACCATCCGTAACCGCGTGCTCAGTACCGCCCACGCCGAGGTGTATGCCACCGACGGCGGGATGACCACCGAGCGCTACATCAGGTATTACGAAGAGAAAGCCAAGGGCGGCATTGGCCTGGCGATCTGTGGCGGCTCCTCGGTGGTGGCGATCGACAGCCCGCAGGAGTGGTGGAGTTCGGTGAACCTGTCCACCGACCGCATCATCCCGCACTTCCAGAACCTGGCTGACGCGATGCACAAGCATGGCGCCAAGATCATGATCCAGATTACCCACATGGGGCGCCGCTCGCGTTGGGACGGCTTCAACTGGCCGACCCTGATGTCACCCTCGGGCGTGCGTGAGCCGGTGCACCGTGCGACCTGCAAGACCATCGAGCCGGAAGAAATCTGGCGGGTGATCGGCAACTACGCCAGCGCCGCAGGCCGGGCCAAGGCCGGTGGCCTGGATGGCGTGGAACTGTCGGCGGTGCACCAGCACATGATCGACCAGTTCTGGAGCCCACGGGTCAACAAACGCACCGATGAATGGGGCGGCAGCTTTGAGAACCGCATGCGTTTCGGCCTGGAAGTGCTCAAGGCTGTGCGTGCGGAGGTCGGCCCGGACTTTTGCGTGGGTATCCGTTTGTGCGGGGATGAATTCCACCCGGACGGCCTGTCCCACGAGGACATGAAACAGATCGCCAAGTACTACGACGACACCGGCATGCTCGACTTCATCGGCGTGGTCGGCTCGGGTTGCGACACCCACAACACCCTGGCCAACGTGATCCCCAACATGAGTTATCCACCGGAGCCGTTCCTGCACCTGGCGGCCGGGATCAAGGAAGTGGTCAAGTCCCCGGTGCTGCACGCGCAGAACATCAAGGACCCGAACCAGGCCACGCGCATTCTCGAAGGCGGCTATGTGGACATGGTCGGCATGACCCGCGCGCACATGGCCGACCCGCACCTGATCGCCAAGATCAAGATGGGCCAGATCGACCAGATCAAGCAGTGCGTCGGCGCCAACTATTGCATCGACCGCCAGTATCAGGGCCTGGACGTGCTGTGTATCCAGAACGCGGCAACCTCCCGTGAATACATGGGCGTGCCGCACATCATCGAAAAATCCACCGGGCCCAAGCGCAAAGTGGTGGTGGTCGGTGCCGGCCCGGCCGGGATGGAAGCAGCGCGGGTCGCTGCCGAGCGCGGCCACGACGTGACTCTGTTCGAGAAAAAAGACTTTATCGGCGGGCAGATCACCACGGCGTCCAAGGCGCCGCAGCGCGACCAGATCGCCGGTATCACCCGCTGGTTCCAGCTGGAACTGGCACGGCTGAACGTCGACCTGCGCCTGGGCGTGGCGGCGGATGCCGCGACCATCCTCGACCTGCGCCCCGATGTGGTGGTGCTGGCGGTGGGCGGGCATCCGTTCATCGAGCAGAACGAACACTGGGGCGCGGCAGAAGGCCTGGTGGTCAGCAGCTGGGACGTGCTCGACGGCAAGGTGGCGCCGGGCAAGAACGTGCTGGTGTACGACACCATCTGCGAATTCACCGGTATGTCGGTGGCCGACTTTTTGGCCGACAAGGGCTGCCAGGTCGAGATCGTCACCGACGACATCAAGCCTGGCGTGGCCATCGGCGGTACGTCATTCCCGACCTACTACCGCAGCATGTATCCCAAGGAAGTGATCATGACCGGCGACATGATGCTGGAGAAGGTCTACCGCGAGGGCGACAAGCTGATAGCCGTGCTGGAGAACGAATACACCGGCGCCAAGGAAGAACGGGTGGTGGACCAGGTGGTGGTGGAGAACGGCGTGCGTCCGGACGAAGAAATCTACTACGCCCTCAAGCAAGGGGCGCGCAACAAGGGGCAGATGGACGTCGAGGCGCTGTTCGCGATCAAGCCGCAACCGTGCCTGAGCGAGCCGGGGGAAGGGTACTTGCTGTTCCGCATCGGTGACTGTGTGGCCCAGCGCAATACCCACGCTGCGATCTACGACGCCCTGCGCTTGTGCAAGGATTTCTGACCCAACACCGAACCAATGTGGACTCGGTCAAAAATGTGGGAGCTGCTTTATGTAGGAGCCGGGCTTGCCCGCGATGCAGGCAACTCGGTCTCGAGTGAGACCTGGGTGATGCCATCGCAGGCAAGCCAGCTCCCACATTGAGCCGGGTCCCACGCGAGACTTGCGTGGTCTGTGGGAGCTTCACCATGTTGAACACCTTGCTTCCTGTTCTTTTGTTCGCAGCGATAGGCCTGGCCGTCCTCGGTGCTGTGCGCCGGATGAACATGTGGCGCCGGGGCCGTGCTGCCAAGGTCGACCTGCTGGGCGGCCTGCTGGCCATGCCCAAGCGCTATATGGTCGACCTGCACCACGTGGTCGCCCGCGACAAATACATCGTCAACACCCACGTCGCCACGGCCCTGGGCTTTGTGCTGTCGGCATTGCTGGCGATCCTGGTGCACGGCTTCGGCCTGCATAACCGCATCCTCGGCTACGCCTTGCTGCTGGCGTCGGTGCTGATGTTTGTCGGCGCCACCTTCGTCTATCTGCGCCGGCGCGACCCGCCGTCGCGGCTGTCGAAAGGCCCGTGGATGCGCCTGCCGAAAAGCCTGATGGCGTTCTCGGTGAGCTTCTTCCTGTTGACCTTGCCGGTGGCCGGGATCCTGCCCGCCGACTTCGGTGGCTGGCTGTTGGCCGCGCTGCTTGGTGTGGGCGTGCTGTGGGGTGTGTCGGAAATGTTCTTTGGCATGACCTGGGGCGGGCCGATGAAACACGCCTTTGCCGGCGCTCTGCACCTGGCCTGGCACCGCCGCGCCGAACGCTTTGGCGGGGGCCGCTCTACCGGCTTGAAGCCGCTGGACCTGAGCGACAAGAGCGCGCCCCTGGGCGTGGAAAAACCCAAGGATTTCACCTGGAACCAACTGCTGGGCTTCGACGCCTGCGTGCAGTGCGGCAAGTGCGAAGCCGCGTGCCCGGCGTTTGCCGCCGGCCAGCCGCTGAACCCGAAAAAACTGATCCAGGACATGGTGGTCGGCCTGGCCGGCGGCACCGATGCCAAGTTCGCCGGCAGCCCTTACCCGGGCAAGGCCATCGGCGAACACAGCGGCAACCCGCACCAACCGATCGTCAATGGCCTGGTGGATGCCGAGACATTGTGGTCGTGTACCACCTGTCGTGCCTGCGTCGAAGAATGCCCGATGATGATCGAGCACGTAGATGCCATCGTCGATATGCGTCGCCACCTGACCCTGGAAAAAGGCGCGACCCCGAACAAGGGCGCCGAAGTCCTGGAGAACCTGATCGCCACCGACAACCCCGGCGGGTTCGCCCCGGGTGGGCGGATGAACTGGGCGGCGGACTTGAACCTGCCGCTGCTCGGCGATAAAGGCAGCACCGACGTGCTGTTCTGGGTCGGCGACGGCGCCTTCGACATGCGTAACCAGCGCACCCTGCGCGCCTTCGTCAAAGTGCTGAAGGCGGCGAAGGTCGACTTCGCCGTACTGGGCCTTGAGGAGCGTGACAGCGGCGACGTGGCCCGGCGTCTGGGCGATGAGGCAACGTTCCAGCTGCTGGCCGCGCGCAATATCCAGACCCTGGCCAAGTACCGCTTCCAGCGCATCGTCACCTGCGATCCCCATAGCTTCCATGTGCTGAAAAACGAATACGGCGCCTTCGACGGCAACTACCGGGTGCAGCACCACAGCACCTACATGGCCGAGCTGATCGACGCAGGCCTGCTGAACCTGGGCCAGCACAAAGGCAACAGCGTGACCTACCACGACCCGTGCTACCTGGGCCGCTATAACGGTGAGTACGAGGCACCGCGCCAAGTGCTGCGGGCGCTGGGGATCGAGGTCAAGGAGATGCAACGTTCGGGGTTCCGTTCCCGTTGTTGCGGTGGCGGTGGCGGCGCGCCGATCACCGATATTCCCGGTAAGCAGCGCATCCCCGACATGCGCATGGAAGACATCCGCGAGACCGGCGCCGAACTGGTGGCCGTGGGTTGTCCACAGTGCACGGCGATGCTCGAAGGGGTGGTCGAACCCCGCCCACTGATCAAGGACATTGCCGAGTTGGTGGCGGACGCCTTGCTCGAAGAGGCTGTACCGGCCAAGAACACGCGTGTACCAGCGGAGGTCCACTGATGAGCGACATTATCCGCCGCGACCCACGGGCCGAATGGATCGCCCGCAACCGCTTGCACCCGCTGCATGCGGCGATGCAACCGGAACAGCACAGCTGGATGGGGCCTAACGGCATCCTCCGTAAAAACGTGCATGGCATAGGTTTTATCGGGCCCAACGGCATCAAGCGTATCGACCGCAGCGGCGCCCAGCAGGGCGGTGCGACCAAACGTACGGCAGCGGCGCAAGTGCAGTTGCCGTTGCACCAGGTGCCAGCCCCGGCGTTCTACATCAACGTGGTGCCGGACATGGTCGGCGGCCGCCTGAGCAGCCACGACCGCGACTTGCTGGGCCTGGCGCGGCAACTGGCCGGCAGCGACGGCGCGGTGCTGGCGGTGGTGTTTGGCGAGCATAAGGAAAGTGCCTTCGACACGGCCGGCGTGGACCGCCTGCTGGTGCTCGACGGGCACGAATTCGACGGTTATTCACCGGAGCAGCGGGTCCATGGCCTGCGGGCTGTGGATAACCAGTTCAGCCCGCGTCATTGGCTGCTGCCCGACAGCCGCAGTGGCGGTGGCGAACTGGGGCGGCGCTTTGCCGCCAGCCTCAAGGAACGCCCGGCCACCCGGGTGTGGCAGATCAAGGGCTCTGAGTGCATCGGCCGTGCCGGCGCAGGCCGGGAAGACCTGGCGCGCGCGCTGCCACGGCTGATCCTGGCTGCTGTGGAATGCGCCGATCCGGTCAGCGATACGCGTCACGAAGTGTTGCCTGTGGAGTTATCCACAGCCCTGGCGCGCAGCTTGCCGCGTATCGAGGATTTGGGCGCGGTGGCGGTGGATCCCGGGGCGATTCCCATGGCCGAGGCCGAGTTTATTTTCTCCGGTGGCAACGGGGTCAAGGATTGGGACCTGTTCCACCAGACCGCCGCTGCCCTGGGCGCCACCGAAGGGGCGTCGCGGGTGGCGGTGGACGATGGTTTTATGGCCCGTGATCGCCAGGTCGGCGCCAGTGGTATCTGGGTCACCGCGCGGGTGTATGTGGCGGTGGGGATCTCCGGGGCGATCCAGCACCTGCAAGGCATCGGGGCCTGCGACAAGGTGGTGGCGATCAACCTCGATCCGGGTTGCGACATGATCAAGCGCGCCGACCTGTCGGTAATCGGCGACAGCGGTGACATTCTCCGGGCCTTGATTGCAGCGGTCCAGGCCCACCGCAACGGCGCCAAGCGCGATGCGGCTTAAACAAAGGATATGGCCATGACCACCCATGTAATCAGCCTGGTATCCATAGGCGCCCACCCGACCTCCGGCCGTCCGCGCCGCGCCGAACAGGATGCCCGCGCCGTCGAGCTGGGGCTGCAACTGGCTGGGGATAACCTGCAAGTCCTGCATGCCGGCGACATCGCCGAACCGACCCTGCGCGCCTACCTGGGCATGGGGCTGGCGCAGTTGCACGTGCTGGAACAACCGGCTGGCGCCGATGCCTTGCCGGTACTCGGTGACTACCTGCGGGACGCTGGCGCCCAGGTGGTGCTCACCGGCAGCCAGGCCGAAACCGGCGAAGGCTCGGGCATGTTGCCGTTCCTGTTGGCCGAGCAACTGGGCTGGCCGCTGATCGTCGGCCTGGCCCAGGTGGAGTCCATCGACAGCGGCGTGGCCCTTGTGCTGCAAGCGCTGCCTCGCGGGCAGCGGCGGCGCCTGAAGGTGCGCCTGCCCTTTTTGGCCACGGTGGATAACGCCGCGCCCAAGCCTCGGCAAAGCGCCTACGGCCCGGCCCAGCGTGGCGTGCTGCAGGAGCACGACGTGCAGGTGGTGGACGATGAGTTATTCACAGGCGCCGTGCTGCAACCGGCCAAGCCTCGGCCCAAGCGACTCAAGGTGATCAAGGCCAAGAGCGGCGCCGACCGCATGAAAGCCGCCACGGCCAAGGCCAGTGGTGGCGGTGGGCAGGTGCTCAAGGGGGTGAGCCCTGAGGCGGGTGCCGAGGCGATTCTCAAGCTGTTGGTCGAAGAGGGCGTGGTGCGCTGACCCTGTAGGAGCTGGCTTGCCTGCGATGGCGTCACCTGGGTGTAACTGAAAAACCGCGGTGCCTGCATCGCAGGCAAGCCAGCTCCCACAGGGTTTGCGGTGTTACCCACAATCCCTGTTAGCCCAGCTGTGGATAACCTGTTCGCGGCTGTCCACACCCCATGTAAATCAAGCCCTGTAGCCCTCTGTACGAAAAACAACCAACCTAAGCGACGGTTTTTACTGGGCTTTTTCTGTGGATAAGGAAAAAGCCCGGCTCGGAGTTGCCCCCAAAGTCTGTTGGTGCTTCTGTGGATAAGATGTTCGCTACCCGCTACAGGCCATGTTAATAGAGGCTTGCAGTGAATTGGTTGAAATATGATCAATATCGCCATTTCAATCGGTTTACGCGCATAAAGCCTCGATTTTGCTCGGTTGCAGGCGGTTTTCCACAGAATGGCCGAAGTTGCCCCCAAAGTCTGTTGGCGCTTCTGTGGATAAGGTGTTTGCGATCCGCTACAGGCCATATAAAACGTGGCCTGTAAGCTTCTGATTAAAAAATGATCAATGTTCGATCAAACCCGCTGCTTTGAATATGTCACGGATTTTCTTGGTTTTATTTCAAGGAGATAAGGCAGTTGCCCACAATTACTGTGGGTGGCTTTGTGGATAAGTTGTTGGGGGATGGCTGGAGGGCAGGGTAATAGCGGGCTGGAGGCGCGATGATTAATTTCTGACCAGATGAGTAACCAAATGTAGGAGCGGGCTTGCCCGCGATTACGGTGGGTCAGCCAACAAATCTGTGACTGATACACCGCTATCGCGGGCAAGCCCGCTCCCACACAAGCCCCACAGTTTGATCTCTGGTGTGTCCGTTATTCGTGAGCGGCGACACCTTTAAGGTACGGCGCCGGCGCCGCTCCTAGGTTGTTCAACATGCGCTCGCTGTACCAGTCCACAAAGTTCACCACACCAAACTCATAGGTCTTGGAGTACGGCCCCGGCTGGTAAGCGGTGGAGTTGATCCCGCGCTGGTTCTCTTCGGCCAGGCGCCGGTCCTGGTCGTTGGTGGCGTCCCACACCTGGCGCATGCGGTCGACGTCATAGTCCACGCCTTCCACGGCGTCCTTGTGGACAATCCATTTGGTGGTGACCATGGTTTCCTGGGCGCTGATCGGCCACACGGTAAACACGATGATGTGATCACCCATGCAGTGGTTCCACGAGTGGGGCAGGTGCAGGATGCGCATCGAGCCCAGGTCGGGGTTCTTGATCCGGCCCATCAGTTTCTTGCAGCCCTGCTTGCCGTCCAGGGTCATGGACACGGTGCCCTTGAGCAACGGCATGCGCACGATGCGGTTACGCAGGCCGAAGCTGGCGTGGGCGTAAGGGATCTTCTCGGCGTCCCAGGCGGCGGCGGAGGCGGCGACATGGTCCTTGAAGGCCTGGTCGGCCCGTGGGTCGGTGACGTCGTCCCATTCCAGCAGGGTTTTCAGCAGTTCGGGGTGCGAGGCGTTGCAGTGGTAGCACTCGCGGTTGTTTTCCAGCACCAGTTTCCAGTTGGCTTTTTCGAACAAGGTGGTCTGGATCGCCACCTTGGTGTTCTCCATGTCGTAGGGTTCCATGTAGTGGTTCAGCGTCGACAAAAAGTCATCGATGGCCGGCGGGTTCTCGGCCAGGCTGATGAAGATGTAGCCGCCGGCGGTCTTCACGTTCACCGGTTTGAGGCCGTACTGCTTCATGTCGAAGTCAGCGCCCATCTCGGTGCCGGCGAACAGCAGGCGCCCGTCCAGTTCGTAGGTCCACTGGTGGTAATGGCATACCAGCTTGGCGACCTTGCCCTTGTCGCTGGTGCACAAGCGCGAGCCGCGGTGGCGGCAGACGTTGTGGAAGGCATGCACCACGCCCTCGGCGCCACGGATCACGATGATCGGGTTCTTGCCGATCTGCAGGGTCAGGTAGTTGCCCTTGCTGGGGATCTCGCAGGTCATGCCGGCGATCAACCATTCCTTCTGGAAGATCTCCTGCATGTCGATATCGAACAGGCGCTGGTCAGAGTAAAACGGCTGGGGCAGTGAAAAAGTGCGCTCGCGCTCCTGCAGCATTTGCGCGGTGGCCTTGCGTGCGGGTTCCAGCGGATCGCCCAAGCTCAAGGTTGCGGTGACGTCCATCGTGTGTGTCCTCAAGGCCATTCTGTGTGGCCGCGATAAGTGGCTAATCAGGTTTGCAGCAAGGCGTAAAGAAAGCGTCGTTGTTGGCTGCGAGTGTGGGCCCGGCGCTGGCCGCAACCTTGTCCATTAACGACATGGCCCACTCTGTTCCCGACGCGCAACCCCAGTGGTATGGGGGCTGGTCGCGATAAGTATGCGAATGTCGCAGATAGGTAAATGGCAGGTTGCGGCCTTACGCAGAATCGCCAGCATCAAGCCGAACTACGGCCGTGGAGAACAGCATGTCCAACAGCTTCCTGAATCCTGTCACCACCCAGACCTGGGCCAATGGTCGGCACATCGTCCGTTGCGTCAAAGTCATCCAGGAAACCTGGGATGTGCGCACCTTCTGCTTTATGGCCGACCAGCCGATCCTGTTCTTTTTCAAGCCGGGGCAGTTCGTCACCCTGGAGCTGGAAATCGACGGCCAGCCGATCATGCGCTCGTACACCATCTCCAGCTCGCCGTCGGTGCCCTACAGCTTCTCGGTGACCATCAAGCGCGTGCCCGGTGGCAAGGTTTCCAACTGGCTGCACGACACCCTGCACGAAGGCCAGGAACTGGCAGTACACGGGCCGGTCGGGCTGTTCAACGCCATCGACTTCAGCAACCCCAAGGTGCTGTACCTGAGCGGCGGCGTGGGGATCACCCCGGTGATGTCCATGGCGCGCTGGTATTACGACACCAACGCCAATGTCGACATGGTGTTCGTGCACAGCGCCCGGTCACCCAAAGACATCATCTACCACCGCGAGCTGGAGCATATGGCCTCGCGCATCGAAAACTTCAGCCTGCACCTGATCTGCGAGAAGCACGGCCTGGGCGAACCGTGGGCCGGATATCGGGGCTACCTCAACCAGAAAATGCTCGAACTGATGGTGCCGGACTTCCTTGAGCGCGAAGTGTTCTGCTGCGGCCCTACGCCCTATATGAACGCGGTCAAGCGCCTGCTGGAAGCCAATGGCTTTGACATGACCCGCTACCACGAGGAGTCCTTCGGTGCGACCCCGCCAGAGGCGCGTGCCGATGCGGTGGAGCAAGCCGAACAGGCGGCCGATGCGCCAGAAATCGACCTGGCGGACTTGCACCAGGTGGAGTTTATCTCGTCGGGCAAAAGTATCCGTGTGGCCCCTGGGGAAACCGTGCATGCGGCAGCGGCCAAGCTCGGCCTGCTGATCCCCAAGGCCTGCGGCATGGGCATTTGCGGCACGTGCAAGGTGATGAAACTGGGCGGGGAAGTAGAAATGGAGCACAACGGCGGGATTACCGAGGAAGACGAAGCCGAGGGCTACATCCTGTCGTGCTGCAGCGTGCCGAAGGGCGATGTGCGGATCGAGTTCTGATAGATCGTGTGATCGTTCCCACGTGGCGCGTGGGAGCGATCAGGGGGGTAACGGGCGGATCAGTACAACTGCGGCCGACGGTCCTGGTGCACGTGGTTGTGCTCGCTGATGAACTTGTCCCTGGCCTGGGCCAGGGGCAGGTCGGCCACCAGGCGTTGTTCGTTCTGATGTGAGACCGCCCCGGCCAATGGGTAGCCATCGGCATCGACAATGACGGATCCCCCAATCCAGTTGACCCCCCGCTCTTCGCCATGGCGATCGCATGCGGCGATAAACATCCGGTTGACCGCCGCATTGGCCTGGACCCGCACGATTTCTGCCGGTCTTTCACCGGCTGGGCGCGGGCCGTCCGGCCAGTTCACCGGCACACAGAGCAGGTCAGCCCCGGCCAGGGCGGCCAGGCGTACCCACTCCGGCAGTTCCAGGTCGTAGCAGATCATGACAGCGATCCGTCCAGCGGCGGTTTCCACCACCGGTGGCGGTTCAGTTCCGGGGGTGAAGATCAATTTCTCGCGATCCCACAGGTGCGCCTTGCGATACACCGTCAGCCTGCCGCCCGGCTCTATCAGCGCGACGCTGTTGGCCACCTGGCCTGCCGCCAGGCGCTCACAAAAGCCGGCCACGACAATGATGCCCAGTTCGCTCGCGAGGGTTTTCCAGCGGGTGAGTGTCGGGCCGTCCAGCTCCTCGGACACTGCCAGGGCTTCCTCCCGGTCATTGAACGCGTAGCCGCTTTGCATCAGCTCCGGCAACACCAGCACCTGCGCGCCCAGCGCCGCCGCACCGCGAATGGCCTTGGCGCTGAGTGCGCGGTTGTGTTCCACATCGGCGATACGCGGGGCGAGTTGATCACAGACGACACGTAGGGTGTTCATGGCTTACCACCTTCCAACATGGCCTCGCTGGCGGCAATGGCACGGTGTTCGGCATCGCGGTCAAGGTTGCGGCTCATCAGGCAATAGATAAGCGCGGAAACGCCCAGGCCGATCACGAAGGCGATATCGGCCCCGCCCAGCGCCACGGCGGCCGGCCCTTCATAGAAACTCAACGACATGAACGGGATCATCGACACCAGGCCCAGGCAGTACGCGACCAAGCCCGCCTTGCCCCATAGGCCATAGATGCCGGCGGGGTTGAAGATATCGCTGATGGCGTATTGGCCTTTGCGCACCAGGTAGAAGTCGGCGAGGTTGACGGCAGTCCATGGCACCAGGAAGTACAACATCAGCAGCACGAACGTGTTGAAGCTGGCCAGATAGCTATCGGGAATGCTCAAGGCGATCAGGAAAATGATCACTGCCACCAGGCCGATGCCGATGACCCGGCTCTTGAGGCGCGGCTGGATTTTCACGAAACCGTCGATGGCACTGATGCCGGTCAGCATCGCGCCATAGCAATTGACCGCCATGATGCCAATCAGCGCCGGCACCGCGATTAGCACGGTCAAGGTGCCGAAGCCAGGAATCACCTGGTTGCCCACCGTGCGCACGCTGGCGATGGCATCGGGCGAGGGCAGGGCCGAGGCCAGGAACGCGCCCAGAGACATCAGCCACAGCGCCGAGCCGGCAGCCCCCAGGTAGGTCCAGAAAATCACCCGGCGCGACGGGGTTTGATGGGGCAGGTAGCGCGAGTAGTCCGATACATACACGGCGTAGCTGATCTGATAACCGGCAGCGGCGCTGAGCTGGATCAGGAACGCCGACCAGGAGAAATGCGCCTCGGCCACTGCGGCATCGGCCGACAGGCTCATCAGGGCGGCAACGGTCAGCACTGCGAATACGCTGATCATCACGTAGGTCAGCCAGCGTTGCACAGTGTGCAGCAGGTCATGGCCGATCACGGCAATCATCACCGCGAGGATGATCATCAACGCATACCACGGCGCCCGGCTGCCCGGCAGCACCGTGTTGATGGCGTCGGTGGCGAGAATCACGTTGAACACATTGAAGCCGATGTACACAAAGATCACCGCGACAAACGGCACGATAGCGCCGCGCAGGCCGAACTGGGCCCGTGACTGGATCATCTGCGGCAAGCCCATGCGCGGGCCCTGGTTGGCGTGGAAGGCCATGGCAAAGGTGCCCAGGCCCACGCCGATGACAATCGCCAGGATCGCGTAGACCAGGCTCAAGCCCAGTGCGGCGCCGGTGAACCCGGTGACCATGGTGGTGAGGACGAAGTTGCCGGTGAACCAGAAGGGTCCCTGATGCCAGACTTTGCCGTGCCGTTCGTTGCGCGGCACATAGTCAATGGAACGGGTCTCGATTTTTGGGCGAGGGGCGACGCAGGGAACCGTCTTGTCAGATAGGGCGTTCATAGATTCACGGCTTGTTTTTATAGTGAGTGCCGCAGCATCGGGCAACTGATGGCCCGATTAAATCCTGATCTATAAATAATCACTTCAGACTTTCCTTAAGTAATGGCTTTTGCGCGTGGGGGGCGATGGAGCCGTTCTTTCTTATTGCAAAGCGATCTAATTGTGGCGAGGACGGTCTACTAGGCTGGCTCTTAGTCTCGTCGCATTCGCCTTTAGCCTTGTAGTAGAGGGTGGACATTTACCCAACCTGCAAGGACGCCATCATGTCTGCGATTCCCTCCCGCTCCCAAGGTGCTCAGCGGCTTTTGAACAAAAATGTCACGGCGCTGATTCCTGACTTTCCGTTTCATTACGCCCGCTATTTATGGCAGGCCGCGATCCTTAAAAAGCCCCTGGCCCAAGTTGCCGCGCAGCATCTTGGCGAGCAGGTGTTGATCGTCGGTGCCGGCGTGTCCGGGCTGGTGGCAGCCTACGAGGCGATGCGCATGGGCCTGCATCCGATAGTGGTGGAAGCTTCGGGGCGCATTGGCGGGCGGCTCTATTCCCATGTGCTGGGTGATCGCAACGACCCACAAGGCCGGGTGATCTGTGAACTGGGGGCGATGCGCTTCCCCAAGTCCGGCAAGGCGTTGATGCACTACTTTGCCAAGGTCGGGATGAGCGCCAACTCGGCGGATTTCCCTAACCCCGGCTCGCCCGCCGCCCCCAGTACCCTCGTCGATTACGAGAACGAGCAGACCTACTACGAACGCAATGACCTGCCGCAAAAATACAGGCGAATCGAAGATATGTTCTTCGGCGAATTCCTTGAACAAGACCCGATCCGGTTCACCGACATGGAAAACGCGATGCAGGAAACGGCAGTGGACCAAGGTGAAATCAAAGCGATCTGGAATACGATCCTCAGGGCGGGCTGGGATGACCTGAGTTTCTATGCCGCCATGGTCGAGCAAGCCAAGTGGAGCCGCGAAGACATTGACCTGTTTGGCCAGATAGGCTTCGGCACTGGCGGCTGGAACACCGACTATCCGAACTGTTTCCTGGAAGTGTTGCGGGTGCTGTACACCGGCCTGGATACCAACCACACGTTGATGTATGACGGTTCCAGCGAGCTGCCCCTGCGCCTATGGAGCCGCACGCCGGCTTCGTTCGGCGACACCCAGGTCCATTGGCCGGCAGGCACGACGGTGGAGAGTTTGACGCGGCGGGAGATTGCTGACCCCCTCAACCAGGAAGTCCGGCAGATCCACCGCCTGGCCGATGGCACGTTCGATGTGTACCTGCATGACAACAAACAGGGTGGAGACACCCTGCGTAACTTTAAAAGTGTGATTTATACGCCTCACGTGCGGGTGCTCGACAAGTTCCGCTATATGGATGGCAAAGAGCGCTTTACGCCGATGAACAACTTACTGCCCCAGGCTACCTGGGAAGCGGTGATGTATACCCATTACATGCAATCGGCAAAGATCTTCGCCAACACTCGACGGCCGTTTTGGAATGATGTCGAGAACGGTCGCTACAAGATGAGTGTGACCTTGTCGGACCGCCTTACCCGTGGCACCTATCTGCTGGACTATGCCCCAAGCAACGGGGTGAACAAGGGCAGCGGCATGTTTCTCTCATATACCTGGAACGATGACAGCCTGAAGTTCCTTGGCGACCGCAGCGCGCCGTTGCCGTCTCATGTCGATTTGTGTACGACCTTACTCGATACGGTGTATGCCGACACGCAACTAAACCTGGCGGCCGAGTTCGGCATGGTTGACCCTTTTATCGAGATCAACTGGGAAAATGAGCCGTTCTACCTGTGTGCCTTCAAGATGAACCTGCCGGGGCAGTATGAGTATCAAAGACTGCTGTTTTCCCAGTTCATGAGTGGTGTAAAGGAGGGCGCGCCGGACGGTTTCATTCTGTCTGGAGATGATATTTCCTGGACCGGGGGCTGGGCCGAGGGCGGGGTGACGACGGCGTTGAATGCGGTGAACAAGTTGGCGGTCAAGTTTGGCGGTGGGACGATCGAACACAATCCCGGGCCGATTGATCAGTGGGACGCATTACAACCCCTCCAGTTGTAGGCAACAACGTGCCGGCGATGGCGCCCTCAGGGTCGCCATCGCCGGCACGCCGGCTACTTCGGGGGGGAGATCAGGCTCCCATCACCTCACGAATATCCGCCGCCAGTTCTCGTACCCGCTCTTCCTCGGTATCCCACGCACACATGAAGCGCGCGCCGCCCTTGCCGATGAAGGTGTAGAAGCGCCAGCCCTTGGCCGTCAGCGCGGCGATGGCCGGCTCCGAGAGTTGAAGGAACACGCCGTTGGCCTGCACCGGGAACATCAATTCCACGCCGGGAATATCCGCCACCAGGCTGCTGAGCAACTGGGCGCAGTGGTTGGCGTGGCGTGCATGTTTGAGCCAGGCGTCGTTTTCCAGCAGGCCGACCCACGGGGCTGACAAAAAGCGCATTTTCGACGCCAACTGGCCGGCCTGTTTGCAGCGGTAGTCGAAGTCTTCCGCCAGCTTGTGGTTGAAGAACAGGATCGCTTCACCCACCGCCATGCCGTTCTTGGTGCCGCCAAAGCACAGCACATCCACACCGGCTTTCCAGGTCAGGTCGGCAGGTGAGCAGCCGAGGAACGCGCAGGCGTTGGAGAAACGCGCACCGTCCATGTGCAGGTTCAGCCCCAGTTCCTTGCAGGTGACGCTGATGGCGCGGATTTCTTGCGGGGTGTACACGCTGCCCACTTCGGTGGCCTGGGTCAGGGTCACGACGCGTGGCTTGGGATAGTGGATGTCCTGGCGCTTGAGGGCGATCTCGCGGATGGATTCGGGGGTCAGCTTGCCGTTTTCGGTGCGCGCGGTGAGCAGCTTGGAGCCGTTGGAGAAAAACTCCGGTGCGCCACATTCGTCGGTCTCGACATGGGCGGTTTCCGAGCAAATCACGCTATGGTAGCTCTGGCACAAGGAAGACAGGGCCAGGGAGTTGGCCGCTGTTCCGTTGAAGGCGAAGAACACTTCACAGTCGGTTTCGAACAGTTTGCGGAAACCGTCGGCAGCACGATGGGTCCATTCATCATCGCCATAGGCGCGTTGATGGCCCTGGTTGGCGAGCTCCATGGCGGCCCAGGCTTCCGGACAGATCCCGGAATAGTTGTCGCTGGCAAATTGTTGGCTCTTGTCGGTCATGGCCCGTTCCTGTGGTCGATGTTGGTGCGCACTTTAACCAAGAATATCCGGCGGGCGCACGCACTGTTAATGCAAAGTCTCTGGGGAATTATGCACGGTACTGAAACGATTCCTTTGCAGCGCGGGCGCGATGGCGCTCTGGACCTGCTCAAATGGCTGGCGCTATTGAGCATGGTGCTGGACCACCTGCGTTATGTCGGTTTAAGCCTCGATGGCCTGTACGTGCCGGGGCGCCTGGCGTTCCCGTGGTTTTGCCTGGCGATTGCGGCCAATTTGCAGCGGGTCCGGGATGCACCGGTCAGCGGGCAATGGCGTTACCTGGGCTGGTTGCTGCTGTTCAGCGTGATCAGCGAGGTGCCGTATCGGATGTTTATCGACGATGCCGATACATTGAACGTGCTGCCGACCCTGGCGCTGGGGCTGCTGGTTGCCAGGGGATGGCAGCAGAAGACGCATTTTGACCGGGGATTGGCGTTGATCGCGCTGTTGATCGCCGGTACGTTCTCGGCGCAACTGATGTTCGGCTTTTTTGGTGTATTACTGCCGCTGGCGATGTTGCTGGTGTTCAGTCGCCCCTGGTATTTCAGCGTGTTGCCGGGTTTGGTGTGTGTAGCTGCCAATCAATGGCAGGTCTTACTCAATAGCGGCAATCTCGTCGCGATGCTCGGGTTGGCCGCATGCCTGATTGCGCCGCTCGCCGGGCTGGTCTTATTGCGACAGGTCACACATGTCTCACCGCCGGCTATGCGGCGCTGGGCGTATGCACTTTATCCCGCGCATTTCTTACTGCTGCTACTCCTTCGAAAGGTCATCACATAGTCCCTGTGGGAGCGGGCTTGCTCGCGAATGCGGTGGGCCAGCCAATGCATGTGCTGCCTGACACATCGAATTCGCGAGCAAGCCCGCTCCCACATTTGTTCGGTGTTGTTCTGGCCATGTCGTAAACGCACCTTTGCGTGGCGTGCGTAGGCATTTGACCTGCCTGCGCCAGCCCTACCATCGCATCAAAGGGCCCTGCACGGGCCTCAACAATACGAAAGGCTGGGAGAGACGCGATGTTCAGCAAACAAGACCAGATCCAGGGATATGACGACGCACTGCTGGCGGCCATGAATGCCGAGGAGCAGCGCCAGGAAGATCATATCGAGCTGATCGCGTCGGAGAACTACACCAGCAAGCGCGTGATGCAGGCCCAGGGCAGCGGCCTGACCAACAAATACGCCGAAGGCTACCCTGGCAAGCGCTACTACGGCGGCTGCGAGCATGTGGATAAGGTCGAGGCCCTGGCCATCGAGCGCGCCAAGCAACTGTTCGGCGCCGATTACGCCAACGTGCAGCCGCACTCCGGTTCGTCCGCCAACAGTGCGGTGTACCTGGCGCTGATCAATGCCGGTGACACCATCCTCGGCATGAGCCTGGCCCACGGCGGCCACCTGACCCACGGCGCCAAGGTGTCGTCCTCGGGCAAGCTGTACAACGCGGTGCAGTACGGCATCAACACCGACACCGGCCTGATCGACTACGACGAAGTCGAGCGCCTGGCCGTGGAACACAAACCGAAGATGGTCGTCGCCGGCTTCTCTGCCTACTCCAAGACCCTGGATTTCCCACGCTTTCGTCAGATTGCCGACAAGGTCGGCGCGCTGCTGTTCGTCGACATGGCCCACGTCGCCGGCCTGGTGGCGGCTGGCCTGTACCCGAACCCGCTGCCCTACGCCGATGTGGTCACCACCACCACCCACAAAACCCTGCGCGGTCCGCGGGGTGGCCTGATCCTGGCCAAGTCCAACGAAGAGATTGAGAAAAAACTCAACTCCGCGGTGTTCCCCGGCGCACAGGGTGGCCCGCTGATGCACGTGATCGCGGGCAAGGCTGTGTGCTTCAAGGAGGCGATGGAGCCAGGCTTCAAAGCCTATCAACAGCAGGTGATCGACAACGCCCAGGCCATGGCCAGCGTGTTTATCAAGCGTGGCTACGATGTAGTCTCCGGCGGCACCGATAACCACCTGTTCCTGGTCAGCCTGATCCGCCAGGGCCTCACCGGCAAGGACGCAGATGCCGCCCTCGGTCGCGCCCACATCACCGTCAACAAGAACGCGGTGCCCAACGACCCGCAGTCGCCGTTCGTGACCTCGGGCCTGCGCATCGGCACCCCGGCGGTGACCACCCGTGGCTTCAAGGTGGCGCAATGTGTGGAGCTGGCCGGCTGGATCTGCGACATCCTCGACAACCTCGGCGACGCCGACGTCGAGGCCAACGTGGCCAAGCACGTGTCTGCCCTGTGCGCGGATTTCCCGGTTTATCGCTGAGCGCGGTTTTGGAGTAATGCCTATGCAACGCTACTCGGGCTTCGGCCTCTTCAAACACTCCCTCAGCCACCACGAAAACTGGCAGAAGATGTGGCGCACGCCGACCCCGAAAAAGGTCTACGACGTGGTCATCGTCGGCGGCGGCGGGCATGGCCTGGCGACCGCTTACTACCTGGCCAAGGAGCACGGCATCACCAACGTGGCGGTGGTCGAGAAAGGCTGGCTGGGCGGCGGCAACACCGCGCGCAACACCACCATCGTGCGTTCCAACTACCTGTGGGACGAATCGGCGCACCTGTATGAGCACGCGATGAAGCTCTGGGAAGGTCTGTCCCAGGACCTGAACTACAACGTGATGTTCTCCCAGCGTGGTGTCTACAACCTGTGCCACACCCTGCAGGACATTCGCGATTCCGAGCGCCGCGTGAGTGCCAACCGCCTCAACGGCGTGGATGGCGAGCTGCTCAATGCCAAGCAGGTCGCGGACGAGATCCCATACCTCGACTGCTCGAAAAACACCCGCTACCCGGTCCTCGGCGCCACCGTGCAGCGGCGCGGCGGCGTGGCCCGTCACGATGCCGTGGCCTGGGGCTTTGCCCGTGCTGCCGATGCCTTGGGCGTGGACCTGATCCAGCAGACCGAGGTGATCGGCTTTCGTAAGGAAAACGGCGTGTGCATCGGCGTGGAGACCAACAAGGGCTTTATCGGCGCCAAGCGCGTTGGGGTGGTCACCGCAGGTAACTCCGGGCACATGGCTTCGCTGGCCGGGTTCCGCCTGCCGATCGAATCCCACCCGCTGCAAGCGCTGGTGTCGGAGCCGATCAAGCCGATTATCGACAGCGTGATCATGTCCAACGCCGTGCACGGCTACATCAGCCAGTCCGACAAGGGCGACCTGGTGATCGGCGCCGGTATCGACGGCTACAACGGCTACGGCCAGCGCGGCTCGTACCCGGTGATCGAACACACCATCCAGGCCATCGTCGAGATGTTCCCGGTGCTCTCGCGGGTGCGCATGAACCGCCAGTGGGGCGGCATCGTCGACACCACGCCGGACGCGTGCCCGATCATCTCCAAGACCCCGGTGCCGAACATGTTTTTCAACTGCGGCTGGGGCACCGGTGGCTTCAAGGCCACCCCCGGCTCAGGCAACGTATTTGCCGCGAGCCTGGCCAAGGGTGAGATGCACCCGCTGGCGGCACCTTTCTCCATCGACCGTTTCCACAACGGTGCGCTGATCGACGAACACGGCGCTGCGGCCGTCGCCCACTAACAGGAGAAATTCCCTATGTTGCATATCTTCTGTCCTCACTGTGGCGAACTGCGCTCCGAAGAGGAATTCCACGCCTCCGGCCAAGCGCACATCCCGCGCCCGCTGGACCCGAATGCCTGCACCGATCAAGAGTGGGGTGACTACATGTTCTTTCGCGATAACCCGCGCGGCCTGCACCACGAGCTGTGGATCCATGCCGCCGGTTGCCGCCAGTATTTCAACGCCACCCGCGACACCCTGACCTACGAAATTCTTGAAACCTACAAGATTGGCACCCAGCCGCAATTCACCGCCAAGGCTTCTGGAGAGAAGGTATGAGCCAGATCAATCGCCTGTCCAACGGTGGCCGCATCGACCGCAATAAAGTCCTGACGTTTACCTTCAACGGCCAGAGCTACAAAGGTTTTGAAGGCGACACCCTGGCCGCCGCCCTGCTGGCCAACGGCGTGGATATCATCGGCCGCAGCTTCAAGTACTCGCGCCCGCGCGGCATCTTTGCCGCCGGCGCCGAAGAACCGAACGCGGTGCTGCAGATCGGTGCCACCGAAGCCACGCAGATCCCCAACGTGCGCGCCACGCAACAGGCGTTGTACCAGGGCCTGGTGGCCACCAGCACCAACGGCTGGCCGAGCGTGAACAACGACATGATGGGCATCCTCGGCAAGGTCGGCGGCAAGCTGATGCCGCCGGGTTTCTACTACAAAACCTTCATGTACCCGCAATCGTTCTGGATGACCTACGAGAAGTACATCCGCAAGGCCGCCGGGCTTGGCCGCTCGCCGACCGAGAACGATCCGGACACCTACGACTACATGAACCGCCATTGCGACGTGCTGATCGTTGGCGCAGGCCCTGCGGGCCTGGCAGCGGCCCTGGCTGCTGCGCGCAGTGGGGCGCGGGTGATCATCGCCGATGAGCAGGAAGAATTCGGTGGGTCGCTGCTCGACTCGCGCGAAAGCCTCGACGGCAAGCCGGCGGCCGAGTGGGTCGCCAGCGTGATCGCCGAGCTCAAGGCCCTGCCGGATGTGGTGCTGCTGCCTCGCGCTACCGTCAATGGCTATCACGACCATAACTTCCTGACCATCCACGAGCGCCTCACCGATCACCTCGGCGACCGTGCGCCGATTGGCGTGGTACGCCAGCGTATCCACCGTGTGCGCGCCAAGCGTGTGGTGCTGGCGACCGGCGCCTGCGAGCGTCCGCTGGTGTACGGCAATAACGATGTGCCGGGCAATATGCTGGCGGGTGCGGTTTCGACCTACGTGCGCCGTTATGGCGTGGCGCCGGGTAAAAAGCTGCTGCTGTCGACCAACAATGATCACGCCTACCGTGTGGCGCTGGATTGGTTCGACGCTGGCCTCAGCGTGGTCGCGGTGGCCGATGCACGCCACAACCCACGCGGCGCGCTGGTGGAAGAGGCCCGCGCCAAAGGCATTCGCATCCTTACCGGCAGCGCCGTGATCGAAGCCCGTGGCAGCAAGCACGTCACTGGCGCCCGTGTGGCGGCCATCGACGTCAAAGCACATAAGGTCACCAGCCCCGGCGAGTGGCTGGACTGCGACCTGGTGGCCAGCTCCGGCGGCTACAGCCCGGTGGTTCACCTGGCCTCGCACCTGGGCGGCAAGCCAACCTGGCGTGAAGATATCCTCGGTTTTGTACCGGGCCAAGCACCGCAAAAACGCGTGTGCGTGGGCGGTATCAACGGTGTCTACGGCCTGGGTGATTCCCTGGCCGATGGCTTTGAAGGCGGCGTGCGCGCGGCCAGCGAGGCCGGGTTTGCCCCGGTGGAAGGTACGCTGCCCAAGGCCCTGACGCGCCTGGAAGAGCCGACCCTGGCCTTGTTCCAGGTGCCTCACGAAAAAGCCACTGCACGGGCGCCCAAGCAATTTGTCGACCTGCAGAACGACGTCACCGCCGCCGCCATCGAACTGGCGACCCGCGAAGGCTTCGAGTCGGTGGAACACGTCAAGCGCTACACCGCGCTGGGCTTTGGCACCGACCAGGGCAAGCTGGGTAACGTCAACGGCCTGGCGATTGCCGCGCGCTCGCTGAACGTGACCATCCCGCAGATGGGCACCACCATGTTCCGCCCCAACTACACGCCGGTGACCTTCGGCGCCGTGGCGGGCCGGCACTGCGGGCATATCTTCGAGCCGGTGCGCTACACCGCGCTGCAAGCCTGGCACGTAAAAAACGGCGCCGAGTTCGAAGATGTCGGCCAGTGGAAACGCCCATGGTACTTCCCGCGCAACGGTGAAGACCTGCATGCGGCAGTCAAACGCGAATGCCTGGCCGTGCGCGACAGCGTCGGCCTGCTGGACGCCTCGACCCTGGGCAAGATCGACATCCAGGGCCCGGATGCCCGGGAGTTCCTCAACCGCATCTATAGCAACGCCTGGACCAAGCTCGACGTGGGCAAGGCGCGCTACGGCCTGATGTGCAAGGAAGACGGCATGGTCTTCGACGACGGCGTCACCGCCTGCCTTGCCGACAACCACTTCCTGATGACCACCACCACCGGCGGCGCCGCCCGCGTGCTGCAGTGGCTGGAAATCTACCAGCAGACCGAATGGCCGGACCTCAAGGTGTACTTCACTTCGGTCACCGACCACTGGGCGACCATGACCCTGTCCGGGCCCAACAGCCGCAAGCTGTTGAGCGAGGTCACCGATATCGACCTGGACAAGGACGGCTTCCCGTTCATGACCTGGAAAGAAGGCCTGGTGGGCGGTGTGCCGGCGCGGGTGTTCCGGATCTCGTTTACCGGTGAGCTGTCGTACGAAGTCAACGTGCAGGCCGACTACGCCATGGGCGTGCTCGAACAGATCGTCGAGGCCGGCAAACAGTACAACCTGACCCCATATGGCACCGAGACCATGCACGTGCTGCGGGCCGAGAAGGGCTTCATCATCGTCGGCCAGGACACCGACGGCTCGATGACCCCGGACGACCTGAACATGGGCTGGTGCGTGGGCCGTACCAAACCGTTCTCGTGGATCGGCTGGCGTGGGATGAACCGTGAGGATTGCGTGCGTGAAGAGCGCAAGCAACTGGTGGGCTTGAAGCCGATCGATCCGAAGGTGTGGCTGCCGGAAGGCGCGCAACTGGTGTTTGATCCGAAGCAGAGCATCCCGATGAAGATGGTCGGCCACGTCACCTCCAGCTATGCGCACAACTCCCTCGGCTATTCGTTTGCGATGGCGGTGGTCAAGGGCGGCTTGAAGCGATTGGGCGAGCGGGTGTTCTCGCCCCAGGCCGATGGCAGCGTGATCGAGGCCGAGATCGTGTCTTCGGTGTTCTTCGACCCGAAAGGCGATCGCCAAAACATCTGACACCACTCCCTGTAGGAGCCGGCTTGCCGGCGATGGCGTTTCGGAAATCGCCGCCAGGCTTGAGGGCCTCATCGCCGGCAAGCCGGCTCCTACAGGGGTTGTGGTGTTCATTGGAATTCAGATAGGTGCTTTATGACAGCAGCCAATGTGTACCAACAACGCCCCACCTCCGGCGCCAAGGCCGAGTCGTCGCTGCACCATGCCGACCTCGCCAGCCAGGTGGGCAAGGGCCGCAAGAACGCCGGCGTGACCGTGCGTGAAAAGAAACTCCTCGGCCACCTGACCCTGCGAGGCGACGGCCACGATGCGGCCTTCGCCGCCGGCGTGCACAAGGCCCTGGGCATCGAACTGCCCGGCGCCCTGCAGGTCATCGTCAAAGGCGAAACCAGCCTGCAATGGCTCGGCCCGGATGAGTGGTTGCTGATCGTGCCAGGCGGTGAAGAATTTGCCGCCGAGCAAAACCTGCGGGCCGCCCTGGGCGATCTGCACATCCAGGTCGTCAACGTCAGCGGCGGCCAGCAGATCCTCGAACTCAGCGGCCCGAACGTGCGCGATGTGCTGATGAAGTCCACCAGCTACGACGTGCACCCCGACAACTTCCCGGTGGGCAAGGCAGTGGGCACGGTGTTCGCCAAGTCGCAGCTGGTGATCCGCCATACCGCCGAAGACACCTGGGAACTGCTGATTCGTCGCAGCTTCTCGGACTATTGGTGGTTGTGGCTGCAGGATGCCTCGGCCGAATTCGGCCTGAATGTCCAAGCCTGATGATCGTTCCCACGCGCTGCGTGGGAACGCATCCCTGAGGAGTCAACTGTAATGAGCCGCGCACCCGATACATGGATTTTGACCGCCGACTGCCCCAGCGTGCTCGGCACGGTGGACGCGGTCACCCGCTATCTGTTCGAGCAGGGCTGCTACGTCACCGAGCACCACTCGTTCGATGACCGCCTCTCGGGGCGCTTTTTTATCCGCGTGGAGTTCCGTCAGCCCGATGGCTTCGACGAGCAAGGTTTTCGCGATGGCCTGGCCACGCGAGGCGAAGCCTTTGGGATGATCTTCGAGCTGACGGCACCGAACTACCGGCCAAAAGTGGTGATCATGGTGTCCAAGGCCGATCACTGCCTTAACGACCTGCTGTACCGCCAGCGTATCGGCCAACTGTCGATGGATGTGGTCGCGGTGGTGTCCAACCACCCCGATCTCAAGCCGTTGGCCGACTGGCACCAGATTCCCTACTACCATTTCCCCCTCGACCCCAACGACAAGCCGTCCCAGGAGCGTCAGGTGTGGCAAGTGATTGAAGACGCGGGTGCCGAACTGGTGATCCTTGCGCGCTACATGCAAGTGCTGTCGCCGGAGCTGTGCCGCAAGCTCGATGGCAAGGCGATCAATATCCATCACTCATTGCTGCCGGGGTTCAAGGGCGCCAAGCCTTACCACCAGGCGTACAACAAGGGCGTGAAGTTGGTCGGCGCCACTGCGCACTACATCAACAACGACCTGGACGAAGGCCCGATCATCGCCCAGGGCGTGGAGGTGGTGGATCACAGCCACTATCCCGAGGACCTGATTGCCAAGGGGCGGGATATCGAAGGGCTGACATTGGCGCGGGCGGTGGGGTACCACATTGAGCGGCGGGTGTTCTTGAATGCCAATAGAACGGTGGTGCTCTGACTGACGCCATCGCAGGCAAGCCAGCTCCTACAGGGTGATGTGTGAACCCGACCAAATGTGAGAGCCAGCTCCCACAGGATGAAATGTGAACCCGATCAAATGTAGGAGCGGGCTTGCCCGCGATGAGGCCCTTACAAACAACGCAAAAACAGCA
This sequence comes from Pseudomonas sp. MF09156, assembly GCF_059862305.1. Lineage (NCBI taxonomy): Bacteria > Pseudomonadati > Pseudomonadota > Gammaproteobacteria > Pseudomonadales > Pseudomonadaceae > Pseudomonas > Pseudomonas sp. MF09156. The sequence goes on from NZ_JCBCUR010000002.1 coordinate 621,486, forward strand.
TCTGTAACCCGAGCACTTAAACGCGCTGCCCACTCGAACGGGCACCGCAGTTCCATAAAAACAACAGCGAGGTGAAAGCATGTCTGGTAATCGTGGTGTCGTGTATCTCGGCAACGGTCAGGTCGAAGTACAGAAAATCGACTATCCCAAAATGCAGGACCCCCGTGGCAGGAAGATCGAGCACGGCGTCATCCTGCGCGTGGTCTCCACTAACATCTGCGGCTCCGACCAGCACATGGTGCGCGGCCGTACCACCGCCCAGACCGGCCTGGTGCTCGGTCACGAAATCACCGGCGAGGTGATCGAGAAGGGCAGCGACGTCGAGAACCTGAAGCTCGGCGACCTGGTGTCTGTGCCCTTCAACGTTGCTTGCGGCCGCTGCCGCTCCTGCAAGGAACAACACACCGGCGTCTGCCTGACCGTCAACCCGGCCCGTGCCGGTGGTGCCTACGGCTATGTCGACATGGGCGACTGGACCGGCGGCCAGGCCGAATACGTACTGGTGCCGTACGCCGACTTCAACCTGCTGAAACTGCCGGATCGCGACAAGGCCATGGAGAAAATCCGTGACCTGACGTGCCTCTCCGACATCCTGCCCACCGGCTATCACGGCGCCGTCACTGCTGGCGTTGGCCCTGGCAGTACCGTGTACATCGCCGGCGCCGGTCCTGTAGGCCTGGCGGCCGCCGCTTCGGCGCGTTTGCTGGGCGCGGCGGTGGTGATCATCGGTGACGTCAACCCGATCCGCCTGGCCCACGCCAAGGCCCAGGGTTTTGAAATCGCCGATTTGTCCAAGGACACGCCGCTGCACGAGCAGATCGCCGCGTTGCTGGGCGAGCCGGAAGTGGACTGTGCGGTGGACTGCGTGGGCTTTGAGGCGCGCGGCCACGGGCATGATGGCGTCAAGCACGAGGCGCCGGCCACGGTGCTCAACTCACTGATGGGGGTGGTGCGCGTCGCAGGCAAGATCGGCATCCCCGGCCTGTACGTCACCGAAGATCCAGGGGCGGTGGATGCCGCCGCGAAAATGGGCAGCCTGAGCATTCGTTTTGGCCTGGGCTGGGCCAAGTCCCATAGCTTCCACACCGGCCAGACCCCGGTGATGAAGTACAACCGCCAGTTGATGCAGGCGATCATGTGGGACCGCATCAACATCGCCGAGATCGTCGGCGTGCAGGTGATCAGCCTGGATGACGCGCCGCGTGGGTACGGCGAGTTCGATGCCGGGGTGCCGAAGAAGTTTGTGATTGATCCGCACAAGCTGTTCAGCGCGGCGTAGGCACTCGTAATACAAAACGGTGACCCGAGGTTAATGCCGACCAACCAAGAGCGAACAGCGGCCTGTCTGCGCCTTCTCTTGACTGATCGGCATTAGATCCAACGGTCATCGTTTTTGCGTTTTGATACCGGGGCGGACTACTCGGGGGCATGTAATTTCAGGAAGGGGTTGGAATAGACTTCTTTACCAGGTTCGCCCGCCTTCACCGCCTCGCCACCATAAATACATGTCAGCTTGCCATTTGCCTGGTTGAAGCCTTCAGCTTTGAGTTTGTATTTGGGATCAAGGTAGTCATCGTCGGTGCCGGCCGTTACGCCCTCCCACTTCTTGCCGTTGCTGCTGGCTTCGTATTTGAAACCATCAGCAAACGTTCCAAGCGCGGGGTCGCTGTAGGGTGACGATTTGATCGCGCTTACGTCGGGACAACTACTAATGTCTGCCGCCAGGGTCTGACCGGTCAGGGCCATGAAGACGAGTGCTCCGATTGCAATTTTGCTGTGCCTGATCAACGTTCCTTTGTTGTGGGAGGCTTCATGTTGCAACGGGAGTTGGAGGGTGCCTACTGTGGGAAATGACAGTTAGATAAAATCAAATACAATTAAAAGTACGTGTCTTATTTCAAACGCCGCGACTGCGACCGAGCAAATGCGCAGGCGCAAAAAAACCTGCAAAGGAGCAGGTTTTTTTTGCGAACTTCACGGCGCGTGCGCTATCACGGGCAAGCCCGTTTCCACAGTGTTTTTTGAGGGGAGGCAGGGCGGTTAGCGAATTGCCAGCGCGCCCTGGTACACCGTCGGGCCGGTAGGCTGCTTGCTCACCGAGCCACCTTTGGTTTCCGAACTGACCATTAACTCCACCGGCTGGCTGATGGTTTCCTGCTGGCGTGGGTTGAGGCCGATGATGCCTTTGCCATCTTCAGGCAACAGGCCCAAAGACACAGGCGTGCCGCCGGCCGGCAGGGCCCACAGTTCGAGGCTGCGGTCCGGCTCAGGCGCGGTGGCGGCGATGGGCTGGACTTCCAGGTAATCCTTGTGCGCCACAATTTGCGCCGCCGGTTGTTGGGTGCTGCTGACCAGGGTCGCGGCGGACTTGACGCTGTCCTGGGTGTAGAGCGCGCCGCCGATACCGGCAACCACCACCACGCAGACGCCGATGAACAGGCGCGGGCGGGTCCAGAATGAGGGCTTGTGCTCGATCACTGGGGGTTGGGACGCAGTCATAAGGCTCTTCCTGACAAGTTTTGTAGTGTGTTGATTGACCCTGTGGCAGGCGATGGGTTCCTAGTGGCAGTTTGATGGTGCCGGGCTTTGGTGCTTTTCTGAACAAATCTGTGACGTGGAACAACCTGTTGGATGCTGAGTCAAACGGCTGCTTTAGCTCCTACATTTACGAGGTTGTCTCGATGAAGATTTCACGCGGTTTTGCCCTGTCCTGCCTCCTGACCGTGGCGGCCAGCCCGGTATTTGCAGCAGGTTTCAGCCTGGGCGATGTGGCCAACGCCGTTTCTGGCGCCCAGGGCACCAACAAGGCCGCCGCCGCTGCGCCGACCTCACAGACCGCTGGCTTGCTGGGCGCACTGACCCAGCAACTGAATGTCACCCCGGAGCAGGCCGTCGGCGGTACCGGTGCGATGCTGGGCCTGGCCAAGAACCAACTGAGCAGCACCGATTATTCGCAGTTGGGCAAAAGCGTACCGGGCCTGGACAAGCTGTCGGGCAACAACGCATTGGGCAGCCTTGGCGCCTTGAGCGGCATGCTTGGCCAGAACGGTGGCAGCAAGACCAGCGGCCTGGACGGCGTGCTGGGTAACGTGAAGAACACCAACGACCTGAACACCGCGTTCAGCGCCTTGGGCATGGACAGCGGCATGATCGGCCAGTTTGCCCCGGTGATCCTGCAATACCTGGGCGGCCAGGGTGCCGACAGCTCACTGCTTGGCAAACTGGCCCAGGCCTGGGGTACCGGTAGCTAAGGTCGCTCGGCGCGCAGTTGGGCAATGCGCGCATCCTTCTCCATCCAGAGCTGGTTGACCCAGTTCTGGACGGTCTGGCGAAACGCCGGATCATTCTCGTAATCCCCCTGCCACAACGCCGGATCCAGCTCGCGGGTGCGGATATCAACAATGACGCGCGGCACCGCGCCGCTGATCAAGTCCCAGAACCCTGGAATCTTCTGCTGTGGATACACCACGGTCACGTCGAGGATCGCATCCAGCTGTTCGCCCATCGCGGCCAGCACAAACGCCACGCCACCGGCCTTGGGCTTGAGCAGGTGAGTGAAAGGTGAGCCCTGCTGGGCACGCTTGGCCTCGGTAAAACGCGTGCCTTCCAGGTAGTTGACCACCGTCACCGGCTGGCGCTTGAACAGCTCGCAGGCCTGTTTGGTGATCTTCAGGTCCTGGCCCGCCAGTTCCGGGTGCTTGGCCAGGAACGCCTTGCTGTAGCGCTTCATGAACGGGTAATCCAGGGCCCACCAGGCCAGGCCCAGGAACGGCACCCAGATCAGCTCCTTTTTCAGGAAGAACTTGAAGAACGGCGTGCGCCGGTTGAGGGTCTGGATCAGCGCCGGGATATCCACCCAGGACTGATGGTTGCTGATCACCAGGTATGAGGTATCGACCCTCAGCCCAGTGTCGCCGCGAATATCCCATTGGGTGGGGATGCACAGGGCAAAGATCAGCTTGTCGATCTCGGCCCAGGTCTCGGCGATCCACATCACGGCCCAGGAGGCGTAATCGCGTGACCGCCCGGGCGCCACCAGCTTGAGCAGGGCGAATACCAGCAGCGGGCCGATCAGGATCAGTGTGTTGAGTAACAGCAGCAGTGTGACGAAACAGCCGGTGAGCAGGCGGCGCATAAGCAACTCTTGCAAGCGATTGGACGGGCCATGATAAGCAGCTTGAGTCTAGAGGCCAAATCGCAAATGGCCTGACGAATGTTTCACTTTGTGTTGCGTATGCTGGGCAACGATCCAACTTTAGGCAGCGTTTGCAGTCTAGTATTCGTCTACTTACTTCAAGGAATCCTCCTACGTGAAATCCCTCCTTGCCCTATTAGCCGTGGTTGCCCTGCCCGTGATGGCCGCCGAGCCGACCCTGTACGGGCGCTACGAATATATCCAGTTGCCGGAAATCGGCGAGACCTTCAAGGCCAAGATGGACACCGGCGCGTTGACCGCCTCTCTGTCGGCCCGCGACATCGAGACCTTCACCCGAGATGGCGAGGACTGGGTGCGGTTCCGTCTCAGCGGCAAGGACGTGAGCAACAAGGTCTACGAACACAAAGTGGCGCGCATCAGCAAGATCAAGAACCGCGCCGACGAAGATGAAGACGGCGAAGAAACCAGCGTGGCCAAGCGCCCGGTGGTGGACCTGGAAATGTGCCTGGGCAACGTCAAGCGCACGGTGGAGGTCAACCTTACCGACCGCAGCAGCTTCAACTACCCGCTGCTGATCGGGGCCAAGGCCCTGCGTGAGTTCGGCGCCGCCGTGAACCCGGCCCGCCGCTATACCGCGGACAAGCCCGACTGCTGATTGACGCCGCATAAGGCATGGGGCACCGTTCACCTTTAGCTCCCAGTGCTCGGACGCCATGCCTCATATCCTGATTGTCGAAGACGAAGCGGCCATCGCCGATACGCTGATTTTTGCCCTGCAAGGCGAAGGCTTTACCACCACCTGGCTGACCCTCGGCCAGGCGGCGCTGGAGCATCAACGCCAAACCCCGGCCGACCTGCTGATCCTCGACATCGGCCTGCCGGACATCAGTGGCTTTGAAACCTGCAAGCAACTGCGCCGCTTCAGTGAAGTACCGGTGATGTTCCTCAGTGCCCGCGACGGTGAAATCGACCGTGTGGTGGGCCTGGAAATCGGCGCGGATGATTATGTGGTCAAGCCCTTCAGCCCGCGGGAAGTGGCGGCGCGGGTCAAGGCGATCTTAAAGCGCGTGGCACCGGTGCCAGCGCCGGCCAGCGGCGGGCCGTTCCAGGTGGACCACGAGCGGGTGCAGATCCACTATCGCGGCCAGTTGCTGGGCCTGACCCGGCATGAGTTCCGCCTGCTCAACTGCCTGCTGGAACAGCCCGGGCGGGTATTCAGCCGCGAGCAACTGCTGGATGCCGTCGGCGTGGCCGCCGATGCCGGCTACGAGCGCAATATCGACAGCCATATCAAAAGCCTGCGCAGCAAGTTGCGTGGCGTGGTCGCCGAGGCCGAGCCGATCCAGACCCATCGGGGCCTGGGCTACAGCTACAGCCCGAGCCACGCCTGATGCGCATGGGGCTGCGGATTTTCCTGGTGTATGCGCTGTTTATCGGCCTCACCGGCTACTTTGTGCTCAACACGGTGATGAAGGAAATCCGCCCCGGCGTGCGTCAGTCCACCGAGGAAACCCTGGTAGATACCGCCAACCTGCTGGCGGAAATCCTGCGTGACGATGTGAAAAACGGCACCCTCGGCCAAAGCCACTGGCCTACCGTGCTCAAGGCCTACGGCGAGCGCCAGCCGGGCGCGACGATCTGGGGGCTGGCGAAGAATCAGGTCAACCACCGCATCTATGTGACCGACGCCCGGGGCGTTGTGCTGCTGGACTCGGCAGGTACAGCCGTGGGCCAGGACTACTCGAAATGGAACGACGTGTACCTAACCCTGCGCGGTGAGTACGGCGCCCGCTCGACCCGCAGCGATGCCGATGACCCGGCGTCGTCGGTGATGCATGTCGGCGCGCCGATCCGCGATAACGGGCAGATCATCGGCGCCGTTACCGTGGCCAAGCCCAACAGTTCGCTACAGCCCTATGTCGACCGCACCGAGCGCCGCCTGCTGTGGTACGGCGCCGGCCTGGTGGCGCTGGGCTTGTTGCTGGGGGCGTTGCTGTCATGGTGGTTGAGTGCTGCGCTACGCCGCCTGACCACCTATGCCCAGGCGGTCAGCGAGGGGCGGCGCGCCGAGTTGCCGCATTATCGCGGCGGTGAACTGGCGCAGTTGTCCACCGCTGTGGAGCACATGCGCACGCAACTGGAGGGCAAGGCCTACGTCGAGCGTTACGTGCACACCCTGACCCACGAACTGAAAAGCCCGTTGGCGGCGATTCGCGGAGCGGCGGAGTTGTTGCAGGGGGAAATGACTGTCGCCCAGCAACAGCGGTTTGTCGGCAATATCGCCAGCGAAAGCGCGCGCTTGCAGCAGTTGATCGAGCGTCTGCTGAACCTGGCCCAGGTCGAGCAACGCCAGGGGCTGGAGCAGCAAGTCCAGGTACCGTTGGCCGCCTTGGTCGATGAAGTCCTCAAGGCGCAATGCGCGCGGATCGAACAGGCCGGGTTGCAGGTCGAGCGCCTGATCGAAGCGGATGTGAAGCTGTATGGCGAGCCGTTTTTACTGCGCCAGGCCTTGGGCAACCTGCTGGAAAACGCCCTGGACTTTACCCCGCCCGGCGGCACTCTGCGCTTTAGTGCCCAGGAGCGGCATCACGATGTGGATGTGTGCCTGTTCAACCAGGCCGCACCGATCCCCGAATACGCGCTGCCACGCCTGAGCGAGCGCTTCTACTCCCTGCCGCGCCCGGCCAGCGGGCGCAAAAGCACCGGCCTGGGCCTGAATTTTGTCGAAGAAGTAGTGAAGCTGCACGGCGGCTCATTGCAGATCGGCAACGTCCCGGGTGGCGTGCAAGTGGTGCTGCATCTCCACACAGTCTCCACATTGCCCTCATAAATCCCCCACAGGCCGCCGCCAGACTCTCCCCATCAAAACAGGGAGAGACCCATGAACCGCAGCCTGCTATTCAAACTGGGCGCCATCGCGCTGCTGATCCTGCTATTGCTGATTCCGTTGCTGATGATCAACGGCATCATCAACGACCGCCAGGAACTGCGCGACGGCGTCTTGATGGACATTGCCCGCAGCTCCAGCTACAGCCAGCAGGTCAGCGGGCCGTTGATGGTGGTGCCGTATCGCAAGACCGTGCGTGAGTGGAAGCTCAACGAAAAACTCAACAAACGCTATGAAGTGCTCAGCGAAGAAGATGGCCGCCTGTACTTCCTGCCGGAGCAGTTCGAACTCGACGGCAAGGTACAAACCGAACTGCGCGCCCGGGGGATCTACCAGGCGCGGCTGTTCCATGCCGACAACCGCATCAGCGGCCGCTTTGTGCTGCCGGCGCAGATGGGCATCAAGGAGGACTTTGCCGATTACACGTTTGGCCAGGCATTTTTGGCGGTCGGTATCAGCGATATCCGCGGCATTGAAAACGCCCTGAAACTGGAGCTGGGCAGCCAGCGCCTGGAGTTTGCCCCGGGCACCCAGGTGAGCTTCCTTGGCGCCGGTGTGCATGTACCGTTGCCCGCCCAGGACAGCAAGAACCCCGCGCCGCTGGACTTCGCGTTCGACCTGCGGCTGCAAGGTACCGAACAACTGCTGGTGCTGCCGGTGGGCAAGACGAGTAAGGTCAAGCTGGCCTCCAACTGGCCCCATCCAAGCTTCGTCGGCAACTTCCTGCCGGTGCAGCGCGAGATCAACGACCAAGGTTTTAGCGCCAGCTGGCAGACCTCGTTTTTCTCCACCAACCTTGAAGAATCACTGGGAGGCTGTGTGGTCGGCAGTCGCTGCGAGGACTTCAACCAGCGCAGCTTCGGCGTGAACTTTATCGACCCGGTGGACCAGTACCTCAAGAGCGATCGCGCGATCAAATATGCGCTGCTGTTTATCGCCCTGACATTCGCCGGCTTCTTCCTGTTCGAAGTGCTCAAGAGCCTGGCGGTACACCCGATCCAGTACGCGTTGGTGGGGGTGGCCCTGGCGTTTTTCTACCTGCTGCTGTTGTCGCTGTCCGAGCATATCGGCTTTGCCCTGGCGTACCTGATTTCGGCCAGTGCCTGTGTGTTGTTGATCGGTTTTTATGTGTGCCATGTGCTGCGCAGCGTGGCCCACGGCCTGGGGTTCTCGGCGGGGTTGGCGGCGCTGTATGGCTTGCTGTACGGGTTGTTGAGCGCCGAGGACTACGCGCTGCTGATGGGCTCGTTGTTACTGTTCGGGCTGCTGGGCACGGTGATGGTCCTGACGCGCAAACTGGACTGGTATGGCGTGGGCAAACGCAAGGTGGCCGAGCCGTTGGCGTTTGACCTGGAGGCGGTGCAATGATCGGCTTACGTGAGGATCAGCGGGAGAGGGGAGAGCTGGTGGCGATGATCAGGGCATTGCTGCCCGACCCTTGGAGCGGGCGTGCCTCCCCCTCGACAATGCGCCTGGAATACCTTCGCGAGCCAGCTCGCCCCTACAAGGGAGGCACCACTCAGGCCGGCGGCTGGGTCGCCAACATCGAAGGCCGCTGACTGACCTCGGCGTACCAGGCGGCCAGTTTGGGATTGCTTGAACGCCAGCGCAGGTCCGGATGGCGAAAGTCCAGGTACGCCAGGGCGCAGGCGACGCTGATGGCGGCGATGTCGAAATGGCTGGCCAGCTCTGCGATGGCGTCCTGTTCCAACTCTGCCAGGGCGCGGCGGATCTTGTTGCGCTGCTCCTGCAGCCAGCTGTCCCAGTGTTTGTCGGCCGGACGCAGGGCGGTTTCATAGCGCACCAACACCGCCGCGTCCATGATCCCATCGGCCGTCGAGGCCAGGGTCAGGCGGCGCCAGCGGGCCGAGCCGTCGCGGGGGATCAGCGGGTTGCCGACGTGCTGGTGGTCGAAGTAGTCGAGGATCACCCGGCTGTCGTGCAACACATTGCCATCGGCCAGGCGCAGGGCCGGGATCTTGCCCAGGGGGTTGCCCTCGTTCAACGCGGTGATCGGGTTGACCGGCGTGACCAGCACGGTCTCCAGAGTAACCCGCTCTTGCTGGCCGGTTTCGTGGAGCAGCACCAAAACTTTGCGGACAAACGGCGAAGCGGGGTTGTGGAACAAGGTCATGCTGGGCGCGAACATGGGCAATCCTCGGAAAGGGTCGGCCATAGACTAGACAGTTGCGAGGTGACTGGCGAGGGGGATCTTGGTTGTTTTTGCGGGCCTCATCGCAGGCAAGCCAGCTCCCACATTGGACGGTGTTCGCACATCAAAGTGGGGGAGCTGGCTTGCCTGCGATGGCGTCCTCACGGCCGCCGCAGCAACCCCCAGACACCGATTGCCGCCGGGATCCCCAGCCCAAGCCAACTGAGGGAATCCCAACCCCCATCCCCCAGCAACGCCGCAAACAACCCGGCAGCACTGAGCAGCCCGATCACCAAGGGCACCCCGAACACCTTCCAGAAATTCGACTGCCGGGGCCTCATGGCCTGGCCGCCTTGCGCCGCACCAACCACAGGTACACACCGCTGCCCAACACGATGATGGTCAGCACATCCAGCACCGCCCAGAGGATTTTCATCGGCATGCCGCCATAGTCGCCAAAGTGCAGGGGCTGGGACATGCCCATGGCGTCCATGTACCACGGCCGCTCGGCCACGGCGGTGACGCTCAGGTCGCTGGCGTCGATCAGCACCGGGGTCAGCAGGTGCGAGGTCAGGTGCGTGCTGCCTTTCATGAATACCGCGTAGTGATGCTCGCTGGAAAACCGCGTGCCAGGGAACGCAATAAAATCTGGGGTCATGCCCGGTGCGACTTGTTCGGCGATGTTCAGCAGGTTGGTGGCCGGCGCACGCAAGGTCAGCGGCGGCGCGTTCTTGTAGGGCTCGATCATCGCGGTGAGGCTGTCGCTGCGCCACGCGGCGATGATCAGGTCGGCGCAGGCGCTGATCACCCCGGTGACGCCCACCACCAGCGCCCAGGTCAGGGTGACGACACCGATCAGGTTATGCAGGTCCAGCCAACGCAGGCGCGTGGACTTGTCCTGGCGCACCGTGGCGAACTTCAAGCGCCGCATGAACGGCAGGTACAACACCGTGCCGGAAACAATCGCCAGCACAAACAGCACCCCCATGAACGCCAGCAGCAATTTGCCCGGCAGCCCGGCGAACATATCCACATGCAGGCGCAGCAGGAACATCGTCAAGCCGCCGTTGGCCGACGGCATCTCCACACTTTCGCCGGTGCGCGCGTCGAGCATAAAGGTGTGGGACGAATTGGGCTCGGTCCCGGCGGTGGCCGCCATGATCGCAATCACACCGTTCTTGTCGTCTTCGTCCCAGGCCAGGTACTGCATGGCTTCGCCAGGGCGATGGGCCTGGGCCTTGGCCACCAGTTGCTCGAGATTGAGCTGCGGGGTATCGGCCGGCATCTGCTTGAGCTCGGGTTCATTGCCCAGCAGGTGATCGATCTCGTGGTGAAAGATCAGCGGCAGCCCGGTCAGCGCCAGCATCAGCAGGAACACGGTGCAGATCAGGCTGGTCCAGGTGTGGATGAAGGACCAGCGGCGGATGGTTGTGCTTTTCATTTCATAGCCTTCAGACACACCAAAGCCGCCCCACGGGGCGGCCTGGTTGTTAACTCAGCCGATTACCACTGGTAAGTGGCACTGGCGACGACGCTGCGTTGATCACCGTAGTAGCAGTAGGACGCATCACAGGTGGAGATGTACTGCTTGTCGAACAGGTTGGTGGCGTTCAGTTTCACCGAGGCACCCTTGAGGCTGTTGTCCAGGCGGCCGAGATCGTAATGCACCGACGCATCGAACACGGTGTAGGCATCGGCCTTGCCCAGCCAGGTGTTGCCCTGGTCGCCATAGGTGTTGCCGGTGTAGCGGGCGCCAGCGCCAATGCCGAAACCGTCGAGCACGCCATCGTGCCAGGTGTAGTCGGTCCACAGGGAGGCTTGCTGGTTGGGTATCAGTTGCAGGCGGTTGCCTTTGTAGATGCCTGTTTGCACTTCGGATTTGGCCAGGGTGTAGGCAGCGATGACCTTGAGGTTCTCGGTCACGTCAGACACCGCTTCCAGTTCCAGGCCCTTGACCTTCACTTCGCCGGCCTGGTCGGTGATCGACTCGCCAGCCGAGCCGAATCGGGTGACCAGCACGTTTTTCTGGGTCAGGTCATACACCGCCGCGCTAAGCAGGGTATTGGAGCCAGGTGGCTGATACTTGACCCCCAGTTCCCACTGCTTGCCTTCGGTAGGTTTGTACGACTTGACCGGGTCGACGCTGGCGTTGCTCGCTGGCTGGAATGATTCGGCGTAGGACAGGTACGGTACAAAACCCGAGTCGAACACATAACTCAGTGCCGCGTTGCCACTGAAGTTCTTGCTGCGGTCGGTGTTGGTCGCGTCGCTCTTGTTGAGGTACGTGGTGCCTTGATGCACCCAGTCTTCACGGCCGCCCAGGGTCAGGCGCCATTGGTCCAGGGCCATCTGGTCTTGCACGTAGAGGCCGGTCTGGACGGTTTTCTGGTCGTAGTCGTAGTACGCATCTTTGCGCGCCGGGCGCTCAATTGGCTGCCCATAAACCGGCTTGTAGATGTTAACTGTGCCGGCGCCGCCGAAAATGGACAGATAGGAGGAGTTAGTGCGCTGATGATCCAGGCCGATCAGCACAGTGTGGTTGATATTGCCGGTAGCGAAGTCAGCCTGGAAATTGTTGTCCACTGCAAACTGCGCGATGTCCTCGTCCACATTGGTCGAGGAGCGGCTGATGTTGCCCTCGGCGTCCACCGGAGCGTAGAAGTAAGAGCCCACGGTCAGTTGCTGGAACGACAGCTCCGACTTGGTATAACGCAGGTTTTGCTTGAACTGCCAGGTATCGTTGAAACGGTGTTCAAAGGCGTAGCCCAAGGCGTAGTAGGTACGGTCGTAGAACTCGTAGTCCGGGTCACCCAGGTTCTTGTGGTGGGAGACGTCGCCCAGCGGCGACTTGATCTTGGTGCCCACGATCGGCAGGAACTGGCTGGTGGTGCCGGTATCGTCGCGAGTGAACTGCGAGAGCAGGGTCAGCTTGGTATCGGTGTCGATGTTCCAGGTCAGGCTGGGCGCAATGTTGTAGCGCTTGTTGTCGATGTGATCGACCTGGGTGCCGGCGTCGCGCACCACGCCACTGAGGCCATAGAGGAACTGGCCGTCATCATCGATCTTGCCGGTGCTGGCGAAGTTGATCTGGCGGTAGTTGTCGCTGCCGTATTGCACCTGGATGGCATTGCTCGATTCCGCGCTGGGGCGCCGGCTGACCATATCCAGCAGACCGCCTGGCGGGGTCTGGCCGTAGACCGACGAAGCCGGGCCACGCAGCAGGGCGAGGCGGTCGAGGTTCCAGGTTTCCGCTTTCGGGTTGGCGTACACGCCACGTGGCAATGGCAGGCCATCGAGGAAATGGGTGGGTTCGAAGCCACGTACGCGCATCCAGTCATAGCGGGTGTCACTGCCGTAGCTGGCGGACACGATGCCAGGCATGTACTTGACCGCGTCATCCAGGTTCTGCACGTTGCGATCCTGCATTTGCTGGCGGGTGGCGACGGAAATCGAGCGAGGTGCTTCTACCAGGGCTGTATCGGTCTTGGTCCCAGCCGCCGTACGCGTAGCCACATAACCCTCCACCGGCCCCCACGCGCTCTCGTAATTCCCCTGCCCGGTGATATTGGTCTGCGGCAACGACACCACACCCTCTGGAATCGCTACCAGGCTGTAGGTGCCCGCGCTGCTTTGCTCCAGCTGCAACCCAGTGCCACGCAAGGCCTCGCGCAGTGCGCCCGGGGCATCGAACTGGCCCTTGACCGGGGCCGAGGTCTTGCCGGCGGCCAGTGCCGGGCTGAGGGTCAGCGCGAGGCCGGCCTGGCTGGCGATCTGGTTCAGGGTGCTGGCCAACGGTGCGGCCGGCAGGTTGTAGGCACGCACGCTGGATGCCTGTTCGGCGGCGATCAGCGCAGTACTGGCCAGCGGGGCGCTGAGGGCGATCGCCACGGCTAGCAGGCTGGGGCGCAACAAGGTGTCTAGTGTGCGGGACATAGGGCGGCTCCGGAATGGAAATATTTCTCAATTGCCTAGGTGCCGGACGAGAATCAAAAAGTGATAGGGCCAAGTGAAAATAAATCTGTGAATGCTCACAACTCTTCGTAATGCATGGCCCTCAAGGCTCAGGATAGCGGGGTTTTTCAGCCGACGGCCCACTGCAGTTTGTTGGCCAGTGCATCGGGGTATGGCGCTGTATCGGCGATTGCCGCGCGGGTGGCCTCGCCATGGCCGAACGCCTCAATCAATAGCTCAACGTGCGCGGCCAGGTAATCGCTCAACGCATCAAGGCGCTCCTCAAGGGCGCGGTAGCGCGCAATGTCCATAAGGCCTTCGCTGATAAACCAGGCGGCGTGTTTATTCAGGTATTCCAGCACATACATCCCGCACAACGCGCTACCCAGTTCCCTGGCCAGGCCCTGGGGCAGCGAGTGGCTCGCCTGCACCGCGCTCTGGATGGCCAGGCGCTGGGCGTAGGCCTCACCCGCGCGGGCAACGATCATCAATTGCGAGTTCCATACCTGCATGTCGTCCTCACCCTCGCCGCTATGCTGGGCGACATGCTCGGCCACTTGCTTGAGCAAGCGATACTCCAGGGTGTGCGCCATGGCCTGCCAGTACGCGGCATCATCCAGTGCACCTTGCGGGTCTGGCCGGGTGGGTTCGTCCAAGGGCTGACCGATCAGGACCTTGGCCGCGTCCAACAGGATCATGCGGTTATTGCCACCGGCATCCTGGTAGATCTTGGCCATGCCTTCGTAGTCGGCGAAGCGATTGAGGTTGAGCGCGCCGGCCACTCCGCAGCGCAATCGGCATTCGGTGGCCAGCGCCTCGGCGGCGGGCGCGCAGAGGGCCTTGGTCAGGGCCAGGGTCTGGCTGATGGCGGCCCATGGGGTCCACGTCACGTCGCCGCTGCCGGTGGTCTGCAGCGATGCCTGGCTGGCCGTGCCTTCGATCCACAGGCGCGCGGAGTCATTGGCAAAGCACTTCATGACGTAGGCCGTGGCCAGGCAGCCGAACAGCGCACGGCGTTGGGTACGAAAAGCCAGCAAGCCGGTGCCGTTGCCGATCCGCGCCTGGGTGGTGCGCCGGTTGGCATGGGTCAGGGCCAGGGTTGCACAGGCCAGCATCACCGAACTCAAGCCGATACCGACCATGGCCCAGACATTTTTGGGCGCAAACAGTGAGCGAATCAGGCGGCGGTCGGTGCTGCCCAATGGGTCGTGGAAGTGATTGGCCGCGTCGATCGAGGCGCCATCGCACAGCCACGCGTCGAACGGTAGGCGCACCCGGTCAAAGCTTGCCAGGCCATAATCGAGCGGCACTGCGCGAATCTCCGCCGGTGACGACATGCAAACCCCTGGGCGCGGGCCCTTGGCGTCACTCAGTGGCAGTACAAACGCGAACACGCCACAGGCCTGGCCCTGCACGGTTACCTGGGCAAACACCACGCCCATCTTGTCCAGGTTATTGATGCCGACGTTGGCGAATTTCAGCGCCGCTTTGTTTGGCGTGTTCAGCACAAACGTGCGGGTTTGGGGGTCGAATACTGCTTCGACACAGGCCCCCATATGGGAGTTGCTGCGACCTATCTCAGTCAGTGCGTACACCCCAAGTCTCGCGCCGGTTTCCAGTTGATGTCGCCACTGCGCGGCGTGCGGGTGATCCTGTTCGAACGCCAGGAGTGTGCCGATGCACAGCCCTTGCTGAATCACGCAGCCCATAAAAAGCGAGGGGTCGTTGATTGCCGCGTGAGAGGCCACGGCCATCAATAACTGCGGTTGTGCAAACCCGTGAATGCCTTCGGGCAGTTGCCGCATCAGGTGCTGCAAACGCTGGTAGGTATGGCGATGGCCGTCGTGAAAGCTCTGGTTGGCGCGGGGGCGCAGTTCAGGGTCGCGGAAGATTTTCGCCATGTGTGCGTGAACCTGGGCATCGACCGGGCCATTGGCCAGGCCGCGCAGGGCCATGATCGCTTCGTGTTCGAGGGGTGTCTTGGTCAACAACAGGCGCAGGGTTTCGATGGGGTGTGCCAGCGGCGCGTAGACCTGTGCATCGGGCAAGCTCTTGTGTATGCACGTGGACAGGCCGTTGTTCACCCCGAGGTCGATAAACACGGTGTGTTCGTCCGTCGGCAGCTGCGCCAAGGTGTGGGGCAGGTTGGTCGGCTGCGTGACACCCCGGGTAAACATGTGGTGCAGGTCATCCTCGGGTTCGTAGCGGCGCCCCAGTACGGTGGAGTAGATCGGTGTATGGAACGGCTGGGGTATCAGGGGCTGCAGGTTTTCGTAGAGCTTGCGGGCAACTTCCAGGTGAGGGGGGTAGTGGGAAGCGTACGCGATGGGGATCGGGCGCAAGGGCGGCGCGTTGCCGTCATGGTGGGCACGCAGGTGCGCAAGGTCTGCCGTCTCGCCGCTGATGATGCATTGCGCCGGTGCGTTGACCGAGCCCAGTACCAGGTTGCGCTCGGGGAAGCGGTCCAGCAGTGCTTGGGTGGCCGGCGCCGAAAGGTTGATCAGCAGCATGCTGCCTCGGCCCTCCTCGTCGCGGTAGGCGGCATTGAGAGCGCACACCGCGCGTGCCCCCTGCGCAATGTCGAGCACGCCGCCACAGACCCTGGCCGCAATTTCGCCGAAACTTTGCGCAACGATCAGGGCAGGGACCACACCTGCCGCCTGGAGCAATTGATTGAGTACCACCGCTGCGCCATATAGCGCCAACTGGGCAACGCCGGAAGGCAGGGGGAGTGCGTGATCATGGGTCAGCAGAACCTGGGTCACTAATCCAGGGTGCGGATCTGGCTCGTATTGGGCCGCCTGGTGTTCGATGATCGCCAGGGTCGCGTCAATTTGCTCCCGCGCTTGGGGAACGCACTGATACAACTCTGCCAAAGCGCCACAGGGGTCGCTGCCTTGGCCAGGAAAGCCAAAGACATAGTTCTGACGGTAAACATTGAGTTGGGTTGACATGGGTCCATCCTCGTTGGCCTAACAGAAACGCTTTAGCCAGCGGGTTGCCGGCAAAGCGAAGGCTTATTGGATGGCAAAAGGTAGTGTTCATAACCTGTGAAAAATGACAGTTTTTTGGACTTTTTCGAAATTGTCTTTATTCAGTTGTTACTAGCAGAGCCGCCTGGCGCGGGCCCGGCGGCCACGTTTACCCACCATGGCGTACGCTGCTGGATCTGCACCGGCAAAGTCGGCAGCAGGGCATTCAAGGCCAGGTCGGTGTCGTGCAGCGGGAAGCTGCCAGTGATGCGCAGGTCGGCGACGTTTTTGTCCACGCCCAGGTAGCCGGTGCGATAGCGCGACAGTTCCTCGACCACATCCGCCAGCCGCGCGTTGTCGACCACCAGCATGCCGCGGGTCCAGGCGTCGGTGCCGGGGCTGACGGCGAGCAACGGGCCAAGGCCGTCATGGCGCATCAGCACCTGCTGGCCTTCCTTGAACACCTGCTCCTGCTGTACCGCCTCGGGCTGCGCCGCGACGGCCGACTGCAACACGCTGAGCCGCGTTCCGTCGTCCTCGCGCTTGACGATAAACCGCGTACCCAGGGCGCGCAGGCTGCCGTCGCGGGTCTGGACGAAAAAGGGGCGCGCGTCGTTATGGCCGGTCTCTACGAGAATCTCGCCGTCCTGCAACACAATCACCCGGCGCTTTTCGTCAAAGCGCACATCAATGGCGCTGTGGGTATTGAGGTTGATCAGCGTGCCATCGGCCAGTTTCAGGGTGCGTTGTTCGCCGGTGGCGGTGCGTTGGTCGGCCAGCCAATAGTCGAGGGGTGCGTAGCGCTGGCCGGCGAACAGGGCCAGGCCGCAGACCAGCACCACACTGGCCAGGCCACTGCCGAGCTTGCGCACCCGGCGGCGGATACTTTCACGCGATTGCAGCAACGCCGCCCGCGCCGGGCCGCTGGCCACACTGAAGCGCTGGTCGAGCATGCCCAGTTGGCGCCAGGCACGGGCATGTTCATCGCTGCTGGCCAGCCACTTATTGAATTCTTCCTGCTCTACGGCGCTGCGATTCCCGGAATCCAGGGACAGTTGCCAGGCTATCGCAGCATCCAGCACTCGTGCCGAAACCGGTTTGGAACTGATCTGAGTCACAGCGGCTCGCCATACAGCGCGATGTAGCACTGGCGAATACCCTGGGCCAGGTACTGGCGCACCCGTGGCACGGAAACCCCCAGGCGCTGGGCGATTTCGGCGTGGCCCAGGCCATCGAGACGGTTATAGAGGAAGGCGGCGCGGGCCTTGCTGGAGAGTTTGCCGAGCAGGCGGTCGATGGCCTTGAGGTCTTCGAGGATCAGGTGCTGTTCTTCTGGGGACGGGTGTTCGCTTTCCGGAAGCAGCATCAGTTCGCTGAGGTAGGCCTGTTCCAGCGCGGCGCGGCGGAAATAGTCGAACAACAGGCCCTTGGCGATGGCCACCAGGAACGCCCGGGGCTCGCGGGGTTCGCGCAGTTCTTCACGGCCCAGCAGGCGCATGAAGGTGTCCTGGCTGAGGTCTTCGGCCCGACTGGGGCAGGCCACGTTGCGCCGCAGCCATGCCAGCAGCCAGCCGCGATGGTCACGGTACAACGTGCCAACAAGCTCACTGTGGGGACTTTGGGCTGACGACAAGGCATCACCAATCGAGATGTTTAAACTAACGAGAATTATTCGCGATTGTGGCAGAGGCAGCGGATGGGTGCAATTGGCGTTGGTCGGGTGATGCTTCCTATAGGGAGGGGGCCTGCTTGCGGCGTTTCCATTGGCTCAGGCGCTGTTGCAGTGCCGCCGGGCTGTCCAGCCCCTGCTGGCGGGCGCGGCTGAACAGAATCAACATCAATTCAGCGGTGGCCAGGGCGTCGGCGCTGGCGTGATGGCGTTCGCCGACTTGCAGGTTGAAATGGCCGACCCAGTCATCCAGGCCCGCTTCGCGAATATGCGCCTGCGGGCACAGCAGCGGCGCCAGGTCCGCCACGTCGAGGAATGGATGAGCCAGGCGGTACCCCAGGCTGTCCTTGAGCGCGCGCCCAAGCATGTGTTGGTCGAACGGGGCATGGAACGCCAGCAGCGGGCTGTCGCCGACAAAATCCATGAAGTCCAGCAACGCCTCGGCCGGATCGCAACCGGCGGCGATCGCACTGGGGCCGAGGCCGTGGATCAGTACGCTGGGGCTGAGTTTGGTTTGAGCCCGTAGCAGGGTGCGTTCGAACTGCTGGGAAAAGTCGATGGCACCGTCTTCAATGACCACCGCGCCAATCGACAGCACCAGGTCACGATTGAGGTTCAGGCCGCTGGTTTCCAGGTCGAGGACGACCCAGCGCTGCTCGCGCAAGCTGTGTTCGCCGAGCGCCTTGGGGGCGGCCAGGTGTTGCAGGCGCGCCTGTTGACCGGCATCCAGGCCCGGCCGCGCAGGGCGCAGCCAACTGAACAGGCTCACAGTTGATACCTCAGGGCCAGGCTGCTTTGCAGGCGCTGGGCCTGGCGCAGGGATTCACGCAGGATGCGCCGGTCCAGATGGTTGAGGCTGTCGGGGTCGACCCGGTTGGAGTACGGCTGGTTCTCGCGGGTCTGCAACTGGTGCTGCTGCATGCGGGTTTGCTGGATAAAGTGGTAGGCCTCTTCATAGGCCGCGCCGTCCAGGCGTTCGATCACCTCGTGCTCCACCAGTTGGCGTAAACGCTCCAGGGTGTTGTTGGCGGCGATCCCGTTAGCCAGGGCCAACAGGCGTGCGCCATCGACGAAGGGCGTCAAACCCTGCACCTTGAGGTCCAGGGTGGCCTTGTCCGAGCCCTTGCGCGTCAGCACGAAGTCACGGAAGCGCCCCACCGGCGGGCGCTGGCGCAAGGCGTTCTCGGCCATCATCCGCTGGAACAGGCGATTGTCCGCGACCTGGTCAAGAATGCCCTGGCGCAGTTGCTCGCAACCCTGTTCATCGCCCCACACCACCCGCAGGTCGAAGTAGATGCTGGATTTGAGCAGGTTCTCAGGCGTCGCCTCGCGGATAAACGCCGCAAAACGCCGGGCCCACTCGGCGCGGGACAGGCACAGTTCGGGGTTGCCGGCCATGATATTGCCCTTGCACAGGGTAAAGCCGCACAGCGCCAGGCTCTGGTTGATCTGCTGCGCCAGCGGCAACAGCAGGCCGCGAATCTCGGCCGCATGGGCCGCGTCACGGGCGTCGAACAGAATGCCGTTGTCCTGGTCGGTGTGCAGCGTCTGTTCGCGGCGGCCTTCGCTGCCGAAACACAGCCAACTGAACGGCACGCCGGGGTCGCCCTTGTCGGCGATGCTCAGCTCGATGACCCGGCACACCGTGTGGTCGTTGAGCAGGGTGATGATATGGGTGATCTGGGTCGAGGACGCGCCATGGGCCAGCATGCGTTCGACCAACTGGCCGATTTCGCCACGGATCGCCACCAGGTTGTCGACCCGGGGCGCGTTGCGGATGGTACGCGCCAGGTGCACCAGGTCGACCCGTTGCAGGGAAAACAGATCGCGCTCGGACACCACGCCACACAGGCGCCGATCCTTGACCAGGCACACGTGGGCGATATGCCGTTCGGTCATGGCAATCGCGGCATCAAATGCGCTGTGATCCGGGCTGAGGAAAAACGGCGCCTGGGTCATGTGCTGTTCGATGGCCTGGCTGAAGTCGCTGGTGCCATCGGCGACCACCTGGCGCAGGTCGCGCAGGGTGAAGATCCCCAGGGGCGCCTTGTGTTCATCGACCACCACGATGCTGCCGACCTGCTGCTCGTGCATCAGCGTGACCGCCTCGCGCAGCGGCGTCAGCGGGCTGCACGTCACCGGGTGGCGCATGGCCAACTCGCCCAGGCGGGTGTTCAACGAGTATTGGGTACCGAGGGTTTCCACGGCCTTTTGCTGCACCTGCTGGTTGACCTGGTCCAACAGGCTGCTGACCCCGCGCAAGGCAAAATCACGGAACGGGCTGGACAGGGCAAACAGCTTGATAAAGGCCGGCTTGTTCAATTGCAGGCAGAAGGTATCTTCGGCGGCCTTGTGCTCGGTGCGGGTCGCCCGCTCCCCCAGCAGCGCGGCCAGGGGGAAGCATTCGCCGGTGGTGATTTCGAAGGTGGTTTGCGCCGAATCCGGCCGCTCGCCCACCACACGCCCTTGCTTGACGATGTAGAAGTGCTCCACGGGGCCTGCCGAAGGCTTGAGAATGCTCTCGCCGGGGCCATAGAAGCGCAATTGGCACTGTTCCACCAGAAACGCCAGGTGGGCGTTTTCCATTTGGTTGAACGGCGGGAAGCGTTGCAGGAATTGCAGGGTGCCGTGAATGTTCTGCAACACCGCAGTTTTCCCTGCCTGGGTGAAAGCATCAGCTTTACTCATAACCATGACCGCAGTTTTTTTGTCGTTATCGTCCCTCATGGTCGACCCCCACGCGGCGGGTGCCCATTGGACGTAAGTCTAGGTAGCTATCCGGCCTTCAATGACTAGGGAAAAACCTTACATGAATATGGTCCAAACCCCGTAGATCTCCCACTAGGAAATCTATCCGACGAAGTGCACATTGTTCGCCCTTCCGGCGATGTCTGACTTCTGTGCTGGGAGATTGAGAGAAACTGCCGAGAAATCTATGCCCGACCAAGATATTTTGAGTGATGCCGAGCGCGAGGCGCTGAGCGCCGTGATGCTGGAGCCTGATCTACCGCCGCAACGGGTGCTGATCGTCGATGACGATAAAGACGCCCGTGAACTGCTGGCGGAAATTCTCGGGCTCGATGGCATTCGCTGCATGACGGCGGACAGTGGCGAGGCGGCATGGCAACTGCTCAATTCCAGTACCTCCATCGGGTTGTTGATCACGGATCTGCGCATGGCGCCCAGCAATGGCCTGGAGTTGATCCGAAAAGTGCGTGGCTCCACCCGCGCGGCGTTGCCGATCATCATCATGTCGGGGGATGCCGAGGCGCCGGATGTTATTGATGCGATGCATTTGAGCGTGGTGGACTTTTTGCTCAAGCCGATTGATAGCGTGAAGTTGGCGAAGATGGTCAAGCGCGAGTTGGGGATGGCTCCGTAGCCGAGGGACCGTTGGTCGGCACTGTCAGATTTCACAGTATCGGGTGTTTGAGGGGGGCCTGTTTAATCGTTGAGAGGGTGCTGGTTTGGGACCGGTGCCCCAACTAATGAAGCGAACAGGAGTTCACCATGAGTAATGCATGTAATGGCACCACAACAGTCGAAGCGAATATCTCGGCGCGTGTAAATGGACACGATAACCTTTTTTATCCGAATCAATTTTCTGGCTCGTCATCTGGGGTGCTGCTGGTCGCGACCAGTGATACTACGCACCTGGGAATTAACTACGGCCAGACCCTGGGGCAGGGGACTCATACGTTGCCGCATACGCAATTTCAAATAGATTATCTGGATCCTGCTGGACGCACATTTACTCACTCGGTTGGAGGCACTATCCAGGTGAAAGTGGTCGGTAATGTGCATTCGGGCACGTTGACCGGCGTTACAGTTGATGGAACGGGTTCTGGGGCTGGCTCGCAGGCCGTAATTTCGGGTACCTACGTCATTATTGTCAGTTAAGTCTTGCTACACGGCCTATAAAAAGCCCCGGCCATATGACCAGGGCTTTTTCATTTCAGTGACCCGTTACAAACCATTCCTGGCCTTGAACTCCCGCCGCCGACGATGCAACACCGGCTCGGTATAACCATTGGGCTGCTGGGTCCCTTCAATCACCAACTCCACCGCGGCCTGGAACGCGATATTGCTGTCGAAGTCCGGAGCCAGCGGGCGGTACAGCGCATCCCCGGCGTTCTGCCGATCCACTACCGGCGCCATGCGCTTGAGGCTTTCCATGACCTGGGCCTGGCTGACCACGCCATGGCGCAACCAGTTGGCGATGTGCTGGCTGGAGATACGCAGGGTGGCGCGGTCTTCCATCAGGCCTACATCGTTGATGTCCGGCACTTTCGAGCAACCCACGCCCTGGTCGATCCAGCGCACCACATAACCGAGGATGCCCTGGGCGTTGTTGTCCAGTTCGTTGCGGATTTCTTCCTCGGACCAGTCGGTATTCTGCGCCAGGGGGATGGTGAGGATATCGTCCACCGAAGCGCGTTCGCGCTTGGCCAGTTCGGCCTGGCGGGCAAAGACGTCGACCTTGTGATAATGCAGCGCGTGCAGCGCAGCGGCGGTCGGCGACGGTACCCACGCAGTGTTGGCGCCCGCCAGCGGGTGCGCGATCTTCTGCTCGAGCATCGCGGCCATCAGGTCGGGCATGGCCCACATGCCTTTACCGATCTGCGCACGGCCTTGCAGGCCGGTGCTCAAGCCGATATCGACGTTCCAGTTTTCGTAGGCGCCGATCCACTTTTCGGCCTTCATCGCGGCCTTGCGCACCATCGCGCCAGCTTCCATGGAGGTGTGGATTTCGTCGCCGGTACGGTCGAGGAAGCCGGTGTTGATAAACACCACGCGCTCGCTGGCCGCTTTGATACAGGCCTTGAGGTTGACCGTGGTGCGGCGCTCCTCGTCCATGATCCCGACTTTCAGGGTGTTGCGCGGCAGGTTCAGCACGTCTTCGATGCGCCCGAACAGCTCGTTGGTGAACGCCGCTTCTTCCGGGCCGTGCATTTTCGGCTTGACGATGTACACCGAGCCGGTGCGGCTGTTCTTGCGGCTGTTGTTGCCATTGAGGCTGTGGATCGCGGCCAGGCTGGTGATCAGGCCGTCGAGGATGCCTTCGGGCACTTCATTGCCCTGGGCATCGAGGATCGCGTCGATGGTCATCAGGTGGCCAACGTTACGCACGAACAACAGCGAGCGACCATGCAAGGTCACCGCGTTGCCATCGACACCGGTGTAGGTGCGGTCGGCGTTCATGGTACGGGTGAAGGTCTTGCCGCCCTTGGCCACTTCTTCGGCCAGGTCGCCCTTCATCAGGCCGAGCCAGTTGCGGTAGATCACCACTTTGTCATCGGCATCGACGGCGGCCACCGAGTCTTCGCAGTCCATGATGGTGGTCAGCGCGGCTTCCATCAGGATGTCTTTGACGCCGGCGGCGTCGGTCTGGCCGACCGGGGTGCTGGCGTCGACCTGGATTTCGAAATGCAGGCCGTTGTGCTTCAACAAAATTGCGATGGGCTGGGCGGCATCGCCCTGGTAGCCGATCAACTGGGCATCGCTGCGCAGGCCGCTGTTGCTGCCGCCCTTGAGGCTGACTATCAGCTTGCCATCGACAATCTTGTAGCCGGTGGAGTCGACATGGCTGCCGGCGGTGAGCGGTGCGGCTTCGTCGAGGAACGCACGGGCGAAGGCGATAACCTTGTCACCGCGCACCTTGTTGTAGCCCTGGCCTTTCTCGGCGCCGTTGGCTTCGCTGATGGCATCGGTGCCATACAGCGCGTCGTACAGCGAGCCCCAGCGGGCGTTGGAGGCGTTGAGGGCGAACCGCGCATTCATCACCGGCACCACCAGCTGGGGGCCGGCCATGCGGGCGATTTCGTCATCGACGTTTTGGGTGGTCGCTTGGAAATCCGCCGCTTCTGGCAGCAGGTAGCCAATATCTTGCAGGAAGGCTTTGTAGGCCACCGCGTCGTGGGCCTGGCCGGCGTGGGTCTGGTGCCAGGCATCGATCCGCGCTTGGAAATCGTCGCGTTTGGCGAGTAGGGCTTTGTTCTTCGGTGCCAGGTCGTGGATGACCTTGTCGGCACCGGCCCAGAACTGGTCGGCGGTCAGGCCGGTACCGGGAATGGCTTCGTTGTTCACGAAGTCGAACAGGACTTTGGCGACCTGCAGGCCACCGACTTGAACGTGTTCAGTCATTGCTTGCCTCACTCTGCGGAGCTAATTCGCTTTTCAGCTTTTCAATTTACCAATGAAGCCTCTGGCCATTTAAACCACAAACCCAAGGCACCAGTACATGCCATCAACGGCGGCTGGGCGGTTCCAATCAACGGCGCAAGGCTTGCTGACGGGGTGTTCGGGGTTCTGACGGCGCCTGGGCAGACATCGACCTAACGTTATGTAGTGCGCGCCGAGGCATACTACATGATGAGTTGCGGTTGTGAAAATTAGACTAAATACGTCGTTTAACGACCCACTTTGGTTGTACGGTCACAGCGGGGCATGGGATGTTCTCAAAAAACCAATAGATTGTTCCAGATAAATATAAAAATGGTACACGATTTGTTTTTCTTCACTGCCATGGGATCAACGCGGAAGCTGGCTTGCCTGCGATGGTTCCCGGCTCCTACATGAGCACATCTGCCTATACTGGCTAATCCATAAAAGAGGGCTGTTGCCATGGACCATCTCGTACTCACCGTGATCGCCGCCGACAAACCCGGCGTAGTCGAACGTGTTGCCCACTGCATTGCCGAGCGCGGTGGCAACTGGCTGGAAAGTCGCATGGCTCATATGGCCGGGCAATTTGCCGGGATCCTGCGGGTCAGCGTGCCGATGGAAAACCGCAGCGAGTTGGTCAGCGCCCTGGAGGACTTGTCTACCCATGGCATCCGTGTGCTGGTGGGCGAGAGCAGCGGCGCGCAGGCATCGGCGAGCAAGCCGATCCTGATGACCCTGGTGGGCAATGACCGGCCGGGGATCGTGCGCGAGATCACCGCACTGTTGAGCAAGCAAGGGGTCAACCTGGAACGCCTGAGCACCGACGTGCGCCCGGCGCCCATGAGCAGCGACCCGTTGTTTCACGCCGAAGCTGCGTTGGCCGTGCCGTCCAGCCTGGCGCTGGACACGCTGCAAGCCGCCCTGGAAACCCTGGCCGATGATTTGATGGTGGAGTTGCAGCTGCGCAGCGAGGAATAACCGTCCACAGGGTTGTTCATGGAAATCTTGCATGGGCCTGTGGATAAGCTGTAGAGACCCGGCGCCAGGCCACGCCGGCCGTGGCTTGTGGCGCCTTGAGCAAAAAACGAGCAATTTCAACGGCTTGTGCACAAACGCCGGGGATCAGGTTGTGGATAACCTTGGGGTGAAACCCTGCAAGCCACACCGGCCGTGGCTTGTAGGGTTTTGTACGTTATTTGATCAGCGTTTGCGCAGGCTGAGCCACGCATCAACGCTGTAGACCGCCAGCCCCGCCCAGATAAACACAAAGGCCACCAGGCTGGCTGGCGTCATGTGTTCGTCGAACAGCAGTACCGCCTGCAGCAGCACCAGGGTCGGTGCCAGGTACTGTAGGAAACCGAGGGTGGTGTAGGGCAAATGCCGCGCCGCAGCGTTGAAACACACCAGTGGGATCAACGTCACCGGGCCTGCAGCCACCAGCCACCAGGCTTCGGAAGTGCTCCAGAACGCTAGGTTGGCACTATGGGCGGTGGGGTTGAGCAGCAGCCACGCCAGGGCGATCGGCACCAGCATCCAGGTTTCCACCACCAGCCCGGGCAGCGCCTTGACCGGCGCCTGCTTGCGGATCAAGCCGTAGAAGCCAAAGGTCAGCGCCAGCACCAGCGAGACCCACGGCAGACTCCCCACCTGCCACACCTGTTGCGCCACACCCACGGCGGCCAGCCCGACGGCCACCCATTGCAGGCGCCGCAGGCGCTCGCCAAGCAGCAGCATGCCCAGCAGCACGTTGACCAGCGGGTTGATGTAGTACCCCAGGCTGGCTTCGAGCATGCGCCCACTGTTGACCGACCACACATAGGTCAGCCAGTTGCCCGCGATCAACGAGCCGCTCAACGCCAGGATCGCCAGGCGCTTGGGGTTGTCCCGTAGTTCGCGCCACCAGCCGGGGTGTTTCCACACCAGCAGCAGCAAACCGCCGAACAGCGCCGACCACAGCACGCGGTGGACGATGATTTCGGCAGCCGGCACGCTGGCGATGGCTTTGAAGTAGAGCGGGAACAGGCCCCAGATGACGTAGGCACTCAGGCCCAGGATGTACCCGCGACGCGGGTTGGCGGCTTGCATGCAGAATCCTTGCTTAGGCAACTAACAATGCGGCGATTGTAAGGATGTTTGTCAGCAAATGTGTGCTGAAAACTCAATCGCCACAAAACTTGCCGGCGATGGCGCCCTCGGGTTGGGGGGCTGTTGAGGATGCCATCGCCAGCAAGCCGGCTCCTACCGGGGTCAGAACAATTTCAGGGGTTCTTCGTTGAGTGCAGACAGTTGCTCGCGCAGCGCCAGCACCTGGTCGCCCCAGTACCGTTCGCTGCCGAACCACGGGAAGCTGTGGGGGAACGCCGGGTCATCCCAGCGCCGCGCCAGCCAGGCGCTGTAGTGCATCAGGCGCAGGGCGCGCAGGGGTTCGATCAGCGCCAGTTCGCGGGGATCGAAATCGTGGAATTCCTGGTAGCCGTCCATCAGTTCCGACAGCTGCCCCAGGCATTCCTGCCGATCGCCGGCCAGCATCATCCACAGATCCTGCACCGCCGGGCCCATGCGGCAGTCGTCGAGGTCGACGATATGGAACATCTCGTCGCGACACATCATGTTGCCGGGGTGGCAGTCGCCATGCATGCGGATGTTCTTGTGTGGCGTGGCGCTGTACACATCCTCAACGCGCTTGAGCAGGTCGCGGGCCACGGATTCGTAGGCGGGCAACAGGCTCTTGGGGATGAAATTGCCTTCGAGCAAGGTGTTCAGGGAGTCATGGCCGAAGTTCTTCACGCCCAGGGCTTCGCGGTGCTCGAAAGGGCGGGTGGCGCCGACAGCATGCAAGCGCCCAAGCAACTGCCCGAGGCGGTACAACTGATCGAGATTGCCTGGCTCCGGCGCCCGGCCACCACGGCGGGGGAACAGGGTGAAACGGAAACCCGCGTGTTCGAACAGGCTTTCGCCGTTGTGGATCATCGGCGCCACGACCGGGACTTCGCACTCGGCCAGTTCGAAGGTGAAGCGGTGTTCTTCGAGGATTGCCTCGTTGGTCCAGCGCTGGGGCCGGTAGAACTTGGCGATCAGCGGCTCGGAGTCTTCGATGCCGACTTGATAGACACGATTCTCGTAGCTGTTGAGCGCCAAGACGCGGGCGTCGCTGAGAAAACCGATGCTTTCGACAGCGTCGAGAACCAGGTCGGGGGTCAATGTTTCAAACGGGTGGGCCATGCGAACTCCTGCGCGCAGCAGGTCGCCGCGTCCGGCCGGGTATGGTAGCGCACCGGGCCGTGGATAGGTGGCGCGTGTGCCATCGTGTGGGAGCGGGCTTGCCCGCGATGGGCCCTGAAGATCAGCTAAACCGGCGTGCCCAACAACACATTGCTCGGCGCAAACTGCACCTGAACCTGCGTGCCTTCACCCGCCCCCAGCGCCTTGAGCTGCTCGGGCGCTGCCAACGCGCACAGCACCAGGCCACTGGGCAAGACAATGCGCACCTCACTGGGCCCATCATCGGCATCAAGGATGGCCTCGACCTGGCCGCCCATGCAGTTAAACCCAGGCACCGGCGCCTGGTCAGCCGCGATCAGCTCCAGCCAGCCAGCCTTGATCAAGGCCACTACTTGCGTACCGGTTTCCAGTTCCAGGCGCAGGGTGCTGTCATGGGTGATCTGGGCATCGAGGGTCAAGCCACCGGCCAACTCCAGGCGTACTCGATCATTGCGGCCGTGGCTGTCGATGGCGACCACCTGGCCATGCAATTGATTACGCGCGCTGGTGCGCAGCATCAGGCGGCCCAGCAGGTTGAGGTCGCTGGCGTCTTCGGCGGCCTCCAACACCTGGGCTTGCAGGGTTTGCAGGCGCTGATACAGGCGCAACACCCGCTCACCTTCTGCCGAAAGTCGCGCACCACCGCCGCCCTTGCCGCCGACGCTGCGCTCGACCAGGGGCTTTTGCGCCAGGTTGTTCAGCTCATCGATGGCATCCCACGCGGCCTTGTAGCTCAAGCCGGCACTTTTTGCGGCGCGGGTGATGGAGCCTTGCTCGGCGATATGTTGCAGCAAGGCGATGCGCTGCGGGCGGCGGACAATATGTTGGCTCAACAGGGACGGTAAAGGCATGGCGAACGGCTGCACACTGGCTTGGAATACCCGGGACGTTGCGGGCACGCGCCGCCAGAGTCAAGTCATGTGCCGGGCTTGGGCGTGCGCGCCAGGCAATACACGTCGACCTGGCGCGCACCGGCCTGCATCAGCAGGCGGGCCAGGCTGTGGGCGGTGGCGCCGGTGGTCAGCACATCGTCCACCAGGGCCAGATGCTGGCCCTGCACCTGTGCGCCGGGGGCCAGGGCAAAGGCCTTGAGTAGGTTGCGCTGGCGCTGTTTGGCGTCCAGCTGTTGCTGGGCAACGGTGTCATGGGGGCGCAACAGCAGGTGTTCATCCAGGGGCAGGTCCAGGTCCCGGCTCAGCCAGCGGGCGAGCATGGCGGCCTGGTTGTAGCCGCGTTGGCGCAGGCGTTTAGCGGCCATCGGCACCGGGAGTAGGCGGTCGGGGCGGGCCAGTTCGGTGTTGTCGAAGCGGTCTTGCAGGCATTGGCGCAACAAGCTCGCCAGCATCTGCCCTAGCGGCCATCTGCCCTGGTGCTTGAAGCGGCTGATCAGGCTGTCCAGCGGAAAGCCATAGGTCCAAGGCGCGACCACTTGCCTGAATGCAGGCTGCGAGCGCTGGCATTGGCCGCAGACCAGCCCGCTGATCGGCAAGGGCAGGGCGCACACCTCGCAGCCGTCCGTCAGCCACGGCAGGTCGATTTCGCAGGTATTGCACAGGGTCGCGGCTGAATGTGTGGCTTCATCGCAGAGTAGGCATGTCTGGTTGCTTTTTAACCAGATGTAAACCTCGTGTTTGTTGTCAGGTTGACAGTGCATGAATCTTCCTTAAATATGCCGAGCATCCGTGTCGTGCCTGTGGGTATTGCCCTACCCACAGCGCTTGCCCAAGCATAAACAAGGAATCGCCCATGAGCGCCAGCCTCACTGCCACCTTGCGTCACGACTGGTCTTTGGCCGAAGTCAAAGCCCTGTTCGTCCAGCCGTTCAATGACCTGTTGTTCCAGGCGCAGACCGTGCACCGCGCGCACTTCGATGCCAACCGCGTGCAGGTGTCCACCTTGCTGTCGATCAAGACCGGCGCCTGCCCGGAAGATTGCAAATATTGTCCGCAGTCGGGCCACTACAACACCGGCCTGGAAAAAGAAAAGCTGATGGAAGTGCAGAAGGTCCTCGAAGAGGCTGCGCGCGCCAAGGCCATCGGTTCGACCCGCTTCTGCATGGGCGCGGCCTGGAAGCACCCGTCGGCCAAAGACATGCCTTACGTGTTGCAGATGGTCAAAGGGGTGAAGGCCATGGGCCTGGAAACCTGCATGACCCTCGGGCGTCTTGACCAGGACCAGACCGAGGCCCTGGCCCAGGCCGGCCTGGACTACTACAACCACAACCTGGATACGTCGCCGGAGTTCTACGGCTCGATCATCACCACCCGCACCTACAGCGAGCGCCTGCAAACCCTGGCGTATGTACGTGATTCGGGGATGAAGATCTGCTCGGGCGGCATCCTCGGCATGGGCGAGTCCCTGGACGACCGCGCCAACCTGCTGATCCAACTGGCCAACCTGCCGGAGCATCCGGAGTCGGTACCCATCAACATGCTGGTCAAGGTGGCCGGTACGCCGTTGGAGAATGCCGAGGATATCGACCCGTTCGACTTTATCCGCATGCTCGCCGTGGCGCGCATCCTGATGCCGCAATCCCATGTGCGCCTGTCTGCTGGCCGCGAAGCGATGAACGAGCAGATGCAGGCCCTGGCGTTTTTTGCCGGTGCCAACTCGATCTTCTATGGCGATAAATTGCTCACCACATCCAACCCGCAGGCGGACAAGGACATGCAACTGTTCTCGCGCCTGGGCATCCTGCCCGAAGCCCGCGAAGAACATGCCGATGAAGTGCACGAGGCGGCGATTGAGCAGGCGTTGGTCGAGCAGAAAAGCAGCGAGCAGTTCTACAACGCTGCCGTCTGAACCCCTTCTCCCTATTGGAATGCAATCCAAATGTGGGAGCTGGCTTGCCCGCGATAGCGACCTATCAGTCACCTGATTGATCGACTGACCCTGCGATATCGCAGGCAAGCCAGCTCCCACAGTGGGTCGGATTCAACCTGATTTATCGAGGCCAGCATGTCTTTCGATCTCGCCGCGCGCCTCGCTGCCCGCCGTACAGACCATCTCTACCGCCAGCGCCCGCTGCTGCAAAGCCCCCAGGGCCCGCAGGTGGTGGTGGACGGCCAGCCGTTATTGGCCTTTTGCAACAACGACTACCTGGGCCTGGCCAATCACCCGCAAGTCATCGAGGCCTGGCAGGCCGGCGCGGCCCGTTGGGGCGTGGGCGGTGGCGCCTCGCACTTGGTGGTTGGCCACAGCACCCCGCACCATGAGTTAGAGGAAGCGCTGGCCGAGTTCACCGGGCGCCCGCGTGCGCTGCTGTTCACCACCGGTTACATGGCCAACCTCGGTGCCGTCACCGCCTTGGTGGGGCAGGGCGATACGGTGCTCGAAGACCGGCTCAACCACGCGTCCCTGCTGGATGCGGGTTTACTGTCCGGTGCGCGCTTCAATCGCTATCTGCACAACGATGCGGTCAGCCTGGCGAAGCGCCTGGAAAAGGCCTGCGGCAATACCCTGGTGGTGACCGACGGCGTGTTCAGCATGGACGGCGACCTGGCGGACCTGCCGGCCCTGGCCCGCGAAACCCGGGCCAAAGGCGCGTGGTTGATGGTGGATGACGCCCATGGCTTCGGACCGCTGGGCGCCACGGGCGGCGGGATCGTCGAGCATTTCGGCCTGAGCCAGGAGGATGTGCCGGTACTGGTCGGCACCCTGGGCAAGGCATTCGGGACCGCCGGGGCGTTTGTGGCTGGCAGTGAGGATCTGGTCGAAAGCCTGATCCAGTTCGCCCGCCCGTACATCTACACCACCAGCCAACCGCCGGCGCTGGCCTGCGCGACCCTGAAAAGCCTGGCGCTGCTGCGCAGCGAGCACTGGCGGCGCGAGCATCTGCGCACGCTGATCCGCCAGTTCCGCCAGGGCGCCGAACAGATCGGCCTGGCGTTGATGGACAGCTTCACGCCGATCCAGCCGATCATGGTTGGCGACAGTGGCCGGGCGATGCGCCTGTCACAGATGCTGCGCGAGCGCGGGATTATGGTCACAGCCATCCGCCCGCCCACGGTTCCAGCCGGCAGCGCGCGCTTGCGCGTGACACTGACGGCGGCCCACAGCGAGGCGCAGGTGCAGCTATTGT
Organism: Pseudomonas sp. MF09156; assembly: GCF_059862305.1. NCBI lineage: Bacteria > Pseudomonadati > Pseudomonadota > Gammaproteobacteria > Pseudomonadales > Pseudomonadaceae > Pseudomonas > Pseudomonas sp. MF09156. The sequence goes on from NZ_JCBCUR010000002.1 coordinate 652,780, forward strand.
TAAACGCATTGGACGAGTGTTTCCGCTTGTCAGGCCGGGAGTCCGACCATGCGTGACCGACTGATATTGCTTCCCGGCTGGGGCCTGGGTGTCTCGCCGCTGGAGCCCTTGGCCGCCGCCTTGCGCGGCCTGGACGAGCGCCTGCGGGTGGATATCGAACCACTGCCGGTGCTGCCGGGCGGCGACCTGAACGAATGGCTCGACGAACTCGACGCCACCTTGCCGGATAACGCCTGGCTGGGCGGCTGGTCGTTGGGCGGGATGCTCGCCTCTGAGTTGGCGGCACGGCGCGGCGAGCGCTGCTGCGGCTTGCTGACCTTGGCCAGCAACCCCTGTTTTGTGGCGCATGAGGGCTGGCCCAATGGGATGGCGGCGCAGGCTTTCGATGGGTTCCTGGCCGGCTGCCATGCCGATTCGCAAGTCACCCTCAAACGCTTCGGCCTGCTGTGCGCCAAGGGTGCGCAAGACCCACGGGGCATGGCGCGCTTGCTGGTCAGCAGCGCGCCGGCTACCCCGTCCAGTGTATTGATGAGCGGCCTTGAGCTGCTCGCGCAACTGGACACCCGCGAGGCCTTGCAGGCTTTTCGTGGCCCACAGTTGCATCTGTTTGCCGGCCTGGACGAGTTGGTGCCCTGTGAGGCGGCCACTGACCTGTTGAAGTTACTGCCAGATGTTGAAGTCGGTCTGATTGAACAGGCCGGCCACGCTTTCCTACTGGATAACCCCCACGGAGTGGCGGGGGCGATCCAGGCTTTTTTGCATGAGTGCGGTGATGACTGATTTGTCCCATCCTCCACTGCCGGGCGCCTTGCCTGACAAGCGCCAGGTCGCGGCGTCGTTTTCCAGGGCGGCGGCCAGTTATGACAGCGTGGCCGCGTTGCAGCGGGACGTGGGCCGCGAGTTGCTCGGGCGTTTGCCGTCGGCGTTGCAGCCCCGGCGCTGGCTCGACCTGGGCTGCGGCACCGGGTTCTTCAGCCGCGCATTGAACCAGGCGTTTGCCCAGGGCCAAGGCCTGGCGCTGGATATCGCCGAAGGTATGCTCCATCACGCACGGCCCTTGGGCGGTGCCGAGCATTTTATCGCCGGGGATGCCGAGCGCTTGCCGCTACAGGACGGCAGCTGCGAGCTGATTTTTTCCAGCCTGGCGGTGCAGTGGTGTGCCGATTTTGCCGCGGTGCTCAGCGAAGCCCGGCGCGTGCTGCAGCCTGGCGGGGTGCTGGCGTTTGCCAGCCTGTGCGTCGGCACCCTGGATGAGCTGCGCGAAAGTTGGCGGGCGGCGGACGGGATGGTGCACGTCAATCACTTCCGCCCGTTCAGTGCTTATCAACAGCTGTGTGCGGCCAGTGGCTTGCGTGTGGTGAGCCTGGAGCAGCGCCCCCATGTACTGCATTACCCGGATGTGCGCAGCCTGACCCACGAATTGAAAGCCTTGGGCGCGCATAATCTGAACCCGGGACGCCCGGGTGGCTTGACGGGCCGCGCGCGGATTGTTGCACTGGTGCAGGCCTATGAGCAGTTCCGCCAGGCTCAGGGCCTGCCGGCAACCTATCAAGTCGTGTACGCCGTATTGGAGAAACCACTATGAGCGCTGCCTATTTCATTACCGGCACCGACACCGATGTCGGCAAGACCACCGTTGCGGCCGGCCTGCTGCACGCCGCGCGGCAAGCGGGCAAGAGCACGGCCGCCGGCAAGCCGGTGGCCTCGGGCTGTGAAGTGACGCCCCGTGGCTTGCGCAACGCCGATGCCCTGGCCTTGCTGGCCGAGTGCTCGTTGCCGCTTACCTATGCCGAGGTCAATCCACTGGCCTTCGAGCCCGCCATCGCGCCGCACCTGGCGGCCCGTGAAGCTGGCGTGGCGTTGACCGTGCAAGCCCTGCTCAAGCCGATGCAGCACATCCTCGAAAAACACGCGGATTTCACCCTGATCGAAGGTGCAGGTGGCTGGCGCGTGCCGCTGGCTGACCAGGACAACCTGTCGGACTTGGCCAAGGCCTTGCAGCTACCGGTGATCCTCGTGGTGGGCGTGCGCCTGGGCTGTATCAATCACGCACTGTTGAGCGCCGAAGTCATCGCCCGGGACGGTCTGCCGTTGGCGGGCTGGGTAGCCAATATCATCGACCCGAAGACCTCCCGTCTGGAAGAAAACCTCGCCACCTTGGCCGAACGCCTGCCGGCGCCGTGCCTGGGCCGGGTGCCGCGCCTCAAGCAGCCCACGGCCGAAGCGGTGGCCGAGTACCTGCAACTGGACTTGCTTGATTAGTTTTTCCTAGCGATAAGGCATTATGCCATTAGTGTTATTGACGGGCCTTTTGCCAGATTGTCTGCTTCAATAAGGGCTCACGATTGATTGCAAGGCAGGTGCACGCCATGGACATCTCTGGAAGTAGCGCGTTTTATTCGGGCCTGAACACTATCCAGGCCGGGCAGAACCGCGTCGACCAGGCCGCCGGCAAAATTGCCAGTGCCGCCACCAGCCAGCCTTCGGATGCGCAGAATGACCGTTTGCAAGCGGTCAATCGCGGCCAGCCGACCGACTCGGCGAGCAATATGGTGGAACTGGCCGAAGGCAAGTTCCAGGTGGAGCTGGGCGCGAAAGTCGCCAAGGCTTCCGACGAAATGCTCGGCACATTGATCGACACCTACGCCTGATCCCCCTGACTCTCCTGTAGCAGCCGGCTGGCCGGCGATCGCGGCCTGCCTGGCACACCGCAATCGCCGGCCAGCCGGCTCCTGCCATTTTTCCCCCTGGAAATCCTGTGCGGCATCACGCTGCAGGCCTCGTCGCGCCTGGCGTTGACCTGCGTCATGACAAACGGCAGCCGCGGGGCGCTTGACAAGGATTGGTCGTAAACGTATGTTTCAAACAACTGTTTGACCGCTACAACAAATCCACGCGGTTGTTCATTCCAGGATTCATCAGCAGAGGTTTATCGCTATGCCTGACTACAAGGCCCCCTTGCGTGATATTCGCTTCGTTCGTGACGAACTGCTCGGCTACGAAGCGCACTATCAGAGTCTGCCGGCTTGCCAGGACGCTACCCCAGACATGGTTGACGCCATTCTCGAAGAAGGCGCCAAGTTTTGTGAGCAAGTGCTGGCCCCGTTGAACCGCGTCGGTGACATCGAAGGGTGCACCTGGAGCGAGTCAGGCGTTAAAACCCCTACTGGTTTCAAAGAAGCCTACAAGCAATTCGTCGAAGGCGGCTGGCCGAGCCTGGCCCACGACGTCGCGCACGGCGGCCAAGGCCTGCCGGAATCCCTGGGCCTGGCCGTCAGCGAGATGGTCGGTGAAGCCAACTGGTCGTGGGGCATGTACCCAGGCCTGTCCCATGGCGCGATGAATACCATTTCCGAGCACGGCACCCCCGAGCAGCAAGATGCCTACCTGACCAAACTGGTGTCGGGCGAGTGGACCGGCACCATGTGCCTGACCGAACCGCACTGCGGCACCGACCTGGGCATGCTGCGCACCAAGGCCGAACCTCAGGCCGACGGTTCCTACAAAGTCTCCGGCACCAAGATCTTCATCTCGGCCGGTGAGCACGACATGGCCGACAACATCGTCCACATCGTACTGGCCCGCCTGCCGGATGCTCCGGCTGGCACCAAAGGTATCTCGCTGTTTATCGTGCCTAAGTTCCTGCCCAACGCCGATGGTTCGGTGGGTGAGCGCAACGCGGTGTCCTGTGGTTCCCTGGAACACAAGATGGGCATCCACGGCAACGCCACCTGCGTGATGAACTTCGACGCGGCCACCGGTTACCTGATCGGCCCGGCGAACAAAGGTCTGAACTGCATGTTCACCTTTATGAACACCGCTCGCCTGGGTACCGCGCTGCAAGGCCTGTCCCACGCCGAGATCGGTTTCCAGGGTGGCCTCAAATATGCCCGTGACCGACTGCAAATGCGCTCCCTGACTGGCCCGAAAGCGCCGGACAAGGCCGCTGACCCGATCATCGTGCACCCTGATGTACGCCGCATGCTGCTGACCATGAAAGCCTTCGCCGAAGGCAACCGTGCGATGGTGTACTTCACCGCCAAGCAAGTGGACATCGTCAAATACGGCACCGACGACGAAGCCAAGAAACAGGCAGATGGCCTGCTGGCGTTCATGACCCCGATCGCCAAGGCGTTCATGACCGAAGTCGGTTTTGAATCCGCCAACCACGGCGTACAGATCTACGGCGGCCACGGCTTCATCGCCGAGTGGGGCATGGAGCAGAACGTTCGCGACAGCCGCATCTCGATGCTGTACGAAGGCACCACCGGCATCCAGGCCCTGGACCTGCTCGGCCGTAAAGTGCTGATGACCCAGGGCGAAGCGCTCAAGGGCTTCACCAAGATCGTGCACAAGTTCTGCCAGGCCAACGAAGGCAACGCAGCGGTCAGCGAGTTCGTCGCACCGCTGGCTGCACTGAACAAGGAATGGGGCGAGTTGACCATGAAGGTCGGCATGGCGGCCATGAAGGACCGTGAAGAAGTCGGTGCCGCCTCCGTGGACTACCTGATGTACTCCGGTTATGCCTGCCTGGCTTACTTCTGGGCCGACATGGCACGCCTGGCTGCCGAAAAACTGGCTGCCGGCACCAGCGAAGAAGGCTTCTACACCGCCAAGCTGCAGACAGCGCGCTTCTACTTCCAGCGCATCCTGCCGCGTACCCGCACCCACGTAGCCACCATGCTGTCGGGCGCCAACAACCTGATGGACATGAAAGAAGAGAACTTCGACCTGGGCTACTAAGCCTAGGCCGGTTCCCTGCCAAGCCGCCGCTCTTTCGGGAGCGGCGGCTTTTTTGTGGGAGGCTGAAAAAACCTGAGCGGCGCGCTCAGGGATTGCTCCTTGCTGCCGTTACAGTGATGGCAATGTGATGCAGGTCACATTGAATGTGCTTAACTGTGAGCAATGAAGGCACTATGCCATCTTTTTTTGTGGGTCGGAGCTTTACCCTTGTCGCGCGCGTCCGCTGTACGTTTCAGTCATTTCCTACCATCGTTGCTGTTATTGCTGGCGGGGTTGTCGGCTGCTTACGTCAAGGACCTCAGCGTTTTCTTCACCTCGCTGTTCAACGTCCTGCCGACCCTGGTGCTGTTGCTGGGCGGTGCCTATTGCGCGGTGTACCGTCGCCAGCGTGAACTGTTCCTGATGGTGACGGTGTACGTCGCCTACTTCCTGCTGGACACCCAGACCGATTTCTATCGTGACCATGGCCGCGTGCGCGAAGACGCCGCCGTGGTGTTCCACCTGGTGTGCCTGCTGTTGCCGCTGCTGTTCAGCATCTATGCCTTGTGGCAGGAGAAAACCCACCTGTTCCGCGACTTTGTCGCACGCTGCGCGGTGCTGCTTGCCGTAGGCAGCGTGGCCCTGGGTCTGGAGCAGAGTTACCCGGGGCCGTTGCTAAACTGGCTGGCGGAGATTCGCTGGCCGGCGCTGCATGGCGCGTGGATGAGCCTGATCCAACTGTCGTACCCGATGTTCCTGCTGGGCTTTGTCGCATTGGCGGCGCAGTACTGGCGCGAGCCTCGGCCGCTGCACGCCGCGCAGTTGGTGGGGTTGCTGGGAATGTTCTGGATGTTGCCGCAGACCTTCATCCTGCCGTTCACCCTGAACATCATGTGCAGCCAGGTGATGTTGATGATTGCTGCGGGTGTGTCCCATGAGGCCTATCAGATGGCCTTTCGTGATGAGCTCACCGGACTGCCGGGACGCCGCGCCCTCAATGAACGCATGCAGCGCCTGGGGCGCAACTATGTGCTGGCGATGAGCGACGTCGACCACTTCAAGCGCTTCAACGACACCCACGGCCACGACGTCGGCGACCAGGTGCTGCGGCTGGTCGCCAGCAAACTGTCGAAAGTCAGCGGCGGTGGCCGGGCCTATCGGTATGGCGGCGAAGAGTTTGCCGTGGTGTTTGCCGGCAAGACCCTGGATGAATGCCTGCCGCACCTGGAAGAAATCCGCGAGATCATTGCCAACTACCACATCAAGTTGCGCAATCAGGACAGTCGCCCCCAGGACGACCACCAAGGTCGCCAGCGCCGTTCGGGCGGCGGCGATTCCAGTGTCTCGGTGACCGTGAGCATCGGCGTCGCCGAGCGCCAGGCCGAGCAGCGCACCCCGGAAGAAGTGCTCAAGTGCGCCGACCAGGCGCTGTACAACGCCAAGGGCGCCGGGCGTAACTGCGTGGTGGCGGCTGGCCAGAACCGCCGTGGCGCGGTGCGCATGCAGGGCGCTGCCGGTTGAGTGATGGTGATGTATTCAGCGCCTGTACAGTGATTGTCCGGGCCTCCTGGCAGCAGTAGGTTTAAACAATCTGCCGCCGGAGACATCACCATGCCTGCCTATAAAGCCCCCCTGCGCGACATGCGCTTTCTGATCGATCACGTGTTTGATTTCCCAGCTCACTACGCTGCCCTGGGGGCCACCGAGGCCAGTCCGGATATGGTCAGCGCGATCCTCGAAGAAGGCGCCAGGTTCTGCGAGAACGTGCTTGCGCCGTTGAACCGTACGGGGGACGAAGAAGGCTGCCATTTCGACAATGGCGTGGTGACCACCCCCAAAGGCTTCAAGGAAGCCTTCGCACAATACGTCGAAGGCGGTTGGCACGGCCTGGCGGCGGACCCGGCCTACGGCGGCCAGGGCCTGCCGTCTTCCCTGGGCTTGGTGCTCAGCGAGATGATCGGCTCCAGCAACACCTCCTGGGGCATGTACCCGGGCCTGACCCACGGCGCCATGTCGGCGATCCATGCCCACGGCACCGCAGAGCAAAAAGATACCTACCTGAGCAAACTCACCGCCGGCCAGTGGACGGGCACCATGTGCCTGACCGAAGCCCATTGCGGCACGGACCTGGGCATCATCAAGACCCGCGCCGTGCCCCAGGCCAATGGCAGCTACGCGGTAACCGGCAGCAAAATCTTCATCTCCGCCGGCGAGCACGACATGAGCGAAAACATCATCCACCTGGTGTTGGCCAAGTTGCCGGATGCTCCTGCTGGCACCAAGGGTATTTCGCTGTTTATCGTGCCCAAGTTCCTCGCCGATTCCGGGGCGCGCAATGGGGTCAGTTGCGGCTCCATCGAACACAAGATGGGGATCAAGGCCTCGGCCACCTGCGTGCTGAATTTCGATGGTGCCGAGGGTTACTTGATTGGCGAGGCCAACAAGGGCCTGAACTGCATGTTCACCATGATGAACCATGCGCGCCTGGGCACGGGCATGCAGGGGCTGTGCCTGGGGGAGGCGAGCTTCCAGGGCGCGATCAAGTACGCCAACGACCGCTTGCAGATGCGCTCCCTGACGGGCGCCAAGGCGCCGGATAAGCCGGCAGATCCGATCATCGTGCACCCCGATGTGCGGCGCATGTTGCTGACCATGAAAGCCTTCAACGAAGGCAACCGCGCCCTGACTTACTTCACCGCGCAACTGCTGGACACCGCGCACCTGGGCGACGACCCGCAGCAACGCCAGGAAGCCGAGGATTTGCTGGCGTTCCTCACGCCGATCTGCAAAGCCTTTATGACCGAAACCGGCCTGGAAGTGACCAACCACGGCATGCAGGTGTTTGGTGGCCACGGTTTTATCCGTGAGTGGGGCATGGAGCAACTGGTGCGCGATTGTCGGATCGCGCCGATCTACGAAGGCACCAACGGTATCCAGGCCCTGGATTTGCTGGGGCGCAAGGTGCTGGGCAGTCAGGGCAAGTTGCTGCGTGGCTTTACCAAAATTGTGCATAAGTTTTGCGCGGCGCATGCCGAGCACCCGCAACTCAAGGCCCAGTTCACGCAGCTCAATGAGCTGAACCAGCAATGGGGCGAATTGACCACCAAGGTCGGCATGGCCGCAATGAAAAACCCCGATGAAGTCGGCGCCGCCGCCCTGGATTACTTGATGTACAGCGGTTACATCATCCACGCCTACCTGTGGTTGCGCATGGCCCTGGTGGCCCAGGCGCAGTTGGATGCGGGCAATGGCGATGGCGATTACGCCCGGGGCAAACTGGCGACCTGCGAGTTTTATTTCAAGCGCCTGTTACCGCGCACCAGTGCCCATCGCGCAGCGGTGGAAGCGGGCAGTGACTGCCTGATGAGCCTGCCTGCCGAACTGTTCGCCTTGTAGGCGCCGGGTTACCGGCTCCTACAGGGAACGTTGTGACTGAAAAATACTTGTTGGTCACAAGCAGACCCTATGTGTCACAAAAGTTGTTCGGTTACACTCTGGGTCTGTGAAACCGATCCTACCGAATCACTTTTAACGTTCTCACGAGGTTTGCCATGGCTGACTACAAAGCGCCGCTGCGCGATATGCGCTTCGTCCTCAACGAAGTATTCGAGGTTGCCAAGCTGTGGGCGCAACTGCCGGCCCTGGCCGAGACCGTGGATGCTGAAACCGTCGAGGCGATCCTTGAGGAAGCCGGCAAAGTCACCGCCAAGACCATCGCCCCCTTGAGCCGCAGCGGCGACGAAGAAGGTTGCCGCTGGGACAACGGCGTGGTCACTACCCCGGCCGGGTTCCCCGAAGCCTACAAGACCTACGCCGAAGGCGGCTGGGTCGGCGTTGGTGGCGATCCAGCCTACGGTGGCATGGGCATGCCCAAGGCCGTATCGGCCCAGGTCGAAGAAATGATCAACTCCTCGGGGTTGGCGTTTGGCCTGTACCCCATGCTGACGTCCGGCGCCTGTGTGTCGATCAATACCCACGCCAGTGACGAACTCAAAGCCACCTACCTGCCGAATATGTACGCAGGGGTGTGGGCCGGTTCCATGTGCCTGACCGAACCGCATGCTGGTACCGATCTTGGGATTATTCGCACCAAGGCTGAGCCTCAGGCGGACGGTTCCTACAAGGTCAGCGGCACCAAGATCTTCATCACCGGTGGCGAACACGACCTCACCGACAACATCATCCACCTGGTGCTGGCCAAGTTGCCGGACGCCCCCGCCGGTCCCAAGGGCATCTCGTTGTTCCTGGTGCCCAAGTTCATGGTCAATGCCGATGGCAGCCTGGGCGCGCGCAACCCAGTGACCTGTGGCTCGATCGAACACAAGATGGGCATCCAGGCCTCTGCGACCTGTGTGATGAACTTCGACGAAGCCGTTGGCTACCTGGTCGGCGAGCCGAACCGTGGCCTGGCGGCGATGTTCACCATGATGAACTACGAGCGCCTGGGCGTCGGCATCCAGGGGCTGGCGACTGGCGAGCGTTCTTACCAGAACGCTGTTGAGTACGCCCGTGACCGTCTGCAAAGCCGTTCGCCGACTGGCCCCAAGGCCAAGGACAAGATCGCCGACCCGATCATCAACCACCCTGACGTGCGTCGCATGTTGCTGACCATGAAGGCGGCAAACGAAGGCGGCCGGGCGTTCTCCACTTATGTGGCGATGCAACTGGACACCGCCAAGTTCAGCGAAGACGCCGCGACCCGCAAGCGCGCGGATGACCTGGTGGCGCTGCTGACCCCGGTTTCCAAGGCGTTCCTCACCGACCTGGGCCTGGAAACCACCGTGCACGGCCAGCAGATTTTCGGCGGCCATGGTTACATTCGCGAGTGGGGCCAGGAGCAATTGGTGCGTGATGTGCGCATCACCCAGATCTACGAAGGCACCAACGGTATCCAGGCGCTGGACTTGATGGGGCGCAAGATCGTTGGCAGCGGCGGGGCGTTCTACACCCTGTTTGCCGATGAGATCCGCCATTTCATCAGCACTGCCAGCAGAGACCTGGCTGAGTTCACCCAGCCCCTGAGCGCTGCGGTGGACGAGCTCGACACCTTGACCGCCTGGGTGCTGGACCGTGCCAAGACCAACCCGAATGAAATCGGCGCGGCCTCGGTGGAGTATCTGCACGCCTTTGGCTACATGGCCTATGCCTACATGTGGGCGCTGATGGCCAAGGCGGCCTTGGGTAAAGAGGCCCAGGAAGACTTCTACGCCAGCAAATTGGGGACGGCGCGCTTCTACTTTGCCCGCCTGCTGCCGCGCATTAACTCCCTGAGCGCCTCGGTCAAAGCCGGCAGTGAATCGCTGTTCTTGCTGGACGAAGCGCAGTTCTAAGCGGGGGAGGGCGTGTAAGCATTCTCTTACGTGACGTGCTGCTAATCGTCCTCTATCGCCAGATTGGATCCACAGCTAATCTACTTCACATGGACGTCGCGCAGGAAGCGCAAAGCAACAACAGGGACACGTAGGATTCTGCCAGGGTGGCGGAGTGAAATGGATGTCAGGGAAACAGTCTGCAAAGCCCCGCTTCGGCGGGGTTTTCTTATTGCCTGCGAAAAAGTTCAGGCCAGCCCGTCTACTGTGGCCGTCGGCCCATGGGGACCGTTCATCACGTCTTCGAGCAAGGTGCGCAGCAACTCAAGCGTCGCCTGTTGCCGTTGCACATCCCGACACACCAGCCCCACCTTCAGCGGCACCCGTGGCTCGCTCAAGGGCTTCCACAACAGCGCTTGGCTGCTATGTTCGTCCTGGGAGCGGCCAGGCAGTACCGTCGCCAGTTTGGTATGGGGCAGGCTGTCGAGAATCCCCACCATGGTGTTCAGCTCCGCTTGGACCTGTGGCCGGCGCCCCAGGTTCGCCAACTGTGCCTGCCAGATCTGCCTGACCTGGAACTCTTCCCCCAACAGCAGCATGGGCAGTTCCGCCGCTTGCTTGAGGGAGACCTTCTTGAATTCACGCAAGGGATGGTCGGATGGGATGACCACTTTCAGTTCATCTTCATACAGCAGCACACCGTGCAAACCGGGCTGGCGTGCCGGCAAGTAACTGATGCCGATGTCCAGCGAGCCGTTGAGCAGGCGGCGTTCGATCTCCAGGCCCGTCAACTCGTAGATCTGCACCACCAGGTGCGGCTGGGCCTTGCGTACCCGTTCCAGCATCTGCGGTACCAGGCTGGTATGCACGGTTTGCAGTACGCCGATGGCCAAGGTACGCAGCGCCTGGCCCTTGAAGTGGCGCAGGGCCTCGACGGCTTGCTGCATGCCATCGAGCAATGGCAGGGCGTGGTTGTACAAGGTGTGGGCAGCCAGGGTCGGCAACAGGCGTTTGCTGCTGCGCTCGAACAGGCTCACGTCGAGGTTCTGCTCCAACTGGCGGATTTGCTGTGACAAGGCCGGCTGGGAGATCGACAGGCGCTCTGCAGCCCGGCCGACATGGCCTTCCTCGTACACCGCGACGAAATAACGCAGTTGCTTGAAATCCATAAGTAATGCTTATCGAAAAAGCTGGAAAATCGAAATGGCTGTACGCCCCCAAGGCGCCTAGTCTAGCGCCTATTCACAGGGCTTACAGGGCCAAGAAGCGAGATGAATACCGTTTACAGCGATGGTGTTTACATAGGCAAGGCAAAAAACGACGTGACGGGCTTGCGCCAATCCAGGGTTGCCAACAACCTGCGGGGTGTGCAGGCATGAACCTGTTCAACCTGCGACGCCCGGCACCGAGCCTGGATGATCTGTTACTGGACGCGAAAACCCCGATGCTGCGTGATGAGCTTTCCAGCCAATCATTGATGCCCACCGTGGCCCGTCCACCACAGGTTTTCGTACGCGGCCAGGGATCCTGGCTATGGGACAGTGAAGACCGTGCCTACCTGGACTTTACCCAAGGCGGTGCTGCCAACAGCCTTGGCCACAGCCCTTCGGTATTGGTGCGCGCGTTGGCCGACCAGGCGCAGGCGCTGATCAACCCTGGCAGCGGCCTGCACAACCGCAGCCAACTGAACCTGGTGGACCGCCTGTGCCACAGCACCGGCAGCGACCAGGCCTACCTGCTCAACAGCGGTGCGGAAGCCTGCGAGGCGGCCATCAAGTTGGCGCGCAAATGGGGCCAACTGCATCGCAGTGGCGCCTATCGCATCATCACTGCCAGCAACGCTTGTCATGGTCGCAGCCTGTCTACACTGGCGGCCTCTGGCGACAATCGTTTCGAGCCGCAACTGCCGGGCTTCTGCCACGTACCGTTCAACGACCTGCCAGCCCTGCATGCCGCAGTCGATGCGCACACTGTGGCGATCATGCTGGAGCCGATCCAGAGCGACGCCGGCGTCATTCCGGCCACCGAGCATTACCTCAAGGGCGTGGAGCGGCTGTGCCGGGAGCTGGGCATCCTGCTGATCCTCGACGAAGTGCAGACCGGCATGGGCCGTTGCGCCACCTTGCTGGCCGAACAACACTACGGCGTGCGCGCCGATATCGTCACCCTGGGCAAAGGCCTGGGCGGCGGAGTGCCATTGGCGGCGTTGCTGGCTCGCGGCAAGGCCTGCTGCTTTGAGCTGGGCGAGCTGGAAGGTACCCATCACGGCAATGCCCTGATGGCCGCTGCCGGCGTCGCCGTGCTCGATAGCGTGCTGGGTCACGGCTTCCTCGAACACGTGCGTGATACCGGCCAATACCTGGGCGAAGGCCTGGCGCGCCTTGCCCACCGCTATGGCCAGGGCGAACTGCGGGGCCAGGGCCTTTTGTTGGGCCTGGGCTTGTCAGATGATTCGGCAGATGCGGTGGTAAAGGCGGCACTGTATGAAGGTCTTATCCTCAATGCCCCCCAACCCGACTGCCTGCGCTTTACCCCGGCGCTGACGGTGAGCAAGAGCAATATTGACGAAATGCTGCTGCGTCTGGCCCGCGCTTTTTCCCGTGTGCATACCACCCAACTGCAGTGCCGCAAGGGCATTGCTGTTTAACCTTTATTCCTGAACCGTCTCGCGTTATACGCGGCGCCTCCAGCCTGATTTTTTTGGTTGGGGGCGTTTTTTTGTGTGTAATTTTTGGATTGAAAAGGAGGCTTGAGCCTCATCGAAATAAATGGCTTTTAGCGGGCACCGGCAGGGAGTGCCGGTAGGGCGCAAGGATTTTTGTATGCGCTCTTTCTAATCTATACCACTGGGTGGTATGTTTGTGAGGAATGGATGCCTATGAAACTCAGGCTGTTCAAAAGCCGGCATTTTGCTGAGGTTGCCCGCAAAGCCTGGATCGGTGATATGGAATTGGGCGAGGCATTTGGCCAAATGCTCAGGGGGCAGGCGGATAATTTGGGCGGCGGAGTTTGGAAGAAACGCCTCAATCACAACCGTCATCGTTCGATCGTCCTGGCGAAGGGCAGGCATTACTGGGTTTATCAGTTTCTGTTCGCCAAACAAGACCAGAGCAATATCAGCCTCAAGGAATTGGCTGGGTTTAGGGCATTGGCAAAGGCCTATGAGGGCTTAAACGAAATACAGATCCAGCAGTTACTGGATCTCAGGGAGTTTGTGGAGATACATCATGAGCAAAAAATATGAAAGTGAAGCACTGGAGTCCATCCACCAATCGGCCAGCGCGCTGCATTCGATCGGCGCCATCAGCAAGACCACCCTTCGTGAGTTTGATGAGATGTGCATTGCGCCTGTGCCGGCGCAGATACCTGCCGACCAGATCAAGCAACTGCGCGAGCGCAGTCATGTCAGCCAACCGGTGTTCGCCCGTTACCTGAACACCAGTGCGTCGACAATCAAGCAATGGGAATCCGGCGAGAAGCAGCCCAGCGGCATGGCGCTCAAGTTGCTGAGCATCGTGCAAAAGCACGGGTTGGAGATCCTCGCCTGAGGAGGATGGCCCGGTGCCAGATTCCACTGAACCCTCACGCGCGGCCAGGGTCGATTAGCTGTACGGCTCACACGAGCCGATTTTTCGGAGCTGAACCCATGGATATCATTCGTATCATCATCGCCATCCTGTTGCCGCCATTGGGTGTGTTCCTGCAAGTGGGCTTCGCCGGCGCGTTCTGGCTGAATATCCTGCTGACCTTGTGCGGTTACTTCCCGGGCATCATTCACGCGGTATACATCATCGCCAAGCGCTGAAACCTTCAGCCTTTTGCGATCAGCCGGGAGTTTCGCTCATTGCGAAAAGCCAGTTGCTCGATAGTCTGCGTGGCGTGCTCGGCTTCGAGTCGGGCATTGAGGATGATCCCGTGATCGGCGGATTTGCTGCATACCGGGTCGGCGTTGCTGGCGTCGCCAGTCAGCATGAAGGCCTGGCAGCGGCAGCCGCCGAAGTCCTTTTCCTTCTCGTCGCACGAGCGGCACGGCTCGGGCATCCAGTCGTAGCCGCGAAAGCGGTTGAAACCAAATGAGTCGTACCAGATGTGCTGCATGCTGTGGTCGCGCACATTGGGAAACTGCACCGGCATCTGTCGGGCGCCGTGACAAGGTAGGGCGGTGCCGTCTGGTGTGACTGTCAGAAAGATACTCCCCCAGCCATTCATACAGGCCTTCGGGCGTTCCTCGTAGTAGTCCGGCGTGACAAAGATCAGCTTGCAGGGGTGACCTTCGGCTTGCAGCTTGGCGCGGTATTCGTTGGTGATGCGTTCGGCGCGGGTCAGTTGTGCCTGGGTCGGTAGCAAGCCGACGCGGTTAAGCTGGGCCCAGCCATAGAACTGGCAGGTGGCGAGCTCGACAAAGTCCGCCTCAAGGGCAATACACAGTTCGATGATGCGGTCGATCTTGTCGATATTGTGTCGATGAGTGACGAAGTTCAGCACCATCGGATAGCCATGGGCTTTGACCGCCCGGGCCATTTCCAGCTTCTGTGCGAAGGCCTTTTTGGAGCCGGCCAGCAGGTTGTTCACCTGCTCGTCGCTGGCCTGGAAACTGATCTGGATATGGTCCAGGCCAGCCTTTTTGAAGTCGCTGATCTTCTGCTCGGTCAGGCCGATGCCGGAGGTGATCAGGTTGGTATAGAACCCCAGCTTGCGGGCTTCGCCGATCAGTTCGGCAAGATCCTGGCGCACCAGCGGCTCACCGCCGGAAAACCCCAGCTGTGCCGCACCCATCTCCCGGGCCTCGCGAAACACCTTGATCCACTGTTCGGTGCTCAACTCCTTGCCTTGTTCGGCGAAGTCCAGCGGGTTGGAGCAATACGGGCACTGCAGCGGGCAGCGATAGGTCAGCTCGGCGAGCAACCATAGCGGCAGGCCAATCTCGGGCTTTTCAGGCAAGTTCGATCCAGTGCTCTGCACGTGCGACCTCCATGAATTGCTCGATGTCTTCACCGAGTTCGGGCACGCCGGGGAATTGCTGCTCCAGCTCGCCAATGATCGCTGCCACGCTGCGCTCACCGTCGATCAAGCCACCAATCAACGCAGCACTGTCGTTGAGCTTGATCATGCCTTCGGGGTACAGCAACACATGGCCTTTCTGCGCCGGCTCGTACTGGTAGCGATAGCCCTGGCGCCACGTCGGCTTTTTGCTGCGGTCAAAACTCATAGGGTGATCCCTTTATGCCAGACCCGCTGCGCGGTCACGCTGTGATAAGGCGGGCGGTTCAGTTCGTAGGCCATGCTCATGGCATCGAGCATGCTCCAAAGGATGTCCAGTTTGAACTGGAGAATCTCCAGCATCCGCTCCTGGCCGGCGCGGGTGGTGTAGTGCGCAAGCGTGATCGCCAGCCCATGCTCGACATCACGTCGGGCCTGGCCCAGGCGGGTGCGGAAATACTCGTAGCCGGCAGGGTCGATCCATGGGTAATGCTGGGGCCAGCTGTCGAGGCGCGACTGGTGGATCTGCGGGGCGAACAGCTCGGTCAGCGAGCTGCTGGCGGCTTCCTGCCAACTGGCCCGGCGGGCGAAATTGACGTAGGCATCGACGGCAAACCGCACGCCGGGCAGCACCAGTTCCTGGGAGCGCAGTTGATCCGGGTCCAGGCCCACGGCCTGGCCCAGGCGCAGCCAGGCTTCGATACCGCCGTCTTCGCCGGGGGCGCCATCATGGTCGAGCAGGCGCTGGATCCATTCGCGGCGGATTTCCCGGTCCGGGCAGTTGGCCAGGATCGCGGCGTCTTTCAGCGGAATGTTCACCTGGTAGTAGAACCGGTTGGCGACCCAGCCCTGGATCTGCTCGCGGGTGGCCCGGCCTTCATACATCGCCACATGGTAGGGGTGATGGATATGGTAGAAGGCGCCCTTGGCCCGCAAGGCCTGTTCAAAGTCGGCGGGGTTCAGCGGTGTATCGGTCATTGGGGCTCTCCTACAGTTCAATGCTCATGCCGTCGTAGGCTACTTCTACATTGCGCCGCGCCAACTCGGCTCGCTCGGCAGAGTCTTCGTCGAGGATCGGGTTGGTGTTGTTGATGTGGATAAGCACCTTGCGCTGCTTGGGCAGTTGCTCCAGTACCTCCAGCATGCCGCCGGGGCCGTTTTGTGCCAGGTGGCCCATTTCGCGGCCGGTACGGGTGCCGACACCACGGCGCTGCATTTCATCGTCATCCCACATCGTGCCATCCACCAACAGGCAGTCGCTGCCGGCCATGATCTCCAAGAGCGGCGCGTCTACCTTGCCCAGGCCGGGGGCGTAGAACAGTTTGCCGCCGGTGCGCAGGTCTTCGACGATCAGGCCGATATTGTCACCGGGGTGCGGGTCGAACCGATGGGGCGAGTAGGGCGGCGCGGCACTGCGCAGAGGCAGCGGGGTGAAGCGCAGGTTGGGGCAGGCGGGAATAGTGAAGCTGGCATCCAGCTCGATGCGCTGCCAATCGAGGCCGCCATTCCAGTGAGTCAACATGGTGAACAGCGGGAATCCGGTGCTCAGGTCTTCGTGGACCATGTCGGTGCACCACACCTGGTGCGGGCAGCCTTCGCGCAAGCTGAGCAGGCCGGTGGTGTGGTCGATCTGGCTGTCCATCAAGATGATTGCGCTGATCCCGGTATCGCGCAGTGCTCGGCCCGGTTGCATCGGCGCAAAACCTTGCAGTTGCGCGCGGATATCCGGCGAGGCGTTGCATAACACCCAGTTCACGCCATCGTCGGACAGGGCGATGGACGATTGGGTTCGTGCCTGGGCCCGCAGGCTGCCGTCGCGAAAGCCGGCGCAGTTCACACAGTTGCAGTTCCACTGCGGGAAACCGCCACCGGCCGCCGAACCTAGAATCTGGACAAACATCGCCGCTCCTTCACACAAGACCAAAATAAAAACGCCCCGGCGAGCCGAGGCGTTGCATTGCAATACAAAAGCACTCAGCGGCTGGCGAAGTACATGGTGACTTCAAAACCGATACGCAGATCAGTGTAAGCAGGTTTGGACCAGGTCATATTCATACTCCTACGAAGGGATGGGACGTTTACTACCAAGTAATACATATAGTCCACCTCCAAGCGGAGATGTTCAGATGCGTGGCGGAATATTACTCATTTCTCGTCAAGCTAGCGCTGTCTTGGTGGAAAAAGCCTGTTGCAGCATCGGCAACGATCAGAATCATATCTGCCAGTCATCGCTCACCGCCGCACCATTGGCCAGGCAGTGCCAGCCGCCGGCGGCTTGCTCGAGTCGCTGCGCCGCATCCACCAGGTTCTGCCGGTTGCGCGCCTGGATCATCTGTTGCAGTTGCTCAAGATAGTCCGCGCCACGCCCCGCCAAATGCGCCTGCCAGAGCAACTCCGCGGCTTGGGCGGTGGGCAGTGTTTGTGGCGAGAACTGCTGGGCCAGGGTGGTGTTGCCCAAGTCGTTACTCCCACCGATCAACGCTGGCAGTTGCTTGAGAAAGACCTGGATGTGCTCGAACAGGCCCGCAAGCGCGACACTGGGTGACTGCACGCCAAACAGCAGGCCGGTTTGCCCATTGAACTGTCGGATGCCACTGAATACCGCGTAGCCCACTTGCAACTCGACACGTAGGCGTTGGTAAAACGGGGTTTGCGCCAGGTGAGCGAGCAACCGCCAGTCGGCCTCGTCGGCGAGGGACTGGCTGGGTGTCGGGCAAAACAGCAGCAAGGCGGCTTCGTCGCCATCGGTTGCGACGGTGTGCCAGCGATGCGGGCCGTTGATGGGCTGGGCTTTGTGCTCACTGTCGGCACAGTGCCCGGGGAGGCGTGCCGCCGCATTGTTGATGGCCATTTCGCATGCAGCCGGCAGGCCCATGCCCAGGCCTTGCCAGCGGGCGGTGGCCCAACGGTCAGGTGGCGCGGTGACGTCAGCGATGTCGGCAAAGCAGGCCGGCAATGCCTTGAGCAGCTCGCGAATGGCCATCTGCGGCGCCGGCCTGGCGAGTGCGTCCTGCCAAAGGTCGGCGTCAGGCTGGGTCAGGTCGCGTGCCAGTTGCTCGACGATAGCGGGCATGGGTTCATGCAGCCCGCTCATTTTCAGCAGCCAGTCATTGCCTACGGCTTCCCAGGACACTTGCACCCCGGCCTGACGGGCGTTGGTTTGCAGTGTTTGCAGGCTGTTGCCCAAGCCATGGGCGGGCGAATCCAGTTGCCAGCGCAGGTAGAGGGCGCCTTCGTCGCTATCGGCCGGCAATGCTTGGCTGAACGACAGGCCTGGCAGCTCGCGCCGGCCACGGGAGCGATCCTGGGCGAAGGTGCGCAAGCCCCGATGGGCGCTGGTCTGCCCGCGAATCAGCCCGGGGCGGTGTTCCTGGGGTGACCGTTGCAGGAATGGGTTGCCTGGCGGGAGCTGCCAGGCCTGTTGCGCGGGCGACGGTTGCAGTGCAATCAGCATGGCCTTGAGGGCTTGGCAGTGCGGCTCGGACAACTGAGCTTGAAGGTTCTCACTGTCCTGACGGGCCAGGCCCAAGGCGCCACTGATTTGCTGTTGGCGGTCGATCAGCCGGGCATATTCTTCGCGCAGCGCAGCCCAGTCGCTGTGGGCGAAAAAGCTCAACCAGTCGTTCAATAGTGCTTCGATTGCCGGGACTTGTTGTGAACCCTTGGGCCCCAGGGTGAACTCGATATCCAGCAGCGCCTGCCCGGCGAACTGGTACGGCACCCTGGCGTGCAGCGCGCTTACCCAGCCACGGGTTTTCAACTCGGCCAGCAAACCACCAGGTGCCTGCGCATTCAGCCAGGTGCAGAGGAAGTCCAAGGCTTCGCGGGGCGCGTTGCAGGCGATGAGGTGGTGCAGATGCTGTTTATCCAGGTATTGATAGCGCTGTTTATCGCTGTCCATCAACGCCGGCGGTGCCTGCTGCGGGCGCAGCGGGCCAGCGCGCAGGCGATCGCCAAAGTGCTGGGCCAAGGCTTGCAGCTCCTCAAGCGATTGCGGTCCGGCAAGGCTCAGGGTCATTTGTCCTGTGTGATAGAAGTCTTGATAAAACCCCAGCAAACCTTGTTGGAAGTCCTCGTGTGGCACCGGCAGGCTGTCGCGATTGCCCGCATGGAAACCCCGCAGTGGATGCGCGGCAGCGAGGCCTTCGAAGATCGCCACTTGATGCTGTGCCTCGGCATCCTGGGCCCAGGCGACAAACTCTGCCTGTAACACCTCACGCTCGCGCAACTGATCGTCCATCGCCAGGCCGGGGTGAGCGAGCATATCCACCAGACGCTGCAGCGCGCCGCCAAACACTGGGGTGGGCACTTCGAAGAAGAAGTCGGTGGTGCGTTCGCGGGTGCTGGCGTTGACCTGCCCACCGTGGCGCTGCACGTAGGCCATCAAACCGTCAGGCGTAGGAAAAGCCTCGGTGCCGAGAAACAGCAGGTGCTCCAGAAAGTGCGCCAGCCCCGGCCAGGCCAACGGCACATCATGGCTGCCGGCCGCTACCCGCAGGGCCGCGGCACAGCGCTTGAGACGTGGGGCGTGACGCAGGGAAACGCGCAGGCCATTGGCCAGGGTCAGTTGCAGGTGATGAGGGTGGGCCGGCACAGGCATGAGCACTTCCAGAACGTAGGAAGTGCCTATGCTAGCGCAAAGCGCAGTGGTCAGTGCTTGTGCAGCGCGGCATAAAGCTCGGGGCGCCGGTCTGCGAGGTAGTGATTGGCCGCTTGTGCGTCACGTATCAACTGATGGTCGAGGGTGGCGACGATCAACGCTTCATCCAGGCCGGCCTGGGCGACACGCTGGCCATTCGGCGCGGCGATGCTGCTTTGCCCGCAATACTGGATCTGGTCTTCATGCCCACAGTAGTTGGCGTAGGCCACATAGCACTGGTTTTCAAAGGCCCGTGCCCGCACGGTGACGTCCGCGACGAAGTCGAAGGGCACCATGTTGGCCGTCGGTACCAGGATCAACTCGGCACCGGCCAGGGCCAGGCGCCGGGTGTTTTCCGGGAATTCCAGGTCGTAACAGATGAGGAATCCCAGCTTCCAGCCGTTCAACTCGACGATAGGGAACTCGTCGCCGCCGGCGCTGAACATCGAGTGATCGAGATCGCCGAACAGGTGCGTCTTGCGGTAGTTGCACCGGCGCTGGCCAGTGGCGTCGATCAGTTGCACGGAGTTGTAGATCTGCCCGTCCTCGGCCCGCTCCGGGTAGCCATAAAGAATCGCCAGGCCCGCATTGCGCGCCAGTTCGGCAATGGTTTGCGCTGCCGGTCCATCCTGCGTCTCGGCCAGCGCGCCCACCGCTTCAGCACCAATGTTGTAGCCGGTGAGGAACATTTCCGGCAGCACCAACAGGTCTGCATCGCCCGCTTCATGGGCAACGTGGTGCAGGCGCTTGAGATTGCCGGCTACATCCAGTGGCAATGGCGGGCATTGGTACAGGGCGACACGCATGGCTTGACTCCTTATTCGGCCAGGGCGATGGGGCCGATCTCATCGAACACATCCCCAGGCCCCGGGTTTTGCGGGTGGGTACTGCCACCGAAGTGGGTCATGATGCCCCAAACCGCGTTCAACGAGGTTTGCACTGCGCCTTCGACCCAGGCTGGGGTCCAGGATACGTCGTCGCCGGCGATGAAAATCCCGCGCTGCTCGGCCGGCATATCCTTTTGCATGAAGTGCGCGTACATGCGCTGGTTATAGCGATAGTGGCCCGGCAACGCGCCCTTGAAAGCACCGAGGAAATGCGGGTCGGCCTCCCAGGAAACGGTGATCGGGTCGCCAATGATGCGCGCCTTGATATCGACTTTCGGGTAGATCTTTTTCAGCGCATCGAGGGCCAGCTTGACCCGTTTATCAATGGGCTGCGGCAGCATTTTCAGGGCGTCGCTCATCCACGAGTAAGACAGGCAAATGACCCCCGGCTTGTCGTCGCCGTTGTCGAACAGGTAGGTGCCGCGGGTCAAGCGGTCGGTGAGGGTCATGCTCATCAGGTCGCGGCCGGTTTCCGGGTCTTTGTCCTTCCAGAAAGGCCGGTCGACCATGACGAAGGTTTTCGACGACTGCATATAGCGCGTGCGGTCCAGGGCCATCCACATTTTTTGCGAGAACAGGCTTTCGTCGCATTCGATCTGGGTGGTCAGCAGCCAGCTCTGGCAGGTGGTCAGCACGGCGGCGTATTCCCGGGTGTCGCCATAATTGTCGGTCACCGCGAAGCGACCGTCGGCGGCATGGGCAATGCGCTTGACCCCGGCCCGCGGCGCGCCGTGGTGCAGGGAACTGAGGCTGGTGCCGGCTGGCCAGTGGGCGCAACGCTCTGGCACATGGCGCCAGATCCCCATGGGCACCTGCGCCACGCCACCGACCACCAGGTGCTGGTGATCGTCGCAGTTGGTCATCACCACGCGGAATATTTCCAGCATCGAGTTGGGGAAGTCCGAGTCCCAGCCACCGGTGCCAAAACCGACCTGGCCGAACACTTCGCGGTGATGGAACGACAGCTTGGCGAACGCCTTGGAAGTGGCGACGAAATCGTAGAACGTGCGGTCGTCCCACAGCGGCACCAGGGTATTCCACAGCGCTTTGAGGCGTGGCACATCGCGGTCGCGGATGGCCTGCTGGATATCGCTGAACTGCGAACCGGCTTCCAATGCATCGGCCCAGGCGTCAGCCACTTCCTGGAACAGCGCAGGAAGGTCGGCGAGTTTCTGTGCGTAATGGGTCTGGCCTTCCAGGTCGATCACGGTGCTGCCGGAGGCCGGTGTCAACGGGTTGGGGAAGGGCTTGGTCTCCAGGCCCAGCTTATCCACATAGTGGTAGAACGCCGTCGAGGACACCGGGAAACGCATGCCACCCAGTTCGGCGATGATGCCTTCGGCCCCTTCAAACGCCTGGGACCGCAGGCGCCCACCCATTTTCGAGGCCTCGTACACCACCGGCTTGAGGCCCAGCTTCATCAGCTCGTAGGCGGCCACCAGCCCGGCGATACCCGCACCGACAATCGCCACTTCGGCGCCATGGTGGGCGGCAGGAATACTGCCCAAGCCAGCCGGGTGTTCGATCCAGTCATCGAAGGCGAACGGGAAGTCCGGGCCAAAGATGGTGATGGGTTTTTTACCGTCTGCAGGGTGGCGATTGTTCTTGTTAGTGGCGTTCATGGCTGACCTTGCTGGCAACTGCACGGGGCACGACCCGTGGAGTATAGGAAAAGATGGCAGCCATTCTAGGGAGCGTAGCGCTCGTTAATAAGACGCAAAGTGTCGTCGTTTTGGATTGTTTTTAGTCGAAGTGACGAAAATGGCGGTCAGATTGGCTGCCCGCGATCCAATTTGTTGCTGAGGATGATCGAGGTGGTGGTCTTTTCTACCCCATCGACACTGCCGATCTGGTCCAGCAGTTGATCAAGTTGCTCCGGCGAATCGGTGCGCAGCCAGGCCACATAATCAAACTCGCCACTGACCGCACACAACTGCTGGACCTGGGCCATGGCGCTGAGCCGACGCAGCACTTCCTTGCCTGAACGCGGTTGCACCGTGATCCCCACATACGCCTGCAACCCTCCATCCACCACACGCTGGCCAAGGCGCACGCCATAGCCGGTAATCACCTGGGTCTTTTCCAGGCGCGCCAGGCGCGAGGTCACGGTGGTACGGGCAATTCCCAATTGCCGGGCGAGCATCGCCACGCTTTCGCGGGCGTTGAGCTGCAAGGCGGCGATTAGTTGGCGGTCGATTTCATCGAGGAGGGGCGGGCGGGGGATGGACAAGTGCGGCTCCGATGCGGGTGGCGGTTGGGGCATGTTACAGGCTCGTATTTCACGGGGGGAGCATTCGTTAACGCGTTGGCCGACTGGATCAAAAAAGATCTTCGAGTCCTGCGCGTGCGCTACACCGGAAATTATTCAGCGGCGAGTGCACCAGGAATATTCAAAGTCGTAATTCCTGAGGGTTATGGAAAATATTCAAAATAGTTATTGCGCCCTGTTAGTTTTCACAGTTGTTGGGGCGGTAGGTGCATTTTAGACTCAAGTTTAAAAGTCTAATTGATGGAGTCCGTCATGAGTACTAAAGCATTGGTTGAGGTTTTTATTGATGGTCATAGGACTACACTGCTGGAGCCGAAGAATAGGGCAAACAATAATATTTTGAAGCCAGGTGTGATTGGTATTGTTCGCAATGTTGCTGACGGTCCGAATGGTGCGTTTATTGTGTGGAATGTTGATAGTCAGCCAGAAAGGTATCGAATAATTAATCCAGATGGAGTTGCCATCGACTGGGAATCGTTTTCAAAAAAACGACCTGGTGAAAATAAAATGTACATTAAGGATCTTTCTGAAGAAGAGAGATATCGCCATCAACCGTCAGAAAGCTATAGCTTAAGGTTTGCGTTTATTATTGATTTTCCTGGCGAAGTTGCCAGAGGGGCTTATATAGTTGATGACGTTATTTATAAGACTCGCTCCGACTTCGCAAAGTGGAGGGACGAATATGTTGGTGTGTCCCAGTAGTCAGGCCTCTCCATGGCTTGGCGGTTTGTATGCCCTGCGCGCTGAATGTAGGCCCTGAGAGTTAGCGGCCAGCCTCTTGGATTTCCAGCCTCCAGAAACAAAAAAAGCCGCGCAGTGCGCGGCTTTCAATTTGGTGGGCCCAGTAGGACTCGAACCTACGACCAAGGGATTATGAGTCCCCTGCTCTAACCAACTGAGCTATAGGCCCTCAGTAGGTCGCGGATTATAACGATGGTTTCTCCACTGTGCTATCCGAAAAATCCGAATGGGTCATGTGAAGGAAGGTCGCGGCGAAGATGTCGGGAGGCAGAGGCAGGCTGACGATGTAGCCTTGCATTTGTTCGCAGCCTTCGTCGGCGAGGAAGGCTTGCTGGGCGGGGGTTTCCACGCCTTCGGCGATGATGGTGAATTGCATGCTGTGGCCCAGGGCGATGATGGCGCGCACGATGGCGGCGTCGTGGGGATCGTCCGGTAGGCCGCGGACGAAGGACTGGTCGATTTTCAGGAAGTCCAGGGGCAGGCGCTTGAGGTAGCTCAAGGATGAATAGCCCGTGCCGAAGTCGTCGATGGCCAGTTGTACGCCCAGGTGCTTGAGTTTATGCAGTACTTCCAGGGCTTCTTCGGCCTGGCTCATGATGAAGTTTTCGGTGATCTCCAGTTGCAGGCAATCCGGTTCCAGGCGGTTGTCGCGCAGCAGTTGCTCGATGCGCCCTAACAGGTTGGGGTGGCGCAGTTGGGCCCCGGCGAGGTTGACGGAGAGGGGGCCGAAGTCGTCGTAGCACTTGCGCCACTGATGCAGTTGCCGGCAAGCCTGCTCCAGGACCCAGTCGCCGATTTGCAGGATCATGCCGTTCTCTTCGGCCAGGGCGATGAAGTGTTCGGGAGGTACGTCGCCAAAGGTGGGATGGCGCCAGCGGATCAGGGCTTCGGCGCCGATCAGTTGTTGGGTGTCCAGGCTCAGCTTTGGTTGGTAGTACAGAAACAGCTCATCGCGCTCTATGGCCCGGCGCAGTTCGTGTTCGAGGGCGACGCGCTCATTGGCCTGGGCGGTGAGGTCCTGGGTGTAGCGTTCAACCCGATTGCGGCCCTTGGCCTTGGAGCGGTACATAGCGGCATCGGCGTTTTTTACCAAGGTGGCGACGTCGATCCCATCCTGCGGATAGAAACTGGTGCCGATGCTGGCGCTGATAAAGAACTCGTGCTCGCCCGCCTGGAAGGGCAGGGTGAAGCAGGCCAGCAGTTTATTGGCCAGGTGCTGGGCGTCGCTGGCTTGTTGCAGGCCGGGCAGCAGGATAATGAATTCGTCACCGCCCAGGCGCGCTACGGTGTCGATATCGCGCAGTTGTTCCTTGAGGCGCACCGCGATGTCCTTGAGCAGCAGGTCGCCAATCGGGTGGCCGAGGCTGTCGTTGATGTGTTTGAAGCGGTCGAGGTCGAGAAACAGCACCGCGCCCTGGCTGCCGGTTTCCTGTTGGTTGTTGAGGGCGGTTTGCAGGCGATTTTCAAACAGCGTGCGGTTGGGCAGGCCGGTGAGCGGGTCGTGGTGCGCCTGGTAGTCGAGCCGCGCCTGGGCGTGCTTGAGGCTGGAGATGTCGGCAAATACTGCCACGAAGTGGGTGATTGACTGCTCGAGGTTGCGCACGGCGTTGATCGTCAGCCAGCTGGGATACAGCTCGCCGTTCTTGCGCCGGTTGGAGATTTCGCCTTGCCAGTGGCCGTTGGCCGTCAGTTGATGCCACATGGCGGCGTAGAACGCGCTGTCGTGCAGGCCGGAAGCGAGCAGGCGCGGGGTATGACCGAGGGCTTCGGCTTCGCTGTAGCCGGTGATTTCGCTGAAGGCGCGGTTGACCGCGCTGATGTTCTGCCGGGTATCGGTGATCAACACGCCTTCGGCAGTGCTTTCGAAAACTGTCGCGGCCTGTTGCAGTTTTTCCTGCATCAACTGACGTTCGGTAATGTCGCGGGCGATGGTCAGCATGCAGTCGTCATCCCCAATGGGCAGCGGGCGACTGGATACCTCGCACAGGCGAATCTGGCCATCATTGCGCCGGATATGGCAGACGAAGTCGCGCACCAGGCCGTCGCGTTGTAGCAGATCGAGCATGTGCTTGCGCTCGTTCAAGTCCACCCAGATGCCCAGGTCCAGGGTCGATTGGTCCAGGGACATCGCACTGTTGAAGCCGGTGATGCGGCTAAAGCCTTCATTGACCTCCAGCAGCAGGCCGTCGTGCTGGCGCGTCAGCAGTAAGCCGTCGGGCGAGGCGTGAAAGGCCTTGGCGAACTTTTCTTCGGAAGTCTGCAGCAGTTGCTGGGTTTCCTTCAGTTGGGTGATGTCCCGCACTACCACCACCAACGCTTCGGTCGCATCGAGCTGGAAGGGTTCGGCAGAGATCAGCCCGGTGAACGCCTGGCCATTGCTGCGCAGGAACGGCATCTCCAGGTTGCGGATGCTGGTGGTCTGCACCCGCTTGAGCAGGTTGGGGCCTACACCCTGGATGCCCCAGATGTTCAGCTCGGTGGCGGTTTTACCGACCACGTCTGCGGCGCTCAGGCCAATCTGGTCCTCGAATGCCTTGTTGACCTCCAGCAGGCAGCCATCGGACAGGCGGGCGATCACCAGTATGTCCGGACATTGCTGGAACACCGAGGCGAACTTCTCCTGCGAAAGCTGCAGCGCTTCCTCGGTGCGCTTGGCCTCGCTGATATCGATCATCAGGCCGCGCATGACCGGCTCATGCCCATGCTTGATCAGGCTGACAATGTCCCTGACCCACAAGCAACGGCCATCGGCGGTGATCACCCGGTAGTCAATGCTGTGGTCGCGGTTGGCGCGGGTTTCCCGCTGGCAGAAGCTGTCGGCACGGGTCAGGTCGGCAGGGTGGATGATGTTGCGCCAGAAGCCGGGGATCAGCCAGTGCGCCCGTGGATAGCCCAGCAACTCCTCGGCATGGGGCGACACGTAGCTGTAGGTGAAATCGCTGATGTCTGCTTCCCACGCGATGGCTGACAGGCTTTCCACCAATCCCCGGTAATGGTACTCGCTGCTGCGCAGCTCCTGTTCCAGGGCCACCCTGCGGGAAATTTCCGAGCTGAGCCGGCGATTGATCCGAATCACGATGGCCAGCACGGTACTCAACAGCAGCACGGCAGGTAGGCCGTAGAGCAGCAGATCGGTCCAGAAGGCTCGGTGATCAATGACATTTCCGACCCAGTGTTCCTGGATTTCGTTGATTTCGCTGGGGCTGAGGTCGGCGAGCACCTTGTCGAGGATGCCGATCAACATTTTGTTCTCGCGGGGTACGCCCATTGCCAGTTGGTAGCGATAAGGCGTTTCGCCACTAACGTACAAACCGTCGAGCTTAAGCTGGCGCAGGCTCCACACACTGGAGGCCAGGTCGCCGACGACGGCGTCCACCTCATCGGTGGCCAGGGCCTGCAAGGTCGAGCTGACGTTGGGCATCGCCACCAGGTTCAGGTCGGGGTGGTGGGTGCGCAGCAATTCGTGGGGGGCATAGTTCTCCACCACGGCGATCTTCAGTCCATACAGGTCCTTGAGGGAACGGGGCTGGGCGCCGCCTTCGTGGGCAAGAATGACGATGGGGAAGTCGAGGTAAGGCCTGGAAAATGCCAGGAAACCCTGGCGCTCCGGGGTGGACATGATGCCCGGTAACAGGTCGAGCTGATTGTTCTTGGCCTGCTCCAGCAGGGCGTTCCAGTTGGCAGGCTCGATCAACCTGACCTTGATGCCCAGGCGTTCCTGGATCAGTCGTACATAGTCAGCGGCCAGGCCCTGATAGCGGCCTTCTTCGTCGCGATATTCAAATGGCGGCCACGATGCGTCAACGCCCAGGCGCAACTCCGGGTGGTCCGCCAACCAGCCATGCTCTTCATCAGTGAGAGTCAACGCGCCAGCCGTTGCGGTCCAGGTCAGCAGCGACAGCAGTAGCACGGTCGGCAGTCTGGGCATAACGGTCTCGTTATGGCACGGGGAATATTTCGAGTGTAGACGGGCATTGCGGGGGGAGGTAAAGCGGGGAGGATTTAATCTGCACAAAGCAAAACCCCCAGGCCTGGGCCTGGGGGTTTTGTGATCACTCGTCGAGGAAGGAGCGCAAATGCTCGCTTCTCGTCGGGTGGCGCAACTTGCGCAGCGCCTTGGCTTCGATCTGACGGATCCGCTCGCGGGTCACGTCAAACTGCTTACCGACTTCCTCAAGGGTGTGGTCGGTATTCATGTCGATGCCGAAACGCATGCGCAGTACCTTGGCTTCACGAGCAGTGAGGCCGGACAGTACGTCGCGCGTCGCTTCTTTAAGGCTCTCAACGGTGGCGACATCGATTGGCGACTGCATGGTCGAGTCTTCGATGAAGTCACCCAGATGGGAGTCTTCGTCATCACCAATCGGGGTTTCCATGGAGATCGGCTCTTTAGCGATCTTCAATACCTTGCGGATTTTATCCTCAGGCATTTCCATGCGTTCGCCCAGCTCTTCCGGGGTCGGTTCGCGACCCATTTCCTGCAACATCTGCCGGGAAATACGGTTGAGCTTGTTGATGGTCTCGATCATGTGCACCGGAATACGGATGGTGCGGGCCTGGTCGGCGATCGAGCGAGTGATCGCCTGACGGATCCACCAGGTGGCATAAGTCGAGAACTTGTAGCCGCGACGGTATTCGAACTTGTCCACAGCCTTCATCAAGCCGATGTTGCCTTCCTGGATCAGGTCGAGGAACTGCAAGCCACGGTTGGTGTACTTCTTGGCGATGGAGATCACCAGACGCAAGTTCGCTTCAACCATCTCTTTCTTCGCGCGACGGGCCTTGGCCTCGCCGATCGACATGCGACGGTTGATGTCCTTGATCTCGGCAATCGTCAGACCGGTTTCGGTCTGCAATGCAGTCAGCTTCTGCTGGCAACGAACGATGTCGGCCTGGAAGCGACCAATGGCTTCAGCGTATTTGCTTTTGCCCTTGGCCAGTGCGTCGGTCCAGCTTTCGTCAACTTCATTGCCCGGGAACTGGCGCAGGAAGTCGGCACGCGGCATGCGCGCATCACGGACACAGAGCTGCATGATCGCCCGCTCTTGTGCACGCAGACGCTCAAGGGCGCTACGAACCCGCTCAACCAGGCCTTCGAATTGCTTCGGCACCAGTTTGATCGGCATGAACAGCTCAGCCAGGGCCAGCAGTTCGGCGGTAGCCTGCTTGCTGCCACGACCGTGCTTCTTCAGGGCCTTGCGCGCCAGTTCCATCTGGTCGGAGACCGCGCCAAAGCGCTGGGCTGCGATGATCGGATCCGGGCCGCTTTCGACTTCTTCTTCGTCGTCGGTGCTGGCTTCAGCCTCGTCGTCGTCGGTTTCGTCGTCCGCTTTCACGGCTTTCGGGTCGACAGGCGGCGGTATTTCGGCAGCAGGCGGCGTAATGCCATCGTCCGGGTCGATATAACCGCTCAGGACGTCGGACAGGCGGCCACCTTCGGTGGTAACGCGGGTGTACTCGGAGAGAATGTGGTCAACCGTGCCGGGGAAGTGCGCAATTGCGCCCATCACTTCGCGGATGCCCTCTTCGATACGCTTGGCGATTTCGATTTCGCCTTCGCGTGTCAGCAGCTCAACCGTACCCATTTCACGCATATACATGCGCACAGGGTCGGTGGTGCGACCGATATCGGTCTCCACTGCAGCCAGCGCGGCAGCAGCTTCTTCAGCGGCGGCCTCGTCGGTATCGGCGTCCGCCAGCATAAGAGAATCCTTATCTGGCGCAGCTTCGAATACGTTGATCCCCATGTCGTTAATCATGCGGATGATGTCTTCCACCTGTTCCGGATCTGAAATATCCTCCGGCAGGTGGTCGTTGACCTCCGCGTAAGTCAGGTAACCCTGCTCACGACCAAGGACGATCAACTCTTTGATACGAGACTGCTGTTGCGCTTTTCCGGACATAACACCCTATCCACTGAAGGTCTTGGCGGGCAAAAAACAAGCCGAGGATTATACCCGAGCTATGACCTCACACGCCAGCTGAGGTCGGGTTTGATGCGGAAACATTCTGTTTTAAGAGGTCGCGCATCTGCTTTGCTATCTGAATTTGCTCTTCAGCCGACAATCCTGGCTGCCTTGCTTTCTTGATAAGTTCGTCGAGGGTCTGCGTGTGCTGACCCGCGGATAACCTAGTAATGGTGTCTAAAAACTGTTGTTCAAGGTTATCGCCGTCAATTAACCACTCCTTTTCTGCGAGTGCTTTCAAAAGACGTCCTTGCTCTGTGCCATGCCAGCGGGCCATCAGCTGGATTGAGTTTAGCTTAGGATTTTTTTGTACGGCCTCGATCAGGGCAATCAGCACCTGAGCGTAGGTGTTGCTCTCGTTGGCAAAATGTTCGGCGCTTTCCACTCGACCCGCCAATTGCGGGTGGTGGATCAGGGTGCGCAGGGCAATCAGCGTCGGCGCTTCTACGGCCACCGGTGTCCGCGGGGCGTAAGCCTCGTCGCGGTCGCCATGCTTGCCGTTTTTGCTCCAGGGTTTCTTGTCCCATTTCTTGCCGCCGGCGCCGGGTTTCTTCGGCGTCCAGTCCTGTTGAGGCACAAAGGCCTCTTGAGGCTGGTGAAAGTCAGCGTAGTCCGGCATGGCGTCGTAGTCGAAGCCCGGGTCGTAGGCTGGTGGCGCCTCCTGGGGCGCGCTGTGCACCAGCTGGCTGACCGCCTCGCCGCTCAGGCCGGTGATCTCCAGCAGGCGCTGGCGCATCAGGGCCTTGAGGTTGGCGCCGGGGACCTTGTCGATCAGCGGTGCCGCGAGGGTAGCCATATGGGCCTTGCCTTCGAGGGAGCGCGGGTCGGCTTCTTCGGTCAATTGCTGGAAAAAATAATCGGCCAGCGGTTGTGCGTGCTGGTGGATGCGCGCGCGAAACGCATCGGTACCTTCGGAGCGCACCAGGGTATCCGGGTCTTCGCCTTCGGGCAGGAACAGAAAGCGCGCGCGGCGCCCATCCTGCAGGCTCGAGAGGGTGGCTTCGAGGGCGCGCCAGGCCGCATTGCGTCCGGCCTGGTCGCCGTCGAAACAGAACAGCACGCTGGGCACTACGCGAAACAGGCGCTTCATGTGCTCTTCGCTGGTGGCGGTGCCGAGGGTTGCCACGGCATTGCGCAGGCCTTGCTGGGCCAGGGCGATAACGTCCATGTAGCCTTCAACCACGATGATTTCATCGAGGTTGCGGTTGTTCTTGCGCGCTTCAAACAGGCCGTAGAGTTCCTGGCCCTTGTGAAACACCGGGGTTTCCGGGGAGTTGAGGTATTTGGGCTTGTCGTCACCCAGTACCCGTCCGCCGAAGGCGATGATGCGGCCACGGCTGTCGCGGATCGGGAACATCACTCGATCGCGAAAGCGATCATAGCGCTTGCCGGTCTCGGCGTTTTCCACCAGCAGGCCGGCGTCGATCATGGCCTTTTGCTGCAGGGTGTCGCTGCTCAGGTGCTTGTACAGGTTGTCCCAGCCTGGCGGGGCGAAGCCCAGGCCGAAGTCGCGGGCGATTTCCCCGGTCAGGCCGCGGCCCTTGAGGTAGTTCACGGCGGCTTTGCGCTGTGGGTGGCTTTTCAGGGCCTGGCGGTAGAACTCGGCGGCGGCGGTGAGCAGTGGGTACAGCGGCGAGTCGGTAGGCTGGCGCGGTTTGTGCGGCCGGCCACTTTCTTCGCGGGGGATTTCCATGCCAGCGGCTTTAGCTAGTTCCTCGACGGCCTGGGGGAAGTCCAGGTTGTCGTGGTCCATGATAAAGCCCAGGGCATTGCCGCCGGCGCCGCAGCCGAAGCAGTAGTAGAACTGCTTGTCGGGGCTGACGCTGAACGATGGGGTCTTTTCTTTATGGAACGGGCAGCAGGCGGTGTAGTTCTTGCCAGCCTTTTTCATTTGCACGCGCGAGCTGACAACATCGACGATGTCGGTGCGGTTCAGAAGGTCGTCAATAAAGCTCTGGGGAATTAGCCCGGCCATGGCGTTCTCGTCATCACTGCGTGTAAATGAGGGCCCGTGACGCACTCAAGACGCGCATGGCGGCGGCTTGATCATCGATTGTCTGCTTGGGCTGCCAGGAAGTGTATCTGTCGAACGTTCACTGACGTTAGTTCCAATCAGTCTTCGACGTGTTTGAAAGCGTTGCCCTGGAGTCCGGTCACGGCCAATGGCGGCCTCGGAAGCTCATCGTGGGGCACAGTCGACCTATTGATCGCCTGCTTGGAAAATGGGTGTGCTCGTCAGTAGCCTTGATAGGCTCGTCAGAAGAGACGTGCACCGCTGGCAAAAGAGCCAGTCCTGACGTGTGAAGCTTTGTCTCGGTCGCATGTGCGGCGTCGACGGTGAAGCATCAAGCGATATCCGCAAATGCCAGCAGCCCGGCTGAGGGCCGGGCTTGGCAGAAGCTTGCTACGAACGTCTGTGTATTAGTACAGACGAACGGCGCGGCGCTGTTCGCGCTGAACTTTCTTGGCGTGACGCTTAACAGCGGCTGCTGCTTTACGCTTACGCTCAGAAGTTGGCTTCTCATAAAATTCGCGGCTACGAACTTCAGCCAGAACACCGGCTTTTTCGCAGGAGCGCTTGAAACGACGCAGAGCTACGTCGAAGGGTTCGTTCTCTTTTACTTTGACGGCTGGCATCCAGAGCTACCTTCTTTCATTACCGGGAATCAACGTTCTCGTCGCAAAAAAT
Organism: Pseudomonas sp. MF09156; assembly: GCF_059862305.1. Lineage (NCBI taxonomy): Bacteria > Pseudomonadati > Pseudomonadota > Gammaproteobacteria > Pseudomonadales > Pseudomonadaceae > Pseudomonas > Pseudomonas sp. MF09156. Next base: position 684,982 of record NZ_JCBCUR010000002.1, read on the forward strand.
TCGCGGCTGAGGTCGTCGGTTTTTAAGGGTTGCGGATGTTAACCCCTCATTGCCCGGAATGCAAAGCCTCTGATCGAAAACCGCTAGTCGGGAGGGGACGTGGCGACTATTATGCGCGCCTTCGAATTCAGCCTCTACAAGGCGCAAACCCATGTTAGTACTGGGCTTAGAAACCTCCTGCGACGAGACCGGCGTCGCGCTTTACGACAGTGAACGCGGGCTTTTGGCCGATGCGCTGTTCAGTCAGATCGATCTGCATCGGGCCTATGGCGGGGTGGTGCCGGAGCTCGCTAGCCGTGATCACGTCAAACGCATGCTGCCATTGATTCGACAGGTGCTGGACGAGGCCGACTGCGTCGCCACCGAGATCGATGCCATCGCTTATACCGCCGGCCCTGGATTGGTCGGGGCCCTGCTGGTTGGGGCTTCCTGCGCCCAGGCGCTGGCGTTTGCCTGGGGTATTCCAGCCCTTGGCGTGCACCATATGGAAGGCCATTTACTGGCGCCGATGCTGGAAGAAAACCCTCCTGGGTTCCCGTTCGTCGCTTTGTTGGTTTCCGGTGGCCATACGCAGCTGGTTCAGGTCGATGCAATCGGCCAGTACACGCTTTTGGGGGAGACCCTGGACGATGCCGCCGGTGAAGCTTTCGACAAGACCGCCAAGATGATGGGCCTCAATTATCCCGGTGGTCCGGAAATCGCGCGCCTGGCGGAAAAAGGCGTGGCGGGGCGCTATACCTTCCCGCGTCCGATGTGTGATCGCCCAGGCCTGATGTTCAGTTTCAGTGGCTTGAAAACCTTCGCCTTGAACACCTGGCAGCAAAGCGTCAGCGCCGGGGACGACAGCGAGCAAGCCCGTTGCGACATCTCTCTGGCGTTCCAGCAGGCGGTGGTGGAGACTTTGACCATCAAGTGCAAGCGTGCCCTGAAGCAGGCCGGCATGAAGCGCCTGGTCATCGCTGGAGGCGTCAGCGCGAACAAGGCATTGCGTTTGTCACTGGAAAAAATGCTCGGCGACCTCAAGGGCGATGTGTTTTACGCGCGCCCTGAGTTCTGCACCGATAACGGCGCGATGATCGCCTTCGCCGGTTGCCAGCGCTTGCAGGCGGGCCAGCATGAGAGCCTGGCCATCAGCGTGCAGGCGCGTTGGCCGATGGAGCAACTGCCGCCGTTGTGATCGACGAACATGAGTCGGGTTCACCGGGCGTATTTAAAAATGCCGTTCGCGCCCGGCAAACAGGTCGCGTAAATTGCCGCGATGGCGCCATACAATCAGCAGGGTGAGTACGCTCATCGGCAGCAGGGCAGCCGGCTCCTGCCAGGCCAGCAATGGCAGGGTCAGGGGGGTGGCGATCAATGCGGCGAGGGAGCTGGTGCGGGTCAGGTAGAACGTCAGCAGCCAGGCGGCAATGGCCAGCAGCGCCGCTGGAGGGTAGATCCCCAGTAGCATGCCGGCGGCCGTCGCGACGCCCTTGCCACCGCGAAAGCGAAAGTACAGCGGGAACAGATGGCCGAGCACGGCACACACGCCGATCCAGGCTTGTTGTTGCAGGGAGAGGCCGGCGAGGTCGGCGATCAGCACGGGCAACAGGCCTTTGCATATGTCGCCGAACAACGTCAGTACGGCGAGCTTTTTGCCGGCCAGGCGCAACATATTGGTGGCGCCGGCATTGCCCGAGCCACTCATTCGCGGGTCGGGATTTCCCGTCAGGCGGCTGAGCAAGATGGCAAAGGACAGCGAGCCGAGCAGGTAGGCGAGGGTCGCCAGTAACCAAGACATGCTAACTATTCCGGGCGAGGACGCCTTGATTCTAACGGGGCATTGCGCCCTTGTCGTGCTGTGGAGAAGAGTGCTTGGACAGAGTGTTTATCGAAGGCCTGGAAGTCGACACCGTGATCGGGGCCTACGACTGGGAGCGAGGTATCCGTCAATGCCTGCGCCTGGACCTGAGTTTCGCCTGGGACAATCGCCCGGCCGCAGCCGGTGATGACCTGACCCTGGCCCTCGACTACGCCAGTGTTTCCACGCGCATCCAGGCCTTTGCCGCGCAGGCGCAATTCCAACTGGTGGAAACGTTTGCCGAGCGCCTGGCGCAGGTCTTGATGGAAGAATTCCAGATCCCCTGGCTGCACCTCAAGTTGACCAAGCCCGGTGCCGTCCCGGCCGCCAAGGGCGTGGGCGTGGAGATCGAGCGCGGATGTCGCTAACTCAGGTTTACCTTGGTCTTGGCAGCAATATCGAGCGCGAGGCCCGTTTGCAGGCGGGTCTTGACGCGTTGGATGGCTTTTTGACCGATATGCGCTGTTCTGCCGTATTCGAAAGTCAGCCGGTGGGGATCAAGAGCGGGCCGTTCTTCAACCTGGTGGTATCGGCGTACACCGATTTGCCGTTGATGGAACTGGATCGCCGGCTGAAGTCCATCGAGGCCGACAATGGCCGCTATGCGCCGGATCGCAAGGGTTTGCCCCTGGATATTGATGTGCTGCTGTATGGCGACCTGAGCGGTAATTTTGATGGGTTGGTGTTGCCGCGGGCAGAAATCCTGAAAAACGCCTTTGTGTTGTGGCCGCTGTCGTTGATGGCACCCGAACGCGTGCATCCTGAAGTCGGCAAGACATTTGCCGCGCTGTGGCGGGATGCACAAATCGACCAGGTACTGGCACCGGTTGCCTTCGAATGGCGTGGCAGACCACTCACCCCAGACCTGTAGAAACCGGCTCGCCAGCGCCTACAGTGAGTGTTGGTCCTTGTAGGCTTTCAGGGCCTTGAGCCGTTCACGCTTGAGCGCCTCGCCCAGCTCCGGGCCCTTGAAACCTTTCTCCAGTAGCGGCGCCACTGCCACGGCCCGCGCCACCTGCGCGGCGCGACGTAAATAATCCGCCTGTGGATAACTTCGCTGCTCAAGGCCCTTGCGACCTCGTGCATCCATTTCGCAGGCGACGACAAATTCTTCAAAGCGCTGTGGCCGACGGAATACGTCAAAGCTCTGCAGCAACTCCAGCAGGGTCGAGGCCTTCAGCTCCAGTGCCCGATGACCATGGGTGTGATACTCGCCGACCAGTAGCGCCAATTCCTGGCAATCCTTGGGCACTTTGAAGCGCTCATTGACGGCTTTGATCAGCTTCAGGCCCCGCTGCTCGTGGGCAATATGCCGGGGCAACTTATCCACAGGTGTCAGGCCCTTGCCCAGGTCATGCAGCAGGCAGGCCCAGCGCACGGTCAAGGGTTGGGCGTGGAGGGCCGTCTGTTGCAGCACGCTCAGGGTGTGGATGCCGGTATCTATCTCGGGGTGATGAGCTTCGGGTTGGGGCACACCGAACAGGGCATCCACTTCCGGTAGCAGGGTTTTCAGGGCATGGCAGTCGCGCAGCACCTGGATAAACACCTGTGGCTGATCTTCCATCAGGGCCCGGGAAATTTCCTTCCAGCTGCGTTCCGGCGTCAGGGCTTCCAGTTCGCCGGAGTCGCTGAGCTGACGCATCAATTCCAGGGTTTCGGGGGCGATAGTGAAACCGAGACCGGCATAACGTGCGGCAAACCGCGCGACCCGCAGTACGCGCAGGGGATCTTCGGCGAAGGCCGGGGAAACGTGACGCAGTACCCTTGCTTGCAGGTCGCGCTGGCCGTTGTACGGATCGGTCAGGTTGCCGTCGTCGTCTTCGGCGATCGCGTTGATAGTCAGATCGCGGCGGATTAGGTCTTGTTCGAGGGTGACTTCGGGGCTGGCATGAAACACAAAGCCGCCATAACCCCGACCGCTTTTGCGTTCGGTGCGGGCGAGGGCGTACTCATCGTTGTTTTTTGGGTCCAGGAACACCGGAAAGTCAGAGCCCACTGGGCGATAGCCCAGGGCGAGCATTTCTTCAGTGGTGGCGCCTACTACGACCCGATCGATATCGGTAACGGGGATGCCGAGCAAGCGATCACGTACCGCTCCACCGACTTTGTAGATTTGCATGAAAAAGCCTCCATTAGCCCTACAGGATAACGCCTGCGGCCGGCCAATGGAGGCATTGCTGCGTCAAAGGTGAACCACGGCCAGGTCCAGGCGGCCGTAATCGTTGTCGTTATGTTCGTTGTGCGGCGGCACGTGATGGGTCTTCATGACCTGATCGCCTTGCAGGGTCTCCAGGTGGATATCGAAGCCCCATAGCCGGTGCAGATGCTTGAGCACTTCGTCCGTGGATTCTCCCAGGGGTTTGCGGTCGTGTTGCTGGTGGCGCAGGGTCAGGGAGCGATCACCGCGCATATCGATGCTGTAGATCTGCACGTTGGGCTCGCGGTTGCCCAGGTTGTATTGGGCCGCTAGGGTCTCGCGGATGGTGCGGTAGCCGGCTTCATCGTGGATGGCAGGTACCAGCAGGTCGTCCTTGAGGTCGTCGTCCAGAATGCTGAACAGCTTGAGGTCACGAATCACCTGGGGTGACAGGTACTGCAGGATGAAGCTCTCGTCCTTGAAGCTGCTCATGGCGAACTTGATGGTCGATAGCCAGTCACTGCCGGCGATCTCCGGGAACCAGCGGCGATCTTCCTCAGTGGGGTGTTCGCACATGCGCCGGATATCCCGGTACATGGCGAAGCCCAGGGCATAGGGGTTGATGCCGCTGTAGTAGGGGCTGTCGAAGCCTGGCTGGAAGACCACGCTGGTATGTGAGGTGAGGAACTCCATCATGAAACCGTCGGTTACCAGGCCTTCGTCGTAAAGGTCGTTCATCAGGGTGTAGTGCCAGAACGTTGCCCAGCCTTCGTTCATCACCTGGGTCTGGCGCTGTGGATAAAAGTACTGGGCGATCTTGCGCACGATCCGCACGATCTCCCGTTGCCATGGCTCCAGCAGCGGGGCGTGTTTTTCCAGGAAGTACAGGATGTTTTCCTGGGGCTCGACGGGGAAGCGCGCATTGTCCTTGTCGCTATTCTTGTCGGCGCGTTTGGGGATGGTGCGCCACAGGTCGTTGATCTGCTTTTGCAGATGCTCTTCCCGGTCCTTCTGCCGTAACCGTTCCTCCTCGGCGGAAATCGGATAGGGGCGCTTGTAGCGGTCTACCCCGTAGTTCATCAAGGCATGGCAGGAGTCGAGCAGGTCTTCCACCGCATCGATCCCGTGGCGCTCCTCGCACTGCATGATGTACTGCTTGGCGAACACCAGGTAATCGATGATCGAACTGGCGTCGGTCCAGGTGCGGAACAGATAGTTGCCCTTGAAAAAGCTGTTGTGGCCATAGCACGCGTGGGCCACCACCAGGGCCTGCATACAGATGGTGTTTTCTTCCATCAGGTAGGCAATGCACGGGTCGGAGTTGATCACGATTTCATAGGCCAGCCCCATCTGGCCACGGGTGTAGGACTTCTCCGTGCTGAGGAAGTGCTTGCCGTAGGACCAATGGTGGTAGCCCAGGGGCATGCCCACCGAGGCATACGCATCCATCATTTGCTCGGCGGTGATCACTTCGATCTGGTTGGGATAGGTATCCAGGGCATATCCGGCCGCAATACGGCTGATTTCCCGGTCATAGGCCTGGATCAGTTCGAAAGTCCATTCGGACCCCGTGGAAATGGGTTGGCGCTTATGCTCTTTGGCGGTCATGTCACTAACCTGCGCTGGAAGAGTTCACGGAAGACCGGATAGATATCGCCGGCCGAGACCAGTTGTTGCTGGGCGAAGGTGTCGGCGAAGGCTTCACCGATGCGCTCGTATTCAAACCACAGGGCCTGGTGCTCGCGGGGGGTAATCTCCACATAAGTGTAGTACTGCACGAACGGCATGATCTGGTTGATCAGGATGTCGCGGCAGATGGGCGAGTCGTCGTTCCAGTTGTCGCCATCGGAAGCCTGGGCCGCGTAGATGTTCCATTCGTTGGCCGGATAACGCTCGGCCATGATTTCCTGCATCAGTTTCAGCGCGCTGGACACGATGGTGCCGCCGGTCTCCCTCGAATAGAAAAACTCTTCTTCGTCGACCTCGCGGGCACTGGTGTGATGGCGGATAAACACCACGTCGATCTTGTCGTAGTTACGCTTGAGAAACAGGTACAGCAGGATAAAGAAGCGCTTGGCGATGTCCTTGGTCGCCTGGGTCATGGAGCCGGAAACGTCCATCAGGCAGAACATCACTGCCTTGGAGCTGGGGTTGGGTTGCTTGACCAGCAGGTTGTATTTCAAGTCGAAGGTGTCGAGAAACGGTACGCGGTGAATGCGCGCACTGAGTTTCTCGATTTCTGCTTCGATTTCCTGGATATCGCCGAAATTGTCTGGCTCTTCGCGCTTCAATCGCGCCAGTTCTTCCTTGGCCTCCTTGAGTTTGGCGCGGCTGCTGCCAGATAGGGCGATACGCCGGGCATGGGCAGAACGCAGGGTACGGATGATATTGATGCGCGAGGGGTTGCCCTCGTTGCTGATGCCGGCGCGTACGGTCTTGAAGGTGTCGGTGCCGGTCAGGTTGCGTTTGACCAGGTTGGGCAGCTCCAGGTCCTCGAACATGAATTCGAGGAACTCCTCCTGGGTAATCTGGAACACGAACTCATCCATGCCTTCGCCGGAGTTGCCGGCCTTGCCTGGGCCTTTGCCGCCGCCACCGCCTTGAGGACGCTGGATGTGTTCGCCGGAGGTGAATTCCTTGTTTCCCGGATGAACCACGGTCTGTTTACCGCCGCGGCCGTGATGTAGCACCGGCTCATCGATATCCCGTCCGGGAATGCTGATCTGCTCGCCGTGCTCCATATCGGTAATGGAGCGGCGACTCACCGCCTCTTCGACGGCCTTTTTGATGTGGTCACGGTAACGCCGCAGGAAACGCTGGCGGTTTACCGTGCTCTTGTTCTTGCCATTGAGGCGTCGGTCGATCACATAGCTCATAGGGAGCCCTCCGGGCAGCTTCACGTTACAAGCTTCAAGCCGCGAGCTGGAAGCTTAGAGACAAGCGGTCAGCTGCCAGGCCAGAGGCCCGGCAGCGCACGCCTGTCGCTGCCTTACTGCGATTTGCGAACCCGCAGGTACCACTCGGAGAGCAGCCGTACCTGTTTGTCGGTGTAGCCGCGCTCGACCATTCGTGTGACGAAGTCGTTGTGTTTTTGCTGATCCTCCTTGCTGGCCTTGGCGTTGAAGCTGATGACCGGCAGCAGATCCTCGGTGTTGGAGAACATTTTCTTCTCGATGACCACCCGCAGCTTCTCGTAGCTGAGCCAGGTAGGGTTCTTGCCATTGTTGTTGGCCCGGGCGCGCAACACGAAGTTGACGATTTCGTTGCGGAAATCCTTCGGATTGCTGATGCCGGCCGGTTTCTCGATCTTCTCCAGTTCTTCGTTGAGGGCTACGCGATTGAGGATCTCGCCGGTTTCCGGGTCGCGGTATTCCTGGTCCTGGATCCAGAAGTCTGCGTACAGCACATAGCGGTCGAAGATGTTCTGGCCGTATTCGCTGTAGGACTCCAGGTAGGCGGTCTGGATTTCCTTGCCGATGAACTCGATATAGCGCGGCGCCAGGTACTCCTTGAGGAAACGCAGGTAGCGCTCGCGGGTTTCAGCCTGGAACTGCTCTTGTTCGATCTGTTGCTCCAGGACATAGAGCAGGTGCACCGGGTTGGCGGCGATCTCGTGGGGGTCGAAGTTGAAGACCTTGGACAGGATCTTGAAGGCGAAGCGCGTCGACAGCCCGTTCATGCCCTCATCGACGCCTGCCGTGTCGCGGTATTCCTGGATCGATTTGGCCTTGGGATCGGTGTCCTTGAGGTTTTCCCCGTCGTAGACGCGCATTTTCGAATAGATATTCGAGTTTTCCGGCTCCTTGAGGCGCGACAGCACGGTGAACTGGGCGAGCATCTTCAGGGTGTCGGGTGCGCAATGGGCCTTGGCCAGGGAGCTGTTGAACAGCAGCTTGTCGTAGATCTTGATTTCATCGCTGACCCGCAGGCAGTACGGCACCTTGACGATATAGATCCGGTCGATGAAGGCTTCGTTGTTCTTGTTGTTGCGGAAGGTGTGCCATTCCGATTCGTTGGAGTGGGCCAGCAGGATGCCGGTAAACGGAATCGCGCCCAGGCCTTCTGTACTGTTGTAGTTGCCTTCCTGGGTCGCGGTAAGCAGTGGGTGCAGCACCTTGATCGGCGCCTTGAACATCTCCACGAACTCCATCAGGCCCTGGTTGGCCCGGCACAGTGCGCCCGAGTAGCTATAGGCGTCCGCGTCGTTCTGCGGGAACTCCTCCAGCTTGCGAATATCGACCTTGCCCACCAGCGCCGAAATATCCTGGTTGTTCTCATCCCCCGGTTCGGTCTTGGCGACGCCGATCTGGTTGAGAATAGATGGATAGAGCTTCACCACCCGGAACTGGCTGATATCACCGCCGAACTCGGCCAGGCGCTTGGTGGCCCAGGGCGACATGATGGTGTTGAGATAGCGCCGTGGAATGCCGAAGTCTTCTTCGAGGATCGCGCCATCTTCCGTGGCGTTGAACAGGCCCAGGGGCGACTCGAATACCGGGGAACCCTTGATCGCGTAGAAAGGCACCTTTTCGATCAGTTGCTTGAGTTTTTCGGCCAGGGAGGATTTACCGCCGCCCACAGGGCCGAGCAGGTAGAGGATCTGTTTCTTCTCTTCCAGGCCCTGGGCGGCATGGCGGAAGTAGGAGACGATCTGGTCGATGCATTCTTCCATGCCATGGAAGTCTTCAAAGGCCGGGTAGCGGCGGATGACCTTGTTGGAGAATATTCGCGATAGTCGCGAATTATTGGAGGTGTCTACCAGCTCCGGCTCACCAATCGCCAGTAGCAGGCGCTCGGCGGCAGACGCGTAGGTACTGCGGTCCTTTTTGCACAGCTCGAGATACTCTTGCAGCGTGAGCTCTTCCTGCTGTGTGGACTCGAAGCGTTGTTGGAAGTGGCTAAAAATACTCATGACGTCGTCACCTCGCTCGATACGTGGAGCCGACGCCGGATCAATCAGTCGATGCTGGCAGCCAGTGGCGCTTGCCGTGGCCATTTCCCCCCAGAACACCCTGAAACGCTACCGATGACCCGCACGCCGGTGTACCGGCTCTCCCCTGTTTTGGATGGCCTGCGCTTAATGATAGTTGGGAATCCGGGAGGTCAAGGCGAGATGCCTAATTAGTTTGGGCGCACCGTTCGTCAGAAACGGCGCGAGCCCAAGCGTCACGCGGGGTAGCGGGGTTTAAAAAAATTATTGCGAATCGCCTGTGGCAATTTCCGCAGGATACGTCGTACGCCACAGCTCAAAGCCGCCGTCCAGGCTGTAGACATCGGAGAAGCCCTGGCTGACCAAGTAGGCCGCCGCGCTCTGGCTGGAGTTGCCGTGATAGCAGGCCACGATCACGGGTGCGTCGAGGTCGGCGGCGCGGATGAAGTCGGCGATATTGTGATTGTCCAGATGCCGTGCGCCCTTGATGTGGTTCAGGGCGTAGGTCTGGGGATCCCGGATATCCACCACTACGGCGCCTTGCTCGCGCAGGGCCTGGGCTTGTTCGGGAGGGATACGTTTGAATTCGCTCATGGCGGGCTCCTTGGGCGTGCGGCAAGCGGCGTCTAGCGCTTGGCGGCAGCGGGCAGTGTTACGGGAAGGGGAGATTCACACTGGCAGCTCAGGCGCTCGCCGGTGTCGATGTTCATCAGGGTCATGGCCCCGCCCCACACGCAACCGGTGTCGAGGGCGAATACGCCGGGTTCGTCGCAGTGACCTTCGAGGGCGGCCCAGTGCCCGAAGATGATCTTCGTGTCGCGGGTCTTGCGCTCCTTGTGGGCGAACCAGGGTTTGTAGCCGGGCAAGGCGGTGTCGGCGCCTTCCTTGCTCTTGAGGTCGAGTTTGCCTTCGGCGGTGCAGAAGCGCATGCGCGTGAAGTAGTTGGTAATGACCCGCAGGCGGGCGACGCCGGTCAGATCGTTATCCCACTTCACTGGCTCATTGCCGTACATGCCGTCCAGATAAGTGGCGAACAGGGTGTCATCGGCCAGGACGGTTTCGACCTCGGCGGCACACTTGAGGGCCTTTTTCAGGGTCCACTGCGGCGCAATGCCAGCATGTACCAAGGCGGTATTGCGCCCCTCGTCGTAGTGCAAGAGCGGTTGTCGGCGCAGCCAGTCGAGCAATTCGGCGCGATCCGGGGCTTCGAGGATTTCCCGCAGGGTGTCGCCTTTTTTCAGACGCTCGATGTTATTGCCGGCCGCCAGCAGATGCAGGTCGTGGTTGCCCAGCACGCAGACCAGGGAGTCGCGCAGGCCATAAAGAAAGCGCAGGGTCTCCAGGGATTGCGGGCCGCGGTTGACCAGGTCACCCACCAGCCACAGGCGATCCTTGGCCGGGTCGAAGGCTACGCGATCAAGCAGGCATTTGAGCGGCTCCAGGCAGCCTTGCAGGTCGCCGACAGCATAGGTTGCCATCAGTGCAGGGCTCCGGGCACCGCCAGGCGGAAGGGAGCAATGATGGCGTCGAAGTGTTTGCCGTCTTCGGCAAGCATCTGGTAGCTGCCTTGCATCGTGCCGACCTTGGAGGTCATCACGGTGCCGCTGCTGTAGGTATGGCTGGCGCCGCTGTCGATCAGGGGCTGTTGGCCGATGACGCCGGCACCGCGCACTTCCTCGACATGGCCGTCACCGTCGGTGATCACCCAGTGACGCGACAGCAGCTTGGCGGGCACTTGGCCGTTGTTCTTCACCGTGACGGTGTACGCAAAGGCAAAGCGGTTCTGTTCGGGTTGGGATTGTTCCGCCAGGAAGCGGGTGACGACGCTGACGTCGATCTGATAGCGAGGATCGGACATGCAAGAGGCCTTAAGAGCAAAAGCGGAGGACAGCAGATGCGGATCAGTCTAGGCCATGAGGTGGGCACTAGGCCAGACATGCTGTATGACCTGATGTCCACCCTTGTAGGAACCGGCTTGCCGGCGATGGGTCAGTCGGCAGCGGGTGCAGGCTGAATCGCTAGCTGGTCCGCCAGGCGTACAAACGCGGCGAGGTCCAACTGCTCCGGGCGCAGGCTGCCGTCGACACCGGCGGCTTCGATCTCGGCGTTGCTCAGCAATGCCTTGAGTGTATTGCGCAGGGTCTTGCGACGCTGGTTGAAGGCTTCGCGTACCACTCGTTCCAGCAGGCGATGATCCTTGGCCGGGTGCGGAAGAACCGCGTGTGGCACCAGGCGCACAATGGCCGAGTCGACTTTTGGCGGCGGGTTGAACGCGCCCGGACCCACATTGAACAGGTGCTCGACCCGGCAGTGGTACTGGACCATGATCGACAGGCGACCCCAATCGCCGCCGCCAGGGCCGGCCGCCAGGCGCTCGACCACTTCCTTCTGCAACATGAAATGCATGTCGCGGATGATCCCTGCGTTGTTCAGCAGGTGAAAGATCAGCGGCGTGGAGATGTTGTAAGGCAGGTTGCCAACCACACGCAGGCTGTTGGGCGCGGCATTGAGGCTGGTGAAGTCGAACTTCAGCGCATCGCCCTGGTGCAGGTTGAAGTTGGGCATGCCGGCGAATTGCTGGTTGAGGATAGGGATCAGGTCCTTGTCCAACTCAACCACATCCAGTTGGCCACCGCTATTGAGCAGGCCCTGGGTCAGCGCGCCCTGGCCCGGGCCGATTTCCAGCAGGCGGTCTTCGGGCTTGGCATGGATGGAGCGCAGGATGCGGTCGATAACGCCGGCATCGTGCAGGAAGTTTTGCCCGAAGCGCTTGCGCGCCCGGTGTTGGTAATGCTCGGTCATATACGGGTCTCGGCCATCTGATAGGCGGTTTCCAGGGCCACGTGCAGGCTGCCGGTATCGATCTTGCCGCTGCCCGCCAGGTCCAGGGCGGTGCCATGGTCGACGGAGGTGCGGATGATCGGCAGGCCCAGGGTCACGTTGACTGCGGCGCCGAAACCTTTGTATTTCAGCACGGGCAGCCCCTGGTCATGGTACATCGCCAGCACTGCATCGCAGTGCTCCAGATATTTGGGGGTAAACAGAGTGTCGGCGGGCAATGGGCCACGCAGGTCCATGCCTTCTTGGCGCAGACGCTCTAGTGTGGGTTCGATGATGTCGATTTCTTCATGGCCCAGGTGGCCGCCTTCACCCGCGTGGGGGTTGAGGCCGCACACGAGGATTCGCGGCTGGGCGATGCCGAATTTCTGTTGCAGGTCAGCGTGCAGGATGCGCGTGACGCGTTCCAGGCGCTCTGGCGTGATGGCATCGGCAATCTGGCGCAAGGGCAGGTGAGTGGTCACCAGTGCCACGCGCAGGCCACGGGTTGCCAGCATCATCACCACCTGTTCGGTGTGGGTCAGCTCGGCAAGGAACTCGGTATGGCCGGAAAAGGCGATACCGGCTTCGTTGATCACGCCTTTATGCACCGGCGCCGTGATCATCCCGGCGAAGTCACCGTCGATGCAGCCTTGTCCGGCGCGGGTCAGGGTTTGCAGGACGAAGGCGGCGTTGGCTTTGTCCAACTGCCCGGCGACCACCTTGGCCTGCAGCGGGGTGTCCCACACGTACAGGCTGCCCGCGGGTGCCGGTTGGTCGGGCCAGTTGCCCGGCGAAACGGGCAGCAAGTCGACAGCCACGCCCAGTTGCGTGGCCCGCTCAAGGAGCAGGTCACGGCTGGTAACGGCAATCAGGGGATGAGGCTGGGCTTGCGCGGCGAGCAGCAGGCACAGGTCTGGACCTATGCCGGCCGGCTCGCCGGGTGTCAACGCGAAACGCTGGGGTTTCACTGGGCTGCCTGGTCGGTGCCTGTTGTGTCGGCGCCAGGTAGCTTGTTTTCCACGTAGGCTTCGTCACGGATCTGACGCAGCCAGGTTTGCAGCTCTTCGTCGTATTTGCGGTTACGCAGTACGGTCAGTGCTTGCTGCTCACGGGCCTGGGTGGTGTTGTCGGTGGCGCGGCGGCCAAGGACTTCCAGGACGTGCCAGCCATACTGGGTCTTGAACGGCTTGGACAGCACGCCTTGCGGCGTATCGTTCATGACTTGCTGGAACTCGGGCACCAGGGCTCGTGGGTCGATCCAGTTCAGGTCGCCGCCGTTGAGGGCAGAACCCGGGTCTTCCGAGAAGCTTTTGGCCAGGGTGGCGAAGTCTTCACCGCCTTCGATGCGCTCATAGATCTTTTGCGCCAGCTCCTTGGTTTGAGCCTCGGTGCGGATTTCACTTGGCTTGACCAGGATGTGACGGACATGCACTTCGTCCTTCAACGAAGCCTCACCGCCGCGACGCTCCAGCAACTTCAGAATGATGAAGCCGCCAGGGGTGCGCGCAGGTTGGGTGATGCCACCCACTTCCATGGCGCTCAACTCGCGGTCAAACGGTGGTGGCAGTTGAGCGGCTTTACGCCAGCCCATATCACCGCCTTCGAGGGCGTTGTCGCTGCCGGACTGGGCAATGGCCATCTGCGCAAAGTCAGCACCGGCCTTGAGACGGTCATAGATCGCCTGGGTCTTGGCCGCTGCGGCGTTGAGCTGCTCGGCGTTGGCGCTGTCTGGCGTCGGGATCAGGATATTGGCCAGGTGCAGTTCTTCGGAGAGCTGCATCTTGCCCAGGTCCGAGGCCAGGAAGTTCTTCACTTCCTGCTCCGATACCTGCACGCGTTCGGCCACACGGCGCTGGCGCACACGGCTGATGATCATTTCGCGGCGGATCTGGTCACGGGCGTCCTCATAGGACAAACCGTCATGGGCCAGGGCCGCGCGGAACTGATCAATGCTCATGTTGTTGCGTTGAGCGATGGTGCCGACGGCCTGGTTCAGCTCTTCGTCGGTGATACGGATGCCGGAACGGTCGCCAATCTGCAATTGCAGGTTTTCGACGATCAGGCGTTCCAGCACCTGCTGGTCCAGGACGCTGGTCGGTGGCACGCCACCGCCACGCTTGGCGATGGTTTGCTGAACTTCCTTGACCCGTTGGTCGAGTTGGCTCTGCATGATCACGTCGTTATCGACGATGGCCACGACCTTGTCCAACGGTTGCACTGCAGCGTGTGCCGCTGCAGTACCCAAGAACAGCGCGCCCAGCATCAGCGGGCGCAGACAATCAGAAAGCTTGATCTTCACGTTCACGATAACCTTGGATGCCTTTGTCGAGGAAGCTCTCTACCTTGGCGCCAGTCAGGCCGCCGAGTCCTTTGAGGACGATTTGGAGGAAGAGCCCGTGGTCGCCTTTTTCGTTCTGCGGGGCGATCTGGGTGTATTCGTCGTTGGAAACCCAATAACGGTTGATCACGCGCAGTTTCCAGCAGCAGTTGTCGTACTCGAAACCACCAAAGGCTTCCAGGGTACGGTTGCGTGCGTAGTCATACTGCCAGCGGGTGATCAGGTTCCACTGCGGAACGATCGGCCACATCATCGAGAAGTCGTGTTGCTGGATTTTGTAGTAATCCTTCTCGAAACCTGGCTGCCCTTCGGTGCCGTAATCGCCGCCAAACTGCCATTTGCCGGTCAGCTGGTTGTAGACGACCTGGTCGTTGCGATAGCGGTAGCCAACGTTGATAACCTTGTTCGGGTTGTCTTCTGGCTGATAGTGGAACATCGCGCTGCCGGAACGAGGAGTGTGGTTTTCAGTGTCCCAGTTGTAGTCGGCAGTAGCGCGCCAGTCGCGGTTGAAGCGGAACTCGTAGTCCAGGGCAATTGGCGAGACGTCCGACTGCGAGTCGGCACGGTCGGCGGCTACGATGCCAGGCAGTTGAACCTCGCGGTCCTTGAAGTATAGCGCCTGGCCGATGGCCACACGCTGACGCTCAAAGCCGTTTTCTTCGATCCAGCGGCTGGTCACGCCCAGGGACAGTTTGTTTTCGTCGCCGATCCGGTCAGTGCCCGAGAAACGGTTGTCGCGGAACAGCGAGTTGTAGTTGAACGTGGTTTCGCTGCTATCGAATACCGGGATATCGGACTGGTCTTTCTCTGGAACATAGAGATAGAACAGGCGCGGTTCCAGGGTTTGGGTGTAATCCTTGCCGAACCACTGGGTGCTGCGGTCGAAAAATAGCCCGCTATCGACACTGGCGATTGGAATGGAGCGATCTTGCGAGCTCTTGAATTTCTGGCCCGCGTCAATCATTTGCTGTTTGCCGGCGCCGTCGAGATCAAGATCGTATTTGGTGTAGGCGTACTTGAGCTTTGGCGTGATGAAACCGTAACTCGAGGTCATCGGCAACGATACGCTTGGTGCTGCGTTCAAGCGCGTGCCGTTTGCACGGGTCAGGCCTCTCACGTAGGTGTCCAGACGGGGTTCGCCGTTGGGGAGCGGGCCTCCATCTTTATTGAAGATATTGCCAGTCCTCAAATCCCGATCAAACCGGACAGCCTCGGCGTCATAAGCAAAGTACAGCCCACCAGGACGGTAAGGCAGTGCACCATTGATGGTTAACTGCGGCAACCGGTTGTACGGAGTGATCTGGGAGATCGTCGCCAGCTCGTAGGCTTGCAAATTCAACTGAGCGGTATAGGTATCGCCGCGATAGCTGGCAGCACCTTGCTGGTTGACGAACTCACGAGACTCAACGCCAATCTGATTGGACTTCAGATCCTGGAAGTAGAACGGATCGCTGATCTTGGTGTAGTCGATCTGAGTCAACAGCCGCGAATCCAACCCACCCTTATGCTGCCAATTGAGCATATAGCGGGTTTTGTTGTAGTCGCTCTGTTTCTTCCGCTCGTCGCTGTCATCGTTCAGGTACGCGCCGCCGAACTGACCTTCGCTGGACTTGGTGAGGTAGCGGAATTCGCCTTCCATCAACATGCCGCGCTTGGTCATGTATTGCGGGTACAGCGTGGCATCGTAGTTCGGCGCCAGGTTGAAGTAGTACGGTGTCACCAGCGTAAAGCCACTTTCCCCACCCGAGCTGAAGCTCGGCGGCAGGAAGCCGGACTGACGACGATCGTCAATCGGGAAGTAGATGTACGGGGTGTACAGGATCGGGATGTTCTTGACCCGCAACGTCGCGTTGGTCGCCGTACCGAAGCCGGTGGCCGGGTTCAACGTGATGTTGTTGCCGCGCAGTTGCCAGGCGTTGCTGTCCGGCTCGCAGGTGGTGTAGGTACCATCCTTGAGGCGGATGATCGCGTTTTCGGCACGTTTGGCGTACAGCGCGTTACCGCGGATGCGCGATTTGTGCATCACGTATTCGGCGTTGTCGATCTGGGCCGCACCCGTGTCCAACTGGACCTGGGCGTGGTCGCCGACGATCAGCGCGCCATTGTCGCGCAGACGCACCTTGCCGTTCAGCTCGCCACGGTTCTCGGCCTGGTACAGGCTGGCCTCGTCGGCCTCGACCTGCATGCTGCCCTGGCGCATGACCACGTCACCGGCCAGGGTTGCGACTTGGGTTTCCTGCTCGTAACGAGAGGCCTTGGCACCGATGAAGGTCGGCGCGTCGCTCTTGTCCGTCTTGTCGTTCATGCCAGGACGGATCGGCTCGATGTACGCACCGGCGCAATAAGGACCGGTTTCGGCCAGTTGCGCGGCGGTGAGTTTCTCGCGAGGGACCCAGTCCAGGTGGCTGTAGTCGGCGCTACGCGAGCGCAGGCCACGGCCCTTGGATTCGGTGACCAGCTTGGTCTGCGGCACGGCTTCGGCACCGCCAGCTTCGCCTTGCGGCGTGCCGTTGGCCGAGCTGACGGCACTGCCGTCATGCACCGGACGCGGTGGCAAAGGGGCTGCGCTGGCTTTTGGCGCGCAATCCCAGGCACCCGAAGCAGAGACTGAGCAGTCATACTGTTCCGCGGCGACCACGAATGAGGTGGCGAAAGGTTGCATGGCCAGCAGACTGCCGGTTACCAGCAACGGAAATTTTCTACGAAACGCGGGGGATTTCAATGCCATCTTATTAGTCCGGGCTTCCTGCGTGCCATCTGCCCGCGGTGTGGGCCGCACGCCTCTCGATGGTCTGAAAGTTGGGTAGGAACAGACCATTTCTGGTCTGCTCCCCCCTAAAAACCGTACGTGCGCCTTTCAGCGCATACGGCTCAAGTCTTTACGAAGCCCCCCCTTGGGGGAGCCGGTTTGTACACTGTTAGTCCACGAGCGTGAAGCTGCTGGTGGCAAATGGGATGCAATAGTACCCGGTTGTCCAGCGAGTCACCACCGCCTTGTGAGCGATAAATGATGTGGTGGTCGTGCCACCCAGTCTCCCTAGATATTGGGCTTTTGCATAGTACGCACAGTCCTTTTTGGGATTGAAATAGATGAAGAATTTGTTTGCGGTACTTCAATTTCCCGAGCATCCGGGACATCCGCAATGCCTCTCCCATTTCTTCCATAGAGGGATCAAACGGATTGAAATCCCCGCTGATCTTCCTGTGCCTCTCAATCGGCGTGGCCTCTAGGGCGTATAACCGAATTGCCTCTTTGCCTCCTGACTCCGTTATGACCGTGGTGGCAAACACCCAGCTTCGATTTTCGTAGGTTTGGAAATACTTCTCCCTTACCCAATCGAGACTTTTGTTTGGGTGCCGCCTTTTCGCCCAACGCCAAAGCGCTTGGAATATTTGGTGGTCCATGCGGCTGTACGCCTTCTTGGCGACCACAGGCTGGTGATACAGCGCCCAGCCTCGCAGTATCGGATTAAGCAGGCGGATCAACTCCTCCTGTTTCACCGCTTTGTTAGTGCTGATGACCTCTTTTACCTTCCTATAGAACGCTTTCACGTTCTTTTTGGCAGGTTTGATCAGGAGTTTTCCGCCGTATTTGCGGAAATTCCAACCAAGGAAGTCGAAGCCTTCATCTATGTGGACGACGTGGGTTTTCTCAAGCGACAGCTGCAATCCTCGCACCGCGAGAAACTGCTCAACCCAAGGTTTGATCTCATTTTCGAGCATCTCTTTCGAGCTACCGGTAATCACAAAATCATCCGCATATCGCACCACGTTAATTTTCAGCTTCTTCGCCTTCGTCACGCCCAGATGTTGCTTGAGCTGTGATTCCAGTCCATCCAGCACCAAATTAGCCAAGGTGGGCGAGATAATCCCGCCCTGTGGTGTACCGGCATTCGTTGCCTGTAGCTGGCCTTTGTGAATCACTCCAGCTTTCAACCATTTTCGGAGGATTTCTTTGTCCGTTGGGACATTTTCGATCAGCCAGTCATGGTTGATGTGATCAAAGCAGCCTTTGATGTCCGCTTCCAATACCCATTGGGCCGAAGCCTTCTTGGATAGACAAACGAACAACTGTCCCATCGCATCCGCCGTGGAGCGTTCGATCCGAAAGCCGTAGCTGTTTGGATCGCCGGTGGTCTCAGCGATAGGTGCCAGGGCTAGCAGGTATAGCGCCTGCATAGCTCTGTCAGTCATGGTTGGAATGCCCAGAGGGCGTTCTTTTCCATTCGATTTCGGGATAAACACACGCCGTAGTGGCCGTGGCTTATACCCGTGGCGCTTCAACCCATTTGCCGCTTTCCATTTGGCATCGGGTGTATCCCAGAGCACGCGGTCGACTCCCGCCGTGCGCTTGCCCTGGTTTTCAGTGACTCGCCGTATGGCCAAGTATCTGGCCGAACGAGAGCGGGTTAACATCCGTTGCAGGGCTTTCACCCGGCGCCAGTTGCCTTCCCGACAAGCCTTCGCAATCCGTATCTGCATCGCCCGTACGTTCTGCTGCACACGACACCAATCGATGTCATGCCAATGCTGCGGAACGCCGGAAGGCGCAGACCCGGCCAGTTGGCTAGGTACTAACATGCTGCCTTCCTCTCAAGTTTCCCGAGCAGAAGACGTACGCATCCCCTGACGGGAATGGACGCTCCCGTCAGGAGTGGATGAATAAGAAGCCCATTACTGCCGGACTTCGAAGATGATTGAGACAGGTTTACTCAGCGTTCATGCGATAAAAGACCACGCAGAAGTCTGCCCGGTTTCCCGTGGGGTAATGTTCCAACCCCTATCCGCGCCATTACAGCTCGGCGTTCGCTTTTTCTGCGATCCCATACCCGCACAGCCAACAGATCCCCTTGCGGTTCACCTGCCCGAAGGCGGCCATACGGGCTTACCACGTTCCCTACCTGTCACACGATTGGTTTAGGGTCTGCCTTTTCACCGGAGGCCTTGTAGCGACGTATTCCCACATCCCACAGGAATAACTGGCCCCATACCTTTTGGTCCATGCCTGACAGCAGTTTTGGCATGTTTATCATTACGGCGTTTATCAGCAGTTCACTTACGTTACCCATGCCAACCAGCCTAGCGTCTCGACCCGGTACTGCTCCGAGCGTCTGTACTTTGCCTCACGGCAAAAGCACACCCTGATGGGGACTACATTGTCGGAAAAGCTTCACACCCCACCGTTACCAGTGACGCATGTTTTCCTAGGCTATCGTTGGTCGCACAACGAGTCCGCTGCTATCTCAAAATAAGATAGTTGGACAATGACAGACAGAGTTTTCGCTCGTGTCTCCGGTTTGATGTGAGCGGAGGACTGCAAGGCAGCACGCTCAAAGAGTATTTCCTCCTGTTTTAAGGCAGGAGGAATCCCTGCGGGGATTCATCCCGCAAGGGTAGGCCTAGGGCCTGAGTGGATTCGCTATCTGATGTAGAAGACGGCGCAAATAATGACGACCGTAAAGGCCGATATCATTCCCGCAAATTTCCAAGTCAGTCGATACAAGACGTCATCGAGAGCTTTGGAGATATCTGTCTGACTTGCCGATACATCAGCTTTAAGGGCTAGACGTTTCCGCATAGAGACCTCATCAGTAGTGAAGTAGGCACTCCCAGTCCGAAATTCGGACCATAGCCGCGCTTCTGAGTGCTAAGCGGCTTTGGGGTTCGCTATTGTCGCCGCAGCGACAACGAGTCCTTCTAAGCAGTGGGACCCCTGGGCTGTTTTGTTTCCCGGATTGGCTACCGGGCTATCGGTTTTCTTAGGGAAAACCATTGACGGTGACGTCTCACCGCCAACCTGGAGACACGCTACGCGTGTCGCACAAGATGCGTGATAATAAAGCATGACCCGCTTGACGGCTAGCGCCGTCGGAGACCCTTGTAATGCCCGACCAAGATCTACGTTTGCAACACCTGAAAGTGTGGCTCGATCAGCAGTTACCCGAGCTTTTCCTTGCCCAGGGATGGGGCCCCGTACCCCCGGCTACATTGACTGCGGCCAGCAGCGACGCGAGTTTCAGACGGTACTTCCGTTGGGAGGGCGCAGGTCGCACATTTGTCGTGATGGACGCTCCGCCCCCCCAGGAAAACTGCAAACCTTTCGTCGATATCGCGCGAATGTTGGCTAAATCAGGAATAAATGTTCCACAAATTTTTGCTGAGGATCTGTCCCAAGGCTTTCTTTTGCTCAATGACCTGGGCAAAAACACCTACCTGGATGTGATTGACGGGGAAAATGCCGACCAATTGTTTGCCGAGGCCATCGACGCGCTGCTGGCGTTCCAGCAATTGCCGATGGACGCCGGCTTGCCCAGCTACGACGTGCCGTTGTTGCGCCGGGAGCTGGAGTTGTTCCCCGAGTGGTACGTGCGCCGGCACCTGGGCATCGAGTTCGATGCGCAGCAGTCGGCCCTATGGCAGCGGGTCAGCCAGTTGTTGATCGACAGCGCCCTGGCCCAGCCCAAGGTCCTGGTGCACCGCGACTACATGCCGCGCAACCTGATGATCAGCGAACCGAACCCTGGCGTGCTGGACTTCCAGGACGCGGTCTACGGCCCCGTGACCTACGACATCACCTGCCTGTTCAAGGACGCCTTCCTCAGTTGGCCCCAGGCACGGGTGCGCGAATGGCAGCGCGGCTATTGGCAGCGTGCTGGCCAATTGGGCATTCCGGTACAGGCGGATTTTGAAGACTTCCTGCGTGCCAGCGACTTGATGGGGGTGCAGCGGCACCTCAAGGTCATCGGTATCTTCGCGCGTATCTGCCACCGTGATGGCAAGCCGCGCTACCTGGCGGACGTGCCGCGCTTCTTTGCCTATATAGAAGCGGTGCTGGCCGATCGGCCGGAACTGGCCGACCTTGGCGAGTTGCTGTCGAGCCTGCGCCAACCGGCCGAGGCCCACGTATGAAGGCCATGATCCTGGCGGCCGGCAAGGGCGAGCGGATGCGTCCGCTTACCTTGCACACTCCCAAACCACTGGTCCAGGCCGGTGGCAAGCGCCTGATTGAGTACCACCTGGAGGCGCTGGCGAAAGCGGGGTTCACCGAGATCGTCATCAACCATGCCTGGCTGGGCCAGCAAATCGAGCATTACCTGGGGGACGGCGCGCAGTACGGCGTGCGCATCCAGTATTCGCCCGAAGGCGAGCCGCTGGAGACCGGTGGCGGGATTTTCCAGGCCTTGCCCCTGCTGGGAGACGAGCCGTTCCTGGTGGTCAATGGCGATATCTGGACCGACTACGACTTTGCCCGCCTCAAGCAGCCCTTGAGCGGCCTGGCGCACCTGGTGATGGTCGACAACCCGGCCCATCACCCCAGTGGTGGCGATTTCTATATCAAGGACGGTTTGCTTCATGATGCAGCGCCCGATGCCGATAACCTGACCTTCAGTGGCATTTCGCTGCTGCATCCCAAGCTGTTTGCGGGTTGCAGCGCCGGTGCCTTCAAGTTGGCGCCCTTGTTGCGCGCAGCGATGGCTCAAGGCTTGGTCTCGGGGGAACACATGGATGGACGCTGGATTGACGTCGGTACGCTGGAGCGCCTGGCGCAGGTAGAAAACCTGCTGACCGTGGGCCAGTAAGATGCTGTGGCCAGGGACTTTGATCGGCGCCGGGGCGGGGTTTGCCATCGCCAGTATTCCGGGGGCCATGCTGGGTGCGCTATTGGGCCAGGCGCTGGATCGACGTCTGCAATTGCGCAGTTGGGCGCAACTGCGCGAGCGCCTGGGCGGCCGTCCGGCGCTGCGTAACGACGAACTGCTGTTTGTGTTGCTGGGCCGTTTGGCCAAGAGCAACGGGCGGGTGGTCGACGGGCATATCCAGCAAGCGCGGGTGGAGATGCGCGCGCTGGATATGACCGAGCCGGCCCAGCGCCGGGCGATTGCGGCGTTCAATCGGGGCAAGTCGGGGACCGATCGGGTGCGCAGTTACCTGCGCGTGCTCAAGTCCCAGCCCCATGCCGCAGAAGGCGTGCTGCGTGCCTGCTGGCGCATGGTCTGGGCCGACGGCAAGGCCAGCCTCGCCGAGCGCGACCTGATCGACCTCTGGGGCAAGTGGCTGGGGTGGACGCCGCAACAGATCCAGGCCCTGGCCCACGACTACGAGCCGGAGCGCAAACCCCTGGCCACTCGTGGTGGCACCTACCAGGAAGCCCTGCGGATTCTGGGGGTGACGGCCACGACAGAGCCGGCTGTGATCAAGCGTGCCTACCGACGACTGCTCAGTCGCCATCATCCGGACAAGATCGCCGGCAGCGGCGCCAGCCCCGCGCAGGTACGCGAGGCTACGGAGCGTACGCGCGAGCTGCATAGCGCCTACACGGTGATCCGTGAGCAGCGGGATTTCCGCTGACCTTACAGGAGCAGGCTTGGCGGCGAGGGGAGGTGGGTCAAGTCCCGCTGCCTTGCGGGCTCAACCAGCCGCGAATACGCCGGTACAACTGTTCCTGGGCCGCTGAACTATTGCCGGGGATAGTCTTCAACGACACCTGCTTATAGTTGTCATTTTTCAGTCGCTTGCTCGCCTGGCTGCGTTCCAGCGCCATTTTGCTGGCCTGGGCATTGTCCTGGTAGAAGACATCGGCCGTTGCCAGCTTCAAGGTCGGCGCCAGCTGTTGCAGGTTCGGTTGGCGGCCTATCGGCGTTTGCGCCGCGACCATAATGAATTTCTGCACCTGCGCGGGTTGTTTTTCGCTCAGGTAGCGCGCTGCCCACCAGGCCCCGGTGCCGTGGCCCAGCAGCACTACGCTGCGGGCGTTCTGGGTCTGGGCATAGGCGACGGCGGCATCGATGCGGGCGAAGATCCGGGTCGCGTCGGTCTTGTCCTGCTCATCCGCGCCGGGGACCACGGCCGGGTCGGTGCCTTCGGCTTCGGCGCTGGCGGCCTGTTCGATCGGCTTGGGCGCGGCGGTGCTGGCATCCTTGCTGCTGGTGTCGACGGCCGAGTCGGGGGCCTGGATGATTCGGGGCGCCAGGGTGTCCAGGCTCTGGTCCGGCAATGACAGGCTCAGGCTGCCCCACTCGGCATCTGGCAGCTTCTGGCGCAAAGGCCCGACGGCTTGCGGCCAGTCAGCGGTTTCCCCGGCGCCGGGGACGATAATCACCACGCCTTGCGGCTCGGCGCTGTTGGCCGGCTTCCACAGGGCCAGGAATGACTCGTCGCCAGCCTGCAATTGCTGCTGCTCCTGGGGCGGCAGTTGTCGCTCCAGGGCGCTGGCTTCCTCCTGGCTGCGCTCGAGCAGAGGCTGGCGTTGCGGTGGCTTTTCGGCGGCAGCCGGCGCGGTGTCAGCCGCCTGCACGCAAAAGGTGCTGGTAAACAGGAGCGACAGGCACAATGCTGGCAGTGTCGAACGGTGAAGCAGGGGCATAGTGCAATTCCGGCCAGAAGTGATCCCGGCAGCCTAATGGGTTGGATGTGAGATGTGAATGATGATTTTTCGCTGTCTGCTGGTTATCGGCTATCTGTGCTTTCCCTTGATGGCAAGTGCTGCGCCCGCGTCCGTGGTGGCGCCGGCGGTGCTCACCCCCCAGCAGCGCGAGTGGCTGGCGCAGCACCCGCAACTGCGGGTCGGCGTGGTGTTGCAGGCGCCTTACGCGCAATACGACCGACGCCTGCAGCGGTTGTCCGGGGCCAATGTCGAGCTGATGCAGGCATTGGCCAAGGCGTTGAACATCGAGCTGAGCTGGCGCAACTTCCCCACGCAAGAACAGTTGGAGGACGCCTTGCGCGAGGACGCGGTCGACCTCGCGCCGGGCCTGCTGCAAACCCCGGCTGGCCTGCGCCTGTGGTTGTTTTCTGACCCGTATATGCGCGTGCCCCAGCACATCGTCGGCATTCGTGACGGCAGCGGCGCGGTGGACCTGGAAAAACTCGACGAACACTCAAGGGTCGCCGTGCGTATGCCCAGCGCCGTGGCTGATTACCTGCGCAGCAATTACCCCAACCTGAACCTGCAAGGCGTGCCCCTGGAGCGCCAGGCCCTGCAATTGTTGGTCAGCCAGCAGGCGCGCTATGCCGTGATCGATGAGGCGCAGTTGAGCCGGCTGTCGGTCGAGCCAGAGTTCGCCAGCCTGGCGGTGGTGGGTGATATTGGCTTGCCGCAATTGCTGCGGGTGGCCACCCGGCGTGACTGGCCGGCCTTGGCGGACATTGTCGAGAGCGGCCTGCGGGCCATTCCCGCCCGTGAGCTGGAGCAATTGCACGCCCGTTGGCTGCAAGCCAAATACCCACGGCTGTCGGAATCACCGGGGTTCTGGCAAAACCTCAGCCTGTTGCTGGGCCTGTTGTTGCTCGCGTGCCTGGCGGTTGCTGTGTGGCAGCGTCGGCAAAAACATGCCCTGGAGCACCAGTTGCTGGCCGCGCGCGAGGAAAGCGCTGCCCGTGCCGCAGGCGCCGAAGCGTTGCGCCTGACCCAGTTTTCCATCGATCAAAGCACCGTCGGCATCCTCTGGGTCAACTGGGACAGCCATGTGCGCTACGCCAACGTCGCCGCCGAAGCGATGCTCGGCTACGGCCCGGGCGCGTTGATCGAACGCCCGTTGATCGAGTTCGAACCCAATTTGAGCATGGACCGCTGGCTGAACCTGTGGAAACGCGCCCGGGCCAGTGAAGACGGGCCGCAGAGTTTTGCCACCCAGTGCCTGCGCGCGGATGGCAGCCTGTTGCCCACGGATGTGTCCCTGAGTTTTCTGCGCTTTGCCGGTGGCGAATACCTGGTGGTGTACCTCAACGACGTTACCGAGCGCCGCCGGGCCTTGGCCGCGTTGCAGGAAAGTGAGGCGCGCCTGCAAGGCATCGCCGCCAATGTGCCGGGGTTGGTGTTTCGCCTGGAGCGCCTGCCGTTGAGCGCTGCCATCGATTTTGCCTACATCAGCGAAGGCAGCGAGCGCCTGGTGGGTTATTCGCCGTCCGTGCTCAGCCACCGCGATGTGGGGCTACGCAGCCTGGTACACCCGGATGATCGCGCCAGTTATCACCAGACCCAGGACCAGGCCATCGACACCGAGAGCAACTGGTCGTGGCAGGGCCGCATCCTCACTCGGCAAGGCGAGCAGCGCTGGGCCGAGATCAAGGCCGTCACGCGGCGCCTGGAGGATGGCGCGGTGGTCTGGGACGGGATCGTCTGGGACATCAGCGACAGCAAGCGCATCGAATTGGAACTGGACGCTTCGCGGGCGCAGCTGCGCGAGCTGTCGGCCCACCTGGAGACCGTGCGCGAGGAGGAGAAAGCGCGGATCGCCCGCGAAGTCCACGATGAGCTGGGGCAAATGCTCACGGTGCTGAAGCTGGAAACGTCCATGTGCGAGTTGGCCTACGCGCAATTGGACCCCGGCCTGCACGAGCGCCTGAACAGTATGAAGCGTTTGATCGCACAGCTGTTTCAACTGGTCCGTGATGTGGCCACCGCGCTGCGCCCGCCGATTCTCGACGCCGGGATCGCCTCGGCCATCGAATGGCAGGCGCGGCGGTTCGAGGCGCGCACGCAGATCCCTTGCCTGGTGCAAGTGCCGGATAATCTGCCGGCATTGAGCGACGCCAAGGCCATCGGCCTGTTCCGCATCCTGCAAGAGGCGCTGACCAATGTCATGCGCCATGCCCAGGCGCATACTGTGGAGCTGACCCTGGTGGTGGAGGGCGCCAATCTGCGCCTGACCATCAGCGATGATGGCGCAGGGTTCGTCCCCGCGCCGGGACGCCCGGTATCGTTTGGCCTGGTGGGTATGCGCGAGCGGGTGCTGATCATGGGCGGGCGGTTGACCCTCGACAGCGAGTTGGGGGAGGGCACCACCCTGAGCGTTACAGTGCCGTTGGATTCGCCATAGATCCCTTGTGGTCTTGCTCCCACATTTTGAATGTCGGCGTTTAATCGCTATAGAGAGAGGAAATTGCCGTGATCCGCGTATTGGTAGCCGAAGACCACACCATCGTCCGTGAAGGCATCAAGCAGTTGATCGGCCTGGCCAAGGACCTGCTGGTGGTGGGCGAGGCGGGGAACGGCGAGCAGTTACTGGAAGCCTTGCGCCATACACCTTGCGAGGTGGTGCTGTTGGACATTTCCATGCCCGGGGTCAACGGCCTGGAGGCGATTGCGCGGATCCGTGCGCTGAACAATCCACCGGCCATCCTGGTGTTGTCGATGCATGACGAGGCGCAAATGGCCGCCCGGGCGTTGAAGGTCGGCGCGGCAGGGTACGCCACCAAGGACAGCGATCCGGCGCTATTGCTGACGGCGATCCGCAAGGTGGCCGCGGGCGGGCGCTATATCGACCCGGACCTGGCGGACCGCATGGTGTTCGAAGTCGGCCTCACCGACACCCGGCCGTTGCATTCGCTGTTGTCCGAGCGCGAGTTCTCGGTGTTCGAGCGTTTGGCCCAGGGTGCCAACGTCAACGATATCGCCCAGCAACTGGCCCTGAGCAGCAAGACCATCAGCACCCACAAGGCGCGGTTGATGCAAAAACTCAACATTACCTCCCTGGCAGAATTGGTGAAGTACGCGATGGAGCACAAACTCCTGTAGGCGCCCGGCTTGCCGGTGGTGGCTATCTTGAGGGCGCCATCGCCGGCAAGCCGGGCTCCTACAGGGAGGCGTATCTATTTGCGACACCCCGGCAGCACCCCGCAGCCCATGCCTGCGGCTTGTCGCGTCCTCCTGGCCGCCCAACTGTCCCATGCCCGCCATCCGTGTAGGGCAATCCCTACCCTGAACCTTCCACCCTGCTGATGCCAATCTCTCCTGCGCCCCGATTTCCGGGGGCTTGCTCCTGGACTACGCTAGCTCCACAGCAGTCCAAAACACAAAGGTGCGGGTATGAGCGAGGTGGATTCAAATGATGTGCTGGTCAGCTTTCGTGGTGTGCAAAAGAGCTACGACGGCGAGAACCTGATCGTCAAAGACCTCAACCTGGACATTCGCAAAGGCGAGTTCCTCACCTTGCTGGGGCCGTCCGGCTCGGGCAAGACCACCAGCCTGATGATGCTGGCGGGCTTTGAAACGCCGACCGCCGGGGAAATCCTCCTGGCCGGGCGCTCCATCAACAACGTGCCGCCGCACAAGCGTGACATTGGCATGGTGTTCCAGAACTACGCGCTGTTCCCGCACATGACCGTGGCCGAGAACCTGGCGTTCCCCCTGACCGTACGCGGCTTGAGCAAGACCGATGTCAGCGAGCGGGTCAAGCGCGTGCTGAGCATGGTCCAGCTCGACGCCTTCGCCCAGCGCTACCCGGCGCAGCTCTCCGGCGGCCAGCAACAACGGGTGGCCTTGGCTCGCGCACTGGTGTTCGAGCCGCAGTTGGTGCTGATGGACGAACCCCTCGGTGCCCTCGATAAACAGCTGCGTGAACACATGCAGATGGAGATCAAGCACCTGCACCAGCGCCTCGGCGTGACGGTGGTCTACGTGACCCACGACCAGGGTGAAGCCCTGACCATGTCCGACCGGGTGGCGGTGTTCCACCAGGGCGAGATCCAGCAGATCGCACCGCCGCGCACCTTGTATGAAGAGCCGAAAAACACCTTCGTCGCCAACTTCATCGGCGAGAACAACCGCCTTAACGGCCGCCTGCACAGCCACACCGGCGAGCGCTGCGTGGTCGAGCTGGCGCGGGGCGAGAAGGTCGAGGCGCTGGCGGTGAATGTCGGGCAGATCGGTGGCCCGGTGACGCTGTCGGTGCGCCCGGAGCGGGTCAGCCTCAACGGTTCCAGCGAAAGCTGCAGCAATCGCTTCTCGGGTCGGGTGGCCGAATTTATCTACCTGGGCGACCACGTACGTGTGCGCCTGGAAGTCTGCGGCAAGGCTGATTTCTTTGTGAAACAACCGATCGCCGAGCTGGACCCGGCGCTGACGGTCGGCGATGTGGTTCCGATTGGCTGGCAAGTCGAGCACGTTCGCGCACTCGACCCACTTCTAGAGGCGAACTGATCGCCCCCTTGGCTTCATCCAACCCTGCACGTGGAGAGAACAATAAATGTTGAGATCCCTGAAATTGACCGCCCTGGCCATTGGCCTGGCGGGTGCTTCACAGGTCATGGCAGGTCCTGACCTGACGGTGGTGTCGTTTGGCGGCGCGAACAAGGCGGCCCAGGTCAAGGCCTTCTATGCCCCGTGGGAAAGCGCGGGCCACGGCAAGATCATCGCCGGCGAGTACAACGGCGAGATGGCCAAGGTCAAAGCCATGGTCGACACCAAGAGCGTGTCCTGGGACCTGGTGGAAGTCGAATCGCCGGAGCTGTCCCGTGGCTGTGACGAAGACATGTTCGAGCCGCTGGACCCTGCACTGTTTGGCAACACGCAAGATTACGTGAAAGGCGCGATCCAGCCCTGCGGCGTGGGTTTCTTCGTGTGGTCCACCGTGCTGGCCTACAACGCCGACAAGCTCAAGGCGCCACCAGGCGGCTGGGTGGATTTCTGGGACACCCAGAAATTCCCCGGCAAGCGTGGACTGCGCAAAGGCGCCAAATACACCCTGGAATTTGCCCTGATGGCTGACGGTGTAGCGCCCAAGGATGTCTACAAAGTGCTGGCCAGCAAAGATGGCCAAGACCGTGCCTTCAAGAAACTCGATGAGCTCAAGCCGTCGATCCAATGGTGGGAAGCCGGCGCCCAGCCGCCGCAGTACCTGGCCTCGGGTGATGTGGTGATGAGTTCGGCCTACAACGGCCGGATCGCTGCCGTGCAGAAAGAGAGCAACCTGAAAGTGGTGTGGAACGGCGGCGTCTACGATTTTGATGCCTGGG
Source organism: Pseudomonas sp. MF09156 (assembly GCF_059862305.1). NCBI lineage: Bacteria > Pseudomonadati > Pseudomonadota > Gammaproteobacteria > Pseudomonadales > Pseudomonadaceae > Pseudomonas > Pseudomonas sp. MF09156. The sequence goes on from NZ_JCBCUR010000002.1 coordinate 713,783, forward strand.
CGATCCCCAAGGGCCTGGGCAAGGAACGCGCCGAGGCGGCGAAGAAATTCATCGCCTTCTCCGTCGCACCGCAACAGCAGAAAACCTATTCGGAAAACATCGCCTACGGCCCAGCCAATACCCAGGCCGTACCGTTGCTGGCCAAGGACATCCTCAAGGATATGCCGACCACCCCGGAAAACATCGCCAACCAGGTGCAGATCGATGTGAGCTTCTGGGCGGATAACGGCGAGCAGTTGGAGCAGCGCTTCAACTCCTGGGCTGCCAAGTAATAAGCCCCACCGCTAAACCCCTGTAGGAGCTGGCTTGCCTGCGATGGCATCACCTCGGTAGACGTGACACACCGAGGCGCTGCCATCGCGGGCAAGCCCGGCTCCCACAAGGGGCCTTTAACACGGGTCTCAACTGTAGATTTTCCGGAGTTTGCCATGGCCATCGCCGTTCCCTCGAACGAGGTCACCACCCCCAGCTTGAAACAGCGCCTGGCCCGTGCCGAGCGGCTTAACCGCTGGAAGGCCCAGGCCTTGATCGCGCCGCTGGTGGTGTTTTTGCTGCTGGTGTTCCTGGTGCCCATCGTTGCGTTGCTCTACAAAAGCGTCGGTAACCCGGAAGTGGTCGCCGGCTTGCCGCGTACCGTGGTGGCGGTGACCGCCTGGGATGGTCGCGGCTTGCCCGACGAGCCGGTGTATCAGGCTATCAGCGAGGACCTGGGCGAAGCCCGTAAAAACCAGACCTTGGGCGACCTGTCCAAGCGCCTGAACATGGAACTGGCGGGCTATCGCAGCCTGTTGACCAAAACTGCGCGGGCGCTGCCGTTTAGCGAAGTGCCGGCCTCTTATAAAGAAGCGCTGGAGAACCTCGACGAACGCTGGGGCGACCCCGCGTACTGGCAGGCAATCCGCCGCAACACCAGCAGCCTTACGCCTTATTACCTGCTGGCGGCCGTCGATCATCGGATCGACGACCTCGGTGAAGTCGCGCCGGCCACCCCGGACCAGGCGATCTACCTCGATATCTTCGCCCGCACCTTCTGGATGGGCCTGGTGATTACCGTGTGTTGCCTGCTGCTGGCCTATCCGCTGGCGTACTTGCTGGCCAACCTGCCGGCGCGGCAAAGCAACCTGTTGATGATCCTGGTGCTGCTGCCCTTCTGGACCTCGGTACTGGTGCGTGTCGCCGCGTGGATTGTGTTGCTGCAGTCCGGCGGCTTGATCAACGGTGCGCTGATGAGCCTGGGCATTATCGATAAGCCCCTGGAGCTGGTGTTCAACCGGCTTGGGGTCTACATCTCCATGGTGCATATCCTGTTGCCGTTCATGATTTTGCCGATCTACAGCGTGATGAAGGGTATTTCGCCGACCTATATGCGTGCGGCGATTTCGCTGGGCTGTCACCCCTTTGCCAGTTTCTGGCGGGTGTACTTCCCACAGACCTACGCGGGCGTCGGTGCCGGCTGCCTGTTGGTGTTTATCCTGGCGATTGGCTATTACATCACCCCGGCCCTGCTGGGCAGCCCTAACGACCAGATGGTCAGCTACTTCGTGGCGTTCTACACCAACACCAGCATCAACTGGGGCATGGCCACTGCGCTGGGCGGCTTGCTGCTGCTGGCGACCGTGGTGCTGTACCTGATCTACAACTGGCTGGTGGGCGCCAGCCGCCTGCGCCTGAGCTGAGGAGCGCCTGACATGTCCAGCAGTCCTTATATGTCACCCATAGAGCGGGTGTGGTTCTACAGCTTGCGGATCCTCTGCGGCCTGATCCTGTTGTTCCTGATCCTGCCGGTGCTGGTGATCATCCCGCTGTCATTCAACTCGGGGAGTTTCCTGGTGTACCCGCTGCAGGGATTTTCGCTGCACTGGTACCAGGACTTCTTCGCCTCGGCGGAATGGATGCGTGCCCTGAAAAACAGCATCATCGTTGCCCCGGCGGCCACGGTGCTGGCGATGGTGTTCGGTACATTGGCGGCCATCGGCCTGACCCGTGGGCATTTTCCCGGCAAGGCGCTGGTGATGGCCCTGGTGATTTCGCCGATGGTGGTGCCGGTGGTGATTATCGGCGTGGCGAGTTACCTGTTCTTCGCTCCGCTGGGGCTGGGCAACAGCTTCTTTTCACTGATCGTGGTGCATGCGGTGCTGGGCGTGCCCTTTGTGATTATCACCGTGTCGGCAACGTTGCAGGGCTTCAACCATAACCTGGTGCGGGCAGCGGCCAGCCTGGGGGCATCGCCGCTGACCGCGTTTCGCCGGGTGACGCTGCCGCTGATTGCGCCGGGGGTGATTTCCGGGGCGCTGTTTGCCTTTGCCACCTCGTTCGATGAGGTGGTGGTAACGCTGTTCCTCGCCGGGCCCGAGCAGGCCACCTTGCCTCGGCAGATGTTCAGCGGCATCCGCGAAAACCTCAGCCCGACCATTGCCGCTGCAGCGACTCTGCTGATTGCCTTCTCGGTGGTGCTGTTGCTGACCCTGGAATGGCTGCGTGGGCGCAGCGAAAAACTGCGTACGGCACAGGTCTGACTGCTGAAACCCTATCATCTGTGGGAGCTGGCTTGCCTGCGATGGCCTCGACTCGGTACGAGGCCATCGCAGGCAAGCCAGCTCCTACATTGACCGGGTTCGCTTTGAATGATCTGGCCATTCAGCCGCTGAATGGCAGACAACCCACATTCCCCAGCTATTCTTGTGCCAGCCCCCAACTTTATAAGAGGCCGCGCACATGAGTATCTCCTCATTCAAGATCGCCCATAAATTGCTCACCGGCCCAGGTGCCATCGAGCAATTGGCCGCCGAGCTGACCCGGCTGGATGTCGATAACCCGCTGATCGTCACCGATGCCGCACTGGTCAAGTCCGGCACGGTGCAATTGGCGTTGGCGCAGTTGGGGGATCGCCCCTTTGAGATTTTCGACCGGGTACTGCCCGACCCGGAGATCGCCATCGTCGAAGACTGCATGCAGGTGTACCGCGAAGGCGGGCATGACGGCCTGATCGGTGTGGGCGGCGGCAGTGCCATCGATATTGCCAAGAGCGTCGCCGCCTATGCCGGGTATCACGGCGCTCTGGCGGATTTGTTCGGGGTGGACCAGGTGCCGCGCAAGGGCCCGCCGCTGATCGCCATTCCCACTACGGCCGGCACCGGGTCGGAGGTGACCAATGTGGCGATTCTCTCGGACAAGGCCGCGCAATTGAAAAAAGGCATCGTCAGCGACTACCTACTGCCGGACGTTGCGCTGATCAGCCCGCAAATGACCCTGACCTGCCCGCGCAGTGTCACGGCGGCCAGTGGTGTGGATGCCCTGGTGCATGCCATCGAGTCGTATCTGTCGCTGAACGCTTCGCCGATCACCGATGCCCTGGCTATCGGGGCGATCAAGTTGATCGCCAAGGCCTTGCCCAAGGCCTACGCCAACCCTTCCAACCTGCAGGCGCGTGACGATATGGCCACCGCCAGCCTGATGGCCGGCATGGCCTTCGGCAATGCCGGGGTGGGCGCGGTGCATGCGTTGGCCTACCCGTTGGGCGGGCGTTTCAATATTGCCCACGGGGTGAGCAACGCATTGCTGCTGCCTTACGTGATGCACTGGAACAAACTGGCCTGTGTCGAGCGCATGCAGGATATCGCCCAGGCCATGGGGGTGAACGTCACGGGCTTGAGCGTAAACGATGCGGCGGACCAGGCCGTGGCGGCCATGACGCGACTGTGTGCCGCAGTGGAGATCCCTTCCGGCCTGCGCAGCTTTGGCGTGCCCGAGGATGCGATCCCGGCCATGGCGGTAGAGGCGGCGGGAATCGAGCGCCTGATGCGCAACAACCCACGCAAGCTGAGCGCGGCGGATATCGAGAAAATCTACCGCGCCGCCTACTAACCATTGAGTCAGGTCACGGTGCGCGCAGCAAAGCATGAGGTATACAATGCGCGCCATCGTGATTTAGCTCAGAAAAGGTGCGTCATGCAGCCCTTCGTTATTGCTCCATCGATCCTCTCCGCCGACTTCGCCCGCCTGGGTGAAGAAGTGGACAACGTGTTGGCCGCCGGTGCCGACTTCGTACACTTCGATGTCATGGACAACCACTATGTGCCGAACCTGACCATCGGCCCGATGGTATGCGCGGCGCTGCGCAAGTACGGCGTGACCGCGCCCATCGATGTGCACCTGATGGTCAGCCCGGTGGACCGCATCATCGGCGACTTCATCGAAGCCGGTGCGACCTACATCACCTTCCACCCGGAAGCCACGCTGCACATCGACCGTTCCCTGCAACTGATCCGCGAAGGCGGCTGCAAGGCCGGGCTGGTGTTCAACCCGGCGACCCCGCTGGACACGCTCAAGTACGTGATGGACAAGGTCGACATGGTCTTGCTGATGAGCGTCAACCCAGGGTTTGGCGGGCAGAAGTTCATCCCCGGCACCCTCGACAAACTGCGTGAAGCCCGTGCGCTGATCGATGCCTCTGGCCGCGATATCCGCCTGGAGATCGACGGTGGGGTCAACGTCAGCAACATCCGTGACATCGCGGCGGCTGGCGCCGATACCTTCGTCGCCGGCTCGGCGATCTTCAACACTCCTGACTACCAGGAAGTGATCGCCAAAATGCGTGCAGAACTGGCGCTGGCGCGTCCATGAGCGGTTTTGAGCAGCTGTTCCCCGGTCAATTGCCGCGGCTGGTGATGTTCGATCTGGACGGCACCCTGGTCGACTCGGTGCCGGACCTGGCGGCTGCGGTGGATCACATGTTGCTCAAGCTGGGGCGCAAACCGGTCGGTATCGAGTCGGTGCGCGACTGGGTCGGCAACGGCGTGCAGGTGCTGGTGCGCCGTGCCTTGGCCAACCATATCGACGCCGAGGACGTCGATGACGTGGAAGCCGAGCACGCGCTGGAACTGTTCAATGCGGCCTACGAAGACGGCCACGAACTGACCGTGGTTTACCCCGGCGTGCGCGACACCCTCAAGTGGCTGCACAAGCAGGGCGTGGAAATGGCCCTGATCACCAACAAGCCGGAGCGCTTTGTCGCGCCGTTGCTGGACCAGATGAAGATCGGGCGGTATTTCCGCTGGATCATCGGCGGCGATACCCTGCCGCAGAAAAAGCCCGACCCGGCGGCGCTGTTCTTTGTGATGAAAATGGCCAATATACCGGCTTCCCAGTCGCTGTTTGTCGGCGACTCGCGCAGTGATGTGCTGGCGGCGAAAGCGGCGGGGGTCAAGTGCGTGGCCTTGAGCTACGGCTACAACCATGGCCGGCCGATCGCCGAAGAGTCGCCGGCGCTGGTCATTGATGACCTGCGACTGCTAATCCCCGGTTGCTTGGGAGCGGGCGCTGAGATAACGTTGCCCGACGCTGTCCCATCCCCTTCTGGAAATCCCATCGTGGTGGTCACTCGCAAACTCTGGATGAAAGTCATCAAGGCCCTGGCCCGCTGGCGTTGGCGCGCCTGACTGATCCTGGCCGCGCTGCGGCACGTTTGCATACCTGACTGTTAGACCCTCACGCCACGAGGCACCTCATGATCCGCGAAGAATTCCTGCGTTTGGCCGCTGCCGGCTACAACCGCATCCCCATGGCCCGGGAAACCCTGGCTGACTTCGATACACCGCTGTCGATCTACCTGAAACTGGCCGATGAGCCCAATTCCTATCTGTTGGAATCGGTACAGGGCGGCGAGAAGTGGGGCCGGTACTCGATCATCGGCCTGCCGTGCCGCACGGTCCTGCGGGTGCATGACCATCACGTCAGCATCACCCATGACGGCATCGAGATCGAAAGCCACGATGTGCAAGACCCGCTGGCCTTCGTCGAAGCCTTCAAGGCGCGCTACAACGTGCCGACCATCCCTGGCCTGCCGCGTTTCAATGGCGGCCTGGTGGGGTATTTCGGCTACGACTGCGTGCGCTATGTAGAGCAGCGCCTGGGCAAATGCCCGAACCCCGATCCGTTGGGCGTGCCGGACATCTTGCTGATGGTTTCCGACGCGGTGGTAGTGTTCGACAACCTGGCCGGCAAGATGCACGCGATCGTCCTCGCCGACCCGGCCCAGGCCGACGCGTTCGAGCAAGGCCAGGCCAGCCTCGAAGCCCTGCTGGACAAGCTGCGCCAGCCGATCACCCCGCGTCGCGGCCTGGACCTCAGCCGTCCACCGGCGGCCGATCCGGTGTTCCGTTCCAGCTTTACCCAGGATGACTACGAGCGCGCGGTCGATACCATCAAGGAGTACATCCTCGCCGGTGACTGCATGCAAGTGGTGCCGTCGCAGCGTATGTCCATCGACTTCAAGGCGGCGCCCATCGACTTGTACCGGGCCCTGCGTTGCTTCAACCCGACGCCGTATATGTACTTCTTCAACTTTGGTGACTTCCACGTGGTGGGCAGTTCGCCGGAAGTACTGGTGCGCGTCGAAGACAACCTGATCACCGTGCGCCCGATTGCCGGTACGCGCCCTCGTGGCGCGACCGAAGAGGCCGACCTGGCGCTCGAAGAGGACCTGCTGTCGGACGACAAGGAAATCGCCGAGCACTTGATGCTCATCGATCTTGGGCGTAACGACACCGGGCGCGTTTCGGAAATCGGCTCGGTGAAGCTCACCGAAAAAATGGTGATCGAGCGTTACTCCAACGTGATGCACATTGTGTCCAACGTCACCGGCGAGCTGAAGGCCGGCCTGACGGCCATGGACGCGCTGCGCGCAATTCTGCCAGCGGGCACCTTGTCTGGCGCACCGAAAATTCGCGCGATGGAAATCATCGACGAACTGGAGCCGGTCAAGCGTGGTGTCTACGGCGGCGCCGTGGGTTATTTCGCGTGGAATGGCAACATGGACACCGCCATTGCGATCCGCACGGCGGTGATCAAGGACGGTGAACTGCACGTCCAGGCGGGCGGCGGGATCGTGGCCGACTCGGTGCCGGCCCTTGAGTGGGAAGAAACCCTGAACAAGCGCCGAGCGATGTTCCGTGCGGTGGCGTTGGCCGAGCAGACGCCGCAAGACTGACGGTCGATCCCGATCTAAATGTGGGATTGGGCTTGTGTGGGAGCGGCGGTGCGACGATTCGACTTGCCGCTCCCACATTAGCTTTATGTTGTTCTTACGACCGGTTTAGAAATCCAGGCTCACCCCGACACTGACCCCTTGCTGGGTCAGGCTGTCATCCTTCCTCACGTTGTACGCCGCGCGCAGTGCCAACTCCTGGGTGAGCTTGTGGCTGACCCCGAGGCTCAGGCGATCGGAGTTGCTGCGGGGGGTGTAGCCGTCCAGCTTGAAATCGATCCCCTGCACGCTGTTGAGCGAAATATTCACCTTTTGGGTGTCATTCTCGAACTCATGCTCGTGAGCCACTTCGCCAAAAACCTGGGTTTGCGGAGTGACGCGGTAGCTACCCTGCAGGCCAACGCCCAGGCGCCTGGAGTCGCGTTGCTGATCATCAAAGGTCAGCGCGGTGGAGCGGTTGCCTTTTTCCCCGTAGCCATCGACTTCGACTCGCGCATAGTCGGCGCTGATGAACGGCGACAGGTGCCAATCGCTGCCGACGCCGGCAATGTCGTAGCCCACGCGACCACTCAAGGCCCAGAGCCAGCCGTCGGTGTCGCCTTTTTCCGAGCTTTCACTGACGCCCAGGGCGAACTTGCGCTTGAGGCTATCGAAGTCCAGCCTGCCGCCGGTCAACGCGGCATCAGCCCACCAGTGGTTGTGCTGATACTGGGCGAATGCGCTGCCCATGTAGCTGTTGAGCTTGTAGTCCGAGTCGCTGGCGCCGGCTTCGAGCGTCTGGCGATACAGCCCGGCTGCCACGCCTACGCGCCAACTGTCGTCGAGGCGATAGCTGGTGCCGACATTCAGGTTGTAGCCACTGCCGTCGCCACTGGCGGAGCTGCCTTGACCGTCGAAGTCCAGGCGCTGGCCACCACCGGCGACAATTGCGCGCCATTGGCCCACGGCCTGCCAGTTGCCGTTGTCCGCCTGCCATTGGTTGCGCAATTCATCCTGGTGGGCGCGCAGGGTGCCGTGGGCCATTTCCGGTAACAGCGTCAGCTCCCAGGGGGCGGCGAGCAGCGAATAGGCATAGTCGGCGATCAAGCGTTGCCCGGCGACGGTGGGGTGGACCGAGTCGTTGTAGATCAGTTTGGTCGGGTCCGGGTTGGTGCCGCCGATGCCATAGGTCGGGTTGGCGGTGCAGCTGTTGCCACTGAAGCAGGTGCCGGTAAGGTTCTGCCCGGTCGCCAGGCCAAATCGGCCAGGGTCGGCGAAGGATTCCTGCAACAGCAGTGGAATATTCAACGGGATGATCTGGGCATCGATCTGCGACAGGCGCTGTACCAATGCCTGGTTGAAAATATTACTCAGGGCGGACGTCGCAGCTTGCTGCGGCGTGCCGTTGATGGCGGGTGTCAGGCCCAGGTCGGGCAGCATCCACACCATGATGTAGCGCGCGCCGGCTTGTTGCAGGGCCTGGGCACTGTCGGCCAGGCGCCCGCCTGCGGCAACGGCTTGGCCTGGACTGAGGACGCGCTGTTGCAGGAAGTCATTGCCGCCACCAGACAGAAAATACAGGGCGTTGGGGTCGGCGCGTCCGCCGTTTGCCGGCAGATACCCCTGGCGGCTGCGCAACACCGTGCCGGCGCCCGCATTGCCCGGAGGGATCGCCGTGTTGGATAGCGAGGTGATGGAATCCAGGATGTTGTCGGTACGGTAGCCGCCGACCGCCCAGTTGTTGCCATCAGGCAAGCCTTGGGCCGCGCGAACCGGCGAGGTGGAGGCATTCAGGTCGTTCGCTGCCACGCCCAGTTTGGAGCCCAGCAGGGTCGATGAAACCAGGCCGTAGTCGCCCTGGAATGTGGGACCGGTACGGTTGGTAAAACGCAGGGTGGCACCGGACAGACCATCGGGAAACTGGCCCGCGTCCGCCAGGCTATCGCCGAAAACGACCATGGTTGAATAAGGTGAAGGGGCTGCAAACGCCTGCGCGCAGGCCAGTGCCAGGAGGCAGCCGGCAAGGGGCGCAACAAAAGATGGTCTGAGCATACGCAATTCCATGTGATTGTTTTTGTATCGGAAGTGAAACACTAGCAATGTAGTGGGAGTTGCCTGTGAGGAAAATCGTTTTTTTCCTACAAACCCTTTGTCATGCCCCCCGTATTTGCTGCTCCATATTGCACCGCTGGCGAGGCTACGTTACTGTGCGGGAACGTATGAATGAGACCCTCCCCGTGTTGATCATCAGCAAACTCTTGATGCGAGTAGTCAAGGCACACGCCCGTTGGCGTTGGCGCGCCTGAATTTTCTCTGCCGGCCCGGCCGGACCTGTACCGATTTGCCTTCTTCACCCTTTGTTCGACGCCCCTTGCCGGCTGACCCCGGCAACCGGAAAGTGCGTCTGGCAGCGGGTCACTCTCTTGGAAGGCGGTCATTCGAAATCAGTGAATTCAAGAGGTTTGAACCCACATGTTGCTGATGATTGATAACTACGACTCCTTTACCTACAACGTTGTGCAATACCTGGGCGAGCTCGGTGCCGAGGTCAAGGTGGTGCGCAACGATGAAATGACCGTGGCACAGATTGCTGCCCTGAACCCTGAGCGCATTGTGGTTTCCCCTGGCCCGTGCACGCCGACCGAGGCGGGTATCTCCCTGGAAGCCATCCAGTTTTTCGCCGGCAAGCTGCCGATCCTCGGGGTTTGCCTGGGCCACCAGTCCATCGGCCAGGCGTTCGGCGGCGACGTAGTGCGCGCCCGCCAGGTGATGCACGGCAAGACCAGCCCGGTGTTCCATAATGATCAGGGCGTGTTCCAGGGCCTGAACCTGCCGGTGACGGTGACCCGTTACCACTCGTTGGTGGTCAAGCGCGAAACCTTGCCCGAGTGCCTGGAGCTGACGGCCTGGACCCAGTTGGAAGACGGCTCGGTCGACGAGATCATGGGCCTGCGGCACAAGACACTGAATGTCGAAGGGGTGCAATTTCACCCTGAATCGATTCTGACCGAGCAGGGCTACGAGCTGTTCGCCAACTTTCTCAAGCAGAGCGGCGGCACGCGCTAAGGACTTTCCATGGATATCAAGACTGCCCTGAGCCGTATCGTCGGCCATCTGGACCTGAGCACCGCTGAAATGAGCGATGTGATGCGCGAAATCATGACCGGTCAATGCACCGATGCGCAGATTGGCGCCTTTATGATGGCCATGCGTATGAAGAGCGAGAGCATCGACGAAATCGTCGGCGCCGTCTCGGTGATGCGCGAGTTGGCGGACAAGGTCGAACTCAAGACCCTCGACGGCGTGGTCGATGTGGTCGGCACCGGCGGCGACGGTGCGAATATTTTCAACGTCTCGACGGCCTCCTCCTTCGTGGTGGCGGCTGCCGGTTGCACCGTGGCCAAGCACGGCAACCGTGCTGTATCCGGCAAGAGCGGCAGTGCCGACCTGCTGGAGGCAGCAGGTATCTACCTGAACCTGACCCCGGTGCAGGTGGCGCGCTGCATCGACAACGTTGGCATCGGCTTTATGTTTGCCCAGTCCCACCATGGTGCGATGAAACACGCCGCCGGACCGCGCAAGGACCTTGGCCTGCGTACCCTGTTCAACATGCTTGGCCCGCTTACGAATCCGGCCGGTGTGAAACATCAGGTGGTGGGCGTGTTCAGCCAGGCACTGTGCCGGCCATTGGCCGAAGTCCTGCAGCGCCTGGGTAGCAAGCATGTGCTGGTGGTGCACTCCAAGGATGGCCTGGACGAATTCAGTCTCGCGGCGCCGACCTTTGTGGCGGAACTGAAGAACGATCAGGTCACTGAATATTGGGTCGAGCCAGAGGATCTGGGCATGAAGAGCCAGAGCCTGCACGGCCTGGCGGTGGAAAGCCCGGCCGCTTCCCTGGAATTGATTCACGATGCCCTGGGGCGTCGCAAGACTGAAAACGGTCAGAAAGCGGCAGAGATGATTGTTCTGAATGCTGGCGCGGCACTTTACGCAGCCGATCACGCCTATAGTCTTACAGAAGGTGTCGCCTTGGCCCACGATGCGCTGCATACGGGTCTGGCTCGCGAAAAGCTCGAAGAGCTGGGAGCATTCACGGCCGTATTCAAAATGGAGAATGAAGGATGAGCGTGCCAACAGTCCTGGAAAACATCCTCGCCCGTAAAGCTGAAGAAGTCGCCGAGCGCCGCGCCCGCGTGAGCCTGGCCGAGCTGGAAGGCCTGGCGAAAAGCGCCGATGCACCGCGCGGCTTCGCCAATGCCCTGATCACCCAGGCCAAGCTCAAGCAGCCAGCGGTGATCGCCGAGATCAAAAAGGCCTCGCCGAGCAAAGGTGTGATCCGCGAGCACTTCGTGCCAGCAGAGATTGCTGCCAGCTATGAGAAGGGCGGGGCGACCTGCCTTTCGGTGTTGACCGATATCGACTACTTCCAGGGCTCCGACGCTTACCTGCAACAAGCCCGCGCCGCGTGCAAGTTGCCGGTGATCCGCAAGGACTTCATGATCGACCCGTACCAGATCGTCGAGGCCCGGGCGTTGGGCGCCGATTGCGTGCTGTTGATTGTTTCGGCGCTGGACGACGTGCAGATGGCCGAACTGGCGGCAGTTGCCAAGGGCGTGGGCCTGGATGTATTGGTCGAGGTCCACGACGGTGACGAACTGGAACGCGCGCTGAAAACCCTCGACACACGCTTGGTGGGGGTCAACAACCGCAACTTGCACACCTTTGAGGTCAGCCTCGAAACCACGCTGGACTTGCTGCCGCGCATTCCCCGCGACCGCCTGGTGATTACCGAGAGCGGTATCGTCAATCGTGCGGATGTGGAGCTGATGGAAATCAGCGACGTCTACTCGTTCCTGGTTGGCGAGACTTTTATGCGTGCGGAGAATCCTGGGGCTGAGTTGCAGCGCCTGTTTTTCCCGGAGCGTGGTCTGCCGGTCAGCGGCTCGACGCTGGATTGATTCAAAACGCGGTCGCGGTAGGAGCTGGCTTGTGTGGGAGCTGGCTTGCCTGCGATAGCAGACTTTCAGTCAATGCATTGGTGACTGATACGTTGCTATCGCGAGCAAGCCAGCTCCCACATTTGTTTTTGTGTTTATTCAGAGAGGTAGATGCCCGATGATCCAGCCCGTAGCGATGACCGTTGAAGCAGGCCTTGCCGCCGAGCAAGACTTGCTGGCCGCCGTCTGCGCGGGTGAGCAATCATTCGGCCTGCTGTTCTGGCAACCCAGTGACCAGGCACTGGTAATGCCTCGGCGCCTGAGCCGCCTGCCCGCATTTGACGCGGCCAGCCAGGTATCGGCGGCCCACGGCTGGCCGGTGTTGCTGCGCGAAACCGGGGGCGAGCCGGTGCCGCAGTCAGCGGCGACGGTGAACATTGCACTGGTCTACGCGCCGCCACGTAGTGAGGGCGACCAGGGTCGGATTGAAACCGGATATTTGCGCCTGTGCCAACCCATCTGCGATTTGCTGACCGAGTTGGGCGGCGATGCCTCCGTGGGCGAAATCGACGGTGCCTTTTGCGATGGTCGCTATAACGTCAATCTCGACGGACGCAAGATGGTCGGCACTGCCCAGCGTTGGCGCCAGAGTGGTGGGCGCCCGGTGGGCCTGGTGCATGGCGCACTGTTGCTGGATAACCATCGTGAGGAACTGATTGCTGCGGTCAATCGCTTCAATCAGGCGTGTGGCCTGGAGCAACGGGTGCGCGCTGACAGCCATATCGCCCTGCATGAAGCTTTTGCGGCGCCGGATGCCATCAGCCGCCTCGACGGTTTATACCGGCAGATGCTGGCGCAGGTCTTTGCGCACTAGCGAGTGCCGAACACCACCATCGTCTTGCCTTTGACGTGAACCAGGTTGCGTTCCTCCAGATCCTTGAGCACTCGACCGACCATCTCCCGCGAACAACCGACGATGCGCCCGATTTCCTGGCGCGTAACCTTGATCTGCATGCCGTCGGGATGAGTCATGGCGTCTGGCTGCTTGCACAGCTCCAGCAGGCAGCGGGCGACACGCCCGGTGACATCGAAGAACGCCAGGTCGCCGACTTTGCGCGTGGTGTTGCGCAAGCGCTGGGCAATCTGGCCGCTCAGGGCGTAGAGGATGTCTGGATCCTGTTCGGCCAGCTCGCGAAATTTTGCATAGCTGATTTCCGCGACCTCACACTCGATCTTGGCCCTCACCCAGGCGCTACGCTCCTGTTCTTTTCCGGCTTGCTCAAACAGGCCCAGCTCGCCGAAAAAGTCCCCGGTATTGAGGTAGGCGATGATCATCTCGCGGCCGTCTTCATCCTCGATCAGGATCGTGACCGAACCTTTGATAATGAAGAACAGGGTTTCCGAGCGCTCCCCGGCGCAGATGATGTTCTGCTTGGCCGGATAGCGTCGACGCTGACAGTGGGTCAGTAACTTATCGAGGTTCTTGATCTTGGGTATGGGGGTAATAGCAACCATGGTTGTATCCCGAAAAGACTGCACGGTGTGGTTGGACTTATATTTTTATCGAGCGAGGTCCATCCAATGGATGGCAATGCGCCATTGATTTGGCGCCAGCTTAACAGACACATTCTGACTCGATCAGGGAATTTATCTATCACGGCCTACTGTTGATCGTATTGCGGGTGGGCACTGCGCTCGCGAGGGCCTGTGATAAGCTGGCGCCCCTTTTTTAGCAGTGGAGTCTGGGCGATGAAGGCACGCATCCAATGGGCGGGCGAAGCCATGTTCCTCGGTGAATCGGGCAGCGGCCATGTGGTGGTCATGGATGGCCCGCCGGAAGCCGGTGGTCGCAACCTGGGTGTACGGCCCATGGAAATGCTCCTGCTCGGCGTGGGCGGCTGCAGCAACTTCGATGTGGTCAGCATCCTGAAGAAGTCGCGCCAGGCGGTGGAAAGCTGCGAAGCCTTTCTAGAAGCCGAACGCGCGACTGAAGACCCGAAGGTGTTCACCAAGATCCATATGCATTTTGTGGTCAAGGGCCGCGCGCTGAAAGAAGCGCAGGTCAAGCGGGCCGTCGAGCTGTCGGCGCAGAAGTACTGCTCGGCCTCGATCATGCTCGGCGCGGCCGGCGTGGCCATTACTCATGATTACGAGATCGTTGAGTTGGGTTGATCACAGGATCAACCGGCAAAAAAGAAAGGGCGCTTTGAAAGCGCCCTTTTTTGCAGCTCAGATCCGGTAGGTGCTTTTGGTCATGACCTTGGCCAGCAGGCTCATGCCAAACCTAACCGGTGCCGGGAAGCGGAAACCGCCGGCATCCAGTGCGCTTTCTGCGTGATGTTCTTCGTCGATACGCATCTGCTCAAGAATCGCCCGGGACTTTTCGTCCTCGGCCGGCAGTTGTTCCAGATGCTCATCCAGGTGCTTGCACACCTGGTGCTCGGTCGCTGCGACAAAACCCAGGCTGACCTTGTCGCTGATCAGGCCGGCAGCGGCGCCGATACCAAACGACAAACCATAAAACAGTGGGTTCAGCACGCTGGGGTGGCTGCCCAATTGGCGGATACGTTGTTCACACCAGGCCAGGTGGTCGATTTCTTCCTCGGCCGCATGCTCCATGGCTGCGCGTACTTGCGGCAGCTTGGCGGTCAAGGCCTGACCCTGGTACAGCGCCTGGGCACAGACTTCACCGGTATGGTTGATACGCATCAGGCCTGCGACGTGGCGGGTATCCGTCTCGCTCATTTGCGCTTCGGGTTGCACGATGGCAGGTGACGGGCGATACGGCTGGCCGCTGAAGGGCAGCAGCGTGCGCATGGCCGTGTCGGCTTGCAGCAACAGTCGGTCAATCGGCGAGTAGTGACGTTGGGTAGTCATGCTGACCTCCGGGAAAAATCTCGGCGGCCAGTTTACCGCAAGAGAGGGGCGTGCGTTTGCGCTGGGTCATGCTTCTTATAGGGGCCGGCTTGCCGGCGATGAGGCTCTTGAGACCGCCATCGCCGGCAAGCCGACCCCTACAATTGGGGTTTCAGCCCGGTGGCCAGTTCATCTGGCGTTGACCCAGTACATGCATATGAATGTGATAGACGGTCTGGCCGCCATCTTCATTGCAGTTCATTACCACGCGAAAGCCTTTTTCGCAGCCTTGCTCCACGGCCAGGCGCTGGGCGGTGAACAGGATGTGTCCTGCCAGGCCTTTGTCTTCTTCCGTCAGGTCGTTGAGGGTGCGGATCGGCTTCTTTGGAATCACCAGGAAATGCACGGGGGCCATTGGCGCAATATCGTGGAAGGCCAGGACCTGGTCATCCTCGTAGATAATCCTCGCGGGTATTTCTCTGTTGATGATCTTGGTGAACAGAGTATCCACAGCTGTTTCTCCATTATGAAAGTGCAGGGTGAGTGTACCCAGCAGGTCAACGCGGGCAATAGGCCTTGTTGATGGCGCCGGCAATCTTGCGGGTCAGCCAGCGTGGGCTCAAGCGCGGGCTGAACGCCAGCCAGCGATTACGGCGACCGGGAACAATGATCGCCTTGTTCTTTGCCAGGGCACGTACGGTGTGCAGTGCCACTTCTTCCGGGCTTATCAGCTGCTGACGGTCCAGCTTGGCGGTGTCCATCTGTGCGGTGCCGAAGAAGGCGGTGCGTGTCGGGCCGGGGCAGAGCACTGAAACCTTGATGCCGCAGCTCTTCAGCTCTTCGCGCAGGCCTTCGGAGAAATGCAGCACATAGGCCTTGCTGGCGTAGTAGGTGCTCATCCATGGCCCCGGCTGGAAGGCTGCGACCGAGGCGACGTTGAGAATCTGCCCACCGCCGTGCAGGGCCATGGAGTTACCCAGCGCGTGGCACAGGCGGGTCAGGGCAAGGATGTTGACTTCGATCAGGTCCTGCTCGGTCATCCAGTCCTGGGCGAGGAATGGGCCACTGGTGCCGATACCGGCGCAGTTGACCAGCAAGTCGATCTGCCGCTCACCTTCTTCCAGCTCCAGCAGGAACCCAGACAGGCGCAATGGCTCGCCCAGGTCACAGGCGCGGAACAACACTTCGACGCCAAAGCGTTGGGTCAGCTCAATGGCAATACTTTCCAACTGATCACGCTGGCGGGCCACCAGAATCAAGCTGCGGCCGCGACGGGCCAGTGCTTCAGCCAAGGCCAGGCCGATGCCGCTGGAGGCACCGGTGATCAGAGCGTAACGGGTCATGCGTTTCTCCATCGCAACGCCACCGAGCCGGCGACAGATGCGTCACAGGCGTGGGGCGTTTTTTCATTCTTGCGCAGAGTCTACAGGTTCGGCCGCATCGTCAGCACTTTGCACATCTTCTTCACCCACGATGACGCTCTGATCAGCGTCTTCATCGGTGGTCATGGAGCTGTTTTCATAGCCACCGTCCACGCTGCTTTCGAGCTGGTCCAGGTAACCGCTCATGGCCAGCATCACCGTAGCGGCGAATATCAATGGGAGCAGCGCCAGCCACAGGGTGGCCAGGACCTTCACCGCGGTCGAGTTGCGTGGCGGTGGCGCACCATACTGGTTGGCACCCGCATTGCCAGGCAGCACGATCAGCAGGATCGGGAAAATGCTGCCCACGATCGGTACAAGGTTCAGGAACCATAACCAGCCGGACCAGCCCAGGTCATGCAGGCGCTGCACGGTGATCTGGACACTGATCCACACAGATGCCACGAGCACGACGAAACCGAGCAGTGAGCCAATGATGATCGCCGCAGTGGGAGATACCGCGGCAATACCCAGGCCCACGGTAAACAGGGCACCCACGACGGTGAACAAGGCCAGGCTCAGCACCAGGGTCCAGGCGAGGAAGCGCAAGCGCCCGATACGCCCGTTGACGGTAAACACCTTGAGGGTGGAAAACTCTGGAAGGTTTTCCCCTACAACTGCGCGCGGCGGTGCGTATGGTGAGGCGGCTGGACGTGAAAAATCGGCGGTCGCGGAGTCGGTCTCATGGGTTTCAGCCAGGCTGAAGGCCACGGGTTGTTCGGCTTCGATGCGCGCATCGACGCCGGCGTTTTTCAGGGCTGCCAGATAGGTGTCGGCATCGGCGTGAGACAGGTCGCGCTTCAAGGCCACCGGGCGCCCGGTGAAGAGTTTTTCAATCGCTTCGACGTCGCTTTTGAATAATTCGGCCAGGTTCAGCTTGGCGGTGGTGCTTTCGACACCCGGGAGCAGGGCTCCATCAAACACAATCTTGAAACGGTTGTCGCTCATGCGGGCATCCTTGTCACTTTTCAGGGGTAATGCAGGCCTGCTTCAATGGGCAGGCCTGGCGGGTGAGTCAGCGCGGCCAGCGCAATTGTGCCGCTTGCTCGCGTGCCTTGCGGTATTCGGCATCGAGGCGGGCAACCAGTTCATCGACGCTGGGCAAATCGTCAATCTCTCCGACGCCTTGGCCGGCGGACCATACAGTCTTCCAGGCCTTTGCCTCGTCGCTGAGTGGCTTGAGCTTGGAGCCAAAGTTCACTTCGCCCTTGCCTTGCAGGGCGGCAAGGTCGAAACCGGCGTTTTCCAGGCTTTGGCGCATAAAGCTTGCGGGCACGCCCGACACCGCCGGAGTGTGCACGATATCGGCTGCGCGCGATGTGAGCAGCATCTCTTTATAGGCATCGGGGGCGTGGCTTTCAGTGGTGCCGATAAAGCGCGTGCCGAAATACGCGAGGTCTGCCCCGAGCAATTGTGCGGCGAGGATCTCGTGCCCATGGTTCAGGCAGCCGGCCAGCAGGAGGGTCTTGTCGAAGAACTGGCGGATCTCGGCGATCAGCGAGAACGGGCTCCAGGTGCCGGCATGGCCGCCAGCCCCCGCCGCCACGGCGATCAGTCCGTCGACGCCGGCTTCTGCGGCTTTTTCGGCGTGGCGCCGGGTAGTGACGTCGTGGAACACCAGGCCGCCATAGCTGTGTACGGCGTCTACCAATTCCTTGACCGCACCCAGGCTGGTGATAACGATCGGCACCTTGTGCTCGACGCAGATCGCCAGGTCAGCCTCAAGGCGCGGGTTGCTGTTGTGCACGATCAGGTTGACCGCGTAGGGCGCGGGGTTTTCCAGCAGTGCCAGGCCCGCCTCGATTTCTTCCAGCCAGGCCTTGAACCCGCTGCTTTCGCGCTGGTTGAGTGCCGGGAAACTCCCGACCACGCCATTGCGGCAGCACGCCAGGACCAGTTGCGGATTGGAAATCAGGAACATCGGCGCAGCCACCACGGGCAGGCGCAGGCGTTGTTCTAGCAAAGCGGGCAGCGACATTGGAAGTACCCCAGGTTAAGTGCGGCTGATTAGAGTTAGAACGGCTTTACGACGACCAAAATTACAATAGCCAGCAATATCAGAACTGGCACTTCATTGAACCAGCGATAAAAGACATGGCTGCGGGTGTTTTCGCCACGGGCAAAACGTTTTACCTGGGCGCCACACATATGGTGGTAGCCGATCAGGATCACCACCAAGGTCAGCTTGGCGTGCATCCAGCCACCCTGGCTGAAGACACTCGGGTTAAGGCTGATCAACCAGATACCGAATACCAGCGTGGCGATCATCGCCGGCAGCATGATGCCCTTGTACAGCTTGCGCTCCATGATGCAGAAGCGCTCCTGGCTGACGGCATCCTGGCTTTGTGCGTGGTAGACGAACAGGCGCGGAAGGTAAAACAGCCCGGCAAACCAGCAGACAATGCTGACGATATGAAAGGCTTTGAGCCATAGATAAAGCATTTTTAGTTATTCCCAGGTTCACGGTAACTGGAGATAGTAGAGGTTAGAGTGCGCGCACGTCACGTTGACGGTTGTCGCAGAACGATACGGCCCCTATTATCGACGGCTTTCCAGTGGGTTCGTTGAGGGCAGGTTTATGGTCAAGGTCGGTATCGTCGGCGGCACGGGTTACACCGGTGTCGAATTGCTGCGTCTGTTGGCTCAGCATCCGCAAGCTGAGGTGGTGGTCATCACCTCCCGATCCGAGGCCGGCCTGGCCGTTGCCGATATGTATCCCAACCTGCGCGGTCATTACGACGGCCTGGCGTTCAGCGTTCCGGATATCAAGACCCTGGGCGCCTGCGATGTGGTGTTTTTCGCGACCCCCCACGGTGTTGCCCATGCGTTGGCCGGCGAGCTGCTGGCCGCCGGGACCAAGGTCATTGACCTCTCGGCGGACTTCCGTTTGCAGGATGCCGATGAGTGGGCCAAGTGGTACGGCCAGCCCCATGGTGCTCCAGAGCTGCTTGAAGAGGCGGTGTATGGTTTGCCAGAGGTTAATCGTGAGCAGATCAAGCAGGCGCGTCTGATCGCCGTGCCGGGTTGCTATCCGACGGCTACGCAGCTGGGTTTCCTACCGCTGCTGGAAGCTGGCCTGGCGGATGCCTCGCGCCTGATTGCCGACTGCAAGTCGGGGGTCAGCGGTGCCGGTCGTGGTGCGGCCGTAGGCTCCTTGTACTCCGAGACCTCGGAAAGTATGAAGGCGTATGCCGTGAAAGGGCATCGTCACCTGCCGGAAATTCGCCAGGGCTTGCGCCTTGCGGCTGGCAGTGACGTCGGCCTGACGTTCGTGCCGCACTTGACCCCGATGATCCGTGGGATTCACTCGACACTGTATGCAACGGTCGTGGATCGCTCGGTGGATCTGCAGGCATTGTTTGAAAAGCGTTATGCCAATGAGCCGTTCGTCGATGTAATGCCTGCCGGTAGCCACCCGGAAACCCGCAGCGTGCGCGGTGCCAACGTGTGCCGGATTGCCGTGCATCGGCCGCAGGATGGCGACCTGGTAGTGGTGTTGTCGGTAATCGATAACTTGGTCAAGGGCGCGTCGGGCCAGGCTGTACAGAACTTGAACATCTTGTTCGGCCTGGATGAGAAGCTTGGCTTGTCCCACGCCGGCATGCTGCCTTAAGGCTTTGGCTGCTGTGCAAAAGGCCCGTTGATCGGGCCTTTCGTGTTTTTAAGGGGCGCCGGGCAGATTGATATACCGTAACAATAGTTGACCGCTTTTCTAGGAGAAGCGGATAATGGCCGCCATCACGCATATGGCGGCGCTACGCCGGGAGATTATCAGCATGAGCGTTGAATCCTTCACCCCCACGGCTTTGCAATTCACCCACGGTGCTGCGCACAAGGTGAAGAGCCTGGTCGATGAAGAGGGTAATGATCGCTTGAAGCTGCGCGTATTCGTTACGGGCGGCGGTTGTTCAGGGTTTCAGTACGGCTTTACCTTCGATGAAGATGTGGCCGATGACGACACCATCGTCGAGCGCGAGGGCGTAAGCCTGGTCGTGGATCCGATGAGCTTCCAGTACTTGGCAGGCGCCGAGGTGGATTACCAGGAAGGTTTGGAAGGCTCGCGCTTTGTGATCAAGAACCCGAATGCCACCACGACGTGTGGTTGCGGTTCGTCGTTCTCGATCTGATCGATAGCGGATAGGCAAAACGCCGCTTGGCTCTTATGGAGCCAAGCGGCGTTTTGCTATGTGCGTGTCAGGCGGGGTAGATCGCGCCAAGTACGCGAAGGCCGCGTGCACCCGTCACGCTTGGGCGGTTGGCGGCGATGCCTTCAAGGCAGCAATGGGCCAGCCAGGCGAAGGCCATGGCTTCCACCCAGTCAGGGTCTACGCCGTGGGTGGCGGTGCTGCTCACGCGGGTGGCCGGTAGCATGGCGGCGAGGCGCTTCATCAGCGTCGTGTTGTGGGCGCCGCCGCCACATACCAGCAGGGTCTCGGTGTGCGGCTGTGCGGTTTTCAACGACTCGACGATAGTCTGCGCCGTCAGCTCCAGCAGCGTGGCCTGGACATCCTGTGCATTGAATGATGGCAGTCGACCGAGGTGGTGCTCCAGCCAAGACAGGTTGAAGACTTCGCGCCCAGTGCTTTTCGGGCCCTGGGTCAGGAAGAAAGGATCGCTGAGCAACGCGGTGAGCAGCTGTGGCTCGATCTTTCCTGTCGCAGCCCACTGGCCGTCGCGGTCAAAGGTGTCGCCCCGTTGCTGGTGAATCCAGGCGTCGAGCAGGACGTTGCCCGGGCCGCAGTCAAAGCCAGCTACTGGTTTGCCGGTCTCGATCAGGCTCAGATTGCTGAAACCGCCGACATTCAGCACTGCCCGGTTGCCGTTGGTCTGGCCGAACAGCGCTTCGTGAAAGGCAGGCACCAGTGGCGCACCCTGGCCACCGGCGGCCACATCGCGACTACGGAAGTCGCTGACGACGGTTATTCCAGTCAGCTCGGTCAGTAAAGCGGGGTTGCCAATCTGCACGGTAAAGCCGCGGGCAGGTTCGTGGCGAATAGTCTGCCCATGACTGCCAATCGCCCGGATGTCGGCGGGCGTGAGTTGCTGTTGCTCAAGCAGGGCATGAATGCCCTGGGCGGCGAGGGTGACCCAGTTTTGCTGGGCAATCGCCGAGCGTGCAATCTCGTCCGGGCCGCTGGCACAAAGGCCCAGCAGCTCCGCACGCAGGGATTCAGGCATGGGGATGTAATGCGTGGCGATCAGCTTGACCGCCGTGTTTTGCTCGATCAGTGCAATATCCAGGCCGTCGAGGCTGGTCCCGGACATCACACCTATATAGAGCGCCATCGCTTAACGCTTCGCCGAAGCCAGCATGGTGGCGCGTTCCTGGTCCATGCGTGCCATCAGCGGCTGGCTTTGCTGAAGAAAGCGGGCGCGCTCGGCCTTGGCGATGGGGTCGGCCATCGGCAGCTTTTGGCCTAGCGGGTCGACGTGCACGCCGTTGACCTGGAACTCATAGTGCAGGTGCGGTCCGGTGGACAGGCCGGTGGTGCCGATATAGCCGATCACCTGGCCTTGCTTGACGTTGCCGCCGGTCTTCACGCCTTTGGCAAAGCCTTGCATATGCCCGTACAGCGTACGGTAGCTGTTGCCGTGCTGGATGATAACGGTATTGCCGTAGCCGCCCCGGCGCCCGGCCAGTAGCACCTTGCCGTCACCGGCAGCCTTGATTGGCGTGCCGCGGGGTGCTGCATAGTCCACACCTTTGTGGGCGCGGATTTTGTTCAGAATTGGATGCTTGCGGCCCATGGAAAAACGCGAGCTAATACGGGCGAAGTCAACCGGAGTACGGATGAAGGCCTTGCGCATGCTATTGCCGTCGGCGGTGTAGTAGCTGCTATTGCCTTGTTTGTTGGTGTAGCGCACGGCGGTGTAGGTCTTGCCGCGGTTGGTAAAGCGCGCCGACAGGATATTGCCGGTGCCGACAACCTTGCCATTGGCCACCTTTTGCTCGTAGATCACGTCGAACTCGTCACCCTGGCGAATATCCTGAGCAAAATCGATGTCGTAGCCAAACACGCTGGCCATGTCCATGGTCATGCTGTGGGACAGGCCTGCGCGCGCCGCCGACTGGGACAGCGAGCTGTTGATCACGCCATGAATATAGGCAGAGCGCATTACCGGCTTGGTGGTCACGCGATTGAAGGCAAAGCCCTTGGCGCCCTTGGTCAGGGTGATGCTTTCAAGGTCATTGAGATTGCTGTGCAGGGTGGTCAGTTGACCGTCTGGGCTGAGCTCGAACTCAAGCTTCTGGCCGCGCTTGAGCTGGGTGAATTGCTTGGCTTGCTTGTCGCTGGCCAGCACATCGTTAACGGTCGCGGCTGGAAGGCCGACTTTCTCGAACAGTGTCGACAGTGTGTCGCCTTTGGCCACGATCACTTCACGGTGTTCGGGACCTTTTGCTACCTGGGGTACAGGGGCTGCCTGGGCGGTTGCCTTGGTGTCATCCGTGCTGTCTTCAATCTGTGCAAAGGGTGACTCGACGCTCGCGGTTGTGGCTTGTTGGGCGTCAGAAGCGTCTTGGTCTTGTGTCAGTTGTTCAACCGGACTCTCCAAGTCAAGACTCAGGGTCGTTCGTTTGGCTTCTACGTCACTGGAAGGGAATACCAGGAGTGCCAGGCTGAGAAGGGCGGCGATACCACTTGCGGCGAGCAGGTGGGTCTTCGGGTAAAGCGGCGGCGCTTTAGACGGTTCAGTGGTCATAGGTAATTTTGACTTTGAAAAGATGAAATGGAAAAGATGAATGACATGATGAAGATGAAATAACTGTATAAAATATAACCAAATCATCTGTGGTGCAAGCTTGCGAATGCCGGGCTCGCCGAATGGTGTCCGTTTGCAGGGCAAAACTTGTAATTAGTCCCTGATCTTGTATGGTTGGTTCCCTTTGAATCTGAGCTTTGCGGGTCTGTTATGAAGTCGGTTGAAGAGCAGCTAGCGCTGATCAAACGTGGTGCGGAAGAACTGTTGGTCGAGGCCGAGCTGATCGAAAAGCTCAAGCGTGGCCAACCCCTTCGTATTAAGGCTGGCTTTGATCCGACGGCACCGGATCTGCACCTGGGTCATACCGTGCTTATTAATAAGCTGCGTCAGTTCCAGGAACTGGGGCATCAGGTGATCTTCCTTATAGGTGATTTCACCGGGATGATCGGCGATCCGAGCGGCAAGAGTGCTACGCGCCCGCCGCTGACCCGTGAACAGGTCCTCGATAATGCCGAGACCTACAAGGCTCAGGTCTTCAAGATTCTTGATCCGGCCAAGACCGAAGTGGCGTTCAATTCCACTTGGATGGATAAGATGGGGCCGGCGGACTTCATTCGTCTGACGTCCCAGTACACCGTTGCGCGGATGCTCGAGCGCGATGACTTCGATAAGCGCTACTCCACCAATCAGCCCATCGCGATTCACGAGTTCCTGTACCCGTTGGTTCAAGGGTATGACTCGGTGGCGCTGCGTGCGGATGTCGAGCTGGGCGGTACCGATCAGAAGTTCAACCTGTTGATGGGGCGTGAGCTGCAGCGCGCGTATGGTCAGGAGGCTCAATGCATTCTGACCATGCCATTGCTGGAAGGGTTGGATGGCGTGAAGAAGATGTCCAAGTCGTTGGGCAACTATGTCGGCATCCAGGAAGCGCCGGGTGTGATGTACGGCAAGCTGGTTTCTATCCCTGATGCTTTGATGTGGCGGTACTTCGAGTTGTTGAGCTTCCGCTCGATGGATGAGATCAACGCATTGCGTGCCGATGTGGAGGCGGGTGCGAACCCGCGGGACGTCAAGATCAAGCTGGCGGAAGAAATTGTTGCGCGCTTCCACGGCGAGGAGGCTGCGGCCAGTGCTCATCGTGCTGCGGGCAATCGTATGAAGGATGGCGAGCTGCCGGATGATCTGCCTGAGATTGAATTGACTGCTGGCGAGGCGATGCCTATCGCGGCTGTCCTTAATAAGGCGGGATTGGTGAAGAACTCGGCGGTTGCACGCGACCTTCTCGGTTCCGGTGGTGTGCGTATAGATGGTGAGGTTGTTGATCGCACCTTTATATACGAGCTGGGTGCGACCCACGTTTGCCAGGCCGGCAAGAAGGCATTTGCGCGGATTACGCTTAAATCCGAATAAACCTGAAAGTAACGGTTGACGGCGATTTATATCTGTCTATAATTCGCCCCACTTCCGGCGCAGTCGAAACGGAAAACTCCTTGGTAAACAATGAGTTATGTAGTTTTCGGCAGCAGGTTGCTTCAGTTCATCGAAGCCAAAAGGAAGTTGAAAAAGAGGTGTTGACAGCAGCGTGTAACGCTGTAGAATTCGCCTCCCGCTGACGAGAGATCGAAAGCGCAAGTGGTTGAAGTTGTTGAGGAAAATCTCGAAGCTTCTGAAAATAATCACTTGACAGCAAATGAGGCTGCTGTAGAATGCGCGCCTCGGTTGAGACGAAAGATCTTAACCAACCGCTCTTTAACAACTGAATCAAGCAATTCGTGTGGGTGCTTGTG